>JABCZK010000021.1 GCA_013289695.1 Acidobacteriota bacterium
TTGCTCAGGAGGTATTACAACGTGTCCAAGAGGATCGGGTTACCCGTCACTCTCAAGATGCGGCATGACGCGCATTATGTGGAGACGCTGACCAGTTTCAGCGGCGCGTCCATTGGCCGCATGATTCCGACGGACAAAATCCGCCCAAACCCCGAACAGCCGCGCAAGGCTCTAGGCGATCTGCGCGAGCTTACCGATTCCATTCGCGAAAAAGGCGTGCTCGAGCCGCTGTTGGTGCGCTTCATTCCGCGCGAAGATACCTACTACATTATTTCCGGTGAGCGGCGCTACCACGCATCGAAAGCCGCCGGATTGCACGAGCTGCCCTGCATCGAAAAAATCGCGGACGACGCCGAAACTCTGGAACTCGGGCTGATCGAAAATCTGCAGCGCAAGGATTTGACGCCGTTTGAAGAAGCCGACGGATTGCAGCGCCTGGCCGATCATTTCGATTACACGCACGACGATATCGCGAAGAAAATCGGGCGCGCGCGCTCCAGTGTGACGGAGACAATGTCCTTGCACGTGATTCCGAACGAAATCCGCAAAGCGTGCATTGAGCGCGGCATTTTGACGAAGTCGCTGTTGCTGCAAGTGGCGCGGCAGCCCACCGAAAAAAAAATGCAGGAAATGGTGCAGCGCATCGCGCAGGGCGGCTTGACGCGCGATGAAGCTCGCCGCGCGCGTCAGGAAGAAACCGAATCCGCGCCGCGTCCGCAACCGTTCCTCTTCGACTATCGCGCCGAGGACGATTCCTTCCACGTCCGAGTGCAATTCCGCAAGAGCCAGGTAAGCCGCGAAGAACTCGCCTCCGTGCTGCGCAAAATTCTGCGCGAAATCGAGTCCGGCACAATCTCCTCCTCCGCGGCGTAACGCCGCCACGGTTTCGTCGCGCCGGCGTTGAGCGTATCGTGGCGCAGCCACTCTTCGCTCTGCGCTGTCTCCTTCATACTCGCGCGAGCCATACAACTGTAATGTCATCCCGATCCCGCGGAAGCGGGAGAGGGATCTGCTTTTTCTTTGCGTCTTGATCAAACGGTTCTTTCCTTAGCCTCGCTCGCGGCGCGTGCCGCACGCCCCCCCGGGAGCGCCAATCTCCCGATTGGCGACTTTTGAGTTGTGTTTCGCTAGGCGCAACTCGCCTGTTATTCTGAACGCGCATGGACCTCTCACCCCAGCAACTCGCAATCCTCCAGCGCGCGCACACCGCCGGCTTCGAAATCGTCGCATTCCCAATGTACGCAAACTACATCGGCACGCGAAAAGGGAACTGCGCGGCCCTGCTCGCTCCGGCCTCCAGCGGGGGCTTCGGCATTTTCGGCACTCCAGCGTATTTGATTGGCGGAAATTTCAGCGTGCGGGTTCGGCGCGGCGAGCGCGAATTCTTCGTGTGGAAAAAAGAGAGCCTAGAAGTCACGCCCGCGCGACTCGCGGAGCTCGATGCCTTCGCCGCTGAATTGTCCGAGGCGCTGCTGCCGCAGCTCTGACCGGTTTTCTCTGCCGCTCGGCGTCTCTGCGGTAGATTGTTTCTCGGTAGCACAGTTTCAAACAGCGTATCCCCCGCGACTGTGAATCCACGTTCACTCCCGCGGCATCAAAGTCTGCGACCGACGGAGTTGAATTCGCGGCCATCCCATCGCACACTACTCACATGAGCGATTCCTACGACATTATCTGCATTGGCGCCGGCCCCACGGGCCTAGCCACCGCTATCGAAGCGAAAATCGAAGGCCTGCGCGCGCTGGTGATTGACAAGGGCTGCTTGTGCAACTCGCTGTTCCACTATCCGGTGAACATGTCGTTCTTTACCACGCCCGAGCGCATGGAAATCGGCTCGCTGCCGATGACCGTCGCCTCCGGCAAGCCCACGCGCGCCGAGGCGCTGAAATATTATCGCCGCGCTGTCGAGCACTTCGGGCTCGAGGTGCGCCAGTACGAGCGCGTCGAGCGCGTAACCGGCCACGACGGGGCATTTATAGTGCATACCGTGGACTCGCCAGGGCAGCCGCAGAAATATCACACGCGGAAAATTGCAGTGGCCACGGGATTTTACGATCATCCGAATTTTCTCGGCGTGCGTGGTGAAAATCTACCGCACGTTTCGCATTATTTCACCGAGCCGCACCCTTACTGGAATCAGAATGTCACGGTAATCGGAGGAGGAAACTCCGCCGCGGAAGCCGCGCTCGACCTGTTTCGCGCCGGCGCGCGCGTCACCATCATTCATCGCGGTGCGGAAATGGGCCGCACGCTGAAATACTGGGTGAAGCCGGACATCGAGAACCGCATCCGCGCCAATGAAATCTGCGCGAAATTCCACGCACAGGTAATTGCGATCGAGCCGCAGCAGGTGCTGATCAAGGACGGCAAGGACGAGGAAAAAGTTCCCGCGGTCCAGGTTTTCGCCCTCACCGGCTATCATCCCGATTTTGATTTCCTCGAAAAGCTGGGCATCCGCCTCGCCACCACCAATAAAAAGCCCGCCATTGATCCGGAAACCCTCGAAAGCAATATTCCTGGAATTTATCTGGCAGGCGTCGTGATCGGTGGCAACGACACTTCGCACATCTTCATCGAGAATGGCCGCTTCCACGGCCGGCAAATCATCGCCGCGATCACCGGCAAAGGAAAATTGCCCGACCAGGAACCCGTCGCGCCTCCGGGTGAATAACGCCGCAACTCTCGCACGACTCACCGCACATCCCACGCAGTTCCTCTTGACGCATCGCGACGGCGGATTTACTTCGCCGATATCAAAGCGGTCCGGCGTCACCGCCATTCCGCACACGTTCACGATTGACGCCGAAGGCGCCCTGCAGGACGAACACATCGGCGACGCCTCCATTGAAGGCAAGCTCAAAAAGCTGCTGGCCCAAGCCCGCGAATTGCAGCCGCAGTCGCAGCCAGCAGAAACCGCCGCGGCGAAGTGAGCGCTGCGGCTAATTGTTTTGCGCCTTGATGGGACTTGAGCCGCGTACCCTCGCCTCCGGCCTGCCCGCCGCAGGCAGGCGAGAGTGCGGCACCTGTAAAATCGAAGGCCTTGAGACCGGCGGCCTGAAACGCTTGGCCAGCCGCCATGTGAATATCAATCGTGAACGGAACCTAATTCCGCGATTCCTGTCTTTGCCGTAGCGCGACGGTTACGCGGTCCCGTCCTTCCGTTTTGGATTGATAGAGACACTGGTCTGCCATTCGCAGAATCTGCTCGGTCGTCGAACCATTCTCGGGAAACGTCGCAACTCCGATGGATAGCGTGACACTATCGAGAACCTGACCCAGGTGGCGCATAGAGATTTTGCTCGCCTCGATGCGCAGTAGATTTGCGCGCTTGGCGGCGTCTTTCGCGGATGATTCAGGCAAGATGATCGCAAACTCTTCGCCGCCGTACCGGCAGATCACATCATCCCCGCGAAAATGGCGCAGGAACAACTCCCCCATGGTCCGCAGAATCAGATCTCCAGCAGCGTGCCCAAATGTATCGTTGAACCGTTTGAAGTGGTCGAGATCAATAAAGATTACGGTCAGCGGCCGTTTTTTGCGCTTCGCTCGCTGTAATTCGCGATCCAGGGATTCTTGCATGAACCTGCGGTTGAACAATCCAGTCAGCGGATCGCGGATAGATTGGTCGCGTAGGGTCTCCCGCAATCGCAAGCTCGCCAGAGAAAGTGCCACTTGGGCCGCCACGGTCGTCGCCAACCGTTGCTGCGATTCCCGAGAGGCGTCAGCACCAACTCTTGTTCGCGCTTGCTCCGCGTTGGGAAACTCCAGACAGAGGATACCTAGGGTGTCCCCTTGTCCCACCATGGGTACGCACAGATGGGTTGCCTTCGCCGGGTCCTTTAAATGCGCGCATGAAAGACCTTGGCTTGCATCACCACTCCAGTGTGGATGTCCACGCCGAAGAGCCCAGCACACCTCGGGAGCAAAGACCGCCTCCGAGGAGTGCGACTCGCCCCAGATTGCCACGGACTCGAGCGCATTGCGTGAAGACTTGAATGCGTATAACATTCCGGAAACAGGCGCGGAAAACAGTTTTTTGACGGACTGGGCGACCACTGAGTATGCCTCTTCCGTTGTCGCGCAGCATTGCAGCAAGTCGCCCATTTCGCTCAGCAGAGTCATCTGACTGGTTTGCAAGCGGAGCTCTTCCACCAATCGATTGAGCGATGCGGCGTGCTCCTCGGCCTGTTCCGCCGCTCGGACTTGATCCGAGATGTCTTTATATATTGCATAAGCGCCACGAACTTCGCCATCTTGGAGCAAAGAGATGGCATTCAGCTCCACGTCAATCAGCGTTCCATCCTTGCGGAGGCGCCGCGTGGATACGTGGACGGGCTCTCCGGAAGCAAGTTGCGCCGTGAATTCCCCGGCCCGCAGGGTGGCGTCGATTGGTGAAATGAGCGAGTCCAGCTCGTTTCCGATGAGATCCTTGCGGCCAAATTGAAACAAGCGTTCGAAGGCGTCGTTACAAAGTTCTACGCGTCCGTCCTGGTCGAGAACGACGATTCCCAGAGGGGTGTTTTCAATAAGCGAATTCAAGTAGTCGCTTTGCTCGCGAAGCTCCCTGGCCATGCGCTGCCGCTCGCTTACCGCTGATCCGACAAGCAAGCCGGTAAAGGAAACGACGAGCATCAGCATCCCGACCTTGGGCAATACCGCCGGCTCCTGCGGAAATATTCTTAGAGCTACGACGATGCCGAAATTCAGGGCAAACAGACCGATGACCACGCGCTTGATTCCATGGCGCATGGCGATCCAGATGATGGGGACGAAACTCAGGTAGAAAAGCTGCAGTCGGCCCAGTGGATGTCCAAACATCACCCAGAGAAGAACCAAAATGCTTATTCCCTGTCCGACGGCTTCCACGACCGGACCAAGTCTTATCCTCGGCAGCGTTCTTTGAGAGGAGGCGCCTGCCGTAACAGTTTTGATGGGAGACGGCGACAGTTCCCGCCGAATCCAGGGAAGCACGTGGATGAGCAGGAACGGTGCCACGGCCACTAACGCAATCGAATCGCCGCTGAACCAACTGAATGCCGCGCTCCAGAACTGATTCCAGGGAATCGTGTGGTCAGCGACTAAACATCCGACGCCAATTGTGGTAGCGAGGATCGCGGCGGTCAGCGTAACGAAGACATAGCGAACCACGTCACGACGGTGATTCAAGCCCGTGTCAATTCGCAAAGGGCCGCGCAGAGCGATTGACGCTGTGGCATAGGTGCCCGCAACAGCAATGGGAGCGACAGTCTCGCTCCATGACGCCAGGGGCTGGTGATAAATCAATGCGCCAGACATAGCATCAGCGAGGCAGACCAAGACGGCGTACCAAGGACTGATATCCAGCATCAGGGCAAGAGCTAAACCGGTGGCCGGATACCATAGGGTGAAACCTAGCTGGGTCACCATTAATATGTCGGGCCTGGTCAATAGGACATAAAGCGCGACAAAACAAACAGGCAGCACAGCACGGCGAACCATGACGGCTCTCCCAAACGCCGCCAGTTTCTGTCCGGTCCCGCCAAAGATTCCCTCAACGTGATCGGGTTTCTGATCGGTTTCCGATGGCATCTAACGTCCCGAGGTCCACAAAGCGCCGAACGGATGGGGCAACGGTCACCACGATGAGGAAATCTTAATATAGGGATGCTCCGCCCGGGGTTTATACCGGACGGAAGTGCCACACTTGATAACACCGTGGCGCGTCGTTGGACTTTGCGGCGGGTAGGCGGCGGCCAGCCCTTCCACATCAGCAAACGAACGCAGTTGAATTTCCGGGTGCCTGCCTGAGGCAGGCAGGGCCCATCCTTCGCGCCTTTGTTTCACGCGAAGGGTGGGGGTTTGGACGCCCCACTATCGGCCAACACAGCAAACTACAACCCATCTTTTCTATCGCTTACCCTCATCAGCATTTCTACGAATATTCAGCTGCTGGCGAATATGTTAGCGTGAGTCGTAGCGCCTGTCGGCGCTGCTGAGGACGCGACATGGAGACTGAGGCACGGGCGACGGGCTTGGCTGGCTGGGCGCGCGGGCGCGCGCTTGGCGATGGCGTCTGCGGATGCTGGGTCGCGGCGGCCAAGGTGCCGGGTGCTTACACAGGAATGACGGCGCACAGCGGGCGGGTCTTAGACCCGCCCCTACGGATCCCGGCGAAGATGACGGACGGCGGCGCGCGATGCGCAATTCTAATCGGTAGTCGTGATATTAAGAATCGGAGCAAATGACTGAAAACAAACAACAGCGATCCATTCTAACCGGTGGTTTTTATGACTATTTGGCCCACGCCTTCATAGCCGCTTCTGCGCTAATCCGTCACCGCTGCCTCTCCCGGGTCCGCCATTCTCGCGATTGGCGAATTGGCCGCGCCCAGTGCTCACGACATCTCATCGTTTGCATAGCTAGCGCGCAGCTGATATATGATCCGTGCGTCAGGAGGCCCGTTGAATCCTCGTCGTGCGCTTTTTCTCAACAGTTGTTGCGTTCTGATCGCTGCACTAGCATCTTCACTCGCCACCGCACGCACGATCGTCAAAGCCGCCGCAACCACCCTGAAAACCCGCGCCGTCGTCCTAATAGTCCTCGATGGATTCCGATGGCAGGAAATCTTCGACGGCCCGGAAGACGATCTAATGGACGCAAAACACGGTGGCGCGCAGGACGCAACGCAGCTGCGCAAGGATTTTTGGCGCGAGACGCCCGAAGCGCGCCGCGAAGCGCTGATGCCCTTCCTCTGGACCGTGGTCGCCAAGCAAGGCCAGATTTACGGCAACCAACACAAAGGCAGCGTCGCGCAAGTCACCAACGGATTCAAGTTTTCCTATCCGGGTTACAACGAGATGGCCACCGGCTATCCCAATCCGCAAATCAACCGCAACCAATTCGGCCCCAATCCAACCGCGACGGTATTCGAGTGGCTGAATAACCAGCCGGTATTTCACAATCACGTTGCGATCTTCGGCACGTGGGACACCTTCAACGACATCTTTCGCGCGAAACAAAGCGGCCTGCTAGTGCGCGCGGGATGGAATCTGCCATGGGCGGAGCACCTAACACCCCGCGAGCAATTACTTAAGAAGCTCTACGAAACGAGCACGCGCGTGGAAGACGACGACGCGCCAGATTCCTTCACCCATGAAGATCTGCTCGATTATCTCCAGAACCACAGCCCCCGCGCGCTCTTCGTCGGGTACGGCGAGACGGACGACTGGGCCCACGCAGGAAAATACGACTTGGTGCTGCAAGCCGCGCACGAAGCCGACCAGCGCATCGCCCAACTGTGGGACACGATGCAAGCCAAACCCGAATATCACGATCAACTGACGTTCATCATCACCTGCGACCACGGCCGCGGCAGCGGCCTGAAACTCTGGCGCGATCACGACAAAAATATCGCCGGTGCAGAAAACATCTGGATTGCCGTGATCGGTCCGGACACGCCACCCACCGGCGAAATGACGAACGTCCCGCGCATAACCCAAAGCCAAATCGCCGCTACCATCGCGCAACTGCTAGGCCAGGATTACCGCACCGCCGTGCCGCAAGCAGCAGCCCCGCTGCCGGTCCTTCCCAAGTAGAAGACGAGGATTGCACAGCGGCAGCCGCCAGAACTCGAAGAACGCTTTCGAATTCGCTCCTGGGCCAGTCTCCGGTTACGGCGGCGCTCATGCATGCGGATTGCTTACGGGTTGCCCGTCACTCGGGCGGTAGCCGAACCGCCAGAAGAACCACGATTAGCTGGCTTTAGGGCTAAGTCATTGCGGCCTGCTCAAACGTCGTTTCTGAACATCGCCAGCATTGGCGCGAACCGGAAGTGTCTGCTGTCTGGACGAAACACCGATCTTGGCCATATGTTTACAACCTGTTACTCGGTGTTCACAAGCGCGTAATCGCAGCTTAACCTGCCAGGTTCACTGTCGCACGCGCGTTTAACCGCGCAGTCTTATCGATAGGGAGAATAAATGTCGCTCAAAACACGTGTGTCAAATTTGCTGCACCTTTTGCGCAAGAGCCTGGTGATGCTCACGATCTTCCAAATCAGCCTCGGAGGCGCACTGGCCTCCCCATTGCCAGCTCCAGATAAAGAGAAACGATCCACTGAGACTCCTATCAAACATGTCATCGTCCTGATCGGGGAAAACCGCTCTTTCGATCACCTATTCGCAACCTACGTTTCGCCCAGCGGCGATTCAGTCAAGAACCTGCTCTCCGAGCACATTATCAACGCCGATGGCACCCCTGGTACACACTTCGACAAGGCAGCGCAATTTCAAGCCATTGCGCCATTCAAAACGACGTTTTACATCAGTCTCGATAACAGCGAAAAGGCTCCTTACACCACGCGGCCCGAGCCGAGCCTGAATTTTTCGCCCAGCCCCGTCACAGGCGAGCCGCCTCCGTTTCCAGCCGTTGATCTCCCGTTCCTGGGAGCAATCGAGCCCTCGCTGGAACTCGACGACCTCGTTCTGCTGACCACCGGGGCGTCCGGGGCGGAACAAACAGCCGAGTTTCTCAATCCCGTAACTGGCGAGATTCTGGATGCCGACACGCGAGTAGCGAATTTCAGTCATCTGCCAAACGGGCCATTCCCGCTCGCGGGACCAAATCTTCCCTACGACTCCTACACCGGCGACACGACGCACCGGCTGTATGAGATGTGGCAGCAATCGGATTGCAACGTCCGCAACGCCACGTTTGAGAATCCGTCGGGCTGCTTGAACGACCTCTATCCCTTCGTCATCTCCAACTATACGAGTGAACCGGATCCCTTCAGCTTTGTCACGCCAGGCCTTGTTGATGACAATGGCGAGGGCAACTCTATGGGGTTCTATAACATGCAAAACGGAGACGTGCCGATTCTCAAGAGCCTCGCCGACAATTTCTCCATGAGCGACAATTACCATCAGGCGGTGATGGGCGGCACGGGCGCCAACCACGTGATGATGGGAACCGGCGACGCCATTTTTTGGAGCGACGGCAATGGAAATGCGACGATGCCGCCGGCGAGTGTGATCGCCAATCCAAATCCGTTGCCGGGCTCAAACGACCAGTACACCGTGGACATCGGCTTCAACGGCGACTTCACGGAATGTGCGGATTCGACGCAGCCGGGCGTGAACGCTGTACGCGATTACCTCGCTACGCTGCCCTACGATCCCAAGCCGAACTGCAAAGCGAATCAGTTCTACATGATCAACAATCTGAATCCCGGCTTCCTGCCGGATGGCACTGTGGATACCGCAGGAATTGCCAAGGGTGGTTCCATCCCGCCGACGAATGTGCGGACGATTGGCGAGGCACTCAATGAAAAGGGGATTTCTTGGGCCTACTACGGCGGAGCGTACGATGCCGCAGTCGCGCTCGAGGCCGATCCGGCAAGTACGAACCCGACCGTGCAGATCGGCAGAGCGTACTGCAACATCTGCAACTTCGAATCCTATGCGACCGCGATCATGGGCAACACGGCCCAGCGGACGGCGCACATCAAGGACACCATCGACTTCTTCAACGCGGTGGATAACAGCACGCTACCTTCCGTGTCGTTCGTCAAGCCCGACGGCCTGCTGGACGGGCATCCGGCCAGCTCGAAGGAAGACCTGTTCGAAGGCATGGTGAAGAAGATCATGGATCACCTTCAGGCGAACCCAGATCTTTTCGCCTCCACGGCTCTGATGATCACCATGGACGAGGCCGGCGGCTTCTACGACTCCGGTTACATCCAGCCGCTGGACTTCTTCGGCGACGGTCCGCGCATCCCGATGATCGTCATCTCCCCGTTCAGCAGAGGCGGCCACGTCAGCCACGTCTATTCCGATCACGTCTCGATTCTGAAGTTCATCGAGCGCAACTGGAAGTTGAAGCCGCTGACCGAGCGCAGCCGCGACAACTTCCCGAACCCAAAATCGCTTGACGACAATCCCTATGTACCGAGGAATTCGCCCGCGATCGGCGACCTTTTCGACCTGTTCGATTTCGATCATGGTCGCGACCGCTAAGGTTCGGAAGGCCTGTAGGACTTTTCGCGCATTCTGACCAATGCGGTTTTTCGGACTCGGTGCCGACCGTACCCACGGTGCGGTCGGCGCCACAAACTTCAATCGACTGCACATGAACGTGCTTCGCGGTCCCGCCCGTTTCGAAAAGATCCCACAGAAGGCCAAACGGTCAGGTTTCCAAGGATGCCGATTCGGGGAAGTGAATGTTCCCGAACGAATGCTGGAACGAGAATCGGACAGAGAATCCCGACCATACTGGACGAGTGGTCGGCAACCCGGAAGTTATCCTCGCCCCGCTTGGCGGCGGTCACTTGGACGTGTCGTCGCGAAAGCGGACAAGTGCTTTCGGTCGATTCGCCTGGACGGCTGCGCGCGCTAGCCATGGAACAGCCGACCTTGCACAACGGCGCCGCGATTGTGGCCGCCGCTTCAAGTTCAACGCCACAGCTCGCGGCTGCGGTACGCGGCAGATGACTCAATCACGCACAACAAATTCCAGTTCAACGCCGGCAACTTCGATCACATCGCCCGAAGCCAACTTTGTCGGATGAGTGATCGGCGTGCCATTCACGCTCGGCACTTTGTCCGCCGGGCCGATGTAATACGAATTGTCGTCGCGGCGATTAATTTGCGCGGCTGCCTTCGGCTTGAACCAGCCTTTCAGCTTCACAGTGGCCATCGCGGACTTCCCGACAACGGTGAGCTTGTCCGTAAGCGTGTATTCGCGCCGGTCGGTGTTGCCATTACGCACCACGAGTGTGGGCAATTTCAGACGGCCGGGCGCGGGCTGCGCGCTTTCGCCCACTGCGGCCACCTGCCGCAGAAACTCTCGGCGATCTTTGGTGTCAAGCATCACCGTCTCGTTAATTTTGGGCACGGCGGGTTTCGCCGCAACGTTGTCCAGCGAAGTCGCGCGCACTTCCACCGAATCCGTCACCACGATGGTGTGCTTGCCGATGCCCACCGAATCCCCAGGCTTCAGCATCACCATCTTCACACGCTGCCCATTCACGAACGTGCCATTCAAGCTGCCGAAATCCTGCAGCATCAGCCGGCCGTCTTCGTGAAACACGCGTGCGTGATAACTGGAGATCGCCGGATTATCAATGACGATGCCGTTGTCCGGCGAGCGCCCGATGCTCACCTCCTGCTGCCCCACCGCCACTTCCTTCAATATGGAACTTTCGAATTTCAAAACCAGCTTGGACATGGGAACGTCCTCCCTATCACGATGGATCCTCGGATGCCTTAAACCATCGGCCGATCTTGCTGATCGCGCCGTTCTGCTTCGGCGCGTAGCGCAAGACAATCGCCGTAATGTTGTCGCCGCCCCCTGCGTGATTCGCCTGCTCCACCAGCGAATCGGCGGCCTGCTGCGCGCCGGTGGCTTCCTGCAATATTCCGGCAATCTGCGGCTCGGAAAGCTCGCGAAACAATCCGTCGGAACAGAGCAGATACGTGTCGCCCTGGCGCAAAAGTTCTTCACTGACCTCCACGTCCACGTTTTGTTCGACGCCCAGCGCGCGCGTCAACACGTTCTGCATGCGGCTGCGCCCGGCTTGCTCCGGTGTGATGATTCCGCGGCGCACCTGCTCGGCCACGAAGGAATGATCTTCCGTGAGCTGATTCAGCTGCTCGTCGCGGAACAGATACGCGCGGCTATCTCCCACGTGCGCGATGCAGGCGCGATCTTCGAGAAAGCGCACGGCCACAATCGTCGCGCCCATTCCGCCCTTGCCGCCCATATCCTGCGCGGCCTGAAAAATTTCCTGATTGGCCAGGCGTATGGCGCTCGCAAGGCGATTCGACGCGTCCCCCACGCCATCGATGCGCTTGCCGAAAACCGCTAGCTCCGCGTCGGCCTGTGCGTCGCGGCAATGCGCCAGCACGGCTTCGGTCGCCAGTCGGCTGGCGCGCTCGCCGGACTCGAGGCCACCCATGCCATCGGACAGCACGAACAAATTCAACTCCGGTGCGAGCCGGAAGCTGTCTTCGTTGTTCTCGCGAACACGCCCTGTATCGCTGCGCGCGCCAACTTCCATCGCACTTCCTCTGCGCTCCATTGCCTATCGAGCGTCGCCCTCGCGAATTTTTGCTCGCCCCAAGAATCTTCGGCCCACGAACGCGAGTAATCAAATCTGTGTTTATTCTTTTTGTTTCGAGCCGCCCATGGGATTGCTGGTCTGGTGGACGTTCGAGAAACCCTTGGCTTCGAGCCGTTCGGTCACCGCACTGACGCGCTTTGCGTCAATCGGCCCGCAAAAAACCGCATAGAATTTTGCAGCAGCAAAAGATCGCGTTGCGATGTACGCGGGCAATTGCATGCCTTCGATCTTCTTGGCCGCTGATTGGGCCTTGTCCTCGCGCTCGAATCGCCCCACCCATAGGTACATGGAGTTGGTGATTACAGGGTCGGACGTCCGCCCTCTCGTAGAATTCGCGGCGCTTCCGTGAAAGTTCTTGCGCACCGGGCCAGTCTCCATGCGCGGGAACACATCCGGCACAGCAGGCTTGGCGGGTTCCGGCGCGGGAGCTTTGCTGTGCGCAACGGGTTTCGCCACCGGCGCGTTAGGCTCCGCCAAAACTGGCTCGACCGGAGGAGGCGTGGGATGTTCGTATGCAAATTCCGGCGGCTTCGGTGGCGCGGCTGAATCTGGCGGAGAGATTCGGTTCGCGGCTTGGACCACTCCCAGCCAATGCAATCCGCCAAGCGCACTAACGACCAGCAACGCGCCGAGCAAAACCCATACGAAGGGCGACATGCCGCGTGGCGCAGGGCGCGGAACAGCAGGAGCAGCGGCGGCAGCGCTCGGAATCCTCGTAGAGGAGTGGGTCAAATCTGTTGTCGCCGTGCTGCCGAGCATCCGCGGTGGCGGCATTATGGGCGTCGCCGAGCGCAGATTTGATTCCAGATCGGCGATGGACTGAAAACGCTTGGCCGGATCTTTTTCCAGGCACTTCAAAATTGCGCGCTCGGTCGCCGCCGGGATATTCGGCTCAATCTCATGCGGCGGCGGAGGATCTTCGCGCATCTGCTTCAACGCAACAGCAATCGAATTGTCCGCGGTAAACGCCGGAGCGCCGGTAAACATCTCGTACAGCATCAGCCCCAGCGAATAAATATCCGTGCGGTAATCCACCGGCTCGCCCGCCACTTGTTCCGGCGCCATATACGCAGGCGTGCCGACCATCGAACCCGTCAGGCGCGTGCCTGCTTCCATCGAGCGCGCAATGCCGAAATCCATGATCTTCACGTTGCCTTGCCCGTCAATCATCACGTTTTCCGGTTTCAAATCGCGATGGACGATTCCCTGAACGTGCGCTTCCTTCAATCCCGAACAAATCTGCAGCGCCAGGTCCGTCGCTTTGCGCTGCGGCAGACCGCCAAAACGATTCAGCACCGACCGCAAGCTTTCGCCTTCCACAAACTCCATCGAGGTATAGGCGATTCCGCCCACGCGATTGAATTCATGCAAGCGGCAAACATTCTTATGTGTGATTTTCCGCGCGAAGAGCAGTTCGTTCTTGAAACGGTCCATCATGGCCTGATCGGAAGCAATCTCGGGCTTCAAGAGCTTCAAGGCAATCGTCTCGCCGGTCTCGCGGTCGCGCGCCTTATAAACGTTGCCCATGCTCCCGTGGCCAGCCTCGCCCAGAATTTCGTAACGTACCCCGAGCGCCGCCAGCGCCGCCGGGCTCAGTGATGGACCCGCCGCCGAGGACGAAGCGTCTTCGGCGAGCACCGCCGTGGCATCCGGCACGTCGCTCAATAGGATCGTGTCCCGATGACCCGACGTATTGGCCCGGCGGCCCGGTTTCGGAGCGCCCGATTTTGGAATGATTGGCTCAGTCATATCTGCAACATATAGAGTAAGAGAGAAGCGCGTCGCGCGGTGCGCGACGAAGGGCAGGTGTAGGGAAAGAGTATCGGGTCGGGCCAGGCCCGGAAACGCACAAATAGCTGCAGTTTCAGCGCATAAATCGCGGCATACACCCCGCCCAGCCGCAACAGCAAAAAAGTACAGCTAATCGTTTGAGAACAGCCGCGCACTCGGTTCCGCCGCCGTGCTCGCCATGACTCATACTGTATAAGACCAGACGACGTGCGGGCCCCTTCCCGGACGACTGGGGAGGACTTGGCATGGTAGATTCGAACGTTGCGCTCGCCGCTGCACCCGCACCCGCACCCGCAGCCGAGCCGGTTGGCTCCGCACCCACCGCTAACATCATCGCGTCCATGCTGCAAGCCGCGCCGAAGACCAGCGACCTGATATTTTCTCCCGGCCGCGCTCCGCAGGTGGAACTCCACGGCCAGCTGATGCAACTGAAAATCAAAGGCGTCGGCGTGCTTTCTGCGGAAGACACCGCGCGCATCGCCGCGGACCTGATCGGACGAAATTCATCCGCCGTGGAAAAGCTAAAGGAAGAAGGTTCCTGCGATATTTCCTACAGCGTGGCGAAGCTTTCACGCTTCCGCGTGAACATCTTCACCCAACGCGGCAGCTGCGCGATCGTCATGCGCGTGATTCCCAGTGCCGTGCCTGATTTCAAGACCCTGCATCTTCCCGAGCAGCTGGGCGACGCGGCGCAACTGCGCCCGGGAATTGTGCTGGTCACTGGACCGACCGGAAGCGGAAAATCCTCCACGCTCGCGGCGTTCGTCAACAAGATCAACGAGGAAAAAGCCTGCCACGTCATCACCATCGAAGACCCTATCGAATTTCTCCACCAGCACAAGCGCGCCACCATTCATCAGCGCGAACTTTACAGCGATACGCCCAGTTTCGCGCTGGCCCTGCGCGCGGCGTTGCGCCAAGCGCCAAAATTAATTCTGGTGGGCGAAATGCGGGACAAGGAAACCATCGAAGTGGCGCTGGAAGCCGCGGAAACCGGACACATGGTCTATTCCACGCTGCACACAATTGACGCCTCGAAGACCATCGAGCGCATCGTCGGCGTCTTCCCGTCTTCCGACCAGCCCGCCATCCGCAACCGCCTGTCGAAATCGTTCCGCTACATTATTTCGCAGCGCTTGATTCCCAAGCCCGACGGCGCCGGGCGCGTCGCCGCGTTCGAGATTCTGAAATCTACGCTGCGCACCCGCGAGTACGTGCAAAAAGGCGAAACGGAAGGAAAATCGCTGCTCGATGCCATGCGCGACGGCGCAGGCGAGGGCATGCAGTGCTTCGACATCGAAATCGAAAAACTCATCCGCGCGAAGGTGCTGGATATTGACACCGGTCTCGCCTATTCCACGAATGAGGGAAACTTGCGGCTGTTGCTGGCCGATTTGCTGGAAGGCCGGCAGGACGATATTCCGTCCGCTGCGCCCAGCGCCGCGGAAAAAACCGCAGCGAGCGTGATGGAAGAAATGATCGAACGATAGCGCGAAACCCACTGTGCTCCTCCCAGTGGTCTGCGTCGAAAAATCGCGTTAGTATTCTTAACGATGCCCACGACTAACCCAAATCCTCGTGAAGTGATCAACGAACTCAATGCCCTTGCCGCCATCGCGAAATCCGCGCGGGATCTGATGGAGGGCATCACCAAACTCCTGCACCAAAAAATGCTGCGTTACAACTGGGTGGGTTTCTACATGCTCGAAAAAGAGGGCGCGCAGGACATTCTGGTTCTCGGCCCCTTTCGCGGCACCATGACCCCGCACACGCGCATCCCCCTGAATCAGGGCATTTGCGGCGCCGCTGCGTCCACCGGCAAGACCATCGTCATTGACGACGTCAGTGCCGACGCGCGATACCTCGCCTGTTCTCTCGAAACCAAATCTGAAATCGTGGTTCCCGTCTTTGTCGAAGGGAAAGTTGTCGGCGAGCTCGATATTGACAGCCACTTCCTCGCCGCCTTCCGAGCCGACGACCGCACCATCTGCGAACACGCCGCCGCAGTCCTGGGCCGCTGGCTGGAAAAGCATCCCTGAGGTGGCACAGCCACTCCAAGAGTGGCTGTGCCACGCCCGGGATTGGCGTTCCCGGGAGCAACTGCGTTTCAATTGGATCGCGAAGAGGTCGCAAGAGACGCGTCAGAGACGTACGGCTCGAGCGCATTGGTGGGGAACTCGACCAGGAATGTGGCGCCGCCCTCGGGGCGATTGAAGCACTCGATGCGGCCGCCATGCTCCTGCACGATTCCGTAGCAGATGCTCAGGCCCAGGCCCGTGCCTTTACCGACCGGCTTGGTGGTGAAGAACGGATCGAAAACATGCTGGGGCGATTTGATGCCCGGTCCGCTGTCGGAGAATTCGATTAAGAGCTTGCCGTCGGCGTGCGAGGTGCGAATCACGAGTTTGCCGCCGCCGACTTCCTCCAGCGCGTCCACCGCATTGCTGATCAAGTTGAAAAAAACTTGCAGCACTTGATTGGAGTCGCCGAAAATGTGCGGCAGATCGTCCTCAACGTCGGTCTGAACGTCGATGTGTTTGCCGCGCAGGTCCAGGTTGCTCAGATGCAGCGCCGACGCAATCACCTGGTTCAAATCGAGCGCCAGCTTTTCCGTGGGCACGCGGCGGGCGAAGCTCAGCAGGCTGGTGACCAGCGTCTTGATACGGCGCGAAAGCGTGCGGATTTTTTCGGCGACGACGCGCTGGCGATCGCCCAACGTGGGATCGTCCACCAGTAGATCCGAGTAACCCAGAATTCCGGTGAGCGGATTATTAATTTCGTGCGCGGCGCCGGCGGCCAGCTGCCCCAGCGAGACGAGTTTCTCGGTCTGCACCATCTGCGCTTGAAAATGTTTCAGGTTGTCGAAGGACTCGCGCGACTCGTCCAGCAACCGGATGCGATCGTGATCCACCAGACGTTGCCGCAAAGCGATCAGCAGCGCTACCACCACCAGCGTGACCTGCGTGACGCCGATGCGGAACGTGCGCACGTCCAGCGGGTTGCGCGTGGTCCACAGGCTCCAGAGCGCCATCAGCGGAATCGAAAACACGGCGGTCATGGCCAGCACTGCGGCCCATTTCTTGGTACGGTCATTGCGCGAAGAGGCCGTTTCGCGCGGCGGCTTCAGCCGGTAAGCCATTATTCCAGCGGTGCCAAACCACACGAAGGAAGCGACCAACGGCAAATCGAAAGGGCTGCCGGTGTAGTAGTCCATGCGATCTATGGCGCGGTTGGTGATGTAAGACCCGGCAGCGTAGAGCAGGGAAGCGCTGAAAAGATGCGCGTAGACTTCCTTCCATGTGCCACGGGCCCAGGTCATGAGCACCGCAAAGCCCACGGTGAGCAATAGATTTTCAATCGCAGCCAGATGGTCGTAACTCCAACCGTACACCGGTACGTTCGGCGCGATGTATTGCCAAGGGATCACGACGAAGAGATACAGATAAACCCACCAGACCAGCAGCAGGGAGAAATCCAGGTAACCGATGTGCACGTTCAGATCGTCGCGCTTATCGTGCGGCTTCAGAGCGAGGGCGCCGATCATCGGCACGGGATGCAGGAAGAGGATCACGTCGCCGATGAAAGGATTGGGAACGCTTTGCCGCAAGTCCACTTCAAAATAGGTCCAGAGGCACTGGCCTGCGAGCCAGGCGAAACAGCCGAGGCTCAATAGTATCCAGAAGACGCGTGTGCGCTTCTCCGGGGTGCCCCAGTTCAGGACCAGCCCGCCGCAGGCAAACATTGCGGCCAGGCACTGCAAGATATCGCCGAAGGCGGTGAGGCCACGGCCGTTCGGAACTGTAAGAGCGGCAATGGAATAGCCGCCGACCAGCAGCACCCACGCGGCCGTAAGCACCCAGCCCGTCGGCGACATTTGCCGCAGGCCTCTCTCCAGCGTTTTGTGCAGCGGTATCGTGGCGCTCATGGTACCTGGCGGACTGGTGCGACCTTGATTTAGGATACGGTCTCCCGGCCTGGCAGTCGAAAGCGTTTCGGGGTGGCGTGCCGTTGCGTGCAATAGTTACGATTTGCGAACACAGCGCATTGGGTAGGCGCGGAAAAAGTGCAAGGGGTGTCGCCTCGAACCCGCGATAGCGGGTGATGGATCCGCATTTAGTGCGAGCGTTAAAGAAAAAGCAGATTCCTCGGGCTAACTACGCCCTCGGAATGACAACGTTCGTGTTTTTCCGCAAATTGTTTAGCCGTGGTCTGTGGCGTTTGGCGCGAGTAGCGGGTAGAGCGCAACATACGGGCGATGCGGCAAGCAGCATCGGTGTTTGGCCTGCTTCGATGGCGGTCTGAAGACCGCCGCTACGAGACCCTTACTGCGGCTGGCTGAGTTGGCCGGCTTCGCGCTCGGCTAGGATTTTGCGTGCGTTTTGGTAGAGCGCCTTGGCTTGCGGAATCAGCTCGATGGCTTTTTCGAGTTGGACGTCGTCTTGCAGTTCCACTTTATAGCCGTCGTTCAAGCCGAAATACGACGTGAAGACTTCGCGCTTGACCTGCCACTTCAGCCAGCCGATATTCGCTTGAATATCCGCGTCGGTGTATTTGATTTTCTGCTTGTCCAGATATTTTCGGAACTCCGCGACGACCGCGTCGTTCACGACGAAATCCTTGGTGATATCGGGCTTTTCGCCCAGATAGAAGCGGATGAAATCGCCGACGCCCTGCTGCTGCGAGTAAAACACGCCGCGGCGGTAGAGCATCTGCTCGAAATCGTCTGGCTTTGGGGCCGCGATGATGTCGTCCGGAGTGATGCCGCCGCCGCCGAACACCTGGCGCCCGCTATCGGTGAGCTTCACTTCGGGCTTGGTGGGCGGTTGCGGATTGTAGTGATAATCGTAGAGCGAGACGTTCTTGTAATCGCGCTGGATCAGGCGGCCGCTCGGCGTGTAGTAACGCGCGGTGGTGAGCAGCAGCGCGGTGTCTTCGGTGAGCGGGAATTGCGTTTGCACCAGACCCTTGCCGAAGCTGACCTCGCCGACAATCAGGCCGCGATCATGGTCCTGTATCGCGCCTGAAACAATTTCGGACGCGGAAGCGCTTTGGCCATTGATCAGCACGATCACTGGAACTTCGATGCCCTGATTTCCGCGCACGGCGTAATAGCGGCGCTCCTGCGAGGCGCGGCCGCGATGCGACACGACAATCTCATTCTTGTCGAGGAACATGTCCGCCATGCCGACGGCTTGGTTCAGCAAGCCGCCGCCGTTATTGCGCAGATCAATAATTAGGCCATCGAGCTTGGAAACATCGAGCTGCCGTAAGGCATCGTTTAGATCGCTGTCGGTCGTCTCGTTAAAAGTGGAAACCCGCACATAGCCGATTCCCGGCTTGACCATCGTGAAATACTCGACGCCCGGGCGGGGAATTTCGTCGCGCGTGACGGTCACTTCGATGGGTTTTTCCCATCCTTCGCGGCCCAGGGAAATATGCACGACGGTTCCCTTGGCGCCCTTCAGCATGTCTGCAACTTCAGTGGTGGTGAGGCCGTCGCAGGATTTTCCGTCCACTTTCTGGATGATGTCCCCCGGACGAATCCCAGCCTTGTAAGCCGGTGAGCCAACGAACGGCGCCAAAACCACGGTCTGGTTCTCACGCTGCTGCACGGTCATACCGACGCCGTAATACTTGCCTTGCTGTTCTTCCTTAAAGAGGGCGTACTGCTTGGGGTCGAAGAAATTGGAGTGTGGATCGAGCACGCGCAACATGCCGGGGATCGCGCCGTCGTAGATCACCTTGTCGGTGTCCACCGGCTCGGCGTAATTGCGCTCCACCACGGAAAGGACGTGCGTAAAGCTCTTCACCGAGTCCTGCATGTCGTTCTGTCCGGCGGCTGTGGCGCGCACCGACGGCCCGTAGAGGCCGCCCAGTACCGCGGAAATACCCAGCACCACCACCAGAACAACGACACCGCGCCTTGATGACCCCGTCGATTCCATGCGTCCTCGCTTAAGCCCCAGCAATTAAGTATAGCATACCACTTTGGGGCAGTTTGACAGGTCTGTGCCCCTCTTCTATGATTCAAAAACGGCGCGGGAGATGCAGGCGAAATGCGCATCCCCTGCCGTTTGCACTCAAAGAAGCGACATGTTTAGCGTCCCACACCTGATTATCATCTTCGCCGTTGCTCTGATGGTGTTCGGCCCAGAGAAATTGCCGGAGCTGGCGCGCACGTTGGGCAAGGTGATGGGCGAATTCCGCCGGGCCACCGGCGACCTGCGCTCTACCTTTGAAGGGCATATGCGCGAACTGGAGCGCGAAGCCGAATTGCGTCGTGTGCGCGAGGCGCAGCCGCCCGGTCAGACGATAGGAGGCGGTGTGACCGCTCCGGCGTTGCCTGTCTCTACGCCCGAATCGGCATCGCAGGATCCGCTACCGCCCTCGCCGAGGACGGTTTCGACCGAACCGCCCAATGCTTTTGCGGCGCGCGATGTGCCGGAGTCCAAGCAGCCGCAATTCGAAACTCATTCGCTAACCCCCGGTGCGCAACCCGAGCAAACGACTGCTGCTGACGTTCCCGCAGCTGAAATAGATCCTGAGAAAGCGAGCGATGGTCGAGCCCGTCCAGCCTGAGCCCGCCACCGCGCCGCCCGCCGAAGAAGATGCCGGCGGACGCATGTCGTTTTTCGAGCACCTGCTCGATCTGCGCAAACGACTGATTTATTCTGCTGCGGCGATCGCGGTCGGCGCGGGGATTGGGCTGCTGGTCTCCAAACATTTCATTGTGATTCTGGTGAAGCCGATGCAGGATGCGCTGCGATCGGCGCATTTTGACGACAAGCTATACTTCACCAGCCCCGCCGGGTACCTCACGCTGGTCATCAACATCGGTTTGTATCTCGGCGTCGTGCTGGCGATGCCGTTTGTGTTGTACCAGGTGTGGCTGTTCGTCGCGCCCGGACTTTACAAACACGAGCGGCGCGCTGTGTCGGGATTCATCGTGTCTTCGATGATTTTGTTTCTTTGCGGCATCGCGTTCGGCTATTTCATCATGCTGCCGCGCACTTTGGGATTTCTGATGGGCTTCGCGACGGATTCACCGGTGAAGCCACTGATCAATTACAACGAATATTTCGAGCTGATCCTGATTATTCTGGTGGGGCTTGGCGTAATCTTCGAGCTGCCGGTGCTGATTTTCATTTTGTCGCTGTTCGGGATCGTGACGCCGAAATTCCTGCTGAAGAATTTTCGCTATGCGATGCTGATCATCACCGTCGTCGCAGCGATTGTGACGCCCACGCCGGACGCGACCACGATGCTGGTGTTCATGGCGCCGATGGTGGTGCTGTATTTTGTGGGAGTGCTGGTTTCTTACGTTGTGCTGCGCAACAAACAGTCGCAGACTGTTCCGAGCGGGGAGGCGCAATAGCGTGGGAAGAGGCTATATGGCTCCGTTGACATCTTTGAGTTTTGGCAGCAGCGGTATTGTCGGCAGAAGTTTGCGGCGAGCGCAGCCACAGATGTGTCGCACCGAAGGCGCTCGGGAAGTTCTTGGCATTGTATACCCACCGCTTCCGCGGTGGGCTAACTTGTGTCGCGCCTACGGCGCTGGCGGGGCGGGTTCCATCAGAAAAGGAGCCGGCGAGACGCCAGCGCTACCGAAACCGGGCGATTGGGCAGGATTTCAGCAGAGCCAGACGGCACCGAGATTGTGGAGCAAAATTTGGCTGGCGTCGGCGGTCGTCGCGTTGTCTGGCGTAGTAGCTTGCGGCGCTTCTAACGCGCCTTCGTCCGAGTCCTCCGGTTCTTCGAATCCCTCTGCGCCAGCCGCATCGTCAGCCGGCCAGTCTGCTGGAGCGCCGAAACTAGCGGAAGTCGCGCCGCCTGCCGACCATACCGGCGGGTTCGACGGTGCGAAGGCGTACGAGCACGTGGCGAAACTGGTGAGCTTCGGCCCACGACCACCTGCTTCCGACGGAATTCACCGCTCGCAGGAATACATCATCGCGCAACTGAAAGCCGACGGCTGCGAACTGGATCAGGATGACTTCCATGCGTCCACACCCAAGGGCGATATCGCGATGAAAAATATCATCGCCAAAGCTCCCGGCACCGGGCAGGGAATTATTCTGCTACTCACGCACTACGACACGCTGAGCAGCGTCGCGAATTTTGTGGGCGCGGAAGATAGCGCTTCCTCTACTGGGATGATGATCGAAATGGCTCGTCAGCTGTGCGCGAAGAAAGGCCCCAATTCCGTGTGGATGGCGTTTCTTGACGGGGAAGAGGCTTTCGTGAATTGGGATCAAGACGACGACCACACCTACGGCAGCCGCGAACTCGCCGCGCGCATGGCGGTGTCCGGCGAACTGAAACGCGTGAAGGCCGTGATTCTGGCGGACATGATTGGGCAGTACAATCTGAAGATTCTTCGCCAGTCCGATTCGCCGAAGTGGTTGAACGATTTGGTGTGGAAGACGGCGGGGCGGCTAGGTTACCAGGACATTTTCGTTTCGGATTCGACGCAGACTAGCGACGATCACGACCCGTTTCTTGCGCGCGGCGTTCCCGCGTTGGACATTATTGATTTGAACGATTACATCACCGCAGGGTACTGGCACACGCCGCAGGATACGATGGATAAAGTTAGCCCGCGCAGTGTGGCGATTGTCGCGTACGTTATTCTGGAATCGGTGGACGAGCTGCAGAAAAAATTCCACTAGACCGGCGCTGGAGAAGGCTGCCCGGTCCCGCAAAGCGGGACCGGCCGCTACATACGCAGCCACGGCGACTGCTACTGCAAAAGAGCCGGTGGGACGCCGGCGCTACCAAGGGCAACTGCGCCCAGCTAAGGCTGGCCGCTACAAATTCAAAAGCGACAGCGCTCCCGCGCTCGCGCCGTTTTTGCCAAGCACTTGTGCTACATTTCTTTGACTCACTCATGCCTACCATTCGCATTCATTCATCTGGAGGGGCTTATCAGGTGCAATGTGCGCCGGGGATTTTGCCGCGCCCTGGGGCGGCAATATCGCGTCTGGGCGAAACTACCGGAATCTATGTGCTCTCCTCGCCGCGAGTGTGGGAGCACTGGGGACGGCCGTTGCTGCGCGCGCTCGGCCAGCGACAACGCGTGCGGGTACGCGCCATACTCTTCGACGACAGCGAATCGGCGAAGGATCTCGCCACCATCGAGCAAATCTCGCGCCAACTGGTGCTCGCAGGAGCCGATCGCCATACCACGATTGTGGCGATGGGCGGCGGAGTCGTTGGCGACGTGGCGGGATTCGCGGCCGCCAGCTATCTGCGCGGAGTGCGTTTGGTGCATGTGCCCACGACCCTCGTGGCGCAGGTGGACAGCTCGATCGGCGGGAAGACCGGGGTAAACCTGCCGGAGGGAAAAAATCTTGTCGGCGCGTTCTATCCGCCGCAGCTGGTGCTCACCGATCCCAAAGTCTTGCTCACGCTGCCGCATCGCGAATACCGCTCGGGTCTATACGAAGTGGTGAAGTACGGCATCATCGCCGATCCAGAACTTTTCATGTACCTGGAGCGTCACATGCTCGCGCTGTTGCGCCGCGACGCGAAAGCGCTGACCTGGGTGATCACGCGCTGCATTCGCATCAAAGCCCACGTCGTGGCGCGCGACGAACACGAAGGCGGCCTGCGCCACATTCTGAATTTCGGGCACACGCTCGGTCACGCGCTGGAGGCCGCCACGCGCTATCGGCGCTTCCTGCACGGCGAAGCTATCGCCTGGGGCATGCTGGCGGCCACTTTGTTTGGCCTCGCCACCGAACGCCTGCGCGAACCCGAAGCGATGCGCATAATGCGGCTGATCGGTAGCGTGGGTCCGGTGCCTTCGCTTGCGGGAATTCGCGCTGCGCAATTGCGTCCAATCCTGGCAGGTGATAAGAAAGCACGTGGCGGACGCGTGCTTTGGGTGCTGCCGCGCCGCGTTGGTAAAGTGGAATGGGGCATCGACCTTCCCTGGACTCTGGTGTCCCGCACTTTCGCGGAATTGCCACGCCTCTCCGCGACGGCCAAATCCTGATGCACAAGCACGTCGCATGACTGTTGAAACTGGAAAGCCGGCAAAATTGCCCGGCACACGCCCCGCCGGCACACGCACGGAGGGCGAAGCGTCCGCGCGCGTGCGCGAAATGTTCAGCCGCATCGCGCCGCGCTACGATTTTCTCAATCACGCGCTTTCCTTTTCGCTGGATCGTGTGTGGCGGCGGCGCACCGCGCGGAAATTTCGCCGCATCCTGCGCCGCACCGATGCGCGCGTACTGGATTTGTGTTGCGGTACCGGCGACTTGACTTTTGCGCTGGAGCGAGTTCGCGTGCACGAACTGCGCGATTCCGGCGCGCATCGCTTTCCCCTGATCGGCAGCGATTTCGCGCAGCCCATGCTGGACCGCGCGCGCCGTAAAGCCGCGGAGCGTTCGCGCTCGACCGTGTTCACCACCGCCGATGCTTTGCATCTGCCGTTTGCGGATGCGTCATTCGATCTGGTCACCAGCGCTTTCGGTTTCCGCAATCTGGTGAATTACGAGCGCGGCCTGCGCGAAATCGCGCGCGTGCTGAAGCCCGGCGGGGAAGTGGGCATCCTGGAATTTTCAGAGCCGGGCGCGGGGCCCATCGCGGGATTATTCCGTTTTTATTTTCGCAAGGTGCTGCCGCATGTGGGCTCCGCGATTTCTGGGAACAGCGAGGCCTACACGTACCTCCCCGGCTCGGTGGCGATGTTTCCGGTACCGAAGGAAATCACGGCGCTGATGCAGAGAGTGGGATTCACCTCCGTGCACGCTGCATCCTGGAATTTCCGCAGCGTGGTGCTGCATACCGCGCGATTACCGGAAGACTGATGCGTCGTGACTAGAAGCTGTCTGAGAATCATTCGGCGGCGATGGGAAAGCGACGCTTCAGGGGTGAAAGAGTTTGGGTAAAAGCTCGGAATTCATCGTCTCAGCGGCTGAGCAGTTTGTGAAAGAAGTGTGAAGCTTTTGTAGCGGCGGTCCCGCTTTGCGGGACCGGCCGCTGCAAGATCAAAGGCAACGGCGTAACGCAAATTCAAAGGGAACAGAGCCGGCGAGACGCCCACCTACCGGCCGGCCGGCGCTACCCTTCGATGCGGCACTGCCGCATCTCAGGATGAATCGCCCTGTGGGGCGATTCACAAAGCGAAAACCTGAGCTCAGGCGATTTCTTCTGCAGATTTGTTGGCGCTCGCGCGACGCCGTCATTTCGGTAGGCAAACAGGGCGATTCGGATCGCGGATTATTGAGGTCGAGGGCGCTGCAGGCCCCAAGTTAAACTCCTCTAATCCTGGAACTTATGTGCAGTATCGCACATCGGGCAAATTCTCCAATATGTTGAAATGCGTCTCAGAGCTACGAGGAGACGCACAATGACCGCGCCTGCACTGCCCCCCAAAATACTACTGATCGAAAATGACCCGACCACGGCCGAAACAATTCGCGCGGCACTCGCCACGTCCACCGCGGGTACGTTTGAGCTGGAATGGGTTCACCAACTCTCCGAGGGACTCGCACGCCTGAACGATAAAGGAATTTCCGCCATCTTGCTCGATCTAAAACTACGTGATAGCGACGGGATGGATACGTTCGACAACGTGTTCAAGGTCGCGCAGGACATTCCGATTCTGGTCCTGGGATGCGTTGAGGACGAGGAACTGGGGAGACAGGCCGTGACGCGCGGCGCGCAGGACTACCTGCCGCCAGCGCACTGGGACAACTTTTCATTGCCGCGCGCGTTGCGCAACGCGATCGAACGCAAGGCCGTGGACGATGCGCTGTTTGCGGAAAGAGAACGGGCCATAGTCACGCTCAACTCGATTGGCGACGCCGTTCTATGCACTGATACTTCGGGCCATATCACCTATCTTAACCTGGTGGCGGAGAGCATGACCGGGTGGGGACGCGAAGAAGCCACAGGCAAGCTCCTGGCGGAGGTCTTCCGCATTATTGACGGGCCATCACACAAGCCCGCGCGAGACCCCTTGGAGATGGCCGTCGAGCAAAACAAGACGGTGGGACTGACGGTGAATTGCGTGCTGATCCGGCGCGACGGATTCGAATCCGCGATTGAAGATTCAGCCGCGCCGATCCACGACCGCGCAGGCCGCATCGTCGGCGCGGTGATTGTGTTCCATGATGTGAGCGCGGCTCGCGCCATGTCGCAGCGAATGACGCACGCGGCGCAACACGACCTCGTTACCGATCTCCCCAATCGCTTGTTGCTCAATGACCGAATCTCTCAGTCCATTTTCCTGGCTCGCCGCCAGAGAAGGTCGGTAGCGGTGATCTTTCTGGATCTGGATCACTTCAAGTACGTGAACGATTCGCTGGGGCATGCCGCCGGCGACAGGCTATTGCAGAGCGTTTCCGGCCGATTGGTGAGCAGTCTGCGCAGTTCGGATACTGTGAGCCGTCTGGGCGGAGATGAATTCATCGTCCTGCTATCGGAGATCAGCCATCCCGCGGACGCGGCGAAGAGCGCGGTTAAAATTCTGCAAGCGCTCAGCGCGCCGCATTTCATCAAGAACCAGGATCTGCATATCAATGCCAGCATCGGAATCAGCATCTTTCCGGACGACGGCGCAGATGCCGATACGTTGATTCAGAATGCGGATATGGCCATGTACTGCGCCAAGGAAAGCGGACGAAACAACTACCAATTCTTCAAATCGGAAATGAATCAGAGGTCCGTGAAGCGCCAATCGCTCGAGGGCAGTTTGCGGGGGGCCCTGGAGCGGGAAGAGTTCGTGCTGCACTATCAGCCGAAGGTAAATCTGGAAACCGGTGAGATCACGGGAGTCGAAGCATTGATACGCTGGGCGCGGCCTGGCGAGGAAATCATGTTTCCGGGCCAGTTCGTGCCCATCGCCGAAGACCGCGGCCTAATCGTGGAAATTGGACGTTGGGTGCTGGGCGAGGCGTGCCGGCAAGCGCGCGCCTGGCAGGACTTGGGCCTGCCGCCACTGCCTGTTTCCGTGAACGTATCTGCCCTGGAGTTCCGCCATAAGGATTTCGTCGAGGGCGTCCGAACGGTACTGGCGGAAACGCACTTGGCGGCGCGCTATCTGGAACTGGAACTCACCGAAGGCGTCCTGATGGAGGATGCGCAATCCACAGTCGCCACGCTGCAAGAGCTAAAGACGATGGGCGTACACCTCGCCGTGGACGACTTCGGAACTGGCTATTCCAGCCTGAGCTATTTGCGGCAGTTTCCCATTGACGTGCTGAAAATTGACCAGTCCTTCGTCCAGGAGTTGAGTTCCGATCCGGATGGGTCGGCAATCGTGACGGCCATAATTGACATGGGAAGGAGCCTGCGCCACATGGTAATTGCCGAGGGCATCGAAACGGTGGAACAGAAGGCGAATCTTCAGGCCCGGCGTTGCGCGGAAGGGCAAGGCTATCTCTTCAGCCGGCCCGTGGCCGCGACCCAATTCGCCCAGCTACTGCGGACGGGCATAACAGAGCCACTCCTCAATTGAGAGGGTGAAGGCGGTTGCATCGCAAGTTCTCTGAGCGGACGCGCGCAACCTGGCCCGATTGCCGCCAATGCTTGCGTGCAGTGCGAGCTAAAGCGCGTCCTGGGCTTCCATCCGTCCGCAACGGCCGGACCGTCGGAAATCGCTGCCTTTGCGAGTTTGCTAGTTTTCGAGGCCGAGGACGCGGATTTTATTTAGGAGGGTTTTGTAGGAGACGCCGAGTTTTTCGGCGGCGCGGGTTTTGTTCCATTTGGTGTCGCGCAGGGCGTCTTGAATTTTGAAGCGCTCCACGTGCTGCACGGCGCGTTGCGAGACTTCGTCGAGCGGACCTTCCCACAAAAATTGTTCGGCCAGCATGCCGCCAGGTAATTCCTCGACGGTCGGTTTCGAAGTGGGCAATTGCAGCGCACTCTCGTTGATTTCTGGGCCGTTGGCGAGGATCGCGGCGCGCTCGATGGCGTTTTGCAGTTCGCGCACGTTGCCGGGCCAGGAATAGGTGAGCAGGCGCGCGCGGGTCTGTTTGCCCAGTTGCAGGTCGGGTTTGCGGAATTCTCGGCGGAACTTCTCCAGAAAATATTCGGCCAGCAGCAGGACGTCGTCGCCGCGATCGCGCAGTGGCGGGATGGTGATGGGCACGGCGGAAATGCGGAAGAAGAGGTCTTCACGAAACGTTTTGTCCGCCACCGCCGCGCGCAAATCCTTGTTCGTGGCGGTTAGGATGCGCACGTTCACTTCAATTTCCTGCGTGCCGCCGACGCGCTCGAAGCGCTTTTCCTCCAGCACGCGCAGCAGCTTGCTCTGAATGGCCATGGGCAGCTCGCCGATTTCATCCAGAAATAAAGTGCCACGATGCGCCAGCTCCAGCTTGCCGATTTTGCGCGCACCCGCGCCGGTGTAGGCGCCGCGCTCGTGGCCGAATAGCTCGTTCTCCACCAACCCCTCGGGAATGGCCGCGCAATTCAGCGCCACAAAGGGATGATCCGCCCGTGGACTCATATGATGAATCGCGCGCGCAAAAACTTCCTTGCCCGTGCCGCTTTCGCCCAGCAGCAACACCGTGGAATCGGTCGCGGCGACGCGCTGGGTCATCGAGCTGGCATCTTTCATCGCCGGATGGTCGCCGACGATCCGCGGAAATCCGTAGCGCACCGCGTACTCTTCGCGCAGCAACAGATTTTCGCGCAGCAATTCCTGCTGCTGCGCCGCGCGTTGCAAAAGCAATTTCAAATGGTCCAGGTCCACCGGCTTCTGGATGAAATCGAACGCGCCCTCTTTCATCGCCGTTACGGCTTCCTCCACCGAACCGTACGCCGTCATCAAAATCACCGGCAAAGTAGCTTCCACTTTCCGCGATTCGCGCAGGACGTCTAGGCCGGAACTTCCGGGAAGTTTTAAATCGGAGAGAACCAGCAGGTAGCGGCGCCCGCGCACTTTCTCGATGGCTGAACTTCCGTCCGGAGCTTCTTCGACGGTGTAGCCCGCGCGTTCCAGCGCCTTGCGCAGCATCGCCCGCAATTCGGCTTTGTCTTCGACAAGGAGGATCGGTTCCATGAAGGGAAATGACTAGCGCGCCCAGCCGGGATCGCCGCCGGCCTTGCGCAGATCCAGTTCGGCGTCGGCAATGGCCTGCTGGTCCGCCTCGATGACTTTCTTTTTGGCTTCGATCTTGTCCGTTTTCTCGTTGATGTCGTCGCGCGAATAGCCCTGCTGCATGCCTTTCACCGGGTCGTTGTAATACTGCACGTCGAGCACGCCCAGTTCGCGCTGCATCACGTCCAGATCCGCTTGGTCCTGCTCCAATTTCTTGCGCAGCTTTGCAAAACGTTCGCGCCAGGCGGATTCGCCCGCCGGCGCGGAAGGCTTGCCAGCCGCGGGCGCGCTGCCGTTGCCCGTGGCTGCATTCGTGCCGTCAGCGTTGTTCGCGGCGGCATTCTGTCCGACCGAGGAGACGCCGCCCTGCGTGGGAATATTGTCATTGGTGAAAACTCTTGGCGGCTTTGCGCCTGCCTGATCTTTCTTCTGTTCGCGCGCTTTGCGTGCAGCCGCTGCGAGCGGATCAGCCTGTGGCGGAGGACTCGCAACAGTGGATTGCCCGGGTGCCTGAGCCGCCGGCACTTGTGCCGCTGCGGGCGCCGCGGATGCCGGTGTAGAGGGAGCGGCTGATTGTTGTTGTGGCGGCTGATTCTGGCCGGGCTGTCCCTGGGCGCTCTGGAACGCGTACACGTGCCCCGATAACAATAGAAATGCCACGACAGCAGCGCACAATACGTCTCTACGCATGGGCTAACGCCTCCTCGGAGGACAGTGGAACGCCTGCAAGCCACCTCATAAGTGATCGGCCACAATCGAGAACTGCGGCTTCAGGGGCTGAAGCCCCGCCCTTCCGGGCCAGCCGCTTGCGAGATGGCTCTGCTCTGAGTTTAGATGCGGGCAGCGCGGGTGGCAACCGTGGATGGTGTAGGGTCCTGCCGCAAAGGTAACCACAGCAGAAACTCGGCTCCGCCGCCCTGGCGGTTACGGCCCTCGATACTGCCGCCGTGTTGCAACGCGACTTTCTGCACGACGGCGAGCCCCAAGCCGGTGCCTTCGGATTTGGTGGTGTAAAAGGGCAGGAAGATTTTCGGCAGGTCCGTCTCCGGAATTCCCGGGCCGTCGTCCGCGACGCAGATGCGCTGCCATTTTTTACCGGCCAATTCCTCGATGGTACCGGAAATCGTCACGCGCGGAGTCTTGCTGGCGGTCAGAGCGGATTCGGCACCGTTGCGCGCGAGGTTCAGCAGGGCCTGGCGCAGCAGCGCTTCGTCACCCGGCAAATCCTGGAACGTGCCTTCGAACTCGACAGCACACTGCGGAATGGTTTCGTGCAACTCCTCCGCCACTTTTTCGACGACGGTTTGCATCGGCACCGTCTCGTAGCAAATTTCCAAGGGCTTTGCGAAGCGCAGGAATTCGGTGACCACGTGCGTGAGCGCCCGAGTCTGTTCCAGAATGCGTTCGGAGGATTCGCGCACGTCACCGGGAGTCGTCTCGCTGCGAATCATCTGCGCATAGCCGGAGATGGTGGCCAGCGAATTTTTGAATTCGTGCGCGATGCCCGCGGACATCTCGCCCAGCGCCGCGAGGTTTTCCTTCCAGCGGATTTGCTTTTGCAGCGCGGTCAATTCCGTCAGGTCGCTCATCAGACAGAGGGCGCCGCTGATCTTCATATCTTGCGCGGGCGCGTTCTTGGCATTGGGCGCATGGGGGGCATGGGCCAGGCCGTCTGCCGCGCCGGATTTGCCGGAAGCGCGCGCCGCGCGATAAATCGGTGAAATGGTCACGCCCAGATTGCGCACGGCGCCTTCGGGCGTGAGGTGTTCGATCTCGCCGCGCTGGAACGTCTTGCCGTCGCGGATGCAGGCAGTGAGCATCTGTGTCAGGTTCGATTCCGCGCCCAGGATTTCCTTATACGAACGATAGCGCAACGCACGTATGCCCAACGCCTCTTCCGCGGCGGGGTTCGTTGAGCTGATCGCGCCGGTGGCGTTCACCAGCAGTAAACCAGTGGGCATATTGCGCGTCACTTCTTCCGTGAGCCGCTCGGATTCCTGCGCGCGTTCCTGCGCCAGCGAATGCAACCGAGCCAGTTCCTTTTCCTGCGTGCGCAGCTTTTCGATCACTCCCTGCATGGAGGCGGCCATGAACGCCGAGGGATTTTCGACGTCCGTCTTAGCCGTGGTCCAACTTTCCTTGTTCGCGCGCGCCTGGTCGCGCATGAATTTGCGCAGCAGGAATGCCGCGAACACGATGCCCGCGAACAGCACCACCAGCAGCGCCACGGCGAAGGCCATGTTGAAGGGCAGGGAAGCCGCGGATTGCGGATGAACCGGCGCGGTCATTGGAGATTCTCTTTCGGCATCTTCGTCAATTTCAATAATTCCATCAGCGCACCAGCAGCAGAGACTGATACCAATTTACGAGCGGCGTGCCGAAAAAAACCACGAGTAACGCCCCGGCTCCCAGAAATGTGCCAAACGGCAATTCGTAGTCCGCATCCTTGCGGCGCGCCACAATAATCGCCACGCCCAGCACGCTGCCGAGCAGCGAACCCGCCAGAATCGTCAGCAGCGTTCGCTTCGCGCCCAGAAATGCCCCGGCCATCAGCATCATCTTTACATCGCCCAGGCCCATGCCCTCGCGCCCGCGCAATCTGAAATACGCCTCGGACACTAGCCACAGCAAACCGCTGCCGACCGCCGCGCCCAGAATCGCGTCCACCAGCGACAGCACCGGCGCCGGAGGAGGGTAGTCGAACAAATGATTCGCGATCCACAGCGCCGTGCCGTCCGTCGGCTTAGTGAACAGGCTGAAAATCAGCCCGATCGCGAGGCCGGTGAAGTTCACCACGTCCGGCAAGATGCGTTCGCGCAGGTCGGTGAACACCAGCACGACCATGATCGCCGAAAACGCCGCCCACTTTCCCGTCTCGACGCTGGTTCCAAAGGCGTAGAGGCAGCCCAGGAACAATAGCCCGGTCAACAATTCGACCAGCGGATACATCGGCGAAATTTTCGTCTTGCACCCGCGGCACTTACCGCCCAGCAGCAGATAGCTGAGCACCGGAATATTATCGTATGGACGGATCGCCTCGCCGCATTTTGGGCACGCCGACGGCGGCAGCGCGATGGACTTGCCCGACGGAATGCGCAGGATGCACACATTCAAAAAACTGCCGATGATCAGCCCGAACAGAAAGACAAAAATCCCGATGAAAGTGGATAACGCCACATCTCAATTCTGCACGAACGTTCGACGGCTCTCAAGCCGGCGCTTGGGCATCGTGCCCGACTGCTAACGCGGCTGTGCGGACGGACAGATGAAAAGGGAAGGGTAGATGGAGCCCAAAGGCAGAGCCCTAGCGGCGCGCAGAAATCAGTGTTGCGAAAGTACTTTGTGGTGTAAAGTACTTCTCCGGAGGGTTCTAAATGCCCGACTCAGACGATTCAGCCGTTTCGGAATCTGCGTCCTGGCGCCGCTACTTCCTCAGCCGTGCCGCCGCGTCGGACCCCCTGCCCTGGAATGATCCCACCGCACTCACGCGCGAGGAAGCGCAATGCATTCAAAGTTCCATCCAGCAGTTTCAGTTGGGCGAAGGCGCACGCGGCAGCCGCCTGCTCAAGCGCGGCCAGGACTTCGCGAACGCCACAGAGAATCCACATTTTGTTGATGCGCTCGCGCTATTCGTCAAAGAAGAGCAGCGCCACAGCGCCTGCCTGCTCCGCTTCATGCAGCGCGAGAGCATTCCAGCGGCCTTCAGCCACTGGGTGGATACGGTGTTCCGGCGCCTGCGCGTGCTCGCCGGATTGGAATTGTCCCTGCGTGTGCTGCTCTCCGCGGAAATCATCGCCATCCCCTACTATCGCGCTCTCGGCGCAGCCACCCGATCACCGCTGCTGCAAGCCATTTGCAACCGAATCCTGGAGGACGAGGCTGCACACTTGCGTTTTCAGGCCTCCATGCTCTCTCGCATATCTGCCCGCCGACCCTTCTTCGCCGATCGTATCGTCAACGGGATGCATCGGGTGTTTTTGCTGATTACGTGCGTTGTGGTGTGGTTCGAGCACGGTCGTGTCTTTCGCGCGTCAGGCTACGCGCGCGCCGGATTCTTGGCGGAAACATTCTGGGAATTCGACCGGTTGGAAAACGCCGTTGGACGTGGACCGCTGCTAGCCAGAATTCCAGAAGCGGAAGTGCAAGAGGAGCGCAGTGCAAGCCTTGCGCGCGCCGAAAACGTAACGGTGGAGAGTCGCGATTGAACGCGGTTCTGAAGCGGTGGTGAACAACTTGGCGAGATAGTCCAGTAACGATCCATCAGTGCGCCCATCCTTGAAAAACGCAAGAATGGGCTACTGGCAAATCTGACTGAAATCCCCGTCGGGAAAAACCTACAGGATGTTAATCGAAAGGCGCACACCCGGGTGAAAGCGGTCGTACATGTAATACCCGCCGTCCGTGTACATGACGTACACGTCATCGTCATAGCCCCAGCCCACTGGCCAGGGCGCGCCGAATCCGAAGTTGTAGCCGCCATAAGCGAAACGGTGGCGGTCGTAGTCTCCGCGATTCACGTGGAAGCTGTGCCCACTGCCGAAACTAGCATTATAGTGCGCGTCTGAAATTCGCCCGTGCGCGCCGTTGCCAGCGTGGTTTTGCGCCGCCGCGTGCGATTGCGTCGCATGAGTCTGATTCGTAGCGGTGTGGCTTTGCGTCGAGCGCGCGGCCGTTTGCGTGTGCTCTTGCGCTGCGGGCTTGGCTGCTTGCGTGCGAGGCGCCGCCGCGTGTTGCGCCGCCGGCTTGGATTCCTGCGCGTGCTCTTGCTTTGCAGGCTGTGCGTGTTCCTGAGCGGGCTTGGCGGCCTGCGCATGTCCCGCCTCCGAATGTCCTTCTTGCCCCTTTTCTTGCCAGCCGTAAAGGGAAGCCGTGGTGCCGAAAAGGAAAAGCAGCGCGGTCATGGAGATAGCGTATTTCATGAATTTCACCTCGAATGGAGATACAGATGAGTTTATTGTTTCGAGTGATGCGAATCTGTTCCAAACAGGACAGGTGCCAGCGGCGTCTGTCGAGTGATTCGCAGGCGAGAACCGCTCGCGACATTCTGCAAGTCACGGGTGGCGCCTGCGCCCCTCGTTCGTTCCGCATTCATCTCTCGTTCATCGCCTGCCGAGACAAGAAGCCGACAGCAATAGGACATTCATTTGATTTCCCCGTGACAAGCTTTTCCCCGCGGGCGCTTACCGTGCTGACTCCAGCCACGGCTTTCAATTCAACAAAAGAGGAGCGTCATGGATAAAACCAAAGAATGAAAAAATCGCAGGGTAAATCGCCGGTCGTTTTTGACGAAGGGCGCGATGGCGGCAGGCGCGGCCACGATGGGCGCGGCAATCACCGGCGGCGGGAAGGCCGCATTCGGCGAAGCCCGCGATGACCGGCTCACCAAGGGAGACATTGCAATTCTTCGCTTTCTGGCCGCAGCGGAAATTCTGGAATCGGATCTGTGGATTCAATACGCGGAACTGGGCGGCGTCGGCACGAATCCGCCCCTTGAAGTAGACCCCAACCAATCGTTGCACAACTATCAGATAGCATTGTCGACCTTGGATTCCGATGGCCCGCAGTACATTGCCAGCAACACGCTGGATGAAGTGAGCCACGCGGCCTTCCTCAACGCCTACCTCCAGTCCAAAGGCGCCGAGCAAGTGAACCTGGACGCGTTCCGAACTTTGCCGGGCAGCACAGCCACGGGAGCATCGGGCATCAAGCGCCTCACAAACCTGATGCGTCTAAATGTGGACACCAGTTGGTACCTGCGTTACCGCAGCACCACCAACCCGGACCTCGGCGCCACGTTCCCGCAAGCAATTACCCTCGACAACGTCACGGCCATTCCGCGAAACAACAACGATTTCAATGGCGCTTCCAACCCCAACTTTCCCGGCAACGATCATATTCAAGCGATCGCCAACGTGGCGGCCTTTCGTTTCGGAATGATCGAACAGGGCGGCTCGAGTCTCTATGCGGCCCTTAGTCAGAAAGTCACCAGCCTGGAAGCGCTGAAAATCACACTGGGTATCGGTGGAGACGAGATCGCTCACTACCTCGAATGGGTAGATTTTTCCGGCAATGCTGTGCAAAAACCCGTGGCGCCTTTCACCGACCCCATTTCCGGTCTGACGTTTCCCGATTTTTTCAACGACCCACCACTGAAACCGGCCAACCTCGTTCAGCCCAGCCTAATTTTTCCCGTTCCCTGCGAATTCATCAATGCGAATTTGCCTCACTGCGCGGTGATCCGGCCGAGTGACGACAGATTCGCCGGAGCACAGGCCGCCGTAGCGTCGCTCACTGCGGACGGTTTGTTTACCGGGCAGTCACCGCAGTTCTTCCAAACACTAAAACAATTGGCCGAAGAAGCCGACGACGCTTACCGCGAATTCTAGTCGGCTTGAAACCGGGTCTGAGCACCGCAACTGAAGAAATCGGCCGAACGCGAATGCCGTAAGAGAATGCTCCCGCGGTAGCCTGGCCGACCAGGCTGCCGCCGGACCATTGCTCAGTTAAATTTCTGGACGCTTGAGAGCGCTAGTCTTGGCGGAGGGCCCGCGCGGGATCGATGCGCAAGACGCGCGCGCCGGGGATGGCGCAGGCGACGGCGGCGACTGTTAGCAAGAAGATGGGCGCGCCCGCGAAGGTGAGCGGGTCAACCGGGGAAATTCCGAACAGAAGGCCGCTGGTGAATTTTTGCGCGGCGAACGCGCCACATAGGCCTATGGCCGCGCCAGTTGTGGCCATTTTCAGGCCTTGCTTCAGCACCAGCCACAGAACATTCGCCTGGCTCGCGCCCAGCGCAAGTCGTACGGCCAGTTCCTGCTGGCGTTGCGCGACGAGCAACGAAATCACACCGTAGATGCCCACGATCGCGAGCGCCAAACCGGCCGCGGCGAATAAGATCAACAGAACAGTAGTGAATCGCTGCCCGCCTGTCTGGCGTTCGACCAGTTCGTCCATCGTGCGCACCGCCGAGAAGGGGATGTCGGAATCGAGCTGACGAAGTTGATCGCGTACTTCGGGCACAAGCGTGCGCGGGTCCGAAGCCGTACGAATCACAATGTCCTTGAACCCGTAATTCACCAGAGGATGCTGAGAATATAGGACGGTGATCTGCGGTTCCGGCGAGAGAGCCAGGCCGACGTTTTTGAAATCGCCGATGACGCCGATGATGGTAACGTCCGCAGAGTCCGTTACGCCCTCGCCCGGGCCGATGTGCAGGAATTGCGGAGGTCCTATGTGTATCGTCCGTCCGATGGGATCTTGCGTTGGGAAATATCGTTTCTGAAATTCGTCGCTAATCAGTGCTACGGACGGACTGTTGACGCCGTCCGATTCGGAGAAATCTTTGCCGCGAAAAAGAGGAATTCCCAAAGTTCTAACGAAATGATAGTCCGCAACGCCAAACTGCGCTGACGGAACATCCTGGATTCTGATGGCCGGGCGCCCCGGGATATCCAGCATTTGCGTCCAGCCGTTGTAGGGAGGGTAAATCGTCGTTACGGTCGCATCGCGCGCGCCCGGCAGTGCGCGGATGCGCGCTGAAAACTCGTCGCAGAAGCGCGTGATTGTTCCAGGGTTCGGATAGCGCACCGGGGGCAAATAAATTTGGCCTCTGAGCAAATGGTCCTGACGGATTCCCAAGTTCTGTCCCTGCAGACGCAGGATGCTACGCACCAGCAGGCTGGCGCCCACTAGCAGCATCAACGACAGCGCCATCTCCGTCGCGACCAGGACATTGCGAAAACGCTGACTGCCCGGTCCCGACGTGCCGTAACGCCCGCCTTGTTTCAAAGCATCCACCAGATTCAGGCGGGTGCCCATGAATGCCGGAGCCAGACCAAACAGCAAGCTGGTAATGAGCGATACCGACAGAGTGAACGTCAGCACGCGCCAGTCGATCCCCACCGAACCCAGTTGCGGGAATTCCTCCGGGTGCATCCTCGCCACGCTCGCGAGACCTAGCCGCGCGAGTCCCACTCCAACCGCGGCGCCGGCCAGCGATAGCAACAGCGTTTCGGCAAGCAATTGCCGAATGAGTCCAGCCCGGCCCGCTCCCAGAGCCGCACGCACAGCCAGTTCGCGTTGCCGCGCCGAATTGCGAGCCAAGAGTAAATTCGCCAAGTTGCCGCAAGCGATCAGCAAAATGAGGCCGACGGCTCCCATCAGCAGGAACAACATTGGACGCAATGTTCCCACGCGTGCGTCGGCAACTGTGGTGAGGGATACGCCGACACCTTGATCTGCCGGATGCGCTGCCGCCAGTGCAGCTGCGATCGTTGCGAGCTCTGCCTGCGCTTGTTCGAGCCTTACGCCAGGCTTGATGCGCGCAAGCGCCCCGAAGCCTCTTGCGCCGCGCGAACTTTCAGGCAGCTGGTCTGGCGATGGGAAGGGAGTCCACACCTCGGTCGCGCCGACATGGCCCGGCTCCATCCACTCGGGAATCACGTCCGGCATCACCGCGATGATCGTGTAAGGCTCCGCGTTGATCACGATCTTCCGCCCGAGGATCGCTTTGTCGCCGCCAAAGCGGTTCCTCCACAGCTGTTCGCTGATGAGTGCCACGTAGCCTTTGCCCTCCTGGTTTTCTTCCTCCGTGAAGAGGCGCCCCATGATCGGTCGTATATCGAGCACCTCGAAATACGCTGACAGGACCAGGCCAACTTGCATCTGTTCCGGCTTGGTGGTGGAGTCGCCGAAGCTCACGTTCTTGCGCCAGGTGTCGTAGACAACCATTTCCTGAAAACTGTGACTGTTTGCTGCAAAATCCCTCACATCCAGAAGCGATGGCCCGCCGGGATAGGCGAATCCGGTGATGGGAACTCCGTTTATGGTTGAATTGATACGCACGAGTTGGTCCGCCGCGGAGAAGGGCAGAGGCTGCAGCATCAGGGCATTAATTGCGCTGAATATCGCGGTGTTTGCGCCGATTCCGAGCGCCAGCGTAAGAATCGCCACCCCCGCAAAGCCAGGACTCTTGCGCAGCGAGCGCGCGGCGTATTTCACATCGCGAGCGAAGCGTTCCAGCCAAACGATGCTCCAGACTTCGCGCACATCTTCCTGGATGAGCGTGGTGTTGCCGAAAGCTCGTCGCGCGGCGTAACGTGCTTCCTCGAGCGGCAAACCAGATTCTCGCTGCTCCTCAGCTTCCAGTGCGAGATGCGCCTCGAACTCGCGTTCCAGTTCGCCGTCGCGATTGCGGCGCCGCCAGACGCGTGTGTGGAGCGCGCGCAGCCAATTTCGAAACCTCATGGCTAGCCTCCGGGCACGGGCCGCATCACCGTCGCCACGGCCGCCGCCAGTTGTTTCCATCGCGATTCTTCGCGCACCAGCTGCTTTTTGCCCGCCGGCGTCAGCCGGTAATATTTGAACTCGCGATTCCGATCCTTGGCCATCTCCCACTTCGCGGCGATCCAGCCCTTACGCTCCATGCGGTGCAGAGCAGGGTAGAGCGAGCCATGCTCCACCTGCAGCACGTCGTCCGTGGTGCGTTGAATATGTTTCGCGATTTGATGGCCGTGAGCAGGGCCGAAGAGCAGCGTGCGCAGTATCAGCATATCCAGCGTGCCTTGCAGGAGTTCGGTTCGGCCGGGAGTCTTCTTAGGTGTCATGATGGTAGCCATTCTACCTCAGTAAGGGTAGACGCACTACCCTCGCCAACGTTAGCGCCGAAGTGCAAGGTCGCGCACGGCGACGCCCACTGAGCGAGAACGCCGCGGCTGGGCGCGACATGAATCCAATGGCTGCGTCCCCCGTGTGTTGCCGCGGCCCAGTGCCTGTGGTACGTTCTCAACGATTTTGAGGCGGGCGGAGGTGCTTCGTGTGCAAAAAAGTTCATCACCCCGGTCATGCTCATGGCAAACCGGACGCCGCCTCTCGCCGCGCCTTCCTTTCATCGCTCATCTCCACGGTTGCTTTTCTCCCGCTTGCTTCTTATGGACAGGAAAAGACCTCGATCGGAATGGCCGAGCAATTCCGTCAGATGTCTGAGGACTACGAAAGGGAAGGGCTGGCCGCGCCGTTTCGCGGAATCACCGCGAATTCTGACGTACTGCCTGGGCTATTCGAAATCAGTCCCAGTGGCGTTTCCACCGAACCAGTGCGCAACGCAGCCGAGCGGTTTATTGCATCGCTGAATAACGTGCAGCTCGCGAAGACGATGTTCCCGGTGGATGACGTGCAATGGCGAAGATGGATGAACCAGCATTTTTACGTGCGGCAGGGAATCAGCATGCAGGAAATGACGGAAGCGCAGCGCGACTTGGCGTTCGGCCTGATGCGCGTGTCGCTGAGCACGCGCGGTTTCGAGCAGACGCGTAACGTGATGCGCTTGAACGAAACACTCGCGGAACTTACCGGAGATTCCGTATTTCTTGGCGAATGGCTCTACTACATTACCATCATGGGCCGGCCGTCGGCGACGGAGCCGTGGGGCTGGCAGTTCAGCGGACATCACGCCATCATTAATTTTTTCGTGTTGGGCGACCAAGTGGTGATGACGCCGCTATTTCTGGGTTCCGAGCCGGTCCGCGCTACCTCGGGAAAATACCAGGGCGTCGCCGTGCTGCAGCAGGAGCAGCAGGATGGCCTCGGCATGGTGCACGCGCTCACAGCCGCGCAGCAGCAGAAAGCGATATTAAACTTTTCCAAGACCGGAAATAACAACTTGACCGAAGCGTTCAAGGATAACGTTGTCCTCGAGTATGCCGGTATCCAAACGAAAGATTTGGAAACTCCCGCGCGCAAGCAGTTGTGTGACCTGGTGAAGTTGTACATCAGTAACATGGACGACGGCCACGCGCAGGTGAAGATGAGCGAAGTCGAGAAGCACATTGAGAATACCTGGTTCGCATGGGTCGGCGGCACGCAAGAGGACAGCGTGTTCTACTACCGGATTCAAAGCCCGGTAATTCTGATTGAATTCGACCACCAGCGCCCCGCAAACCTCGCAAAGTTCGCCAAAGACCGCAACCTGCCCACGCAGCAGCACATTCATTGCGTCGTGCGCACGCCCAACGGCAACGACTACGGCAAGGACCTGCTGCGCCAGCACTATCTGACGAACCCCCACCAGAGCTGAGCCGACCCTGTCCGGGCTGCGCGGCGCGTTTTCGCACGAGTTGGTACTTGCGACCTCGATCACGCACAAGTGCGTCGTAAGTCGCGTTTCGGGACATGTCCGATTACGGCTGCCAGCTCAACCGGTCGGTGCAAAACCAGCTAAGGTGTTGGTCCGACAGCGCTTCCCACTAGAGAACCGATCTGTCCGGCGGCGCTCGACCAGGCCCCAGCCGTTGGGTGTTTCGGCTGAGATTAACCCTCGCGAACGATCCTTGGCCGCTGAAAGCTCCCCGGTGGGCTTCGCGTTAGTGTTGCATCGACCCATTGAGAGCGCCGTGTCAATCAGGACTAGGGCAATCGCCGATCACTTGACTTGACGCTTCGAAGGAAGCGCCATAGAATTGCGACGAAAACGCCCCTCCCCCGCCTGGGCGTTCGCAACCCTTCCCAACGTTTGCGATGGAGACGGACCATGGCTCGTTCGTTTCAGATCAAGTTAAAATCTTTGTCCCCCGTCGTGTGGATTGGCAGCCTCGCAATACTGCTGGTGCTGATAGCTGCGCTGGAGAGCTGCAGCGGCTCGGGTTCGAGTATGCAAACGGCCGGAACGGGCAGCATAAATGTAAGCATTACCGACCCACCCAGTTGCAAGTTTCCAAACGGCGATTTCCAGCATGTCTACGTGACGATCCGTTCGGTGCAGGCGCACACCAGCGCTACCGCCGACGACAATTCTCCGGGATGGCAGGAATTGGCGCCGCAACTAAATTCGCAGCCCATGCAGATTGACCTGTTCGCGGCGGGACCGAACGCATGTCTGCTCACGATGCTGGGATCGAATACCGCACTTCCCACGGGCACGTATCAGCAAATCCGCTTGCTCCTGGTTCCCAATGACGGAGGCGGTGGTCCCGTCCCGGCAAGTAACGCCTGCGGCGATCAAGGTTTTAATTGCGCAATACTGCAGGACGGAAGCGTGCATGAACTCCAACTCTCTAGTCAGGCAAACACAGGGTTGAAAATCCCACCGGGGCAGATTGAAGGCGGACCGATCACCGTCGCAGCCGGGCAGGATGTTGATCTCAACATTGATTTCAACGCTTGCGCATCGATCATCCAGGAAGGCAATGGTAACTTCCGGCTGAAACCGGTGCTGACCGCAGGGCAAGTGAGCACGAACAATACCGGTATCAGCGGACAAGTGGTGGACGCAACGACGATGCAGCCAATCTCGGGCGGCACCGTGCTCATCGCGCTGGAGCAACTAGAAGGTTCACAGACCGATGTGATCTTTATGCAGACGGCGGCAGATTCGGGCGGCAACTTCAATTTTTGTCCGCTGCCGACAGCGGCAACATTCGATGTTGTGGTCGTCGCGATTAATGGCGCTGGATTGGCTTATAACGCGACGGTAGCAGTTGGTGTGCTCGGTGGGACCAATATGGGAGCGATCCCGTTGACCCCAGAAACAGGAGCTACGCCGGGGCCCGCCACGCTGCAGGGCTTCGTTACTGCGACAAACGCGTCCGCCGCGGCAACCATAGACGTGTCCGTCTCCGCCTTGCAGACGGTTACCTTGCCCGGCGGAGCGAACCTTGCAGTAACGATTCCAGTGGAAAGCAACTCTACCTCAAATATTTCCGTGGACTCGAACACGGATTGCCCGGCAACAGCGCCTGCAAACACCAACTGCGCTGAGTACGCGCTGATCGAACCAGCCAGCAACCCAAGCGTTGGAGTATTCGCCTCCGGCAAAATCAGTTACTCTGCCCCGGCTTCCGGCGATGTGCTGTATTCGGTGGGCGCGAATGCGTTTGTGCCGTTGGGAGGCGGTGCTGCCGATTGCTCGCCGCCATCAATAACCACCAGCTTGGACACGAACGGGAATCCTTTGAAGGTCAATCCCGGCGCAACGGTCACGCCGCAGGAGCTCGATTTCCGAAACTGTTCGTAGCGCGATTCTTGCCGATCATCGCCGATTTTCGAACGGCCACGATATGGGGTCTGCCGCAACGAATGCCTGTGCTGAATTCGGGATTCTTTCGCGCGCGTTAGTGTTCCCGTCCCGCATTCGCGTTCGGCGACGCTGCTTCGGCGATGCGAAACAAAGCCAGCAGAGATTCCAAAACGATCCGGACATAAAGGGTCCAGAAAAAGAACCCCAGAAGTGCTCCGATCAAGTTGATAAGCCCCTGGGTCGGGGAGATTTGAAAGCCGACGACCACGACAGCGACAGCGGCAATCAATCCGACCAACAGATGCAGGCCGTAGAGGAGCCTTCGATAGTTGATCGTCACGCACTCACGGAATGAAAAATCCAGCAACGATTCAAAAAATCCTTTACCTTCCGCCATCCTTCTCTCCTTTCTCATCGGCAGCGCGGCTGAGGCGGCTGCACAGACTCGATTGTCGTTTGTAGGAGTGTCATCGTGGAACTGGCTTCGAGATCAGGCGTGTCCTAAGATCCAACCAAGCAGATCGGCAAATTATGGATGGGGCACTTCGCCCTGTTTGCGTTGCAGGCGAACTGCGACCTTGCCGACCGGCTAGCTCCCGTTAGGTCGCGTATCCGTATAATTGGTTTTGCCGCCAATTTCACGCGTTTGTGTACGTGCGAGCCTGTCTGCTTGCGATGATCTTCGCGATGGTGTTCGCCGTCGGGATGGCGGCGGCACAACACCGACGGGCACAGCAGCCTGTAACTACACCGTCTCCATAATCGCGACGGCTGGCACGCAGAAAGCGACTACGAACGTGTCCGTGACTGTGCAATAACCGCACGAGCGACACGGCGAGGAGTTCGCCAACAAGCTGCTCAGTGCATCTGGCTCGAATCTCGCGACTCCGCAGGGTGGGCGCACTTTTGCCGGCGGGGCGCCCCGACGAACTCGCTAATATCGCCCGCCGCGATGGTTCAAACGCATTGTGTTTGTGGCTGGGCAAAACTCGACCTCAATTTCGCTCAGTCTGACTTCATCTGATCTCTCGCGTCGGCGTCAAGTCATGCAATCATCCGTTGGGAATACGGATCGGCCAACTGGTAAGTTCGGCGGTCGCAATGGCTCGATGCAACGCTAACGCGAAGACCAACCCGAGGGCTTTCCGCGGCCAAGGATCGTTCGCGAGGGTTGATTGAGCCGAAACACCCCCCTGGCTGGGGTCTGGTCGAGCACAGCCGGACAGATTGGTTCTCTAATGGGAAACATTGTCGCACCTATAGCTTAGGTGGTGTTGCATCGACCGGTTGAGCTGGCACGCGCAATCGGAAACTGGCCCACGACCTATTCGCCCTGCAGTTTGAATGCGACCCACGCTCTACGCTATATTGGGTGGTTTACACCTCATGTCCTGGATCGCACAGAAGGTCTTCGCCTACGAACGGATGCGCTTCGCGCAGGAGCCGAATCGCCGCGTGTTGCCGTTTGCCTGGGGGTTGGAACACATCGGCGGCTCGGCGAACGAACGCGACCCACGCGGCTGGCTGGAAAATTTCGCGCGCGAAACCGTGGCGCACAGCGACGAATGGTTCGCCACCGACGCGGCCAAAGACTACGCCCTTGCGGATAACGTGCTCACCTTCACCAGTGCCATCGCATCGCCCTGGCCGGAAAATAATCGCGTGCACGCGCAATTTTTCCCGGCGCGCCGCAGCGGTCCCGCCGTGGTGGTGCTCGCGCAGTGGAATTCTCGCTGGGAAGAGCAGCAGAATGTCTGCCGCTGGCTCAACAAACTGGGCATCACCGCGGTGAAACTAAGCCTGCCGTATCACGATCGTCGCGCCGTCCCCGGACATCCGCGCGCGGATTATATGGTGAGCCCCAACCTCGGCCGCACGCTGCAGGCGAATCGCCAAGCCGTGCTGGACACGCGCCGCATCCTGCGCTGGCTCGAACAGCGAGGCTACGCTCGCCTCGGAATCCTCGGCACTAGCATCGGTTCATGCCTTGCGTTTCTTACCATCGCGCATGAGCCAGCTCTGCGCGCCGGGGCGTTCCTGCATGTCTCCACGTATTTTGGCGATGTAGTCGCTGCGGGACTTACTACGTCGAATGTGTGGGAAACTCTGCATCACGAAATTTCTCTCGAGGAAGTGCGCCGCTACTTTTCACCGATCAGTCCGTATCCTTATATTGCTCGTCTCCACGGCACGAGAACAAAAATTCTGGCGATCAGCGGCCGCTACGATCCCACGTTCCCCAGCGAGCTGACCGACGAATTCATCACGGCGATCCGCCGCGATGGCGTCGCGTTCGAAAACCTTTCGCTCCCGTGCGGTCACTATTCAATGGGAGTCCCCCCGTTCAGCTACGCAGTAGGGTACCGTTTCGGTACATTCCTCTTTCAGGCGCTCGCCTGAGCCTCGGAGAAGGCTCATTCGCGGTGGTTTGGCGGAAGATTCGGTCCAGGCTGGAGGGAAGTCCATCGCTTTCAGCACGGTTAGAGAATTCTTAAAGTCCAAGGTGGCTGGTGCCGATTAGGACTGTGGAGGTAATCGAATGACAAATCCAGCAGGCGCAATCTCGTTCAATCCGCAAGTGGCGCAGGCGCCGGCTTCGGCCGCAAAGCCAGCGGTGAATGTGGCCAAGGCGACGCCGCGGGACAGCGTCAACCTCCGTGCAGCGGGAAGAGCAGCAAGCCAGGCGCAACCTGGCTTAAGAGCGTCCAGGGACGTTAATCACGACGGCGACAGCAAGTAGGTAATCTCGCTCTCCTGTCGAATCCGTTCGGCCGCGATCCGGGCTTGACAAGGTGAGGTGAGGCCCCGATCGCGGATCTTTTTTGCGAGAAAGTAAATCGCCGGTTCAGCGCAAAATCGCGCTGAAATCGCCCGCGGCGATTCGTTGTTCGACCGCGCGAATGTCGGGCGCGAGCGAGCGGTCCGCTTCCACCATCTTCGATTCCGAACGCACGATGGCTTGCGCCTTCGCGGCCTGTGTGCCGGTGCGCAGAGGCGCCAGCAGGTCAATGCCTTGGCAAGCGGCCAATAATTCGATCGCCAGCACGTTCCGCAAATTTCCCAGCATCGGTTGAATCCTGCGCGCCGCGCCCATTCCCATCGAAACGTAATCTTCCTGATTGGCGGACGTGGGAATTGAGTCCACAGAATGCGGCGTGGCTTGCGTCTTCATTTCACTGGCGAGCGCGGCGGCGGCCACCTGCATGATCATGAATCCGGAATTTAGGCCCGCGTCACGCACCAGAAACGCGGGGAGCAAACTGGTCTGCGGATTGGTCATTTGTTCGATGCGGCGTTCGGAGATTCCCGCAAGCGTTGCCAGCGCCACCGCCAGTTGATCGGCCGCCATCGCCAGCGGCTGCCCGTGAAAATTTCCGCCACTGATCACGTCGCCGGAGTCGGCAAAAACTAAAGGATTATCCGTCGCGCTGTTCAATTCCACGGCCAGCGTCGCGCGCACCTGCGTGAGCGCGTCGCGCACCGCGCCATGCACTTGCGGCGTGCAACGCAGGCTATAAGCATCCTGCACGCGCTTGTCCTTTTCGGTGGCGCGATGCGATTCACGGATCGCACTGCCTTCGTTCAGCAGGCGCAGATTGCGCGCGGTGATGGCGTGCCCCGCGTAAGGACGCGCCGCCGCGATGCGCTCGTCGAATGCCGCGGGACTGCCGCGCAAAGCATCGAGCGATAATGCCGCAGCCACGTCGGCGCTATCCACCGCAATCTCGGTTTCCCGCAGCCCCAGCGCGAGCAGCGCCAGCATCGCTTGCGTGCCATTCAGAAGCGCCAGGCCTTCCTTAGCTTCCAGCGCAAGTGCCGCAATGCCCGCGCCGCGCATCGCGTCGCCGCCGGACATTTTGCGGCCTTGCAGACTCGCCTCGCCTTCGCCAATCGCCACCTGCGCCAAGTGCGCGAGCGGGGCGAGGTCCCCGGACGCGCCGACCGAGCCTTGCGATGGAATCACCGGATGCACGCCCGCGTTGAGCATCTTGCACAACGTCTCCGCCACCACCGGACGCACGCCGGAAAATCCCTTGGCGATGGCATTCGCACGCAGCAGCAACATCGCGCGCGTTTCGTGCTCGCTGAGTGGCGCGCCCACGCCGCAGGAATGACTGCGCACCAAATTGACTTGCAGCTCGCCAATCTGTTCGCGCGAAATGCGTACGGAAGCCATCTTCCCGAAGCCGGTATTTACGCCGTACACGGCCTGGTCCGACGCGATCAGGCGTTCGATCACCGCGCGCGACGCCAGCATCCGCTCGCGCGCCTGTGCAGCAAGCTCCACCTTCGCGCCGTCGAAAACGACACGGTGGAGTTGCCCAAAATCGAGATGTTCGCCGTCAATCTGTATTGCGCTCATGAATGTGTGTGCTTCGGCCCGCGCGAGTGCGAGCCGTCCTTCAGGGCAGGGAAGTACTTGCGATATTTTTCCGGCAAAGATTTCGGCCGTCCCTGGCGGTCGCAGAAAACGTGCAACGTGTCTCCCGTGGCCAGCACTTCTCGCGATTCCTGGTGCACTATTTCGTACCCGAATTTCACGGTGCGCCGCTGCGACGCCAATATCTTGGTGCGCACCACCAGCAAATCGTCAAATCGCGCCGGCCGCTTGAAACGGCAGTGCGCGTCGGCGACCACGATGAAGCTATCGTCCTCGGCTTCCATTTTCTTGTATTCGAAGCCGAGCTGGCGGCACAAATCCACGCGGCCCACTTCAAACCACGTGAAATAATTGCCGTGGTACACCACTCCCATTTGGTCCGTTTCGGCGTAGCGCACACGAATTGTAGTTTCTGTATATTCTATAATCATTTGTAAATTGTTTTCCCGCGTCAAACCGTGTGTCATCCCGCTTGCGCTGAGTGCGTCCGGCGAAGGGAACACGGTCTCACGCTTGTTTCTTCGCGCCGCGGTTTGACGAGCGCGGGACGCAGAGCAGGAACGGCTTTTATGCGGATGCTGCAAATCTCCAACTCGCAGCGCGTCACGATTTCAATGTCCTGTCCATTTCGGATGGCGCTTTTCCAGAAACGAAGCCAGCCCCTCGCGAAAATCCTCAGTGGCGCGAATCGCTGCGTTTTCCTGCGTCGCCATTTCGATTTCCTGCGCCACCTCCTTTTCGTTGTATTGCAGCAGCAGCCGCTTCGTGCGACGCAGACTCGTAGGGCTCGCTTCCAAAAACCTCGCCGCCACTTCGTGCGCCCGCTTCAGCAAATTCTCCGCCGGGACGATTTGCGTCACCATCCCCAGCCGGAACGCCTCCGCCGCGTCAATAATCTCGCCGGTCAAAAGCAGCTCGCGCGCATGCTTTTCGCCAATCTGCCGCCGCAGCAGCACCGAGACCAGCGCGGGAATAAATCCGATGCGCACTTCGGTGTAACCGAACTTCGCCTCAGGCACCGCCAAGGTGATATCCGAAAACGTGGCGATCCCGCAGCCGCCCGCAATCGCCGCGCCGTTCACCGCCGTAATCAGCGGCTTCGGAAAACAGTACAGCCGGTGGAACATTCGCGCCATCTGCCGCGAATCCGCCAGATTTTCCTCTGGCGTCTGCTTCGCGATGGTCTGCAAAGTTTCCAGGTCCATCCCCGAGCAGAAACACCTGCCCGCGCCCGTAAGGATCACCACGCGCACCACGGGATTGCTTTCCGCCGCGTTCAACGCGCCGAGCAGCTCATCAATCATCGTGCTGGAGATGGCATTGCGCTTGTCCGGGCGGTTCAGAGTGATCGTGGCGGTCGCGGAATCCGTCTCGTATTTTAAAGCGGTGTAATTCGCTGCCTCGGCGGATGTTTGTGGCTTGCTCTTCATCACGGTTTTCTCTGCGTCCTCTGCGGTAAAAGCTTCTCCGTCACCCGCTAGTTCGGCTTACCCGTTTGCGCCGTATCAACCGAGTCAGTCGCATGCGCGAATTGTTCTCGCAACTCCCCAGTCATGGCGCAGGCCACCGCCAGCGATTTAGTATCAATCCCGGTAGAGACCCCGCGCGAGGCGAGTGTTGTCAGCACAACCTCCGTCGGAATGTTGCCAACCAATTCATCCCCTGCGAACGGGCATCCACCCATCCCCGTGAGCGCCCCGTCAAATCTCCGGCATCCCGCCTCATACGCCGCGAGGATTTTTTCGGCCGCGCGCTCCGGCCGGCTGTGCAGATGCACGCCGATTTCAACTCCCGCGACGCAACCTTTCACCGCCTGGTAAAGTTGCGCAACTTCCTCCGGGGACGCCGTTCCCACCGTATCCGCAAGCGAAACAGTGCGCACGCCCAAATCCTTCAGCCACACCAGCGTCTCCTCGACAATTTCCGCGCCCCACGGCTCCTCGTAAGGATTCCCGAACGCCATAGAAATATAAATCACCAGATTCTTTCCGGCCGCGCGCGTGTCGCGCTGCAGCTTTTCCACCAGCTCGCGCGATTCCGCTCGCGACATATTCGCGTTCGCGCGACGGAAGTAGGCCGAAATGGAATAAGGGTATCCGACCGTTGTTACTCCGGAAGTCGCGAGCGCCCGCTCGAGGCCCTGCGCGTTCACCACGATTCCAATAATTTCCACCGGCACGCCGCTCGGCGCTTTCACTTGGCTCAGGCGCGCCATCACCGCTTCGCTGTCCGCCATCTGCGGCACGTGCTTCGGCGAAACGAAGCTCACCGCATCAATGTGGCGAAATCCCAGCGCAATCAGCCGGCTCAGATACTGTACTTTTTCTTCCGTCGGAATTACGTCGCGCAATCCCTGCCACGCGTCTCGCGGACATTCCACGATCGTCACTTCATTGGCCATAAGTTTTCAGAACCACGGGCTCCGGTAAATGTGCACTGCATACCACAACAAAAAAACCGACAGCAGCACGGAAAATCCCATGAGCGTCACAGCGATGCGCGAAATTTTCCCCTCGCTCGCCTTGATGATCGTCAGTGCCGCCGCAACGACAATTCCGATCGCGCTGATATACTGCGACACCTGATACATAAACCACAGTGCCGAGCTGTGGTACGAACTCCCCGAAATCTGCGCCGAAACGAACACAGCCAGCACGGCCGGCAGACACAACAACATCGTAACGCCGAACATTCCGTAGCCGCCGCTTCGCTGGTTCGTCATCGTCTGATCAGGAGTGCATAGTCGAAACTTCCCGTCTGACGGCTGGTTTTTCTCAACTTTCGACTTTTAACCGTTAGCTTTCAACTATGTCTGCAAGACCCCAGTTTTAAGCTCCGCGACTTTCGGATTTAACGACGCCGCTTCTAAAGCCTCAATCAGCGCCTCGCGCGTATGCGCTGGATCGATTATCGCATCCACCCACAAACGCGCCGCAGCATATCGCGGATCGGTCTGATGTTCGTAGGTCTTGCGAATCGATTCGTGCAGCTCCTTTTTCTCGGCGTCGCTTAGTTTTTTCCCTTCGCGCTCCAATTGCTTGATCTTGATTTCCACCAGCGTCCCCGCCGCCGAATCCCCGCTCATTACCGCATAGCGCGCCGTCGGCCACGCAAACACAAAACGCGGATCGTAAGCTTTGCCGCACATCGCGTAATGCCCGGCGCCAAAACTCCCGCCGCAAATAACCGCGATCTTTGGCACCACGCTGTTTGCCACCGCGTTCACCATCTTCGCGCCCGCACGAATAATCCCGCTCCACTCCGCTTCCTTGCCCACCATAAATCCATTCACGTCGTGCAGAAAAATCAGCGGCAGCAGATTTTGATTGCAATCCAGAATAAATCGCGCGGCCTTATCCGCCGACTCGTTGTAAATCACTCCGCCAAACTCGATGCGCTTTTCGCCCGTTCCGGGCGCCACGGTGCTCACGTTCTTCTTCTGGTTCGCCACAATCCCCACGGCCCAGCCGCCGATACGCGCGTAGCCGCACAAAAGCGTCTGCCCGTACTCCGCGCGATATTCCTCGAACTCGCTGCGGTCGACGATGCGCGCAATAATTTCGTGCATGTCGTACTGCTTGCCGGGGCTCGCCGAAAAGACGCCGTAAATGCCTTCCGCAGCGTACGCCGGCGCCGCCGCGGTCTTATGATCGAACGGCGCTCCCGCCGCGTGGCCCATCTTATCCACCAGCGCGCGCAACCGCTTGATGCATGCAGCATCATCCGCCTCGCGAAAATCAATCGTGCCGCTAATCTGCGCGTGCATCTGCGCTCCGCCCAATTCTTCGGCCGACGTCTTCTGCCCGATCGCAGCCTGCACCAGCGCCGGTCCGGCTAGAAATAATCCGCTGCCTTCGGTCATTAGAATTTTGTCGCACATCACCGGCAGATAAGCCCCGCCAGCGACGCACATACCCATAATCGCGGTGATCTGCGGAATGCCCATCGCGCTCATCACCGCATTATTGCGAAAGACGCGCCCAAAATCGTCCGTATCAGGGAACACGTCCTCTTGCAGCGGCAAAAAGACTCCAGCGGAATCCACCAGGTAAATCGTGGGAATGTGATTTTCAATCGCGATGTTCTGCGCGCGGATCACTTTCTTCGCGGTCATCGGGAAAAACGCTCCGGCTTTCACCGTAGCGTCATTCGCGATGATCACCACTTGTCGCCCGGAAACCCGTGCAAGTCCGGTGATCGTCCCAGCTGCCGGAGCCCCGCCCCACTCCTGATACATTTCGTGCGCGGCGTAAAGTCCCAGCTCGAAAAACTCGGTCTTCGCGTCCATCAGTTTCGCGATGCGTTCACGCGCCGTCAGGCGGTTTTTCTTGTGCTGCGCTTCGATGGCCTTCGCGCCGCCGCCCTGGCGGATGTGCTGCTCTTGGTTTTTTATTTCCGTCAGGCGGTCCACCATCAGCCGGCTGTTCTTCTCGAAGTCAGCCGTCTTCTCATCCACGCGCGTTTCGATTTTGGTTCCGCTCACCTCGCGCTCTCCTCGCATAAATCCGCACGATCATCAGTCTTCCACAGTTTGCCGCAGATGCAGGATTTTATCATCCCTGAATTGTTTTGACTCGCGCTGCGGTTGCGCTAGAATTGCGTCGGCCCGCGGTAACGCCGCGGATCACATCTCTCCTCTGGAGGCGCCTATGCGCTGCGGTATGCCTGCGATGCATAGGACTGCCTCCGGCTCGCCCCGTTAACACCGGCGTTTCGGTGATTTTCTTAATCCTGAGGCATCGCCCTTCAAGCGATTTAGGTTGGCCCTCGCTCGTCTAACGGCGCAAACAGGCGCGCACAGGAGATTCACCAATGCGTTTTATTGATTTAGATTTGGCACGCCGCGTGGAAATGGCCGAAGCCAACGCCGGACGCGAATGCGCCGAGGCGTGCCACCGCCTGCACCCGGATTATCCGGTAGCCCTACAAGAAATCGCAGGAGGCGTCGCCGTTTTTGCCGGCGTGGATTCGCCGGTCACGCAAGCCATCGGAGTAGGCCTGCGCGGCCCGGTCAGCGGCGGCGAACTTGACGCGCTCGGCGAATTTTTTCATTCGCGCAACGCTCCGGCGGCGGTCGAGCTGTGCCCGCTGGTGGAAATGAGTCTCTACCAGAAATTCGCCGCGCGCAATTATCGACTGCTGGAGGTGTCAAACGTTCTGCTCCTCGATGGCCTGGCGTCGGCGCGCATTTCCGAAAAGTCACCGCCAGGCGTAACCGTCCGCGCCGCGACGCGCGACGAATCGAAACTCTGGACAATCACCGTAGCCCAAGGCTTCGCCGAACAATTTCCAGTGACTCAGCCGATTCTCGACGTGATGGAAGGCTTCTGCTATCGTGCCACAGCCTGCTGCTTCCTCGCGTTCGCAAATGGCGAGGCCGCCGGCGGCGCCGCAGTTTCTGCCGACCGCGGTGTCTGCGGGCTCTTCGGCGCCAGCACGCTGCCCGCATTCCGCCGCAAGGGTGTGCAGTCAGCCTTGCTCGCAACACGCCTCGCCTGGGCGCGCGAAAAAGGCTGCGATCTAGCCGTCAGCATCGCGCAACCCGGCAGCGTCTCGCATCGCAACATCGAGCGCAGCGGCTTCCGCGTAGCCTACACCCGCACAAAACTCATCCTCCCGCCGTCGTAGTTGCAACTAATCGGCGTTCGCGTAATTGGAATGTAGGGGCGAGTCTAAGGCCCGCCCCGCCCCGCCGAGCTCGGTCTATTGTGAAAGAGAACGTGCCAATTGAATCGCGGCTGCGATCAATTCGCCCTCCGCGGAAACCCTGCTGACCAGTCCCCACTCCAGCGCCTCGCTCGCGCGAATACGTCCACCGGTAACCAGCAGCTCCATCGCCCGCCCGCGCCCAATCAACCGCGGCAACCTCTGTGTTCCGCCCCAACCCGTAATGATCCCCAGCGTCACGCCCGGATGCGCGAACACCGCATCCGCCGCAGCGATCCGCGCGCGGCACGCGAGCGCCAGGTCGAGGCCGCCACCGATGCTGTAACCGCGGATAGCCGCGACGACCGGTTTCGCGCTCGACGCAATCGCTCCCAGCACCGCTTGCCCGCGCCGCGAAAAATCAAACTCCGAATCTGGCGTCAATCGCGCCACCTCTGCGATTTCCGCGCCCACCGCGAACGCACGGTCGCCGCCGGCAATCACCGCGCCGGCAAGTTCCGGCGCCTCCGACAGCCGGGCAATTTCGTCGCCGAGCGCGTCCATCACGGCCATCTCCAGGCGAGGAAATCCGTCGTCACTTTCGAGCCGCAGCAAAAGGATTTCGTCGTGAGGAGTAACGCTCAGGCGAGTGCTCACTGCAGTGTTAGGCTTCGCGCGGAGCAGTGGAAACGCGATGGCGGATGAAATCAACGATCGCTTGCGTGGTGGTTCCGGGTAGAAACACTTCGGCGATCCCGCCTAGCTTCAGCGCGGGAATATCGGCTTCGGGAATAATCCCGCCGATCAGCACGGTCACGTCGTTCATGCCCTTGCCGTGCAGCAACTCCATCAACCGCGGACAGAGCGTATTGTGCGCGCCGGAAAGGATCGAAAGACCGATCACGTCCACGTCTTCCTGCGCCGCCGCCGACGCAATCATTTCCGGCGTCTGTCGCAGCCCCGTGTAAATCACTTCCATGCCGGCATCGCGCAGCGCGCGCGCGATGATTTTCGCGCCGCGATCGTGCCCATCGAGGCCGGGCTTGGCGATTAACACCCTAATTTTCTTGTCAGGCATACTAGGAAAGGATACTCGAATTCGGCAGCAAAACGATAGCTGCACGGCCCAGCGAAGTTCTATCGCGCCAAATTCAACAAAAAATCCTCCACCAGCGCATTGAATTTGTCCGGATCGTCCACGAATAGCGCATGGCCATCGCCATCGAATACTTCCAGCTTCGAACTCGGAATGTTTTTCTGCATCGCGACGATCGTGCTCATGTATCCACTCTTCGCCGCGCAAACCACCACCGGCTTATCGATCTTCGGCAGCACGGGTCGGTAATCCGCCCCAAAATATCCCACCAGCAGCGCGACCGCCGTATTCGTGGGAACCTGTAAAGACGCCTTCTCCACTTTGTTGATGTAATCTTCGGGATGCGGTTTCTTGAAATTTAGATTGCGAATGAATCCGTCTGCGGCCTTCTGACGATCCTCGAGGACGCCTTTCAAGAGCCCGAAATCCTGGTCCGCATCTGCCGGCACACGCCCACCCGCATCGTTATCCACCAGAATCAGCCCCGCGAAATCGTTCGTGCCGAACTGATCCACGTAAGCCAGCGTCTCGACGACCGCCATAGACCACGCCACAATCACCACCGGCGCGAGGTGCAGTTGATCCACGACGGCCTTAATGTCCCGCGCGCGCGCCGCCGGATACAAGCCGTCGTTCGTTTGCGAGGATTGCCCCTGCGAGCGGGGGTCCATCGCCACCACGCGATAGTCGTGCGCGAAATAATCAATCTGACTCTGCCAAATCCACGCCGGCATAGTCCATCCCGGCACGAATAAAATGGAAGGGAACTGATGCGCCGCGGAAAGCCCAATCTCGCCCTTCTTAATCACCGCGTCTTTCGGCATCGGATTGCCAATCTGCGCGCTAGGGGAAGTCGCGAGCCGTCCCACCTCGATGTAATGAATCTTCACGCCATCGGAGGTGGTGATGAACCCGCTCCTCTCCGCGGGCTTCTTCTCTTTAGCCGATTCCGACGCGGCGCCAGCAGAAATCGCGATCGCGCACACCATCCCGACCGCGGCGACGCTCCATGAAAATAGTCGCTGCCGTAGTTTTTGCATTGTTAAGTTATCGCTACCTCTTCGTAGATGCCAAACACCGCGCGCATGGCGTCGCAGACTTCGCCGAGCGTGGCGTAGGCTTTCACTGCGTCGTAAATGAAGGGCATGAGATTGTCTTTGCCTTCCGCCGCCTTGCGCAAACCCGCCAGGCGCCGCTCAACCTCAGAGTTGGAGCGCTGCGCGCGCAACTTCCGCAGCTGTGCCGTCTGCCGCGTCGCGACCGTCTCATCAATCTGCAAAATGTCGATACCTTTTTCTTCCGCCACATAGTCATTCACGCCGACGATGATCTTTTCCTTGCGATCCACCGCCAACTGATACTTGTAAGACGCCTCCGCAATTTCCCGCTGCGGATAGGCGCGCTCGATCGCCGCGACCATCCCGCCCAGCGCGTCGATCTTCTTGATGTAATCCCACGCGCCGTGCTCTTCTTCGTTCGTCAGCGCCTCAACGAAATACGAGCCGCCCAATGGGTCCGCCGTATTCGTGACGCCGCTTTCGTGCGCGATGATCTGCTGCGTGCGCAGCGCCAGCGTCGCCGCAAATTCCGTCGGCAGCGCCCAAGCCTCGTCCAGTGAATTGGTGTGGAGCGATTGCGTTCCGCCCATCACCGCTGCTAGCGCCTGCAAGGCCGTACGTACCACGTTGTTGTAAGGCTGCTGCGCCGTCAACGAACATCCCGCCGTCTGCGTGTGAAAACGTAGCGCCCACGACCGCGGATTCTTCGCGCCAAATCGCTTGGTCATCGTCTTGTGCCAGATGCGCCGCGCCGCGCGATACTTCGCGATCTCCTCGAAAAAATCATTGTGAGCGTTGAAGAAGAAGGAAAGCCGTGGCGCAAACTCGTCCACGTCCATCCCGCGCCGGACGCCCCACTCCACATACTCGATCCCGTCGCGCAAAGTGAACGCCAGCTCCTGAATCGCTGTCGAGCCCGCTTCGCGAATGTGATATCCGCTGATCGAAATCGGGTTGAACTTCGGGGTTTCCTTCGCGCCGAATTCCAGCGTATCAATCACCAGCCGCATCGAAGGTTCGGGGGGATAAATGTATTCCTTCTGCGCAATATATTCCTTCAAAATGTCGTTCTGCAGCGTGCCGGAAATTTTCTTCCAGTCCGCGCCCTGGTTTTCCGCCACGGCCAAGTACATCGCCCAGATCACCGCTGCCGGCGAATTGATGGTCATCGAAGTCGTCACGTCCGCCAGCGGAATCTGGTCGAACAGGACTTCCATATCCGCCAGCGAACTGATGGCCACGCCACACTTCCCAACTTCGCCTTCGGACAGCGGGTGGTCCGCGTCGTAGCCCATTAACGTCGGCAAATCAAACGCCACCGAAAGTCCCGTCTGCCCCTGCGCCAGCAAATAACGGAATCGCGCGTTGGTGTCCTGTGCGGTGCCGAAACCCGCAAACTGCCGCATCGTCCACAAACGCCCGCGGTACATCGTTGAATGGATGCCACGCGTGTAAGGAGGCTGGCCCGGATAACCCAAATCCTTCTCCGGATTCCAGTCCGGCAAATCGGCCGGCGTGTACAGCCGCCGGATCGGATAACTGGAGACGGTCGTGAACTCATGCGCCCGCTCCGGCGATTTTTCCAGCGTCGGCGCCAAAGCGTTTTCCTCCCAGGCACGCTCCCCGGCGGAAACTTTGCGCTCCGGGTGGAGCATAGCCGCCGCGCGCGATTTCGTCGTCTTGCCGGCCTTCTCAATTATTTTGTGAGACATGAGGGAGGGCTCCTTCAAACTCGCGCTGGGGGAAAAACGCACACAGGACAGCACGTCCACACTTCATCTTAGGGCAAGGGAAGAGAAGCAGCAACAGCCAGAAATACGTGCAGTGCGTGCAGCAGGCCGCCGTCACCGAATGGGCAACCCCGGCAAGCACATCGCCGCAATCCAAGAAGCGTCGGCGGACGGCTCATCCTTCTCGATTTACTTCGCGCCAACCACTGTTCCAGGCTCCGGCGTCCCCGGAATCAACGGATCCCGCCTGGTCGCGCCGCGCATCGCATCCGCCACGGTGATGTGCTGCACTTCCAGCGTGCGCCCCATCGCCTGATTGAACAGCACCAGCGCCTCGGCCAGATTTGCCTGCGCGCGCAATGCCGTGCCCTGCGCCGCCGTCAAATCGCGCGACCGCAGCACCACTTGATACGACGTCGAAGACCCCAGCTGATATTTCTTTTGCTCGGCGTCCAAAGTCTGCTGCGCCAGATTCCGCGCCTTTTCCGCCGCAGCCACCTGCGAACGGTCCTGAGCCAACGCAATAATCGCGTTGCGGACGTTGATGACGATGGTGTTCTCCGTCTGCCGGTACTGCACCTGCAGTTGCCGCTCGTCGAACTGCGCTCGCGCGCTATCCGCCTGCGCCGAACGATTGCGCAGCGGCATCGTCAGAGTCAGCCCCGCCGCGTAGGTGGGGAATTGGTTCTCGAACACGTTAGTCAGCGCATTGCTCAACCCGCCGTGCGTCACAGCGGTCGTCGTAGCGGGCACGCCTGTGAACGCTTCGTTGCCATTTATTAGAATGGGAAGACCGTCCGCACCCACCAGCGGCGCCTGCGGATCGGCGACGAACGTCCCGTTAACTCCCGTCGTATTAAATCCTGTCCCATTCAGTCCTTGCGAAGTGTACTGAATGTAAGCGTTCAGCGACGGCAGCAACGCATTTCTGGTGACCTTCACTTCGATCTCCGCATTCTTGCGATTCAGATCCGCCTGGTACAGTTCAGGACGCTTCCTCCACGCTTCCTGTACCGCGTCCTGCAGCGGAATATTTTCCACGATGTCTGGAATGGTGATCGGAGTTGTCGGCACGATTTCGATTCCGGCGACGTCTTTGGCCAACAGGTTCTTGGCGATGTCGTTCAACAGAACGGTTTCCTGCTGCAATTTCGTGGTTTGCGCCACGATCAGATTTTGCTGGTCAGTAGCCAGCTGTGATTCCGCTGTCAACACGTCCAGCGGCGCCATGGTCCCGATTTCCAGCTGCTTCTTATTGTCCTCCCACAGCTTTTGCGATACACCCACTGCGGCTTCCTCCACCTTCACGTTCTGCCGGTCGTACACTAGCTCCCAGTAGTCGTTGGAAGTCTGTGTGACTACCGCGATCACCTGCTGCGCAAATAGCGAGTCGGCCGCTTTGATCGAGTTCTTCTGCTCGATGATGTAGCGCGTGTTCGGCAGGATCCCGAAGCCGTTCAGCAACGGCTGCGACAGAGTCGCGGTCAGTATCGGGCTGAACGCCGGGTTGAAAAACACATCTGGTTCGTTCGTCGCGGTGCGCGCGGTGTTTATAGTGACCTGTAGATTTGTGCCGGTGTGAAACCCCTCCGTGAAGCCGAAATTAACGGCTGACGAATTCTGGTTTACCACCAGGATGTTGGTACCGGTGCCCGTTCCGGAAATAAACGGGTTATTCACCGGCGTATTCGAATGGTACCAGTTGTAGCTCGCCGTAAGTACGGGATCAAAGGACACCGAGGGCGACGTGCCCAGCACCACTTGCTGCGTGCTGAGGCTCTGCGGAATGCCGCCCGCCTTCGCTTTGAGCAATTGGGTTTCGGCAATCCAGGGCTGGAATCGCGCGACGAAGATATTCAGATTATTTTCCAGCGCCAGCGAGATCGCGTCGTCCAGGCTCAACATCAGCTTGCCGTCCTGGATCAGCTGGTCCACCCGCGTGGAATTCGTCAGCATCGGCTCAGGAATATATCGCGGCGCGTAGGGCGAAAATATATTCGGGAAGATCGGTTTCCCCGTGGTGTAATCGGCACCCCGGCTCTCCTTCAAATCGCGCGCCGGCTCCGAGGCGGCCGATCCTGTTTGCGCCCCGGGCTGGCTGGCAGGTTGCGCTCCGGGCGCAGTCTGTCCCTGCTGCGCTTGGGCCGGGCTCTGGTTTTGGCCTTGCTGCGCCTGGGCGTACGCCGGTGACATTATCAGCGAAGCAGCCGTCAGGAGCGCCACCGCTACATGCCTTAGACTTCCGTTCATCGTGTTTTCCTCTCCAAAGTTCTTTCGTGAGCTTCGACACGCCTGTAACTTACTCAAACGCGCGAACAAGGGTGTTTGTTTCATTTTATGGATTCTCGATGCAACACTGCGGCCATGCATAACCGCTTGAATTTAGACGATTAAACGGGAAATAGTGAGCGTCAGGCGTTCATTTCCGGACAGTACCGTGCGTACCCGAACACGCGCTCCGCGGAGTTTAGCATCGCACCTTGCCCGTCGCAATCTTGGCCGGCAACGATTCAGATCCTCGTCGCACTCGGACGGCTCTGACCCACGTCGCGACCCCGTAGGGGCGGGTCTGAGACCCGCCCCTACAACTGCAGAAGAACCCAGCGTGATTACTTGCGGGTATTAGGAAGCCCGACGTCAACTCATGCAATCCCACCACGCACTCTGCGTGATCTGTGCGCTGCTACGTTAGCGACCTCTGTGTTAAATCTTTATACAGTTGTCTTGAATTCGTCAGCCGCGCGCGTTGACACTCAGCGCAACAACGAACTAACATGCCGGCGTTACCCGATGACTCGCGCCCTAAATCCGTACTCTTGCCTCGTTGCAAAGTGGCAATTGCCGGCTCACTGTTTTCTGCTTTTGCTCGCGCTTTGCCTCACTGCGCTGTCGGCAGCCGCGCAAGCGACGGATCTTCCCGTTAAGCCAAAGGGAGACGTCATTGATGTTCCTGCCAAACCCAGCGGCTACGTCAACGATTACGCCCGCGTCCTCAGTCCCACCGCACGCCGGCAACTTGAAGCGCTCTGCACCGAAGTAAACGACAAAGCCAAAGCCCAATTATTCGTCGTGACTGTGCCGTCTCTCGGCGACCGCAGCGTCGAAGATTATTCCTTCGACGTAGCGACTAAGTGGGGCGTCGGTCCGAAGCAGACATCGAGCGGTGTCCTGATATTCCTCGCAGTCAACGACCACAAATACTGGGTCCAGGTTGGATATGGCTTGGAACCGATCCTGCCCGACGGGAAAGTCGGCGGCTTCGGCCGCGAAGCGGTCCCGTATCTTCGTCAAGGAAATTACGATGCTGCCGTGAACCTGATGACCCGGCGCATCGCAGACGTCATCGCCCAAGACCGCGGTATCACGCTTAGCGGCGCAGCGCCTCCCGCTGCGCGCTCTCGCGGCTCAGGCCAAGGATCGGGGAACGGTCTGGCCGGCCTCTTCGTATTGGGTTTTGTCATTTTCATTTTGTACGCGATGATGAAGCGCGGTGGCGGTTCCGGACGCGGTCGTGGCGGCGGTAGCGGCTGGTGGATCGGGCCGATGATCGCCAGCGGGCTGGGCCGCGGCGGCTGGGGTGGAGGCGGATTCGGCGGCGGAGGTTTTGGCGGCGGTGGAGGCGGATTTGGCGGTGGAGGCGGAGGCTCGTTCGGAGGCGGCGGCGCGGGCGGAAGCTGGTAATAGATTGGGTCTGTAAGGGCGGGTCCCGCAACCGCGGGACCCGCCCGTCGTTAATGTCAATTCAGCAAAGGTCGCTTAATGGAAGCCAAGCTAACCGAACTCGTAACTCGTCTGAAAGCCGCAGCTGAGGCCAATCTGAAATCCATTGTGCTTTACGGCTCGGCGGTCACCGCCGAATTCCGTGTGGGGCATTCTGACCTGAACGTTCTCTGCGTGGTCGAACGCGCGGCTGCCGAAGATCTCGAGCATCTCCACGACGCTTCGGAATGGTGGGTACGCCAGGGCAATCCTCCGCCAGTTCTCTTCACTCTCGATGAACTGCATCGTTCCGCGGACATCTTCGCCATCGAGCTGCTGGATATCACCCGCCACCATCGCCTGCTCTTCGGTACGGATTACTTTGCTAATTTTGAAGTTCCACTGCGACTGCATCGCCTCCAGGTCGAACGCGAACTGCGCGCCGATTGGCTGCGCCTGCGCCAGGCGATCCTGGCCGCGCCTTTAAGCTTCAAAGCGCACCTGGCCATCATGTCGCAGTCCGTCTCCACTTTCTGCGCCCTATTTCGCCACGCGCTCTGGGCCTTGGGCCAACCCATGCCCGCCACCAAACGCGAAGCCGTAGCCGCCGTAGCGGCACTTACCGGCGCAGACCCCTCCGCCTTCCACGCCATGCTCGACGTGCGCGAAAAAAAACGCAAGCCCCGCGAGATAGACGTCGAGGCCTCCCTGCACGCCTACCTGGAATTCGTAGAAGTAGTGACCAACGAAGTTGACCGCCGCCTCGACGCGCTTTAAGCCGCGCCAGCCGCTGCGGGACAAACGAGTATCCGCGTCAGGTAGTTGTACTCGGTTGGGGGCGCTGCTTGCTGCGCCCCAGCCTGCCACGATTGAATCTTTAGCCGCTATCAGGGTTAATCTGCGTTCATCTGTGGTGCCTTTGACGTTCTCCTCCGTCCTGGCCTTGCCGCCCCGCTGCACGTTTCACCACTCTTGAAGTATGATGGCACCGCACCACATCCAAATCGGAGGCAGTCCATGAAAGCAGCCCTTGGCGTAATCGCCGTCATCCTCATCCTCGCGCTCCTCGTCGGCGGCACGTACGCTGGCCGCCGCAACGAGATGGTCCGCCTCAACGAGCAGATCAAATCCAACTGGGCGCAAGTGGACGTAGTCCTGCAACGCCGCGCGGACCTCATCCCCAATCTCGTAGCCACCGTCCAGGGTTTCGCCGCGCATGAACAAACCGTCTTCGACGATATCGCCAAAGCCCGCACCCAATACATGAACGCGCAAACCCCCGCCGACAAGATCGCCGCGAGCAACCAAATTGCTCCGCTGGTGCAGAAAATACTCCTTCTGAAAGAGGATTATCCCCAACTGAAATCCAACGAAAATTTCCTCCGCCTGCAAGATGAACTCGCCGGCACAGAAAATCGCATCGCCGTCGAGCGCAAGCGTTACAACGACTCCATTATGGAATACAACACCTACATCGGACTGTTCCCCAACAACATTTTCGCCGGATGGGCCGGATTCAAGCGCAACAACGACTACTTCCAGGCTCCCGAAGCGTCACGCGAAGTTCCCAAAGTCCAATTCCCAGCTGCGAAGCCCTGAGCTGAACGCCACGAATGCGCGCGAAGACGGATGAATTGCGTTTGTAAGTGCAGAAGAGTCTGTGTGAGCACGCAACCGTCTTGGTAGGTCGTGGCTTCAGCCACGACACAAACGGGGAAAAATTAGTGCGGCTTCGAACGCTGAAGTACCGGTCTCGCAGTTCTTGCACCAACTGTGGAGCCGGATCCTCTGGCTAGACCGAAGCCCTATTTTTTTTCTCGCTGGTCTGCGGAGTTTTGCCGGGGTGCCGCCGGCGCGCGCTTGCGTTCCGAGGATTCGCTCCAGTCCTCCGGCGGAAAGCCGATGCGCCAGAAAAGCGGCGAAGATTCGGTGAATTCCAATCCCACCTCGGTCTTGCTTCCCTTGTTCTCGCTGATGAACGCCACGTTGCAGGTCAGCTCTTCTACCGTCTTGGAATTGATGATGGAAACCTGTTGGCCGCGCGCCACAGGCGTAGCCAGCGCAACCAAGCATCCATTGGCGTTCACTGTGGTTGTCTTGGTTTCCTCTTCAAACGCTTTGCCTTTGCTCGTGCCGCGCACGATCACCGCCATCTGAATGTGAACGCGCTGGGTGCGCCGCAACTTGTTGTAATTCTGGCTCGCCGGACTCGGCGGCGGTTCTTTGCCGTTCGTCATCCAATTCTCCCCATTATTATGCACCCACCATAATACTGAGGGATGCAAGCCTCACAACCGGGCATATTCAAGCAAGGGGTGCCCAAAGCGAAACCTACACGTCCCGCGAACCCTCCGGCCCTAAGCCTGGCGGGGATGGCCGGGGCACGGCGCAGACGTCCCGCGCCTGCGGGATTACCGCGCCGCTTCCGCAAGGTTACTCTCTGATGAATCCCGCTCACCCGCCTTGACCCCTCCCGCCTTCCCGCGCTACGCTAACTCCAGCGATAGGGTCGTGTCCAGGAGGCTTCGCTTCCGCGAAACTGAATGAAACAAACTGTCCGGCTGGCAGGTGGCATCAACGAACTCTTCGGAACCCTCGACGAAAATCTTAAACTCTTCGAGTCCGCTCTTCACGTCACCACTCATCTGCGCGATCACGATCTTGAAATCGAAGGTTCGCAGCCCCAAGTGGAACGCGCCGCGCAAATCCTGGGCGAATACAATCAGCGCATCCGCGACGGCCGGATTCCAGACAGCTCGGAAGTGAAATCCCTGCTGCGCATCGCCACCGGCGCCACTGGCGAACCTGCCGCATCCATGCGCGGCGCATTTTCTCTCTCGAACACGCGCTCCCTCGGCAAGAAGACTATCACCCCCAAGAGCGCCAACCAAAAGCGCTACATGGAAGCCCTGGAAGCCTACGACATGGTCTTCGCCATCGGCCCCGGGGGCACCGGCAAGACCTATCTCGCCGTCGCCATGGCCGTCACTGCTTTGCTCTCCAAGCAAGTGAACCGCATCATTCTCGCGCGCCCCGCGGTCGAAGCCGGCGAACGTCTGGGTTTTCTTCCCGGCACGCTGCAGGAAAAAGTGGACCCCTACATGCGTCCGTTGTACGATGCGCTGCACGACTTGCTCGAAGCGGACAAGCTCGAAAGCTTCCTCGAGAAGGGAATTATCGAAGTCGCGCCGCTGGCTTTCATGCGCGGCCGCACTCTCAACGATTCCTTCGTAATCCTTGATGAAGCCCAGAACACCACCAGCGAGCAGATGAAAATGTTCCTCACTCGCCTGGGCTTCAATTCCAAAGCCGTGATCACCGGCGACGTCACCCAAATTGATTTGCCCGAATCGCGCCGCTCCGGCCTGATCGAAGCCATCGAAATCGTGGGCAAGATCGAAGGCATCTCGTTCAACTATTTTGACGAACGCGACGTCGTCCGCCACAATCTGGTGCAGCGTATCATCAAGGCCTACGACGAACACGCCGCCTCGCATCCCGGCCACAACGGTCGCGCGTCAGGCACGGGACGCGCCGGCCACGCTGGCCTGCAGAATCCGCGGGATTAATCTCGCGCGCATGATCCTCAATCAACAGCGTCGCGTTCGTGTTTCCATTTCCGGCCTGGAGAAATTCCTTGCCGCCGCTCGCAAGCGCCTGCGTCTGACGCCTCGCTCTCTCACCGTCGCGCTGGTTACCGACGCGCAGATCGCTCGCTGGAATCGCGCCTACCGTGGCAAAAATCGCCCAACAGATGTATTGTCCTTTCCAACAGATGGCTCGCAGGCAGAACCCGCCACCAGGCGAAAGCATCGTCAGCCGCGTCGTGCGCGCCCCACGCGCTCTTCGGCACCTAAGTCCGCGTCTGCGCGTGACTATCTCGGAGACATCGCCATCGCGCCCGCCGTGGCGCGCCGCAACGCTCTTCGCTTCGGCCGCGCCTTCGACTACGAAATGCGCGTTCTCATTCTTCACGGCATCCTGCACCTGCTGGGCTACGATCACGAAACCGACTCGGGTGAAATGGACCGCCGCGAAAATCGCCTGCGCCGCGAATTAGGATTGTTCTGACGATGCCGATTTTCCTCTATTCCATCGGCGTTTTGGCTCTCATCTCCGGCCTGGTGGTTTTCTCCTACCTCGACCGCGCCTATCGCGAGCTGGGCCGCGTTCACCACGGACGCATCCACCAGCATCTCGACACCTTTGAATCAGACGTCGAGCCACGCCTGCACATGGAGCGTCGCCGCGCCGCCCTCGGCTTCAGCCTCCTCGCGCGCTTCTGGCTTGTGTTTGTCGCCGCCATCACCGCGCGCGGCGTGCTCTTCTTCGTCCCCGGCACCCGCGAAGCCGCCGTCGAGATGATATTTTTCTTGGCCGCCGAGGTAGTCATCGCCATGCAATTTTTCCCGGCGCTGCTGCTGGCCCGCGCTCCGGGGAATTGGGTGCTGCCGCTCGTTCCCGTTGTGCGCATATTTCTCTTCATCATTTGGCCCGTGCAGGCCGTGCTCGAGCTGCTGATCTCCGTGTTGCATCTCTCCGAAGAATCCGAAGAAGCGCAGACTCCCGCAGCCGAGCAGCAGCTGGCTATCGAAGCGCTGGTGGACGCCGCCACCGAAGAGGGCATCATCGAGCAGGACGAAGCCCGCCTGATCGAGTCCGTCGTCGAATTCGGCGATAAGCGTGTCCGCGATGTGATGACCCCGCGCCCGGACGTCATCGCCGTTCGCGCCGACGCTTCGCTCGAAGAATTGCGCGACCTCGTCGTCGAAACAAAATTCTCGCGCCTGCCTGTTTTCGAGAAGTCTCTCGACGATATCGGCGGAATCGTCATGGCCCGCGACATGCTCGAAGTCCCCGACCGCGAAGCGGCGCAGCGCACCGTACGGGAACTGATGCGCCCCGCGCTCTTCGTCCCCGAAACAAAATTCGGCTCCGAGCTGCTGAAGGAAATGCAGCGCAAAAATCAGCAGATGGCCGTCGTGATTGACGAATACGGCCTGATGGCCGGCCTTGTCACCATCGAAGATTTGGTCGAGGAAATCGTCGGCGAAATCGGCGAAGAGGACCGCAGGCCCGCACCAGACGTCGTTCGTGAAGCCAGCGGCGCCCTGGTGATTCGCGGCAGCGTGCAGCTGGAAAAAGTCAGTGAACTCCTGGGCGTGCAACTCGACTCCGGCATGCAACATTCCGCCGCCACGACTATCGCGGGCCTGCTTAACAGTGTCGCCGGTCACGTCCCCCGCACCGGCGAGGTCATCGAAACCGACGGCGTGCGCTTCGAAGTAATCGAAGCCAACCAACGCAAAGTCCTGCGCGTCCGCGCCAAGCCCATCCCCAACACCGCAGCCTCCACCGCCGGCACCGTGTAAGGGTTTGGTTAGATAGGCGATCTCGCCTGTGCTCTTCGGATTTCTGACGATGCGACGAGTGTCCTCATCCCGAGGCCGACGCCTCTGCCTCAAGCCGGCCAAAGGAACTCTCCCGCCTTCACTTCTGCGCGTCGTCATCTGAGCGCAACGAAGGATCTCTCTTACCTTTCTCTGCGTCCTCAGCATCTCTGCGGTAAAGGTCCTCGCCGTTCTCAGACTTTTCTCCGGCTTTCTCTTTGCCCGCGGTGTTAAATCCTTTGACTTTCTCTACCGGGGCCGAGGGATTTCAATTTCCGGACCCACATCAAAATAAATCGGGCCCGCCACTGGCGAGCCCGACCCATCAATTCCAATCGTGTCGCTACGCAGCCGCAGCCTAGCTATGCCCCGCGGCCTTCGCAAAAAACGCCGCCGCCCGCTTGCCGATTTCCTCGGGCGCTACGTCCTCCACATGCGTTGCGATTCCCCACTGGTGCCCAAACGGATCCGTTACCTTGCCGTAGCGATCACCCCAGAATTGGTCCTCCAGCGCCATATCAACCTGCGCGCCGGCCGCCACTGCTCGCGTGAACACCTTGTCTGCATTCTCGACGTAAAGGAACAGGTAGATTTGCGGCGCTCCAGGAGTGACGGCCGCGGCCGGTCCCATTTCGTCATTTAGAAAAATAATCGAGTCTCCGATTTTCAATTCTGCGTGAGAGATTTTGCCATCGGGAGATGGCATGCGCATCAATTCTTTGGCGCCGAACACGTCCTTGTAAAAATCAATCGCGCGCGGGGCGTCTTTACACGTTAACGATGGATTAATCGAGTGATATCCCTCCGGAATTGCCTTTACGGGATTGGCCATGCAAGCCCTCCTTTTGTGCATCAGGAACATGCCGTGCAGTGTACAGCGCGGACCGTGGGCCCATCCGCGAGGTACGAGTCGCCGGGGACCGCAGAGGAGTCAGAGTCTACAACGATGGAAGCCGCAGTCAAGAATCCCTGGCAGGGCGCTGTGGAAAAGTTTTCGATGACGCGAATCAGGCGCTATGTCAATCCAGCCAAAACGATTATTCTGAAGTGTGATTGAAATTCCAGAAATACCGCCGCAGGACCCGCCGCAGGAGCCCCCGAAGGCCCGGGATCGGAAAGCCGCTCTTCGAGCCGCCATTCGATGGCTGCTCATCGGAGTGGCGCTTCTGTGGTCGCTTGCTGCGCTGATCCTTGTGGCTGTCCGGTGGATCGACCCACCGACCACCGCGGTACACACGGAGCGCCGCTTGCAGGCATGGATTCACAGCACGCCGTATCACGAACGATACGAATTCGTTCCGCTGAAACAAATCTCGCCCGATTTCCAGCATGCCGTCATCGCCGCAGAGGACGCGCGCTTCTATCAACACCATGGATTCGATTGGAACGCGATGGAAATCGCTGCTGAAGGCGATATGCAAGGCGGCCGCGTTCGCGGTGGGTCCACCCTTACCCAGCAACTGGTAAAAAATCTCTTCTTCGGCACCGGCCGCTCCATCCTTCGCAAGGGCGCCGAGTTCACACTTGTCCCGGTGGCCGAATTGGTACTCGGTAAGCAGCGCATTTTGGAGCTCTACCTTAACGTGGTCGAATGGGGCCCCGGGGTTTATGGCGCGGAGGCAGCGTGCCGTTACTACTACCGAAGCTCAGCCCGGAGTATCGACCGGCAACAAGCGGCCCAACTCGCCGCAATTCTGCCGCTACCGCTGAAGCGGCGCCCCGAACGCATGAATCGCTACAGCGCACTCATCCAGGAGCGGATGCGCCAAATGGGTTGGTGATCGAGCCCCACACCGCTGGTTCGCAACCTAGCCTTTGGTATCTGCAGCCTGAGGTTGCCACAATTCGATCGGATTTCCTTCAGGGTCATGCAGGCGGCCAAACCGGCCGTAGGGCGAAGACTCCGGGTCAACCTTGACCTCGATTCCCGCGGCTTTTAGCTGGGCCGCCATTTTGTCGAGATCCCGCACGCGAAAGTTCAGCATCCAAACCTTCTGAAGATCCCCGAAATACTTGCTGCTCTCTGGGAAGGGAGTGAAGGCCGTTGCTCCTGCCTCTTGTTGCCACGCGGTTTCCCCGTCGCTCGTTGGTATCGTCAAAATCCCTAGGTGTTGCTGGTACCAAAGCGACAACGCTTTTGGATCCTTGGCTCGAAAGAAGAATCCTCCGATTCCCGTCACCTTTTCCATTTCCGTTCCTCCAGCGATCCCATCACGAACAGCGTCCCCCGCAGGGGTAGCAGAGACCTTTGGTTGTATGAGTGTCTGCGCAGCGATGCCGAGTTGGTTCCGGTTCCAGAGCAAGCTCGACCCGAAAGCAAATGACAGGGTTCGAAGCAGTTGGCGTCTTAGGAAAAACATGCCACCCTCCGTCCGAGAACAGCGCGGCGCGAGCTACGATACCTGCGCAGATGGGGTTCTGTGAAGCGTAAAGATTGAAGTTCTGGTCGGCTTGTCGGTAACTCGGAGTTATCCAGAACAGGGTTATGGGAAGTTTGCGCCATATCCCATCGATTCGGACGACAAACGCCATAGTCGGAAAGTACGCCTCGCCCTATTTCCCGCATGCCTTTCCTCACCCCACCTCAAAGGCGTACAATTCTCGCATCCATGCCATTCAAATCCGGCTTCGTTGCGATTGTCGGCCGCCCCAACGCGGGCAAATCCACGCTCGTCAATACGCTCGTC
>JABCZK010000022.1 GCA_013289695.1 Acidobacteriota bacterium
CCGGCTTGCCGTCCTATGCGGAACGGCGTGGTGGTGATGGCGACTTCCCGGCGAACACCATTCGGTTCTATAACAACAAGTCGTGCGGCACGTGGCATCGGTTTTAGTTGCTTTCTCGGGGGCCCAGCAAAGGGCCGGCTCGCCCAGGAGCGACCTCGCTGGCACCGCACATGGTAGGTAAACTTGCGTCCGAAGTAAATAGCTGCCGCCGATTTACTGCGCTTTTCCCCGGGGCCATACAGCTTCATGTAGGGTGCGGCTGTTGCCGTCGTTTCTCCGCCCATGTAGAATCCATTGCGGTTAGAAAAAACCTAGATTTCGTTCAAGGAAGGGCCCTTGCGCAGGGCTGCTTGGTGAATTTTTGCGGTCCAAGTTGCTGCAAACGAATCGGGAGACTTGATGATCAAAGCTGTTGCCGCCGCGGGGTTTATCGCGGCGCTTATGCTCGCTGCGCCTGCGGCCGAAAAAGAATGTGGCCGTGTTGAAGATGCCGGTCGGGTCATGAAAGAGATCATGAACATTCCGGACGACATTCCGAAGAGCGTTATCGGCAAGGCGGACTGCGTCGTGGTGCTTCCTTCGGTGGTGAAATTGGCGTTCGTGCTGGGCGCGAGCTACGGACGCGGTCTGATGACCTGCCGCAGCGGCCCCAATTTTAAGGGCCCTTGGGGCGCGCCGACGATGATGGCGCTGGAAGGCGGCAGTTTCGGCGTGCAGTTGGGCGGCCAGGCCACGGATTTTGTTCTGCTGCTGATGAATCAGCGCGCCGCCAGCAGCATTCTGACCAGCAAAGTGAAATTGGGCGCCGATGCTTCCGTTGCGGCAGGTCCGGTGGGCCGCAACGTTACGGCCGAAACCGATGTACGCATGCGCGCCGAAGTATTTTCCTACTCGCGCGCGCGCGGGCTTTTCGCGGGCATCTCGCTGGCAGGTTCCACACTGCGCCCGGACAATTACGCAAACACGATCTTGTACGGGAAACCCGTGGATTCGAAGGACGTGGTCCTGTTCGGCAAAGAGCCCGCGCCGGATTGCGCTCGGCTGTTGATCGCCACGCTGAACCAGAAATCACCCAAAAATCTTTCAGGGGATTAATGCTTGCGGCCTCTGCAGTGGCGTTCTACAGACCGCCGTCGGCGGTCGCCGCAGTAATCTTCTGCGTTGCCTTTGCCGCATCCGCCTACCCGGTCGCTTCGCAGGCCAATTCCGCCAGCGTCACTTCCTATCAACTTGACGTGGACGCCGCCCAACAGTGGGTGGACACCAAAATTGATCTGCGCGCCGGCGAAAAGCTGCGTCTCACGGCCACAGGAACCATCACCTACCCCGCGGACAAAAAACATCCCGATGGCCGAACGTTCGGCCCAGACGGGCTCGCGCGCGGCTTCGAGGATCTGATCCATGAATACGCCGTCAGCAATGCCGGACACGGCTCGCTGATCGGGCGCCTGGGCGACGACAATGTCGCGCAACCATTCGCAGTAGGCACGAGCACGGAGTATGAGGCGCCGGTAGCGGGCCCGCTGTTTCTGGGAATTAACCAGAGCTTGCGCGACGCTGAGGCCGCCGAGGGAAACTTTCGGGTGAAAATCGAAGTCCTCGATCCGGGTCTGAGCACCGCTGCGGCGATGGCTATTGGCGGGCCGCCGGAAACGCCGGTTCCCTCCATCACCGCCTCGCTTCTGCAGAAAATTCCGCGCCGGGTTTCCGATCCACACGGCAATCCTGGAGACATGGTCAACATCCTGCTCGTGGGCACGCCGGAGCAGGTGGTGCAAGTATTCGCGAGAGCCGGATGGGTGCGCGTGGACCGCTCCGTGCAAGACGCCGTGATGAACGCGGTAATCGATTCGCTCGAAAAAAAAGACTACCTCACGATGCCGATGAGCACGCTGTACCTGTTCGATCACCCACAAGATTATGGCTTCGCACACGCCGAACCGGTGCGCGTGGCGATGTCACGCAATCACCTCCGCGTGTGGAAATCGCCGTATGTGGTGGATGGCCGCCCGCTGTGGTGCGTCGCGGCCACGCACGACATCGGGTTCGAGCGCGATGAGCGCAACAATAAAGTGACGCACAAGATCGACCCGGCGATTGACGGCGAACGCGAGTATGTCAACGACACTCTCTCGCGCACCGGTCTGGTCACACGGCGCACCCACGTCGCCCTCGCCGATCCCGTCACCACAGCCAGCACCGCAACTGGCGGCAGCTTCCACTCCGACGGCCGCATCCTAGTCCTAGTGCTAAGAAACGATGAAACCGCCAGCAGCAAATAGCACGCGGTGGATCGTCCTACCGCGCGACTCTCGCTAAGATTCCAATAGTCCCGGGTCACCAAACGCTCACCAAAGGCTCACCAAAGGCATTGCCTCGGCGCATGGTTTCGCCTATGATGGTGGCCCCGCCCTCAAGGAACCCCTATGAGCGGGCAATTTTCCAGTTTTTTTGATCTGCGTGACAACCCCTTCCGCGCCAACCCAGACCCCCGCTATTTGTTCCTCACCCGGCAGACCAAAGAAACCCTGGACCAGATCATCGAAGGAATTCGCGGACGCAAAGGTTTGCTGTTGCTTACCGGCGAAGTCGGCACGGGCAAGACCGTCTTGCTCAATCGCCTGATGGAGTGGCTCGAGCAAGAGCGCATCCCCAAAGCATTCATTTTCAATTCGCATTTGAAAGCCAGCGAAGTGCTCGAATTGATCCTGGCGGATTTTGGAATTCCCTTCAACGCGAACCGCGGAACACCGCTGGCGCACCTCCTGAGTTGGCTGCAGGACCGCAGCTGCGCGGGCCAGACCCCGGTATTGTTCGTTGACGAAGCGCAAGGGCTCACGCTGCGTACGCTCGAAGAGCTTCGTATGCTTTTGAATCTTGAGACCAGCCAGGGCAGCCTGTTGCAGATAGTCCTCTGCGGCCAGCCGGAATTCGAAGAAACGTTGAAACGTCCCGAGCTGCGTCAACTGCGCCAGCGCATCGCGCTGCGTTGCCGTACCGCGGCGCTGACGCTCGAGGAAACTCAGGATTATATCGATGCACGCCTGCGCGTCGCGGGCGGCTCGGGTGCCGCGGTCTTCCACCCGGAAGCTGTGCAGGCGTTGTCGTATTATTCGCGCGGACTCCCGCGCGTGCTCAATGCGCTATGCGAGCAGTCCCTAATGCGAGCCGCGCGCGAGAAAATCCGCCCCGTGCCCGGACGCATGATCGGTGAAGCCGCCCACGAACTTCACTATGACGAGATCAGGCCGTACGCTCCGCGTCCCGCTTCCGATGACGCAGTCTTTTCTGGCGTGTTTGAACAGCCGCTGGGTTTTGCAGGAACTCCGGAATTTTTCACAGCAACCGCTCCGTTCAGCCAAGGCGTGCCGCTCGACGCCACAGCGCCCGGTATCACGAGCCCGGAGCCGAATCGTCTCGCTGCGGCCGCCGCTGCGGGCGGATCCCCGCTCGCGCCGAGCACTCGATTTGACGCTCGCATACTACCTCGTGATCCTGGCCTCGCCGCGCCACGAATTTTGCAAGCCCCCATCGCGTTTCCTTCGCCGACTCAACGGCAATCGCCGTCATATCTGGCGTCAGAGGAATTTATCGGCCGTCTCGCTTCGGCGTCTAAAACTGACGCTGCGATCGAACGGCGCATCGTTGAACGCACGGTCACCCCGGGCGTCATTGCGCCTCCTGCCGCCGTGCCGCGGAAAGCAGCGAGCCAAGAAAATAATTTCCGCAATCACTGGAGAGACCAATATCTCGTCGCGACGAATAGCCTAAAATCTGTGCTGTCTGCGATCGCGACGGCATCGCGAATTTGTATGGCGCAATTGCAAACGCACGCCGTCTCATTGTTCAAGTCTCTCGCCGGGCGTTTGCAGGTGTGGCGAAATAGAAGATGGAACGAAATCAAGATCGACTTCAAGTGGAGTGAATTCGCATCATCATGCCTGCGATGGTTGCGCGCGCCGTCCCGTGCAACGCGCCGCGACGCATCGCCAAACTCGCATGGGCCTGCGCCAGAGACCGAGTCGTCCGCGCGCATTCCGGCAACACCGCCTCTCCGGAGTCATCCGCGGCCTCGTCCAAGCCGCTCGCAGTTCATTCGCGGCCTCGAAGCCGCCCCGCGTGTCACCACGTCCATCTTGCAGTGGCTCCACGAGCCGAGCCACTCGCTGCGCGAACGCAAGTCGCCTCATGCTTCCGATACCCAATTGCCTTGATGCCATACAAAGCTAGGAATTCCCAGCAGCCGCGCAATTCCGCAGCTGGGTCCGGGCCACGTTGACGTCTCTGCGACCACGACCTATGATGGCGCGATTCTCTTACCGAGGAGACGCCTTGTGAATTTCAGCGGACTCGCGTTGCTGCTCGTTTTTTCGATCACCGTGTTGGCCGCTTCGGATTCCCCGGACGCGCGCGAAATCACTGACCCGAAATCCGTCGCCTCGCTACCCGCGCTGGGAGCGGTGCCTATTCCCGTGGACGATCTTTTCTACACGCGCTCCGTCGGAGGCGGCGCCTGGTCACCGGACGGAAAGCAAGTCGTCTTCAGCACCAACCTTACCGGCCGAAACAATTTGTGGAAAGTAAGCGCCGCGGGCGGCTGGCCGATTCAGCTTAGCCAATCCGACGATCGCCAGTCCGGCGCGACATGGTCTCCCGATGGAAAATGGATCGTCTTTCAATCCGATCAAGGCGGCGGCGAAATTTATGATCTTTTCGCGATTCCCAGCGACGGCGGCGAGGTCGTGAACCTGACCAACACGCCCGAAATTTCCGAAACCAGCGCGGTGTGGTCGCGCGACGGCAAGACGATCGCATTCGCCTACAAACCCAAGACCGCTTCGGCCACCGATATTGCCGTTCTCGACTGGAAAACGCGCGCGGTGCGCAATCTGACGCAGGAAAAAACAGCGAACCATCTGTGGAGCAACGCCATCTGGAGCCCGGACGGAAAATTCATTTACGCCACGCGCTTCAACGCCGGCTTCACCGATTCGGACGCCTACCGCATTGATGCCGCCACCGGCGCGCCGGAAAATCTGTCACCGCACGAAGGCGATCACCGCACCATGGCCTCCGCCGTTTCGCCCGATGGCGGCACGCTGCTGGTCGCTTCGGATCGCCCCGGCGGCTACAGCAACGTCGCCGAAATCGATATCGCAACCAAGCAACTCACCTGGGTGACCGACCTGAAGTGGGAAGCGAACGCGGGAGACTTTTCGCCCGACGGCAAACAATTTACCTACGAAGTAAACGCAGACGGCCGCAGCGACGGCTACCTCGCCGACAGCTCGACGCGACACGGCGCTAAAATCAATTTGCCCGCGGGGCTCAACAGCTACGCCGGAAATCCTTCGCCGTTCGCGCACATCGGCGCGCGCCTGCTGGTTTCGCACCAAAGCTCGACGCAGCCTGGTGATTTGTGGGTTTACGACAACGCGCAGCGCTCGGCGCGCCAACTTACTTTTTCCGCCATCGCCAGCCTCACCGCCGCGAAAATTCCGCCTTCGCAGCTGGTACATTATAAAAGTTTCGACGGAAAAATTATCAGCGCCTTCGTCTGGGTGCCATTCAATTTGAAGCGCGACAGCTCGAATCCCGCGATCGTGCTGCCGCACGGCGGCCCCACCGGCCAGACCACCGATTATTTCAACCGCACCGTCGTGGCTCTCGCAACGCGCGGATATATCTGCATCGCGCCCAATGTGCGCGGCTCTACCGGTTACGGCATGGATTTTCAGCAGGCCAACGTGAAAGACCTCGGCGGCGGCGACTTGCAAGATGAAATCTACGGCGTGAAATTCCTCGAAGCCACAGGCTACGTGGATTCCAAAAAAGTCGGAATCACCGGCGGCTCCTATGGCGGCTATATGACTCTGATGGCCATCGGCAAGGCGCCGGATATTTGGGCCGCAGCCGTGGAGGAATACGGCATCATCAACTGGCTCACGATGCTGCAGCACGAAGACCCTTTCCTGCAGCAATACGAAAAATCCCTGCTCGGCGATCCGGAAAAAGATCGTGCGATTTACGACGCTGATTCTCCGCTCACCTATATAAAAAACGCCAAAGCGCCGCTGCTGGTGTTGCAAGGCGACAACGACATCCGCGTGCCCAAGGAAGAAGCAGAGCAGGTAGTGAAAACCCTGCACGATTCCGGCAAGACCGTGGACGCGCATTACTACTCGAACGAAGGCCACGGCTTCGCCAAACGCGAAAATCAAATTGACGCGATTCGCCGCACCATTGATTGGTTTGACCGCTATCTAAAGGGCGCGAAGTAGCGTACGAGCAAGGGAGAAGCTTCCGGCGGTTCTGCAGTTTGCGGGAAAAGCAGATCCCTCGCTGCGCTCCCTTCCCGCGTCAGGGCAAACGGGAGGACGCTCGAACTTTGCCTCGGCAAAATCACGGAAAGCGAAAATTCTTGCGTCGGAAGAATTTGAATCCATTACTGGCAATTGAGCGCGCCGGCAGAAGTGGCGAGCGAGTAGCGCGAAGCAATAATTTCCTCACTCCAGCGAAGTGAACTCCCCACGGCGCGCCACGAATTCCACTTCGCCCTCGGCCACCATGCGCAGAATCTCGGACTGCCGTTCAGCAGCGGCAATCAGAACCGCCGCAGCTGTTTTCGTCAATTGGCGCAGCACTTCAGGCAGCGGAGCGCCCTGGAGAAATCCGTCATCGAGCAGAATCGCGCACGGTGAATCCTGCGCCATGCGCTCGATTGAGGCCGGCAAACTCGCGGCAACGGAGACCGCGCCAACGTGAGCGCAGAGCTTGAGTTCACGCGTAAGCTGATCTGCGAGCCCGGCATCGGCAACGCACAGCAGCGCGCCTCGCGCAGCCAGCATCTCTTTACCTTCAGTGGGCATTCGCATGGCGCTGCAGTTCGGTCTCATATTTCCCGGCCCCTTCCTGGACGGGAAATCTACAAGCGCTGCTCGACTTCGCGGCCGCGCTGCAACCGACTGTCTCTGATATCGGGCGCTCCGCTGTGAATACCGTTCCTACCACCATGGTATTCGGTCCCCTTTTCCGTTTTCGTTCTCGACATCATTTGCAACACAAGCACCAAATGGGAACGATTCCGGATCTGCCCGATCTAACAGTGTTTAATCGTAGATTCGGCGAAGAGTGAGGCGCAGAGTGTAGGGTCGAATTGGAATAATTAACAAGTCCGTAATAGTACGCAGGCGAATAAGTCTATTTTCTCGTAGGTCGTGCAACGTCGGGACCGCAGAAGTGGCAACGAGGGAGAATTGCGACAACTGGCTTACAACTGGCGGCGCATCCCGGTCGTCTTGGGACCGTTACCGCCCCTTCAATGCTCATCCAATTCGTGTTCAGTGGCCGCCCGTCGCGCTCGTCGCGCCGGTGGCGAACGATTTCGGCGCCGAATCGCCGGATAAATCTAGAACGTATAACCCGTCGTTCGCTGAGCCGGCGTAAATTCGTTCCGCCGCGCCGACCGCCGCCAGCACGGGGAACTGGCCCTGGCTGGCGCGTGCAGTGCCAACCGTTGTGCCGAGCGATGCCGGGTGCTTCACGCGCGTCCACGTCGCGCCTTCGTCTCGCGAAATGTACAAACCGGCCGCTTGCACCGAGACCAGCCAGAAATCCGGCCGCGTCAGCAAGCTATCCGCCACGCCGCCCGGGAGCCCAGCCTGCGCCTTGGCCCAGGTATTTCCGGCGTCGCGTGAAATGTACAAACCAGAGCGCGCTACCGCGAGCAATAGATTGTTGCGCGCCCACTCGAGCCGTATCGCGCCGCCCGATTCGAGGGGTAGGTCGTGCCAGGTCCACGTGCTTCCAGCATCTTCCGAGAAAATCATCCCGCCCGAGCAGACCAGCCGGATCTGCCGTCCGTCATTTGAGGCTCGCACCGAACCAACCCGCAATTCGCCCGGCCCGAACGGCAACTCCGTCCACGACCTGCCGGAATCACGCGACACGAAAAGCCCCTGCTCGGTAGCGGCGAACCAATCCGAGTCGCCGAAAAACATGTCATTCACGACCGGCCGAAAAGCGCGAAGTTCGCCCTTGGCGCGCGGGGAATCGCTCACCGGATCCGGAGTCGCAAAATCCGAGACGACTCCTATGTGCGCCCAACTGTTTCGCCGCGCATCGAATTGCGCGAAGCCTCCGGAAGCGAGCGTAGCCCACCAGCCTACTGGCGATGAAAAAATCTGCCGCACCGTGTCCCCGTTGAGTCCCACGCTCATCGGCAACCAGGTCTTGCCGCCATCTGCGGTCATCACCAGTGCATCCGGTGCGTTCTGCAGAACCGCAGCCGCACGCTGCGGGTCCTGCAGGTCCACAGCGAGCGAAACGATGCGGTGATGATGGAAGCCCTCGTTCGAGGCGTGGAAACTCGCGCCGCCATCATCGCTCGCGAGTACGCCGTGCCGTTCCGTTCCCAGCAGCACACGCGATTCGCCGTCACGATCGCGCGGCAGAATCAGTATCGAATTAATCACCCAGCTCCGCGGCGAAACCCGCCGCCAGGACGCTCCGCCATCCGCGCTCTTCCACAGCCCCTCGGTCGTCCCGGCGTACAAGATCGCCGGGCGCGCCGCGTCCTGACGAATTACCGGCGTCCGCCGCGAAGAATACGGGATGCCTTCAAGTTTCTCCCAAGCCACGCCGGCATCGTCACTGCGGTAAATCCCCGTACAAGCGCTGCCAAAAATGCGCCGCGGGTTCTCTGCGTCCGTCACCAGGCTAAGCACGTCGGAATCGTCAATCATCCCCGTGTGGATCGGAGCCCAATGCTCTCCGCCATCAGTGGTCTTCCACGGCAGATGAAACGTTCCGGCGTAGATTACCAGCGGATCGCGCGGATCAATCGCCAGCGAATCAAAATTTCGCAGCTCGGTATCGCCGGCAGGCGTCACCCGCCGCCAGGTCTCGCCCGAATCGCGCGTCAAAAAAACTCCGTCCAGCGCGCCAGCCACGAGTATCGCTGGATCTGACGCAGCCTGCGACAGCGCCCGCACCGCGTGGCCCGCAAGCCCGGAAACACGCCACGATTGGCCGCCGTCACTGCTCAGAAAAACTCCGCCGCCTTCACCCGCTGCCTCGCGCGTCCAAGTCGCCGCATACAACCGCGCTGAATCGCGCGGGTCCACGATAATCGCTCTCACCACTGCATTTTGATTTTCCCCCGCGACTCCGAGCGGTTCCCAATCGGCCCCGGAATCGTGCGATTTGAAAATGGCGCCGTCAACAGTGCCCAAATACAGCACGCCTGGATGCGCAGGATCGCTCGCCAGCGCGCGCACGTCACCGCCCGCCGGGCCCATGGCCTGCCACACCTGCGCCTGCAACGGCGGCGCGCCAACACACGCACACACGCACGCGCACGCCAAGCCACAAAGCAAAATGGGAAACCACCGGAGAGGTCGGTTACGCGAAGTCATGTTCGATACCGGTCGTGTACGCCCGGCAAAAGATCAGCGGCGGAATTAGCGCGAAGTCCTGAATCGTTTTCGATCCGAAGCACCGGGCCGCGCCAACTCTGGCGGAGCGCAGCAGCGCGCTGCATCCTGGGCGAGACTTCTTTAAGATACTGCTCGCCGAAATCCCACCGCCCGCGATGGCCGCAGGACGTCTTGCTGCTTCCTTTCTCCCTCAGAACCTGCAATTAATAGGATGCGCCATCCGGAACAAAGATGACATCCACTCGCCGGTTTTCCTTGCCCGCGCCCGCCTGCCCTGCCGCGGTGCGTATTTCCACGCGCGTGGCGTCCACGCCCTTCTCGTCCTGCAAATATTTCTGACCGCTCGCCGCGCGTTCGTTGGCCAATTTTGCAGCCCGCGCTTCGTGCGGATCCGCGTAACCCACCAGCACCACCTTCGACCGCGGATCGCTCTGCAAACGCACCGCAACGTCGTCCAGATTGCGTTTGCATACGTTGTCCGCACCGGCACTGCTCGGAGCGAAATCGCAAGCGCTCACCTTGCTCGCTTGCGGCGGAGGCGGTGGCGCCTGCACCGTAACTGCCGCGGTGCAATCGCACGCGCTGTGCAATTCATTTTCCGCGCGCCCAGTCACAGTGTAAGTTCCCGGATCGAGGCCCGATGTATCGAATTGCACAATCGAGCCGCTGCCGATGACACGCCCGCCGTTGGCCTGCCAAGTGAATCGGATGGCCGTCCCCGACGCATCGTTCACATTCGCGGTGATCTCCGCGCGTTCCCCGGCCAGCACCGTCGAACGATCCGCGGTGCAAGTCATGGTTGGCGGCGGAGGCGCCGGTTTCGGTTGCACGGTCACGTTCGCCGAGCAGCTCGCACTTTTGCCTGCGCCGTTATCCACGCGCGACGTCAGCGTGTAGCTGCCCGCGCCAACGCCGGTGGAATTCCAGCGGACGTACGGTCCCGATCCATCAATCGAGCCGCCCGTCGCGGTCCACTGATAGGTCAACGGAAAGCCATTCGCATCCGTGGCGCTAACATTCGCCGTAATGTAATCCTCCGAACCTTCTTTCACGGCAGCCTTGTCCACCGCGCACGATGCCGTCACCACATCCGGGGGCAGCGGCTTCGCCGGCCAGTGCGCCACGCCCACCTTAATAATGAATCCGTTGCGGTCGCGATGATTCGATAGGTCCAGCGAATACCGGTAGCCCATGTCCATTGCCGCCCACTTCCAGGCGTATAGCCGGAAACCAATTATATTGTCCACAGGATCGCGCGCGCCAAACGTGGTGTTCTGAATTCCTTTGCCGATATAAACCGTGCCGTCGTACTCCGTCATGATCTGAAACCGCTTCGTCGGAAATATCAAAAGCCCCGCGCCCACCTGCATCTGATCCGCAAGGTTCAGTACCACGGTTTCGGGCACGCCGCCGATCGTCTCCGTGTAGCTGGAATTGCGTGTGAACCGGTAAGCCCAGTTCGCCGTCGCGGTAATCCCTCCGTGAAAAAATGTCTTGCTGGCCTCCAGCCCCACTCCATAATTGAACTTTCCGTATTGCACCTGATTCGCCAGCAGGTCCGTCAGTCCAGTTTTCGTCGGAAGATAGAAATCGTTGCGAATGGAAAGGCTGATCGGCTTACCCCGCCGTTCCGACAGCAACCCGATTTTGAATCCCAGATCCATTTCGCCGACGCCGCTGCCGTTGTGCGATGCAAACGGCGCATCCTCCACATACGCGGGCGGAAAACCGGTGGAAGGAATGATCGAGTTGTAAATCGTGTTCTGGAATTGCGGATTCGCGGCGTTCACCGGCGCCAGGCTCAGAAGACTCGGCGCTCCGACGTGAATGTAATCGTACGAGTTGATCTGAAAAAATATCGAGAACCAGTTGTTGACGCCGTAGCCCACCGAGGGAGCCAACTGCAGCGAGGTAATGTCTCCCGGCATGCGCGAAAACTTATTCAATCCCACGCCCAGAGACCAGCCGTGCTTGGGGAGCGTCTCGCCGGTTTCCAGCGTGAACAATCCCGGATTGCCGTCCAGCGCAGGCATCGGCGTGAAATTCGGAAGCTCGGAATCTTCATTCGCGGCCGCAGCCGCGTTCGATTTAGCGGCCCCGGAATTGGGCTTGGGCAGCGCCGAAGACGATGGCACTGGCGACGACGGTGGCGCGGGCAATGTTACCGCAACTGGGGAACTCGCCGCAGTTGTGCCCGCCTCGGACGCGCCGCTCGCGTGCCCAGAATCTGCCGAAGCTACCGCAGTCTTCGCGGTTGCGTCGCTCGGGGACGACGCACTTGCCGTCGTCTTCGCGCCTGCGCTCGCGGACCCATCCGCCGCACGGGGCTTGTTGTCGTCGGCGACGGCCGCCGCCACAACCAAAAAGACAGCTACAAGCAAGATCGCGGCACGTTCTGGCACTTTCAAAGTACGCCTCCTCAGCACAGCTACCGCCCCGTGGCACCGCGCCGACGATAGCGTCCCCGTTTTCCCCCGCAGGCGACGCGATGAAAAAAAGCACAGGACTCGAATGGGGGCCGAAAAAGGGAGTATCGAGCGTGTCCTACCAGAACCCGTGAAACTGGCGGGATTATAATTCACGCCCGCCCGTTCCTGTACAGTTTTTTCTCAATCTTCGCCCGGCGCCGCTTCCGGGCCCTAAGTCGGCGCTAGTGTTCAGAATCCCGATCTCACCGCGCGCGCTCTAAGGTTTTGAATTTGTAGTGGCCAGCTTTAGCTGGGCGCGTTTGACTTTCCTGCTGTAGCACCGCACTTTGGCGCGCCATCGGTCCTGCGGCTAGCACCAATGGCGATCTCTCTGTGCGGGACCGCCGCTACGAAGGTCACGCATTTTTCGACAAACTGAAAACCCACGCTCGCGTCGCCGCGCGAGATTTGCTATATTCACGTTAAGAAGTACCCGCTTTCGCCTCCAGCTGAAAGCGCCAAACCAAAATTTGGAGGAGTTTATGACACGCTGGAGGATTTCCGTATTCACGTCTGTCCTATTGGTGTTCTCAGGCGTAGTAGCCCAAACCCGAGCGCAATCGCAGGATCCCGCTTCTCAAGCTCAAGACGCGCCACCCGACGCCGCCGCTCGCGGCACCCGTTTCCTGATTTCTCTGCACACCAGTATCTCTACCAAAGAAGACAAAGCGGGCAAGCAATTCCTCGCATGCACGCTCGAGCCAATCGCCACGACCGAAGGCGCCACGTTGCCCGCCGGTGCCCAAATCCGCGGTCACATTGACAAAATTCAGCCCGCCGGAAAGGTCGGTCGCGCGCGTCTGTGGCTCACGTTCGATGAAATCCAGGATTCCACAGGCTGGATCCCTCTGGTAGCCGACTTGATTGATGCTCCAGGCGTTCATTCCATTCGCGTGCTCTACGATCATGAAGGCGAAATCCGCGCCTCCGCCACCAAACAGGAAGACGCCGCCTTCGCCGCCGCCGAAGCCGCATTCGTCGGCGCGGAACCGGGAATTGCAGCCAAGAACAAACAAGACGCGGCCGTGGGCGCGGCCATCGCCGCCGCCACCGCATTCATGATCACCTCTGGCCTCGGCCAGGAACTCACCTTGCCGCAAAATATGAAGCTCGAACTGGTTCTCGAGCGGCCCTTGCATCTCGGCAGAACTTAGGCACTCCAGAAGTCCTGGACAACACGCCACCGCTCGTTACTCAGGCACAATTGCGCCTCAACTGAATTGCCCGTCGTGAGTTGCTCACGTGCGAAATTAAAATTGCGCAAGAGTCGGCGGCTTGCCGCACTTCAGCAAAGGCTCGACGAGAATTCAACGTTCGCGTAAACCAGTGGCTCTCCTCGTGTGCGATCGTTTTGCCTGCCTGGGAGGGCCAAATAGGTGAAAAAAAAATTCATTCCAATGGCGATTATTGTCGCCGTCGCAGCGGCGTTGGCAGCCGGCACACTCGTTCGCAAAGTAGCCGCCAATGACGACCACCATGATCGTTTTGAATTCCAATCCGATACTCTGGTACTCAGCCGCAGCGTCTATGTGGGAACGGCTTCGACTGTGGCGATTGGCGAGACATTGCCCCTCGGATGCGCAGGCGGGCCAAACGGCAGCACAACCGTGAACGTGCCAACCACGTCTACTGGCACCGCGACACCGGTGACGGTCACGTGCGGGATCGCAACCGACAACGGCGAAGCCCCGAACCTATTCGACTCGCACAACGTCTGGAACAATTCCGGCTCCGACGGCAGCGTCGGCGTATTGCCTACGGGTTACGCAGCCGAGCTTGCCAAGGTGCCGATTACGATTTTGCCGGGATTGCCGACTACAGTCGGAAGCACTTCCACGGCGTTTCCGTTCGGTCTGTGGTTCGCGGATGCCAACACCTTGTACGTTTGCGGCGAGGGCGCCGGCACGTTGGTAACGCCCCCAGTCAATGGCAACGTCGCGGGCGCGCAAGGTTTGGCCACCGCCGGCCTCCAGAAATGGAGCCTGGTCAACGGAACATGGACCGTGCTCTACGTTCTGCAAGATGGCCCGGACATCGGCGTGCCGTACACGGTCCGGAATTATCCTGCCGCGATCGACCCCGCAACGGGCGACTGCCGCAACATCACCGGGCGGCACAACCATGACGGCACTGTGACGATCGACGCCATCACTTCCGCGATCAGCGCGAACGGCGACACCGGCGCTGATCCAAACAAACAGGTGAAAGTCACCGACGTCCCGTCAGCCACCACCCTACCGACAGGCAACCGCCCGTGGGGTAATTCGTTGGCCATTGCGACACCCTGCGTTCGGCAGAGGCGGGCGAAGTGTTCCGTGGAGTGGCTTTCGCACCCCAAGACCGCGACGGCGGCGACGATGACGACCGCTAGCGCGGCCATAATCCTCGGCTCGGCCGTGCCAATTCGATAAACGCCGCGTCCCTGGTCCGGGCGAATCATCGGTTCGCCCGGATCATTTTTCTTCGCGAGCTACAAGCGCGACCAATTAGAAAAGCATTTACGCACCGTACGCCGCGGCTGCGCCGCTGGCGCCTCCCGCTGACCCGCTCCCTTGGATTTCCGCTGGACTGCTGGTAGATTCAAAGTTCCGATGACCACCCCGATTCCCAACCAACAACGCATTCTGATCGTTGAAGATGAAGACAATGCCCGCAAAGGCTACGAAGCCCTGCTGCGCAAATGGAATTGGGAAACTCTCGGCGTGGGCAGCGGTGAAGAAGCTCTCGCCAAATTTCAAGAATTCCAACCCAGCCTAATTCTGGCGGACGTCGAGCTACCCGGCATGAACGGGCTCGACCTGTTGAAGCAGCTGGGCGACGATATTCTACGCATTCCGGTCATCATTATCACCGGCCGCGGCAGCGACGAACGCGTCGTCCAGGCCATCGAAGCAGGCGCCTACTGGTACATCGAAAAACCTCTCAAGCCACCCGTGCTGCGTGCGCTGCTTGAACGCGCGCTAGGCCACGTGCGAAACCAGCAAGCCGTGGTGGCCTTGACGCGCGACCTACGCGCCGCCGGAAAACTCGGGACTCTCGTCGGCACATCCGTGCCAATGCAGGATGTGATGCGTCAGGTCGAGATTGCCGCGCCATCCACGGCCTCCGTGCTCATCACCGGCGAAACCGGCTCGGGAAAAGAAATGGTCGCGCGCTCGATTCACATGCTGTCGCCGCGCGCCGACCGCCCCTTTGTCGCCATCAATTGCTCGGCCATCCCTGAATCGCTGATGGAAAGCGAAATTTTCGGCCACGAGAAAGGCGCGTTCACCGGCGCGGCCGAACGCCGCATCGGCTGCTTCGAGCTGGCTGACGGCGGCACGCTGCTGCTCGACGAAATCGGCGAGATGCCCGCGCAAACTCAAGCCAAATTGCTGCGCGTGCTGGAAGATCACAAAGTCCGCCGCCTGGGCAGCAAAGTGGAAACGCCCGTGGACGTGCGCGTGGTGGCCGCCACCAACAAAAATCCGGAACAAGCCGTTGCCGATGGACATTTGCGCCAGGATCTTTATTTCCGCCTGAACGTCTTCAACATCCATCTCCCTCCGCTGCGGGAGCATAAAGAGGATTTGCCGCTTTTAGTGGATCACCTGCTCGCCGACATTTCCGCCAAACACGAAAAAAAAGTCGCCGGCGTGGGCGCCGACGTCATGGAGCTCTTCAGGTCCTATCCGTGGCCCGGAAACGTCCGCGAGCTGCGCAACGTGCTCGAGCGTTCCGCCATCGCTTCTGACCGCGGCACGGTTGCGCGCCAGCATCTGCCCGCCGAATTTGGACGCGTCACCGCCATGACCACTTCCGGTCTGGGCGGCCTGCGCTTCCCCATCGGCACCACGGTAGACGCCGTCGAGCGCGAGCTGATCCTGCAGACCCTCGGCGCCACCAGCCAGAATAAGACGCGCGCTGCCGAACTTCTCGGCATCAGCCTGAAAACACTGCACAACAAATTAAAAGAATACGAGGCGGGGCGGAAAAATGCGTCTCAGCCTGAAAACTAAATTCACGCTGGCGACTTCCCTGCTGGTCCTGGCGGTCGTCACCACCGTTTCGGGTCTGTACATCGCGCGCCTCACGCGCCAGACGCTGCGCCAGGCCGATGACCGCGCACGCTTCGTCGCGCGGCAAATCTATCTCGCCTGCCAGAATTCCCTGACGGACGCCGCAGCCCGCGGCGAATCTCCGGCTTCCTCCAGTCCGGCGGATTTGCGCGCCTACGTGCAACGCGCTCTCGACAATAGCAGCACTCTGAATTCCGTGATGGAATCGGCCATCGGATATTCGCCCACGATCTACGAAATCACCATCAGCGACCTCGACGGAATTGCGCTGGTCTCCAGCGATGCCAGCTTGCGCGGCCAGAAAATCGCCCAGCGCCCGCCCGTTGATTCGCTCGTCCGCGGCGGTTTCTTCCAGCAATTGCGCACGCTCTACGGCCCGCCGCTGGTGTACGAAGATTCGCTGCCCTTCAATATCAATGGACCCTTCGGTGACATTCGCATCGGCCTTTCTTCGGTGCTCATTCGCAACGAGATTTCGCCCGGCCTCGAATCCGCCGGATATTACGCGCTGGCTTCCGTGTTGCTTTCGACGCTGCTCGCGTTGATCGTCAGTCGCGCCTCCCTCGCTCCGATTGACCGCATCTCCGCACAATTGGACCGCATCTCCGCGGGCGAATTCGATCTCGAGCCAGTTGAACGCAGCGACGAATTCGGCGCGGTCAGCACCAAAATCATCGGCATCGGCAAACAACTGCGCGACGTGCGCGAAATTTTCAGCACCCTGCGCGAAAATCTCGATCAGGTGATGGGCGGCCTGGAGGACGGCCTCCTGCTTTTCAACGCCCGTGGCAATGCGGTTTTGGTAAGCCCGTCAGTGGAAAAGTTTTTGGGCCAGCGCTCGGAGGCGTTGCGCGGATTACGCGTCAGCGAAATTTTCCCTCCCGGGCATCCCGCGCGGGAGGCCCTGGGCATCCACGGTGACGAGGTCGGCCACATCGAAAATGCCGAAATCACTCTTGCCGGCCTGCACGGCTCGCAGCGCATCGGTCTCAGCGCACAGGTGATTCGCGAGCACGGCATCGCCATGGGCGCGCTGATCACCATGCGCGACGTCGAATCGCTCGAACGCATCGGGAACCAGCTGCAAGTTTCCGAACGCCTCGCCGCGCTGGGCCGCGTCACCGCCGGCGTCGCGCACGAAGTAAAAAACCCCCTGAACTCCATGCGCCTCTGGCTGGAAGTGCTGAAAGCCAATATGCCCGTCGAGCCCGAACCGCAGCAGGCCGTCAAAATGCTCGATAGCGAAATTGACCGTCTGGACCGCGCCGTGAAAACTTTCCTGAATTTCACCAAGCCGCTGGAAATCAAACTGGAAGAAACCGACCTGCGCATATTGCTCGACGACGTGCTGGAAGCCGCGCGCCCCACCATCGCGAAAGCGGGCATCGTGCTCCGCGTGGATTTGCCTTCGGAATTTCCGCACGTGCTGGTCGATGGTCAGCTCATCCATCAGGCCGTACTAAATCTTTTGTTGAATGCCAGCGACTTCACCAGTCTTGGCGGCACGATCTCGCTCAGCCTGCGCCGCCACGGCGATTTCGCCGTAATCGCCGTCGCCGATTCCGGCGCCGGAATTTCAGCGGAAAATCAGAAGAAAATTTTCCAGCTGTTTTTTACAACCCGTCCCGGAGGTACCGGCATCGGACTGGCTAACACTTTTCGGTTTGTGCAGTTGCACAACGGTCGGATAGACTTCGAATCCGAGCCTGGACGCGGTACCACCTTTCGCGTGGAATTGCCGCTGGCGCGTTCCCTGGAAGCCCCGACTGGCAAGCATCGCGATTTCGGCCAGCCGTTTGCTGAAGAAAAAAGATAGAAGGTGGAAGTTGGAACTTACTCGGTAGTTAAAAGTTATAAGATCAATGCCCAGCCGAAAAACAGAATCCGCGTTTCTAGCAGCCTTGTTTCTCAGCGGGCTGTCATTTAGCGTGGTGGGGTGTAACGGTACGACGGTGAAAGCCGCCGCGCCGGTGGCCGCCGCTCCCGCTCCGTCTACGGCCGATTCCAAACCCATCACCAACATCGCGCCGGACACCGACGCTCTGCCCCCGGTCGAAACCGTAGCTCCGCCGCCGACGCCCGCCGCCGCCGACGCCGCTCCGCTACCGGTGGAGCCCGCGCACACGAAACCTCCTCCGCCTCCACACCGCCAACCCACCGAATCGTCCTCGGATAATCAGGCCGAGCAGCCTGTGCGTACTCCGCCGCCGCAAATCTCGCCGCAACTTTCGCCCGGCGATCAAGCCAGTCTGCGGCGCAGCACGGGCGAAGACTCGAGCGTCGCGCAAAAAAATCTGCAGCAAGCCAATGGAAAAGTCTTGAACGCCGCGCAACACGACCTGGTCGAAAAAATCCGCAGCTTCCTTGCGCAATCCGACGAAGCCGGCAAAGGCGGCGACTGGTCCCGCGCACAAACCCTAGCCCAGAAAGCCCGCCTCCTCTCCGTCGAACTCGTCGATTCGCTCTGATCTGAATCCTGCACCACTTCCACGCATGCTGATTAGGAGCTCGGACGCCGCCGCGTCGAGGAATATCCGCGCGAGAATTCCTGATAATATGAATCCGTGAGCGCTTACGACGTAATCATCGTTGGCGGCGGACTGATCGGCAGCTCGATCGCCTTCGAGCTTGCGTCTGAAAATTTACGTGTCGTGGTGCTCGATCGCCAGGAGCCCGGCCGCGAAGCTTCCTGGGCCGCGGCCGGAATGCTATCGCCGGGACCGGATTCGCCCGAATCTTCGGCGCTGGTTCCGCTCGGCAAAGAAAGCCTGCGCCTCTATCCCGAATTTGTCGCAGCAATCGAACACGCATCCGGCAAGTCCACCGATTTTAACTGCAACGGCGCTCTCGAAGTATTCCACGGCCCCGAAGCTGAAAGCACACGCAATAAAATGGTCGCCGATTTTCACCACCTGGGACTTGCTGCCGCAGCGATGTCACCAAACGAAGCCCGCAAGCTCGAGCCATCGCTTGGGCCACAAGCTGGTGCGATCGCCTGGCTGCCCGACGAAGCGACGGTTGATCCGCGGCTGCTCTTAGAAGCGGTGCTCGCAGCTGCAACCCACCGCGGCGCTGAAATTCGCGCCAAATGCGCGGCAGACGCACTGCTATACGAAAGCGGCGCATGCGCCGGTGTGATCGCCGGCGGCCGGAAAATCGCAGCCAACCAAGTTGTCATCGCTGCCGGAAGTTTTTGCGGCACAATCGCAGACGCCGTGCAGGAACAGAATCCGCATCCGCAACTGCGCCAGTACGCGCCAGTGCATCCGGTGCGCGGACAAATGCTCGCACTGCGCTCCGTATCAGTGCAGATCAAAAAAGTCCTGCGCTCGCGGCACGGCTACTTGGTGCCGCGGCGCGATGGCCGCATCATCGCCGGCAGCACGCTGGAAGATGCGGGCTTCGTGAAACAAGTCACGCCGGAAGGAGTCCGCCAAATCCTCGATGCCGCGCTCGAACTCGCTCCAACCCTGGCGGACGCGACAATTGTGGAAGAATGGTCCGGCTTGCGGCCCGGCACCCCGGATCTTCTGCCCATCATCGGTCCCACCGATATCGCAGGGTTATGGCTCGCCACAGGACACTACCGCAACGGCATTTTGCTTGCTCCCGCCACGGCAAGAATCATGCGTGATTGGATTGTCAGCGGAAAATCGAATTTCAACGCGGAGAGTTTTTCGCCGCTACGCTTCACGGCCGCAAAATCCCGAGCGCATGCGCAAGCAATTCGCAGCGTCCCGGGAACCTGAGCCAGCAGTCACAAATCTAGAAAGGATCGCGATTCCGCACCGGTTCGCGATTCGGGGGCCCTGCCAGCGAAGATGCCTGCCCGGGCCCGGTGAACTGCACCTTGTCTGGATCCAGATAAATCGAGCGATCAATTACTGCTTCCACCGTGGACCCGCGCGGCATCTCCGCATCTGGCCCGCGCGTCAACAGGACCGCTGCTAGACCCACCGCGGCTCCGGCTGCCGCGCCGATCCCCACGCCCTTCGCGCTCTGAGTCGCCAGTCCACCAATGCCCGCGCCAGCCGCAGTAGTCTTCGCCACCGTTCCGATGTCGTGCCCTTTTTCTGAATCTCCGATGATCTTGCCTTCGCTGTCGGTAGTTTCGTTTCCGCCCGTACCGGCATTGCTGGGTACCGCATTCAGGTTCACCATGTAGGCGTTCGGCAGAATCATCGTAGTCAATTTGATCATCAATTCGCCGCGCCCCTTCACCCGCCCCGGCCGCTTCGATTCGGTGACCTCGCCGCTCACGTACGATCCCGCCGGGATCACCACTTTTCCATCAATCATGACCGGGAACAAAGTCTCGAAGTACACTGGGTCGCCCGGCCGCGCGCTGCGCGTGGACACCGCGTTGTGCAGCACCAGCGGAATATGCGTTCCAGCTGGCACCATGATCTTCGCAGCCGATATCGCGCTCGGTTTCACAACCGTAGCCGCCGTAAAACCCGGAGCAGAAGTCGCGTCGTTCGCTGCAGGCGCGGCCGAATCGCCAGCTATCGTTCCAGAACCAGACGCTGGTCCCGGCGCAGCAACCGTTCCCGAAGCAGGCGCGCCAGCAGATGCATCCTGCGGTTTCTGCGCCGCAGGTTGGCTCGCGGGAGCGGAAGCCGGAGGCGTCGGCGGAGGCATCGGCCCCGCATCTTGCGCCGCCGCAGGAAGCGCACATCCGGCGGCGATGAGCAACAGAAGTGCATGCTGTAAGTGGATCGGACTCTTTGTCATCTGACCCCTCGTCAACGTGATCCGGTAAGCGTTATGTAGTAAGGATGCCGACCGACAGTCAGCGAGATGTATGAAGAATAAACCTTCCCGGCTCTCCGCCGCCACGCTTTTCCTTCCGGGCCCGGCAAGCACGACCGGGCGTGTACGACTAGGACACCGCAAAAACAACGGCTGCCCCGCAGCCGATATAATGGCGATTGAGATCTCCCTTGCGACACCTCCACATAGCACAGCTTCGTGTGCCGTCCTCTCTGCGACGCAAGACTTTGCTTATCATTGGCATTACTATGCTCGGCCTGGTCGGCGGCCTGTTCGTGCTCTCGCGCATTGTACTCATGCGCGGCTTCGCCATATTGGAAGAGGATTTTGCCGGCAGAGACATCGCACGCGCTTCCAGCGCCCTGGCGAACGAATTGAACACGCTCGACCAGACTACCAGCGAATACGGTTCCTGGGATGCAACGTACGATTACGCCCGCGGTATGCGGCCCAGTTACATCAAGACCGAATTTCCCGCTTCGACGTTTCAGCAACTGAAAATCAGCTTCGTGGTCATCCTCGATGCCCATGGCCGCAAACTCTTCGCCAAGGGCTTCGACCTGACCCATGGCGGCGAAATACCGATTCCAGCGGACCTGGACGATCATCTCGAGCCCGGCTCGCTGCTCCTCAACTTGAAAGCTGCCCACAGCAAGGTGGCGGGAGTCCTTGATCTGCCCGGCGGACCTGCGCTTGTCGTTTCCCGGCCAATTCTCGCCAGCGATTCCTCCGGACCCATTGCCGGAACAATAGTCATGGGCCGCCTGCTCGATGCTGCTGAAATTCAACATCTGGGCGACCTCACGCTCGCGCCTATCGAAGCACAGATGCTTTCCTCGACCGCACTGAGCCCCGATTTCCGCACGGCGGCCGCAGCCATTTCGAAAAGTTCTCGCAACTTCATCGCTCCGCTGGACAGCCAATCGCTCGCTGCCTACCAGGAATTGGACGACATCTACGGCCGGCCCGCATTGCTCATCCGCGTCCTTTTGCCCAGGACAATCTATGAGCAGGGGCACACCAGCCTGGTCCAGTTTCTGCTGCTGTTAATCGCCGCGGGTTTCGTTTTCGGCGCGGCCACGCTCTATTTGCTCGAGCGCGTCGTCATCTCGCGCATCGCCAACCTTACCGAAAATATCACCCAAATCGGCACCAGCGGCGATCTTTCCGCACGTCTTGATGTACCGGGCCACGACGAACTCGCGTTTCTGGGCGTCGCCATCAACGGCATGCTCGAAGATCTCGAAAAATCTCAGATCGAACGTCACGAAGGCCGCGCGCGGCTGGCCATGATGATCGAGCGCATGCCAGCCGTTCTTTGGACCACAGACAAAGAGCCGCGCTATACCTCCAGCATGGGTGCCGGCCTGGACTCGCTGGGCGTGAAGTCGGGAGGACTCACCGGCAAAACCCTCGCCGATTACTTTGAGACCAACGATCCCCAGCACCCTTCCATTGCCGCGCACTGGCGCGCTCTCGCCGGCGAATCGCTCACTTACGAATTGCACTGGCAGAAACGCATCTTCGAATCCCATGTGCGCCCGCTGCGCGACACCGATGGCGAGATCATCGGCGTAATTGGCGTGGCACTCGATATCACCGACCGTAAACACCTCGCCGACCAATTGCGCCAGTCGCAAAAGTTACAGGCCGTCGGAGAGCTCGCCGGCGGCGTCGCCCACGATTTCAATAATCTGCTAATGGTGGTGAAGGGCCACGCCGAGATGCTTCTCGACCGCTTGGCCGGCGCCTCCGCGGAGCGCCAGGCTCCCGCGCGCCAGAACGTCGAACAGATTCAGCAGGCCGCCGAGCGCGCCGCCGGGTTGACGCGCCAGTTGCTCGCCTTCAGCCGCATGCAAGTGCTGCAACCGCGCGTTTTGGACTTGAACGAAATTGTCGCCGGAATGATCCAGATGGTCTCGCGCGTCATCGGCGCCAATATCGAACTCGCGTTTCTGCCCGGCGCCAATCTCGGCCGCGTGAAAGCGGACCCCAGCCAAATCGAACAAGTCGCCCTGAATCTGGTGGTCAACGCGCGCGATGCCATGCCCGATGGCGGGCGCTTGACCATCGAAACTTCCAACGTGCGTCTCGACCGTGATTACGCCACCGAGCACGCCGTCGTTGACCCTGGTGATTACGTCATGCTCACCGTCAGCGACAGCGGCATCGGCATGGACGCCGCCACGCAAGCGCGCATCTTCGAGCCATTTTTCACCACCAAATCGCAAGGCCGCGGCACCGGCTTGGGCCTAGCCACCGTCTACGGAGTTGTGAAGCAAAGCGGCGGATACGTCTGGGTGTACAGCGAAGTCGGCCACGGCACAACTTTCAAGGTGTACCTGCCGATGGTGCAAGCTCCAGTGGAAAAGAAAGCGCCCGAAAAGCCGGAGAGCGGCCACGAACCCGGGACCGAAACAATATTGTTCGTCGAAGACGAACAGAGTGTCCGCGAACTCGTCAGCGAATACCTCACAACTCGCGGCTATCAGGTGCTCGACGCAGGCGACGGCGTCGAGGCCCTGGAAATCGCATCCACCCACAAAGGGAAAATTCACCTGCTCATCACTGACGTGGTGATGCCGCGCTTGAGCGGCCGCGAATTGGCCGCGCGCCTAGCCGCCACTCGCAGCGACCTGAAGGTCCTGTACATCTCCGGGTACACCGACGACAGCGTCTTCCGCCACGGCGTCCTCGAAGGTGGCATGGCCTTCCTACAGAAGCCTTTCAACCTGAAAGCGCTAGCCACCAAAATCCGCGAAATTCTCCAAGTCGTCCCGGTCAACTCCTGAAGTCAACAAATGTCGCAGGAAAACGGGCGCCAGCGAAGCTCTTGACTTTGTGGCGGCCAGCTAAAGAGTCTGTGTGGCAACCTCAAAATCCGTACTTCAGCGGCTGAAGCCGCGCTGGCTTTGTTGCGTCTATGTCGTGGCTGAAGCCACGACCTATAAAGACTCCCGAGTTGCCACGGGGACTCTTTAGCTGGGCGCCTCTGACGTTGAATTTGTAGCAGTCGGCGAAACACCAAGCGCAGTTCGAACATCGCTGTCGTAGAGGCTGCGCGGTTTTTTTTCGCAAACTGCGCAGCCGCTGAAGTACCGATTTTGCAGTGCTCACTCAGGCCCTGTGCGGAGCCGCCGTACAACTAGGTGAGAATCACCGTCTGCCCGGTAAGATCAAACCGTTTCCGACAGCGAATATTTCGGCACGCTACCATATCGTCCATGCGCACCATGTAGGATCTCGCCTTCGCGAATTTCGCTCGGTCGTCTTCGTTCCCGCCCGAAGGTAGCGCGCTCTTTTTCGTGCGCGCCATCCAGCGCACAGGGTACACACCCTCTTCACGGCAATGCGGACACACGAGCGTCATCTGCTTCGTTTCTGGCTTCTCGTCGTAATACCGTTTTTCGTCCATGCGCTCTAGCCCGCCTGAGTTTTAAGTTGTGCTTCGTCCAGATTCGCAAATTGTATTTCCGCGCCACGCCAGCGCGGCAACCAATATTCCAAAGCCGCGAGCACGTGCCCACGCTTCCCTTCCAGCACACGATGATCGCCATCGTGTAAAAGGACGATATCCCCGCCACGCGCCCTGCGCAAGCGTTGAATGACGGGCTCGGGTGATTGCGTCCGCCAATCGCGCGCCGCCACATTCCACATCGCCACGCCCGCACCGCCGCGCCCCCGCACGATGCCTTCGAGCAGCGGGCTGCGGTAACCAAAAGGCGGTCGCATCCAGCGCGGCTGCTTCCCCGTCGCCGCCATAATCGCATCGTCGCAGCGCTCCAGTTCTTCCGCGATGCGCGCCGCTGATAGAAACGTCAGCGACGGATGCGTCTCCGTGTGATTGCCGATCGTGTGCCCCCGCTCCGCTATCTCCCGCGCCAACCCAGGAAATGCCCGCACGTTCCGCCCAATCAGAAAGAATGTAGCCTTCGCGTTGTATCGGTCGAAAAGCTCCAGGATCCTCGGCGTAACAGTGGGATTCGGCCCGTCATCGAACGTGATGGCCATGCGCGACGCGTCGTCCACGCGACGCAACGTGCGCCCAAAAAGCTGCGAAGCCGGCGCCAGCGCGCCCCACGCAAACAACCCGCCCGCTGCGCACACCCCGCCAGACGCAAACCACGCTGGATTGATCGTCATCTCGGCTCGAATTTTCGCACGCGCACATCGTTTCGTACATAGCGCCAAAATGTGCGCGCTCCGTTGACTTACTCCGATGGGATTTCGCCAATCCTTTTGCTACGATGGCCCCGTTCGCAGCCAAAAAAATGCCCACGTCAACCGGACCACGCCAAAAAATCCCCGACTGGTTCCGCTGGCTCGCGCTGCTCTGGCTCATCGCCTGGTTCGCGGCTTACTGGCGCGCCTGGGGCCCCGCGAATTTTCTCCATCTCTGCGATATCGCCGTAATCCTCACCTGCATCGGCTTGTGGACCAACAGCGCTCTCCTCGTTTCCAGCCAGGCTGATTCATCGGTGCTGATCGACATTGTCTGGACTCTCGACGTAGCCGCCAGACTTCTCTTCGGCCGCCACCTCATCGGCGGCACCGAATATCTTTTCGACGGCAGCACTCCGCTCTGGGCGCGCTTGCTCTCGCTCTTCCACATCGTCCTACCCTTCGTCCTGCTCTGGTCGCTTGGCCGGCTAGGCTACGATCGCCGCGGATGGAAACTGCAATCCGCTATCCTCCTGCCCGTTCTGATAGCCTCGCGATTTGTCACGCCAGATCAAAATCTCAATTTCGCCGTCAAGGATCCCTTTCTCCATCGTTCCTACGGACCCGCTCCCGCGCACCTCGCCATCACTTTCCTCTTCCTCGTCTTCGTGGTCTATCTCCCCACGCACTTGCTTTTCATGCGGCTGTTCCCGTCGCCCACGCATTCAAGGAAGCGGCAATAGCTCTCGCGGCAAAAATCACTCCGTCTGCCGGATCGCGCGCAAATCAATCCCCAACTGCTGGCACTTCTTATAAAGGTGGCTGCGCTCCAAACCAAGTGCCTTCGCCGTATTCGTCATGTGATGATGATGCCGCTGCAATTCCGCCAGCAACGTCTCCCGTTCAAAAGCTTCCACGCGCTGCGCCAACATCCCAATCTCCAGCGCCGCCGCCGACAATCCCCTTCCGCTACCGCCAGACACCGCCGCGCTCGGCAAGGCTCGCCTCACAGTCTGCGCATCCACCACCTCTGCCGGCGCCAACAGCAATACCCGCTCCACGACATTGCGCAATTCACGCACATTCCCCGGCCACGAATAACGCTCCAGCTCCGCAATCGCCTCAGGCGACAGTTTCCGCAACTTCCAATTGTTCTGCTCCTCCAGCTGCCGCACGAAATGCGCCGCCAGCACTCGAATGTCCTCGCGCCGTTCGCGCAATGGTGGCAGCACAATCGGAAACACGAACACGCGATGATACAGATCCTCGCGAAACGTTCCCATCCGCACCTGCTCTTCCAGATTGCGGTGTGTCGCCACGACCACGCGCACGTCCACCGCAAACGGTTTGTCGCCCCCCACGCGCTCGATCTCGCCCTCTTCCAGCACGCGCAGCAATTTCGCCTGCATGGTCATCGGCATGTCGCCAATCTCATCCAGAAACAGTGTACCGCGATGCGCTTGCTCGAATTTCCCGGTATGCCGTGAAGCCGCGCCAGTGAACGAGCCCTTCTCGTGCCCGAACAATTCCGTTTCCATCAACTCCGAAGGCACCGCGGCGCAATTCAGCGAAATAAACGGGCCATTCCGCCGCGGACTTTTTTCGTGCAGCGTCCGCGCGATCAATTCCTTGCCTGTCCCCGTCTCGCCGCGAATGCACACCCGCGTCTCGCTCGCGGCCACGTGCTCGACTTGCGCCATCACTTCCTTCATCGCCGCGCTCAACCAAACAATGTGATGCCGCCCCAGTCGCCGCTTCAAGTCGCGATTTTCTTCCTCCAGATGCCGCACGCGGAGCGCGTTCTCCACCGTCAGCAACAGTTTCTCGCTGGAAATGGGCTTCTCCAGAAAATCGCTCGCGCCCAGCCGCGTGGCCTTCACCGCCATTTCAATCGAAGCCTGCCCGGACATCATCACCACCGGCGAAGCCAAACCAATCGCCTTGAAATCCTCCAGCAGCGCGATCCCATCGCGACCCGGCATCACCACGTCGGAAAGAATCAGATCGAAACGCTCGGCCTTCGCCAGCTCCAGCGCCCGCGCGGCGTTATCGCAAACGGTGGCCTCGTGCCCGGCGAGCCGAAACGCGCGCGCCAGCGACGCCAGCGTGTTCGCGTCATCATCAATAATCAATATGTGGGCTTTTGCAGACACGGGAGGCTACGCCTCGTCTTCTTTTTTCTCGAAAACGATCGGGAAAGTCTGCGCCTTGTGCGGCGGCTTGATCGGCAGGTCAATATGGAAGGAAGTCCCCACGCCCGTCTCGCTCTCGACGGAAATTCGTCCGCCGTGATCCGCCACCACCGCTTGAACGATCGCGAGCCCGAGTCCGGTTCCGTGTTGCTTGGTGGTGTAATAAGGCGTGAACAACCGCTCGGATTCTTCCGGCGTCAACCCCGCGCCAGTATCCGAAATTTCCAGCGTCACTTCGCCGTCTTTATGCGCCGTGCGCAACATCAGCACGCCGCCCGCCGGCATCGCATCCATCGCGTTCAGCACGAGGTTCTCAACAGCCCGGTGCAACAGCGTCGCGTCCGCCTGAATCAGCGGCAGATCATCCTCCAGATGCAGCTCCGGAGTAATCGCCGGACGCCCCACCGCGCTGAATTGCCCTTCGAAGAGTTTCACCACGGTGCGCACGATCTCGTTCAGGTTAACGGTACTCAATTCCGGCTGCGGCATCTTCGCGAAATCGCTGAACCGCCCCACGATCACTTTCAGGTTTTCAATCTCCGCCAGCAATATTCCAGTGGATTCCTGAAACACTTCTTCGAACTGCCCGGAATTTTGTTCGCGCGCTTTGCGCAGATTTTCCACGGTCGTCTGCAACGGAAAGAGCGGATTCTTCAATTCGTGCGCGAGCCGTCGCGCGAGTTCCCGCCACGCCGCCACCCGTTCCACCTGCACCAGTTTGTCGCGCTGCTCCACCAACTGCTCGGTCATCTTGTTGAACGATGTCGCCAGCTGCCCAACTTCGTCCCGTCCGCGCACATTCACGCGCGCGCTCCAATTCCCATCCGCCACTTCCTGCGCGCCTTCCGCCAGTTTCTGCACCGGACGCGTCACTCGCGCCGCGCCCCACCAGCTCAGCATCAGCCCGAACAACAATCCCACCGCCACCACTCCCAGCGCGAGCCAGCGAATCCGCCGCTCCAAGCTCACGACTGCGCGCTGCGAACTGCCCACGAACAGCACGCCCAACAATTCCTTCGCGCGCCCCTGCAACGGCAAAGCGTGAAACATTTCCGCGCTCGCCGGGTCAATGCTCCAGCGGATCTCTGAGGATTGCTCCACCGGGGCGGCCCTTTCTTTGGCCACCAGCGGCGCGAAACGGTCCGCGTCCGGCGCCGGCCCGTTTGCGTCCAGCAAGTTCGCATCTTGAAATTCCGGATCGAGATTCAAATACAGCAGCGCGCGCATATTCGACGGCAGCACCAGCGAAGCCAGAAATTCCTTGCCCAATCGCTCGCCGCCCACCACGTACAAATCCCGGTCGCCCACGCGTACGGTAGCCACCGACAACAACGCCAGCGCAGGTCCCGCTTCGGTGTCCAGTTTCGTCAGGAACGCGCCGCGCGCCGGCCAATCCTCGGGCTTGGTCACCCACTCCATTTTGTAGTTGAAGCGCGCGGGAGATTCCTGCGAAGAAATAATCGTCCCATCGTTGTTCACGAAATCCAGCAGGTCCAGCTGATGCGATTTCGAAACGCCATGCGCGTCGTTCACATACACCGAAACATCCGCATTCGGGCGGCTCAAATCAATCGCCATGCGCACGGTCGACTCCGCGTCGGCGATGCCCTTCACGCTCTCCACCACTTGGCTGCCGCGCCGCGCGTACTCCCGCTGAAATTGCGCCAGCAGCGCGTCGCTGTGCTCGCGATTCATTTCGTCAAACGCCCGTCGCGTCACCACCGTAACTCCCGCCGCGATCAATCCCACCGACAGCAGCAGCGCCAGCATGAAGTTGACGAATAATCTGGTGCGAAACGTCACGGAGTTCTCCGCGTTTTGGTGACTGGTGGTTGTTTGGCGAGTAGTGATTGGTGATTGGCAAGTAGTGATTGGTAGCTTTTCATTTGTATCGAATAGAAAAATGGAAGTGCTTTCTTTTCTGTGACTTGAAAATCCGGCGTTGGGAGAAACGGGCTTATTTGTATCGAATAGAAATTGTGGTTTTGGGCGCGTTTTAGTTGGGGACGTGGGGCCCGGAGCGCCGGGGAGAGGGCGCTGGTGCGGCGGCTAATGGTGTTCGACATTTTCACAGATTGATCATCCTCTTCGGGCGCGCGAAATGCAAAACGTGATGTGCGGACAGGAAGCTGCTGCCTGGTGAAGCGCGCTGCTTCGGAGCCGGTGTTGCCGCACAAGCTCATTGAACTCCCGTCGGCGTCGGCGTTTGCGTTTCCGTATCCAACCACACATCCGCGAGCGGCCAATTCTCCCCAGGCCCCGGCACCTTCCAATCCCGCACCCGCGCGCTGAGACCGTACGCCTGCGGCAGCCAAACCAACGGCAGCACGCGATACGTATTCAACACCGCGCGCTGCTGCTTATACATGTCCTCAGGCGAAGCAGTCTCCGGAAACGCGCCAGCCTCCACGCCCGCCAGCGGCCCAGCGTAAATCCGCGCAAGAAAATCTTTCAGCGCGACGTCCGGCAAAGACGAAGTCATCCGCCAACGCACCAAGTTCGCATCCACGTGACCTGCTGGCAAACCAGCGTCGCGCGATTTTCCGGCACCCGCACCAGCAACCGGCATGGCCTGCGCCCGCACCGCCATCCCCGCTTCCTTGGCGTTCACCACAATCCGCTCCGCCACACTCTGCTCCAGCGGATCAGCGGAATCATATCCCAACACCAAAGGTCCCGACGGCGCGATTTGCTTCCAAAGTTCCTTCGCGTGCGTCAGATCCGCCGCGCTCGGCGCCGCCGCAGGAAACAAAAATGCCGTGCCACTAGACCACTGCGGCAACAACCCGCCCGCCGGCTCCCCAGTCTTCTGCAAAATAAAATTCACAATAGCGACCCGGTCAATCGCCAGCGATAGCGCCTGCCCCATCGCCTGTTCGCTTCCTGCTCCGCGCACTTGTGCAGCAATCTGTCTAGCCGCTTGACCAGTCGGCCGCGCGCTCGCCGATCCTGCCGCTTTTGATCCCACATTGGCCGAAACAAAAACCAGCGCCAACAATTCATCCGGCTGCGAAGCGCTCACCCGCACGCCCTGCTCAGCAGCACGCCGCGCATCCTGCGGCGCAATTTCCGTCAGATCCGTCTTGCTCAATTCCAGATCCACCAGCCGCTCGTGCGCCGACCGCCCCATGGCAATCTCTACCCCATCTACAAACGGCCGCCCCTCGCGAAATTCCTCATTCGCCGCAAGCACCGCCCGCTTCCCCGATTCGAAAGTCGTCACCCGAAACGCGCCGCTCCCCGCCGCCCCAACCAACGCCTCATCCGAATCCCGATGATCAAAAATCAGCGCATCAATCTGTGCCTTCGCCGCCGCTTCTTCCGGCGTCGCGGCCGTCACGTCAGGATCAAGCGACGCAACGCTCGCGCCCAACTCGGCGCGCAAAGTCCCGCCATAGCGCGGCCGTCGCGCACTGCGCGCAGGCATCGCCGCGAGCGCCAAGCTCATCAACGCGCTAATTGCCGCAAGTCGCCGTAGCAATATAAGCCTCGTATTCCCCGGTCTTCAGATTGTGAACGACTGCGCGTGTAGAGTTGCCCTCTGGGTCCGTATGCAGGGCCATTACCGGACCGTCGAATTCCAATGTGTTGCCCGCAGGGAACACCGGCAACGGAACTCCCTTTGCCAAGTACGCTCGAATCGAATCGCTCTGTGTCCAGTCATTCTCAGCGGTAAACAACGAGACGTATTCGTCATGGCATCTTTCCGGGATCGTCGTGCCCAGGCTATTTGGAAGCCCCGGTATCGTGACGGCCGGGCCACCAAGACGACGGCCCGCCGTTGATGCCTTGCACTGCAGCGCTCCCGCAAGATCGGGTTCGCCAACACACTCAAAGCCTTTGAGCGATATTTTTCCTTCCTTCAGATTTATCGTCCCCTGTGGGTCCCGGGACGGAGGCGTCGCTTCCGGAATGGCGCTCGTGTGGGAAAATTGCCAACGAGAGCCGACCGGTTTGTAGGTTGTCAGGCTGTTCGTTCCGAGGACCAACAGTGTGAGCTCAGCAGAGGTTGCATCTTTTAAGAACGCAAAGTCCAAAAACAGCTCCGCCTGCTTCCACACGAACCGCTTTTCCAACGATATGGACTGCGCTGCTGCTCCAGCATGCGCAAAATCAGCCTTGGGAGCGGTGACGATTATCACCGGAACCGCATTCCCGTCGCTCTGATCGCTGAGAATCTGTATCACCCAAACATACTCGTCGGCAGATTCAGAAAGTGAGAGGTGCAATCGCACGACGGATTGCGCGGTGGCAGAATTTTCCGGCGCAAACGAGAAACTGTGCCGCTGCAATTGCTCTCGCACCGCAGTTTCAATCGCACCGGCATTCGAAGCATCGAGCGCAGAAATATTATTCACGCTGAGCGTGACCGGAGCAGGACTCACGACCGCGGAAAATTCATCGGCGAGCTTACTGACGGCGTCATTCCAAGATTTTGGCAGCTGGGACGTCGCCTGCGCGTGACTCTCTCGCGGCGCAACGCCCGAAAAAAAACCGAGGAGAATCGTGAGCACTCCAACGCGAATGGCGAGAGGAAGTCCGCAGGAAGGCCGCATCAGTGTGCGCGAATCGTAAATCACATTCGCGAATCGTCATCTTAGCACACCGCCGAATCCCCAAAGTTGTTCGCGTCGCGCACCGAGTGTCCGCGCAGTTATCGTGCCATAGTCAAACTTGCTCGTGCTCTTTCCTTAGTCCGTCACCCTGAGCGAAGGATCTCTCTTCGGTTCTAGCCCGGAGGCCTTGGTGGCATTGCGACTCTTCTTCGCAGCGCTTATTCTCTTGCCTGTCCGCAAATCACGCCAGCAGGGTGGCTGCGGCTCAGATCCAGAACGAAAGCTTCGCTGCGGCGGTCGCGTCGCGTTGTGCTCTGGTCCTCACCGTGCCACCCGCAAGGGTTTTTGCCGGCGCCACTCCCGAACCGGGCTGCCCTACTCACGGAACAGGCCGCGAGAACCCCGGCCGGGAATCTCTTCAATTTCGCAACGTCATTGTTTCCCGCTCGCGCGCGACGGCGGATCGTTCAATCCCGGAAAAGTCTGCGCCGATTTCAGCACGTCATTTGCAAAGAAAAATTTCCCGTCCGTCGGCACCATCATGATCTGCACGCGGTCGCTCAAACGCTGCGCTACCGTCAATTGCACCAGCATCGGGTTCGCCTTCAGCGCCGACGCCTCCAGCTGCATTTTTTCCGCGCCCGCTTGCGCCGTCAGACGGATCTGATTCGCTTCCGCATCCGCCAACAAATCCTGCCGCTCCTTCTCCGCCTTCCCGTCGATCACTTTCGCCTGCGCCGCGGCTTCCGCGCCGCGCACGGTCTCTTCGTTCTGCGTCTGCGCGAACAAAGTGCGGCGCTGCTGCTCGGCCTTGCTGTCAATCATTTTGGCTTGCGCTTCCGCCTCCGCGTTCTTCACGCGCGCCGACGCCGCGGCTTCCGCATCCTCGATGGTCGTCTGCTTGCGCGCCTCGGCTTCCAGCCGCGACTGCTCGATCTGTTTCTGCTTCAGCGGCAAGGTGTATTGCATCGCGTCCGATTCCGCCTGCGCCATCAACACGCGCGTCCGCGCGTCGCCCTCCGCGCGCTTAATCTGCCGCACCTTCTGCGCCTCCGCCTGCGATTCCGCGATCTTCACTTTTTTCTGCTCGATGCTTTGGTCCACGGTCACCTGATCGTCTTCCTGCTCTTTCATCAGCAGGCCCTGCAACCCCTGCTGGTACTGTTCGGGCAGCAACACTTTGCGCAGCAGCACTTCCTTGACGATGATTTGGTCCTCGCCCAACCGCGCGGTGATGGCCTGCGTCGCGCGTTGGCGGAATTCGTCGCGCTTGGTGGAAAAAACGTCGCGCACGATGTAATTCGGCGCGAGGTCGCGGAAAGTGCTGGTCACCACCGGCGCCACAATCTCGTCCTCGATCGGCTGCGGCAAATTCGCAGCCACATAATCCAGGTGTCGAGGATCAACCCGGTAGCGCACCGTCACCGCGAGGCCAACCGACAATCCTTCCCGCGCCTCAACCGTCAGCACCTCCAGTCCCTTGTCGCGCGGATTTTCCGACGCCGCCGTGGAATAAACTTTCTCGCGTATATCGAAAAGCTGCGCGCGCTGCACCAGCGGCACAATCAAGTGCGTCCCTGCATACAAAGTTCCCGGCCGCACGCCTGAAATCTGGCTCACACGCACCGCAGCGGTACCGTCCGGCACCACGAGGATGCTCTTGCCCAGCAAACTCGAAAGCGCGGCCAGCACCACAAGCTTCGCGGCAACAGACCAACGTATAGCCCGCCGCGGTCCAGCAGATCGTGGCGGCAAATAAAACACCGGACGCGCAGCGCGCGCGGTAACGGAGGCGGCCGTGCCAGACGGCGGCGTGCCGGCAGCTGCATCTGCAAGCGACGCGTTTTCGCCCGGCTTGCCGGCAACTTGGTTTGGCGCCAAATCGTCGGGTGCGCGTTCGCCCAACCGCAGAATCCGGTTTAATTCAAACGCCAAATAGAAGTCATAAAGCACGATTGCAGCGGCCACTCCCAAAAACCCAAAACTCACAACGAACAATAACAGCCGCAGAAAAAGCATGTAACACCTCCCAGCCTTCGTAGCGCCGGCGTCCCGCCAACTCTTTTGTTCTTGCGCTATCTCCTACGCCGCCCGCTGTTCCGATTCGCCGCCAGGACGCGACTGCGCCATCGCCGCCATCCTCTGCGCCACCGTCTGCGGCGCGGGCCGCGCCGGCATCAAACGCATCAGCAAAACCAAGCTCAACCACTCCAGCCCCAGCGCCACCGCGAACGAAACAAAGATCGCTCCTGCCACTGCCACAAATCCGATTCCGCTTTCCATGGCCTAGTCCTCCGTTTGAGCTGGGCTGCAAACGAACTAAAAGCAGGAAGGTAGCCAATCGAGGAAAGAGGACGTCTCAGAACGCCAGCCGAACACCAACCCAACATTCTCAACGGCTTGCCGCCAGGCAGCAGCAAACTCTGCCACGATCAAACGGCGCGCAGCGCCCCCACAAACGTGGCCACACCAACACGCCGTGGAAATCCACACTCAACACAGGGCGTCGCCCAGGGGCCAAACCCCGCCGTCGCCACGCACCCGCAACTGCCCCGGCTCTGCTAGAATCTGGTTCGTACACATACGAATCCCATGGCCACCACACCCACTCCCGACCAAGACCATCCCGGCGCCCCACCCTCCGCGAGCACGCCCGCGCGCCCGGGCCAACTCACCGGCGGCTTTCAACTTTTCCGCATCTTCGGCATTCCCGTTTACCTGCACTCCAGCTGGATCATTATCTTCCTGCTGATCACGGTCTCACTGGGGCAGCAGTTCACCTCGCTGCATCCCGCATGGTCCACGCAACAGCACTGGGCGCTCGGCATCATCACCAGCATCCTCTTTTTCGGCTCGCTGCTGTTTCACGAACTCAGCCACAGCGTCGTCGCGCGGCGCTACAAAATTCCCGTGCAGTCCATCACCCTATATGTGTTCGGCGGGCTCTCCAGCATCTCGCGCGATCCTTCCAGCGCCCTGCAGGAATTCAATATCGCCATCGCCGGTCCGGTTTCCAGCCTGTTCCTCGGCGGTTGCTTCTGGCTGGTCACGCATTATTTTCACGGCAACGAGCTGGTAGTCGCCTCCTGCACCTGGCTCTGGGAAATCAACGTGATGCTCGCTGTCTTCAATCTCATTCCCGGATTTCCCCTCGACGGCGGCCGCGTCCTGCGTAGCATCGCCTGGGGCGTCACCGGGGATTTCACCCGCGCCACAAAAATCGCGTCCTACGCCGGGCGCTTCTTCGCATACGTGATGATTTTTATCGGAGTGTGGTGGGCATTCCACGGCAGCCTGGTCAACGGCATCTGGACCGCTTTCATCGGCTGGTTCTTGCTCAGCGCCGCGCGCGAAAGTTACGCGCAAGTCGCCGTACGCAACACTCTCACCGGCGTGCGCGCCGGCGACATCATGACCCAGGACGTGCCCACCGTGGAACGCAACATCTCCGTGGATGATTACGTCCACGAAGTCCTGCGCACCGGACGCCGCTGCCACGTCGTCACCGGCGCGGGCCGCCCGGTCGGCTTGGTCACGCTAGCCTCCGCGCGCGCCGTGCCGCGCGAGGAGTGGGCCAACACTTCCATCCAGGCTGTGATGATGCCCTTCGACCGCGCCCATTGCGCCACACCAGACGAGCCCGCGCTAGGCGTTCTGCAGCGCATGCAGACTGAAGACATCAATCAAATGCCGGTCGTCGCTGACGGCGCCATCGTAGGCATGATCGCACGCGACACGATCCTGCACGTCCTGCAAACGCGCCTGCAGCTAGGTCACTTAGCGTCATGATCGGTAGCATAGGCAATCTTGCCTGTGCGCAGTAGCAGTAGCAGTAGCAGTAGCAGTTGCCGACGAAGTTGTACCGGCCGACCTTCGCTGGGCGCCGATGACTTGGATTTCAAGTTCGCGACGCCTGCTCCGACTCGGGGCGCTGCTTGCTGCGCCCCTTTTGCCAACGACTCAGCCACATCAATCTGCAGCGAGCCAAAAGCTTGAACGAGCCAGCCAGCAACGAATCAGACTATGAGCGGCTACAGCGAGAAGACGCTCCCCCCATCACCCGCCGCGGCTTCAACAAATGGTTCGGCGTCGCCAGCGCCTTCGCGCTCATAGGAGCGCTAGTCGCCTACTGGCAAAAACACAAACCGGGCTACCCAATAAAAATAATCGCCCAAGCCGGAGAAATCCCCGTCGGCGGCAGCAAGATTTTCACTTATCCCGCCGACGACCGCCCCTGCTTCCTCCTCCGCCCCGCCGAAGACACCTACGTAGCGTTCAGCCGCCTCTGCACTCACCACACCTGCCCGGTGTTTTACCAGCCCGCGGACCGCATCTTCACGTGCCCCTGCCACGGCGGAATCTTCTCCGCCGACAACGGCGCCGTTCTCGACGGCCCTCCACCAAAGCCTCTCCCACAAGTAATCCTCGCACGGCGCGGCAACAGCATCGTCGCCACCGGCTTCGTAGCACCGACCTAAACGAACACAACAATCCCAAGAATCTAAATACTTGATTGCAACGCGGGAAAAAAACTATCTTTGCGGCGGGGTTCTGTACTTCGCAGCTTTCGCGTCCACGCCTTCCGTCACTGTCACAATCACATCCGCCGGAATATTCTTCAACTCCTGCACGTACCCGCTCGGCCAGTGAATCAAGATCGAATCCACCATCTCATGTTTCCCCAGCCCAAAATAAATCCGCGGATCCTGCGCCGAGCAATAACTCATCCCGCCCTTTGCCTGGTCGTAGCTCTTCAAATCCCCGGCCGTCAATTTTAGCGAAGCCCCAATCCCGTCGCGATTCGATTTCACGCCGATCAACCGCACCGCGATCCAGTGATTTCCCTGCGCCCCCGGAGAACTCCCGCCCTCGTTGCGGAAAAGCTGCGCATCTTCGCCGTTATTGCTCACCAGAAAATCTTGCCAGCCGTCGTTGTCATAATCTCCCACCGCGAGGCCCCGTCCCACGCGCGGCTTGCGAAAATCCGCGCCCTGAGTTCTGGTGGCGTCCACGAAATTCCCGTCGCCGCGGTTGCGGTAAAGCATTTTCTCCTCTTCGTAGGCGACTTCGGGGTGATACACCGGAATGTTGTCCAGAATATGTCCGTTGATCACCAGCAGGTCCCGCCAGCCATCATTATCAAAATCGAAAAATCGCGCCCCGAATGCGCTCCTTAATATGTTAGTCTGCCCGATCCCCGAAGCAATCGTGTAATCCGTAAAAGTCCCGTCGCCGTTATTTCGGTACATGCGATTCAGCTCGAAATCCAAGTGGCTCACAAAAAGATACATCAACCCGTTGTTCATCACGTCGGCGGCGTCGGCGCTCATCCCGGCTTCCGGACGCCCGTCTTCGCTGAAACCCACGCCCGATTTATAAGTCGCGTCGCGAAACGTGCCGTCGCCGTTATTCAGGTACAAAAAATTCCGTTGTGTGTCGTTGGCGATGAATATATCAGTCCAGCCGTCTCCGTTCAGGTCGGCCAACACCACGCCCAGGCTTTTGCCGTCTGTGTTCCGCAAACCGGCTTTTTCGGTAACGTCCGTGAACGTCCCGTCGCCATTGTTGTGATAGAGCTTCGCCGAACTCCCCTGAAAGCTATCCGGATGGCAGTAAGCGGTGGCCTGCGGATTGCCCGTGGATCCGGGACGCACGTCGCCGCATAGCACCGGATGGTCCACATCGTACTGCACGTAATTTGTCACCAGCAGATCCAGTTTGCCGTCGTGATCGTAGTCGAACCATCCCGCCGCGGTGCCCCAGTTTCCGTCATTGCCCACACCGGCCTTCGCGGTCACATCCGTGAACGTGCCGTCGCCGTTGTTGTGCCACAGCACCGAATGCCGGTAACCGGTCATATAAATGTCGGGAAAGCCGTCGTTATCGTAATCGCCCACTGCCACGCCGAAGAAAAATGTCCCGTCGCTGTGGATCTTGCTTTGCTCCGTCACGTCCGTGAAGGTGCCGTCGCGATTGTTGCGATACAGCGCGGGCTGCGGCGGCAGCAGCGGGTGGTAGTAAGGTGTGTAACCACTGTTCACGAAAATCGCGTCCAGATATCCATCCTGGTTGTAATCAATCCAGCCGACGCCCGCCCCCATCGTCTCCAGGTATAGCCGCTGCGGCGACGACGCTCGTTCGTGATGAAAATGAATTCCCGCCGCGCTGGTCACATCTTGGAACTCCGCATGATATGGATTGGTGATCTCGCTGCGGTGCCGCAACCTCACCGTGTCGTCTGGTTGTTCGGCCACCGCGGATTCCCCATGCGCCGGAGGGTGCACCGCCTGCTGCTCGCGTGCCTTCTCTATCAAGCTTCGATACGCGGCCCGCGCCGATGTGCCCAGCAACGCACCGGACACATCCGCGGTAGCCATAACCAGGATAGAAAGAGAAATGAGCACGGGCGCGCAAAGAAGTTTTCGTTGCTGTCTCATTGCCGAACAGATTCTAACAGCACACCCAATCTCCGTACTACGCCACGCCCCGTTTCGGCACCAGCTAAGATCTTTGACGCTTGCTCTCTCCGACCGGATAGCGACTCCGCGCTAACTCATTGACATTCGATTGATCCTTTTTCCCGATTTCATGCTGCTCTGTGCTCTTATGGAACGCATTCGCAGTCTGTGGAAATCTTTCGCTCGCATTCAATTTCGTGTTGACTCTGCGCGTACCCAAGGATAGCCTGCTTCCATTCTGTGGGCTGGGGGGCCCTTGTCCGGGAGTGATTCCCATAATTATTCCGCAGTCTGTGAGGCATTGGAGCGCAGAGTTTTTGCTCCGCTCTCGTGGCCTGCGTAAAGGCTCGCGCGCAGCCTTAAAGCGAGCAAACGATTCTGCGCGTAACATGACTTCACGCCGCGCGGTGTTCTCCGCATTGTTCGTTCTGGTGCTCGCGGTTGTCACTTTCGCCGGCGTTCCTGCAACACGCGCGGACGAAAATCCGCGCTCTGCCGCCAGCGACACGCCACCCGCAGCTCCTAAAAAAGTTATTATCGATACCGATCCAGGCACCGATGATGCGCTCGCCATCCTTCTCGCGTTGAATTCGCCGGAGCTGGACGTGCGCGCTCTCACCGTCGTCCCGGGCAATGTGACCGCGCAGCAGGGCCTGGAAAATGCGCTGAAGCTCGCTTCGCTCACCAACCGCTGCGACATTCCCGTCGCCGGCGGCGCCCAGCATCCGCTGTTTCAAAAGCTTATCACCGCGGAACTTTGGCACGGCGCGAACGGTCTCGCCAACGTGGAGTTACCTCCAAGCAAATGCAAAGCCGATCCGCGCTTCGGGCCCGACCTGATCATTCAAATGATTCACGCCTCACCGCACGAGATCACTCTGGTGCCCGTCGGCCCGCTCACCAATATCGCACTGGCCCTGCTGAAAGATCCTTCGATCGTTCCGCTGGTGAAGGAAGTCGTGATCATGGGCGGCTCGATTTCCGGCGGCAACGTGAACGCCGCCGCTGAAGCCAATATCTACAACGATCCCGAAGCCGCGCAGATCGTGTTCCACGCGGGCTGGCGCTTGACCATGGTGGGCCTCGACGTCGGCGACAAAACTCTCTACGACCAGGCGCATCTCGATCAGCTTTCGAAAACACACGGCCCCGAAAATGATTTCGCCGTGCAAGTTCTTACTTTCCTGCTGGGACAGGAAGCGAAATACGGCGGTGGCGGAGGTTCGCCGATGTACGATCCGCTCGCCGTCGGCACGGCCATCGATCCTTCCATCGTCTCGACGCAGCCAATGCACGTTGACGTGGAATCGCGCGGCGAGTTTTCCCGCGGCGAAACCGTCGCCAATCGCCGTAATGCCGTCGAACGCAACGTGCTGCACGGCGACCGCTACATCATCGAAGGCATAGACCGCGTGGACCCCAACGTCGAGGTCTGCACCGGCGTACACGCCGACAAATTTCTACAGCTGCTGAATTCGCGGCTGGCAGGTAAGTAACATGGAAAACAAACGGTTCGCTCGTCCGGCCCAATCAAATTTCGCAGTGGATCGCTCCACACCAAGAGGGAGAGAAACGATGAGAATGTGGAAGAGTGTGCTCCTCGCACTGACGCTCGTACTTTCGCTGTTGGTCGCCAGCACCACCCGCGCGCAGACTTTGCAGAATGGCGCGGTCCGCGGCACGGTCTATGACACTTCGCATTCGGTTGTCGCGACCGCTAAGGTGACCCTCAGCAATCCCGCCACGGGTCTGACTCGCGATCAGGCGGTCGGCGCGGACGGCTTCTACTCCTTCGATAACGTTCCGCCAGGCGTTTACACGATTGTGGCGACGGCGGACGGCTTCGCCGTGACCACCGTGAAACAAATCAATATCAGTGTCGGCGCGTCCATCAACGTGGACATCACCATGCCGCTCAGAACGCAATCCGCTACGGTGGAAGTCTTGGCGGACTCCGGCGCGGTCGTCGATACCTCCACGGCGGGAGTTACGCAATTGTTGAACTCCACCAGCGTTGAAAATCTTCCCTTCCCCGGCCGCGATTATCGCGACCTCGCGCAACTCTCTCCCTCGGTGACGGTCGTTCCGGGGCTTCGCGGCGGCCTGCGCTTGGGCGGTCAGCAGAGCGATTACAGCGGCTTGGTCGTGGACGGCGGCGACCTGACCAATAACTTCTTCGGCGAAAACTTCGGTTCGTTGGAAACCAAGAACCTGACGATTCCCCTGGAAGCGGTGCAGGAGTTCCAGGTTGTCACGAACGGTTTCGCTCCCGAATTTGGCCGAGCGACGGGCGGCCTGCTCAACGTCGTCACCAAATCCGGCACCAACGATCTGCACGGCGAAGCGCACGAGTACTACCGTGGAGGCTCGCTTACGGCGACCGATGCTCTCGGCAATCCCTCTAATATTGACAACCAGAATCAGTTCGGTGGGTCGGTCGGCTTCCCGATCCACAAGAATCGCCAGTTTCTCTTCCTTTCAACGGACATCCAACGTGAGAGTGGCCCCTTGGATACAGTTTTCTGCCCGGCGGGAGCAAATCATGCAGGTTGCGAGGCCACACTCGCGGCTGCTGGCGGCGGTCCGATCATTGGGTCACCTACCGGCACGTCGGTCTTGCCACCAAGCTGTGGCGGGCCATCGGCCATCGGAGAAGAGCTTCTTCCGGCGTGTTACGGAGTGAGTACCCTGGCCGGTTTTGAGGGTCCGCACAATCAGTATCAGAACTTCTTCACGATTCTCGGCCACTACGATTACCAATTCAGCCCTGCGAACCACTTCAGCATCCGCGGCTTAGGCACCCGAAATCACACCAACGGCTTCACCGGCGGATTCGGGCAGACCGAGACTTCGATTTCGATCGGCAACGCCGAGAACTTTATCAATCAAGGTATCAGCGGCGTCTTCGGATTGGATACGGTGCTGGGCAAAAAGGTGAACGAAATCCGCGTCACCATCCAGGGCGAGACCCGCAAACGCCACCCCATCGGCGCGGGTCAGCCGGAACTGGAAATTACTGGAGTTGGCAACGTGGGGCAGCGCTTCTACCTCCCGGCAAACAACGACAACGGCAAACTAGTCGTTGCTGACAACTTCTCCTATTCCTTCGGCAAGCACGACGTGAAATTCGGCGGCGACGTAAATTCCTTCGTTGACCGGAAAGACATCTTCGCGGGATGGAGTGCGGGTGAATTTGTGTTCTTTGACCTGTGTGATTTCAACCCCAACCCGACGACCTGCGCGGGTATATCCGGCGCGCCACCGACCACACGAGTCGATGGCTTTGAACAAGGATTTGGCTTGAACAACAAACCCTTCCTCCAAGCATCGGAGCTCTTCCCCGCCTATCAGAACGGCATCGGCCTTTACTGGCAGGACAAATGGCAGCTTACGCCGCGAGTCACCCTCACTTACGGCCTGCGCTGGGATGGCACGCTGAACCCGCAACCGCAAACCCCCATCGCCGGCAATCAGGTTTTCGTTGGCGAGGGAGCTGGCAGTCATCTCGCGCCTGTGCCGCAACGCGTTGCCCGTGACTTCCAACAGTGGGGCCCGCGCATCGGTGTCGCCTGGAACGTCGGTTCAACGGAATCGCCCACCGTGGTGCGTGCGGCCTGGGGTTTGTACTACGCGCAGACGCCGACCATTTTCATGCCCAGCGGCGGCAGCGGAAAAGTCGCCAACCTATTTTGCTTTAGCGGCCCTTCCTGCCAGCCAACCGCCAGTACCAGCTATAGCCTTCCGTATCTTTTCCCAAACTCGCTCCCCATCGCCGTTGACGGCCTGTGCGCGTCGCCCGAGGGTTGCCCGGGGCCCACGTATGTGGATCCCAATTTCAGAAACCCGAGGGTCTCCAACCTCACCGTCAGCGTCGAGCATACCTTCGCGCGCGACTGGACGGTCACGTTAACGGGTCTTTCCGCCCATTCGTGGAATCTCCGCACCGGCGGATTCAGCACAACCGTTTGGGCGCGAAATTTTGACATCATCGGTACGGATACGTTTGGTCGCTCGATAATCGGCGTCAACAACGCCGGGAATCCCTTGGTGCCAATTTGCGGGAATGCATCGCCAACAGGGCCCGAGCCTGCCGACTGCTCGTTGTCCACCAGTGGCACGAACGAACTAGGCAGCTTCGGCCACGCAAACTATAATTCGCTCGTCGCCAGCGTTAACAAACGCTTTTCGAATCGCTTTCAGTTGTTCGCGAATTACACTTTCTCGAAAAATGATGCCAATGGCTCGAGCGAACGGGATACCGATTCTTTCTTTGGCCCGTCGGACCCCATAAATCTCAACTTGGACTATGGCCGTTCCCAACTCGACCTCACTCATCAGTTCACTTCCGGCGTTGTCACCAATTTGCCCTGGGGCTTTACATGGAGCAACAACTTCATCTATCACAGCGGTCTGGCCTATCCGGTTTACATTCAGACCGATCTAAACGGAGATGGCGTTAGTAACCAGGGCATTGGCTCCAATGACCGGCCAGTCATTGCCAATGCTGCCGGTAAGCTGTCGCTGCTGGAGGATTACCCCGCTCGCCAGCCGAACTACTTCGGTTGGGACATGCGCATCGCCAAGGACCTGAACTTCAAGGAGCGCTACCAGCTCCGCCTGAGCGTTGATTTCTTCAACGTGACCAACCGCGGCAATCTCCAGTCGGATCCAGATAACAGCGCCTTTGTTCCGTTCGGTGCCGGATGCACCTTGTTCCCAGGCAGCGTCACAACCAACCTCACCACTTGCACTCCGCTCACCCACGTGCCACGACCCGGAGATCCGACCGGTCTGGGCAACACGTTCCGCACCCTCGACGAATTACCGACGGGCGCCACTCCTTTCGCGGCGCAATTCGGAGCGAGGTTCCAGTTCTAAATGCAGCAGCCCCGCAGTGAGCGTCGGCGCTTTCTGCGCGGCTGCGGCGGTTTCATGATGCTGGCAGCCGCCGGAGGCGAAACCCTCCGGCAAGCTGCCGCCTCTACTGCAGCGCGTGAAAAGCTGCGCTGGCCCAAACCCATCGGCAGTCCCGTTCTCGATAGCCTTGCTCCCGCAATCGAAAATTCGCGCGACGTCCACACCAACGTCGAAAAACTCATCGAAGTTGCGAGTTGGATGGCTTATGAAGAACTCCCGATGCCCGAATATCACCTGCCTGTGGGCGTCGGCGAGAACAACGCCGACGAAACCATTGATTTCATCATGGTCGCCGACATAGTGGATACCGCCTTCACCGATTTCGCCACCCACGTGAAATTTCAAGTGGATTACGCCGGCCAGCACTGGTCCGACTCCGAAGCCGAATTCGCCTGCATCAAGCGCGCCATGGATCAGGGCATCCCCATCCTCGACGGCCATTACCTCGCCCAGCTAACCCGCCCGCAAATGGAAAAAATCTTCGCCGGCAATATCGAAATCCCCATGCTCGATGAAAAAATGGAGCTGTGGCGCCAGGCTGGCGCCGTGCTCGCCGCGAAATACGGCGGCCGCTTCCACAATTTCATCCGCAGCTGCTCGCCGCGCCTCTACGACCACGGCAACGGCATGGTGGACCGCCTCGTCGTCGAATTCCCGCGCTTCAACGACGTCAGCCTCTACGATGGCCACGAAATCAAGCTCTACAAACTTCCGCAGCTCGGTCTCTGGTTCCTCTACGCCAGCCTGCACCCATCCGGGAAATTTCAGATCGAAGACGTTCACTCCATCACCGCCTTCGCCGATTACATCGTTCCCGTAGGGCTGCGCCTGTTGGGCATCACTTCCTACTCTCCAGCGCTGGAAAAAGCCATTGATAACCACCAGCTGATTCCTCGCGACAGCACCCAGGAAATCGAAATCCGCGCCCACTGCATCTACGCCACCGCCCTGCTCACCGAGGAAATCAACAAGCTGCGCGCCCCCGACGCTCAAATCATCATCCCCCAGATTGACGCCCGCATCTGGACCCACTACCACACCACCGATTGGCCCCATCACCTCACCCGCACCATCATGTATTAGTCGCACAGCTCTGCCCGCCGCAAGGCGGCACTCGCGGCTGTGCGCCTTGCGTCGCACACCAATCCATTTGCCCCGCCCGCCGCCGTTGCCGCATACTACCGCCAAGCCAAGTCCTATGCGTCGCGCACATCTCATCGAACTCCACGAACAATCGTGGTTCCCCTCGTTCCTTCGCGATGAAATCACCGATACACTGCAATGCGGCATGAATCGCTTCAGGGCTTACGCGCCGGTCGTCCCGCTGCTGCAAAACGTGCTGGACGCGACCCGCAGCCCGCTCATCGTTGACATGTGTTCGGGAGGCGGAGGACCCTGGTTGGATCTTTCTCCCCGCCTGCAAGGAAATGCGCGCGCCTCCCTGCAAATTCTGCTCACCGATAAATACCCAAATCTCAGCGCTTTCCAATCCGCCAGCGCCGCTTCCCAAAATCACATCGCATTCCATTCCGCCCCGGTGGACGCCACCAACGTGCCTCCCGAACTGCGCGGCTTTCGCACCATGTTCACATCCTTCCATCATTTTCGGCCCCAAGAGGCGCGCGCCGTTCTGCAGAATGCCGTGGACGCCAGCCAAGGCATCGGGATTTTTGAAATCACCCGCCGCGCCCCGTCAACGATCGCGTGCATGTTTCTGTGGGCCCTGCTACCTTTCTTGTTCACTCCCTGGATCCGCCCCTTCCGCTGGTCGCGCTTGCTCTGCACCTACGTCCTGCCAATAATCCCACTGGTGCTGCTTTTCGATGGAGTCGTCTCCTGCCTGCGCACCTACCGTCCGCAGGAGCTCCGTGAGATCATCGCAAAATTATCAGCAACCGAATACCAGTGGGAAATGGGCGAACGCGCCAACCCCAGAGGCGAAGTCCCCATCGCCTACCTGATCGGCTATCCGCGCCCCAAGATTTTGACCATGTAGCGCCGACCTGCCGGCAGGCAGGCGTCCCGCCGGCTCTGTTGCCTTCATTTTTGAGTTTGTAGCGGCCGCCTGGTTTTTAGGCGGGCGCGGAGGAAGTTGGCTACTGACTGGCGGGAACCGCAATTCCGGAGTTCACTTATGTCTGGAAGGCACAAACCAACGACCGCGTCCGGTTCGCAACGCTACGAACCGGACGCTCGCGTCGTCGGGCATTTCCTGGTCAACGTACCAACGATTAATCCGGATGGCTGTGGCGCCAATTCCAGTATTGGCTCTGCTCTTTCCGGTTGGCATGCGCATATTCATGATCCTGACGGTGATTGTTCGTCAGAAATACTCCCCACGCATGCCTCTCGTGGTCGTCCCAGTTGTGATAGTCCTTGTGATCCCGATCGTAAACGCGTACCTGAACACCCGCCTCTTGCGGCACGGGCGCGGCCATCATTGACACGGGCGCCGCCAGAGCGGCAGTCAAAAATAGCGAAGCGACATAACGATGTGTGCGATGCATGTACAAGTCCTCCCATTCTGAATTTCCGCTCGTGTCACGCGGTGGGCTCGACTATGCGTCCCGCCGCTTTCTAATGATGTGCAATGCAGCACACATGTATCGCATAGAGCACCGACGTCCGCCGCTCGCGCCTCCCTCGCAACGCCTGTCATTCCGCCTGGAACGAGTCGGTGTGCCAGCCGGGACTCACCCACTCCCCATCGCGCCGCACGAAAATTTCTGTAGCCCGCCCCGTGCTCAGCGTGCGTTTCCCGTTTTCTTCCGTCTCCACCAAGTACGAAGTCCAGATAATCGCCACGTCGCCGAAGCGCTGGATCTCCGTCCGCGGGAATTCCAACCGCACCAGTTTTCCGCCGCCCGCCTGAAACTCGGCCGCGGTCCGCATGATGTCCGCCTGGTTCTTCCACTTCGCTTCATCGGAACTGATCACAATGGTGTCGGGCGGTACCAGCCGCTCCAGCGCCTTGGTATCGTTGGCAAACCAGGCGCGCCACACGATTTCACGCACCTTCAGAATTTGCCCGCGTTCATCCTGGCCGTAAGCTATCCCCGGCCCCAGCAGCAATCCCAACACAAAGATTCCAACTGACATCCGTACAATGCGGCACATGTTTTCCTCCTCTGAATTTAACTACCTGCTCGAACACACCCGTACAAACGACAAAATTCCGCATCGCAAATGTTCATCGCGCAACGAATGCTGCGCGCTCCACGCCTAGAATTATTCCTTCACGGCACTCTGCTGCAATGCGCAGCCTTCGCCGCCTGCGCCTGATACCCGCCTGGAACCGTCCGCGAAGAAATCGCCAGCCGATTCCATGCGTTGATCACCGCCACCGCCAGAGTCAGGTCGCACATTTCCGTCTCGCTGAAATGCGCACGCGCTTCCTCATACACTGCATCCGGCACGTGACCAGCCGTAATCAGCGTCACCGCCTCGGTCCACGCCAGCGCCGCGCGTTCGCGATCCGTGTAATACGGGCAATCCCGCCACGCATCCAGCGAATACATCCGCTGCTCCTTCTCTTCGATCGCCCGCAGATCTTTCCAGTGCATGTCCAGACAATAGGCGCAGCCGTTCACCTGCGAAGCTCGCAACTTGATCAAGTGCAGCAGAGGCTGTTCCAATCCGCATTCCTGCAAATATTTCTCCAGCCCCAGCATCGCTAGGTACCCTCCCGGGGCGGCCTTCATGCAATCGAATCGCGCTTCCATAAATCCCCCTTTAGCCAAGCTCACGATCTTCTAGACGATGCCACGCACGCTTTCGCTACGGCCTTTCGATCCGAGAAGAGCGCCAGCAAAACCGCTCCCGCCGACGCAGAAAACACCGAATAATCCATTGGCGACTTGATCCCAAACGAAATCGCCATCGCCGTTCCAAACAGTGTCAGCAGTAGCGCGCTGCCCAGCGCCACCCAGCGCGGCCACACACCCAGTATTAACGTGACTCCAAAAAATAGTTCCGCGGCCGTCGCCGCCCACGCCAGAAACGGAATCGTAAACTCCGGCATGAAAGAATTAGCTTTCGCCGTGTAATCCACGAACCCCGCAAAGTTTCCGTACCCCACGTTCCGGCCCGTGTACAACCCGAAGCGGTCGGCGATGCCGGATAAGAAAGCCGCGCCGAGCGCGAGGCGTGCGTAGAAAATTCCCCACCGCTCCCAATTCACCGTTCGCGCCTCGCTCGCAGCGTCAGGCTCCACATTTTCCGCCCCGCATGGTTGCTCGCGCATGCTCACTTCCCTCCCGGTCGCGCCGCCTCAGGCGCTGCAACGCTCAACGGCGCGTCATGATCGCAAACAAAATACGCAATCAACTTCGCCGGCTCCGTTTGGCTCGCATTGGCCGACACCACGTGCACGCCATGCGCCGGCTCGTAAAAACTCTCACCTGCCGTGTACACCGCTTCGTTCTCGCCGCGCACCTGTGTTCGCAAGGCCCCCGCCACAACGTAACCAATCACCGGGCAAGGATGACTGTGCGGCTCCGACGATTCGCCCGGTCCGTAATTCACCTCCACTAACGTCGCCTTCAATTGATCGCCGTCCAGCTTCGGAAGCGCCCGGCTCAGCACGATCCGCGCTCGTTCAGTGCTCGCCGCCCGCTGCGTATCGGAGCGTAGCTGATCCCGCACCAGAATTCCCGCCGCCAGCAGAAACAGCACAGCGACAGCGATTCTCCCCACCATTCCGTAAGTCTTCATCGCTTCCTCCCGGCGCGCTAAACTTAAATCCGTGGCGGTCCATTCGCAAGGTCCATTTATGCTATTCTGCCTGTACCACTTTTATGGCCAAACGAGCCACCGCATTCGAACTCGCGCTCCCTCCTAAGGATTCCGCAGCGCCCGCCTACCGCTGGCTCTACGCGTCCCTGCGCGCCGCGATCCTCGAAGGCCCTCTCCATCCCGCGGCCCGCCTTCCCGCCACGCGCGATCTCGCCACTCAATACGGCCTGTCGCGCGGCACCATCGTCAACGCCGTCGAGCAACTCAAATCCGAAGGCTATGTGCAAGCCCGCATGGGCTCCGGCACCTACGTCAGCAACACTCTGCCCGACGAATTACTCCAGGTGCGAAACAGCGCCACGCCGTCGCTGGCGCTGAAACCACAGCGACACGGCCCGCGGAAAATTTCCGCCTACGCCAAACGCGTCCATCTGTTTCCAAATTTTGCGCCCCACCCCACTCGCGCCTTCCGCTCCAACCTGCCTGCCCTAGATTTGTTCCCCACCACGTTATGGGCGCAAGTCGCTGCCCGCCGACTGCGCAAAGTCTCAACGAATTTTCTGCTCGGCTGCGATCCTCTGGGATACCTGCCGCTCCGCGATGCCGTCGCCGATTACCTCAGTTCCTCGCGCGGCGTGAACTGCGTCGCTGCGCAAGTGGCCATCGTCTCCGGCGCGCAGGATGCCCTCGATCTCGTCGCGCGCCTCTTTCTGAATCCTGGAGATTGCGTGTGCATGGAAAATCCCGGATACATCGGCGCGACGGCAGTATTTCAATCGCTCGGCGCAAAAATATCCTACGTGCCCTTGGACGATGAAGGCATGCAGCTGCGCGAGGCCACCCTGCGCCACGCGCGCCTCGTCTACGTAACCCCCGGTCACCAGTTTCCCCTCGGAATCACGATGAGTCTTCCCCGTCGCCTACAGTTGCTCGAATCCGCTCGCAAATCCGGCGCGTTGATTTTGGAAGATGATTACGACAGCGAATTCCGCTACGCAGGACGCCCTGTCCCCGCGCTGCAAGGTCTCGACCGCCACGGCCTGGTCCTGTTCACCGGAAGCTTCAGCAAAGTTCTTTTCCCTTCGCTCCGGCTCGGATATCTGGTGCTCCCGCATGACCTCGTGGATCGCTTTTCCGACACGCTTTCGATCACGCGCCGTCACGCCCCGCTGCTGGAACAAGCCATACTCTCCGATTTCATCACTGCGGGACACTTCGGCCGTCATCTCCGCCGCATGCGACAAATTTACGCGGAGCGGTTGTCGGTCCTGTTACAGTCCGCGAGGCAGAATCTAGCAGGGCTGCTGGAAATTTCAGGAGTTGAAGCTGGCTTGCAGACGGTCGGCTGGTTGCGACGTGACATGGACGGCGAATCGGCCGCAGCCGCGGCCGCCAAACTAAATGTGGAAGTCATTCCGCTGAGCGCCTACAGCCATGGCAACGCCGCGTCAACAGGACTGCAGTTGGGATTTGCCGCAGTTGACGCCAAGGAAATCCGCCGCGGCGTGCAAGATCTGGCGATCGCGCTGCAAACCGCACGCAAAACTCCTCATCGTCACATCAATCTGCAGTTACCGTGATTTCTGCTCGGCGATCCATTTATCGGTCCGCGCTTCCAGCAAATCCAGCGGCAGAGTTCCACCATTAATGATCTCATCGTGGAAAGTGCGGATGTCGAACTTCGCTCCTAATTCCTTCCGCGCGCGTTCGCGCAGTTCGCGAATTTTCAGCTGCCCCAGCTTGTAACTAAGCGCCTGCGCCGGCCAAGCAATGTACCGATCGGTCTCCGACTGAATGGTAGGCTCATCCACCGCGCCCGACTGGCGGAAGAATTCCACCACTTGCTCGCGCCCCCATCCCTGCGAATGAATTCCCGTGTCCACCACCAACCGCACCGAGCGAAACAACTCAGACGACAGCCGCCCGTAATCCGAAACCGGATCCTGATAGAATCCGACCTCCTTGCCCAGCTGCTCCGCGTACAAAGCCCATCCTTCGGTGTAAGCATTGAACCCCAAACCATGCAGGCGGAACTTCGGCAACCCGGTGAGTTGCTGCTGCACGGAAAGCTGCATGTGATGCCCAGGAATTCCTTCGTGGTAAGCGATCGCTTCATCGTCAACCAGCGAGCGCTGCGCGAAATTGGATGTCGCCACCACCACGCGCCCGGGCCGCTTCCCGTCCGGCGTCCCCGTCACATAATGCGTCGCCGCAGCCGCTTGAAAAGCCGGAATTGCCTCCACCGTCACCGGCGCTTTAGGTAGCAATGTGAAAAGTTCCGGCAGCTTCGGCTGCATCTGCGCGATGTAATGCCGGAAATCGTCGAGGATTTGTTCCGCGCTGGCCGGAATATATTTCGGATTTTTCGCGATCGACGCGCGGAAGGATGCGAGGTCGGCGAATCCTTCTTTCTTCGCGATCGCCGCCATCTCGCCCTCGATGCGCTCGATTTCGCGTAGGCCCAGCTGATGAATTTCCTCCGGCGTCATGCGCGTCGTCGTGCGCCCGTAGATATCGTTATGGTAGCGCTTCTCGCCAGCGGGCAACGCGGTCACCGCCAGCGTCGTCCGCCCCTGCGGCGCGTATTCGGTGCGCACAAATGCCGCGAACGTCCGATACGCCGGGATCACATCCTGATTAATCGCGTCCGTGATTTCCTGCGTCAGGCGCTTTTGCTCTTCGGCCGAAATATCCGCGGAATATTTCTTCGTGGGCTGCAGAAATGGATTCGCGTCAATTATCCCGTCGCATTGCACGGGAATTTTTTCCAGCAGAAAGCGCACGGGCATCAGCTTGTCGCGCATTCCTGCGCGCAGCACTTCGCTGGTCTGCTCGAGCGCACGCGGAACTTGCTGAAGCCGCGCGACATAGTCCTCGTAATGCTTCACAGAATCGAGCGGCACCGAAAGCGGCAGGTCAGCCAGGCTGGTGTGGATGCCGTTCTGCTGGTTTATGGGCATCTCAAATTCTTTCAAAGCGAAATCCGCGCTGCGCTGTTGCAGCACCCGCACCAGCACATCGTGAGAAAGCTGATCCTGATCGCTGAACCCGCTGGTAGGAATGGCCGCGAGCTTCGCTAGAAATGCTTCGTCGGTTTTGTGGCGCTCAGCGATAGCTCCCAGCGAATAATCAGCGAGCTTATCGTTGTAGCGATAGTCGCCGTATGCGGTGGCACGCTCGGGAAAATTGCGCAGGTCGGTTTCGTACTGCTCTTCGAAGATCGCATTCTGCGCCGCCACGCGCTCGGCAAGTGTGTCGGGCTTTTGCGCGTGAAGCGAGACGGCTATACCGGCAACCACGGCGACGCCGGCAAAAATCAAGCTCTCGTGAATTCGCATAGGGCCTGGATTCTACCAGATACAAAATCCCCTACCGGACGAAAACGTCGGGGTCCAAGATCACGTTCACGGCCTCACCGGGGCGCTGTCATGCAACCCCGCCAGCGCCCGCTTATAATCAGGATCGTCCGGTGAAATTTCGACGGCCTGCGCGTAGGCGGCCAGCGCCTTCGCGCGCTCGCCGCGCTGCTGGTAAATCGCCCCCATCTCAAAATAAGCGTCCGATTCCTTCGGATTCACCAGCACGGTCCGCTGAAAAGCCCCCAGCGCATCATCCAATTTCCCCTGCTTCTCAAAAATTTTTCCCTGCACGTAAAGATACTCGGGATGATAAGGTGCCCGCTCCAAGGCCTGCCCAATCGCATCACTAGCCTTCTCGATGTCCCCCGCCGAGTAATAGAGTTTCGCCAGCTGCGAGTACGCCGCCGGATAAGTCGCATCCATGGCAATCGCCTGCTGCAGCACCGCGAGCGACCCTGCGAAATCGTTCTTCATGGCAAGCTCATCCGCCCGCTGCACCAGGTGCTTCGCCTGCGTCTGATTTTCCTTCGTGGTCCGGTCGTTCTGCGACGACTTCTCGAATTCCTCCAGCGTCGCCGCCGCCTTTTCATCCTGTCCCGCACAACGATAAGCGCGCGACAACAAAAACAGCGTCTCAGAATCCGCTGAGGCCGAACCCGACGTCCCCGCAGCGTTCCTAAGCGGCTCCAGCGCAACCACCGCTCGCCCGCAGCGCTGCTTGATTTGCTCCGCCGCAGCCCCCGCCGGCGCACGAACCAGTATCTTCCCCAGCAGCGCCCGCCCGCGCGAATTTTGTGGCTGCAGTTCAACGACCGTCTGCGCATCGAGCAGCGCCAGCGCATCGCGGTTCTGATCCGCATAGATTTCCGCGCGCGTGTAAAGCGCAAGCGCATTCTGCGGATCGCGCGCCAGCACTTTGGCGATTTGCTCCAGCGCGTTCGCCTTGTCAGCCGCGCCGCCCTTCGCTTTGTACGCCACAGCCAGCCGATTGCGCGCGTCCAGGTTCGCAGGGGCGAGCGCCAGCGCCGCCTTCAAGTGCGCGATAGCCGCATCGTATGTTTGCAATTCCAGGTCGAGATCGCCCAGCATCTCGAGCGGCGCCGCGCTCTTCGGATGCTGGCGCCGTGCCTGCTCCAGCATCTGCTTGGCCGCATCAAAATTGCGCGCTCCCCGGTACGCCTGCGCCAAGCCAATTTCCGCGTCCACATTGCGCGGCGCAATCCGCAGCGCCTCGTGGTAATCCGCGATCGCATCAGCGAATCGCCCCGCCACTGCAGCCGCGCGCGCCTGTTCAATAAAAGTCACGGTCTGCTGCGTCGGCGTCTGCGCCAGACACTGGAGCGGATGAACCGAAAAACCAAGACACAGCATCACGGAAATCAATGGCCACGCAGAATTCGACATCGTCCTGAGACCCGAAAACATCCGCGGATTATAACATCGGCTATTGACGCAGCCCGTTTCTGCGCAGCCCGCTCCGTCCCCAAAAATTGCCGTTTTCCCTTGACTCACACGCGGCGGAGAACTATAAGCTCCGTTGGTGCCACAGGTATCCTGCCGCCGGAACGCAAGCAAGCGAAACCAGCCGCAATTAATCATTAGCCGAATCACCACAAGGGGATCAATCATCGCCATGGGCCTGAAGAGAATCCTGCCGTTAACCCTCATTGTCGTCTTCATCGCGCTGGCCTCCACATCCGCTGCCACCGCGCAAACCAAGCGCAAAGTGATCATTGATCAAGACGCACGCGGCGCCGCCACCACCGACCAACAATCCATCCTCATGTTCCTGCAATCGCCGAACGTCGAAACCCTGGGCATCACGGTAGTCAGCGGAGATATGTGGCGCGACGAAGAAGTAGCGCACACCCTGCGCATGCTCGAACTCACAGGCCACACGGACATCCCCGTCTATCCCGGCGCGGTCTATCCCCTAATCAATCGCATGGAAATAATCGAGCGCTGGGAAAAACTCTACGGCACGGTCCATTATCAAGGCGCGTGGAACGGCCACCGCCCCGGCATGAATCTGGGCGACGGCCTGCGCGGAAAATATCACCTCCCCTTCGAAGTTCCTGATCTCGCGGAAGGCAATCCCACGCTACGAGCCCAGACGGAAGACGCCGCGCATTTTATCATCCGCATGGTCCACAAATATCCACACGAAGTCACCATCTACGCCGGCGGCCCCATGACCGACATCGCGCAAGCCATCAGCCTCGATCCGCAAGTCTCCGAGCTCGCGCAAGAACTCGTAGTCATGGGCGGCAGCATCGCTCCCGTCGTCCCCAAAGATTGGACCACCGAAAATCGCCGCGAGTTTAATTTCTGGTGGGATCCAGAAGCAGTGCACATGGTTCTCACCGCGCCGTGGCACAAAATCAGCATCACCACCGTGGATATTTCCGTGAAGACCCACATGACGAAAGAACTGATCGCCGAAATCGCCAAATCACCCAGCCCCGCATCGCAATACCTGGCAAAATACGCCGACGAAGAATTCATGTGGGACGAGCTGGCCGCCGCCGGATGGCTCGACCCCAGCGTCATCACTCAGCAAACGCAATATTTTATGGACATAGACATTTCCCACACCGCGGGCTACGGCAACGTGCTGGTGTGGACCGACGGATCGCAACCGGGCCTCGGCGAGCAGTTCGTCAATATCCCCGAAGAACTGAACAAGGAAAAATTCTATAAGATGTTCATCGACCTGATGGCGCTGCCGCCCGCCGCGCATTCATCACCAGCAAAGTAACCGGACTCGAACCCATGCCAGACACCACAGCAAAAGTAGAGGTCGTCGGAATCGGCAGCTGCACCGTAGATTATTTCGCCATTGTGCCGCGCCTGCTCGGCCCCGAAGAAAAAATCAACGCCACGCGCATGGAAATCCACGCCGGCGGCGTCACCGCGAATAATCTCACGCAGGTCGCCCGCCTCGGCGTCAGCACCGGTTGGCTAGGCCTCATCGGTGACGACGAAAACGGCCGCATCATCCAGAAAGCCTTCGCCGAAGATCACATGAATCTTTCCGGCATGGAAATTGTGAAGGGCGAACTTTCCTCACTCACCTGGATTCCGGTGGACGTCGCCGGCGAACGTTGCATTTACATGTTCCCCAACGTAACCGGAAAAATTTCCGTTTATCAAGTGCTGCATCGCTTCGCGCCGCATATCCAAGCGGCCAAACATTTCCACAGCGAAGCGTCGCAACTCCCTATCGCTCCCGTGAAAGAAGCGATGCAGGTCGCGCGCGACGCCAAGGTACGCGTCATTTTCGATCTCGACGTCTCCCCGGGCTTTTTCGCCGAGTCCAACCTCGGCACCCAGGAAGAACTGTGCAGCGCGCTCCGTCTCGTGGACGTCCTGAAGCCCTGCAAAGCCGCCGCGCGCGAGCTCACAGGAGAAGCCGACTACGAAAAAGTCGCGACCGCTCTTCTGCGCATGGGCCCTACGGTAGTCGCCATTACACTCGGCGCCGACGGGTGCCTGATCGCGACGCCCAAAGAAATCGCCAAAGTCCCCGCCTTCAAAGTGGACGTGGTGGATACCACCGGAGCAGGCGACGCATTCATGGGCGGCCTTTCGTATGCGCTGCTGCAAGGCTGGAACTGCCAAAAAGTGGGACTATTCGCAAACGCGTGCGCCGCGCTATGCTGCACAAAAATCGGCGCCCGCGCCATGGCCAAGCACGATGAAGTGGTGGCGTTGATCAAGCAACAAAGCCCGAAAGGCGCCGCAGCATTTTAGTAGCCATCCAATGACTGGCTATGCCGGAAGGGCGGGGCTTCAGCCCCTAAAGCCACGCTTTTCAATCGTCGCCGAATAAAGGAACCCAATGTACTCACCGATGAGCTTCGGCACAGCCCTCCTGATGATGATCGTCTCCGCCACTTGTTGGGGCTCCTGGGCTAACACCTACAAAGGCGTAAAAAATTATCGCTTCGAACTTTTCTACTGGGACTACGCCGTGGGCATTTTCCTCGCCTCCCTGGTTTACGCGCTCACGATGGGCTCGACCAACGACGGCCCCACCAGCTTCCTCAACAATGTCCACTCCGCCGACCTCTCCAACATCGGCTGGGCCCTGCTCGCCGGAATAATCTTCAATCTCGCGAACCTACTGCTCGTCGCCGCGATCGACATGGCCGGCCTGGCCATCGCCTTCCCCGTAGCGATCGGCATCGCTTTGGTCGTCGGCACGGTCCTCAGCTTCGTGCAACAGCGACGCGGCAACGTGATGATGCTCGGCGCCGGAGTCCTCTGCGCCGTGGTCGCCGTGATCCTTGACGGCAAAGCCTACGGCGAACTCGGCGCCAACAAAGAAGCCTCGCGCAAAAGCATCATCGTCTGCGTAATCTCCGGCGTCCTGATGGGCCTGTGGGCGCCCTTTTCCACGCGCGCTCTCACTCACGGAAATACCCTCGGCCCCTACAGCATCGCCGTGTTCCTGACCGGCGGCGCGCTGCTGTCCTGCCTCTGGTGGAATTTGTATTTTATGAAGAAGCCGCTGGTGGGCGAGCCCGTCGCATTCAGCGGTTTCTTTCGCGGCCCCGTCAACGGCCACGTCCTTGGCCTGCTCGGCGGCGCCATATGGACCACCGGCACCGTCTTCAATCTCGTCGCCGCCAACTTCACCGGTGTCGCCATCTCCTACTCCATCGGCCAATCCGCTCCCATGGTCGCCGCCCTCTGGGGCATCTTCGTCTGGCAGGAATTCGCCGGCGCCAATCAACGCGCCAAAGCCTTCCTCGCCCTGATGTTCATGTTCTACTTCCTGGCAATCCTGCTGATCGCCCGCGCCAACACCGCGGGCTAGCCACGTCCGCCATCCGCGCGCGAGACTCGACCAATGAAAACGCAGATCATGTATATCGAGTTCAAAGGGGACGGAATCAATGGTCCTGCTCGCGTCGGTCGCGTAGCGTTCTCAAAATCGTACAGGTCCGTTTACTACCAGGGGCGCCGCTATCAAGTTCTGAAGGGAGGCTACAAGACCAATTACTTTGATAGCGAAACGCTCGAAGAAGTTTGGATTTCTGGCTGCAAGAAAAAGGGAGGCGACCGTCTCTATCCCGGCATAATCGAAATCGATGACGATGTGCGGGAAGAATATTGGACCGAGATCAGGAAGATGCCTGAAGAAAAAAACCGCAAAAAGATCCGCTGCCCCGGAAAGTACGGCGGCGAATAGTTGAATCGCCGACGACGCCGCTAGCGGCGGCTGTCCTACGCTAGCGGCGGCCTCCGAAATCCACCGCACGCCGCTTCTATCTTCGCCGCCACCGCCAACACCGCCTCGTCCTCCCAAGGCCGCCCGACAATCTGCACGACAATCGGCAAACTCTCCGGCGAACGCCCCACCGGCACCACCGCCGCCGGATTCCCCAGCAAGTTGAACCACTGCGAATAACTCATCGCCTTCAAATATTCCACCTTGCGCCCCTGCACCATCCATTCCCGCTCGCCGTGACGAAACGCCGGAATCGCGCAAGCCGGGCATAACAAAATCGGAAAAGTTTCCATCTGTCGCAGCAACTTTTCCCGCAGTGCATCGCGTCCCACCAAAGTGTTCAACCACTCCCGCCCATCCATCGGCGGCTCCAGCGCCACACGCTGACGCCACGCGCGATACATCGGACTCAGCTCCGCCTCGCGCCCCTCCACCGTCGCAGCAAACGCCACCTGCACTGCGCGCCCAAATAAATTCCACCAAAGCTGCCACACACGATCCAGATTCTGCGGGCGCCAGGCCTCCACTTGAAATCCCTGCGCACGCAAAGCCTCCGCCGCCGCACGTACCACCGCCGCGGTTTCCGGAGTCACAGGAGTCACGCCGTCATCTTCAAAATAAGCCACGCGAAGCTTCCGAACTTCCTCCTCGCTCCACACACGCAACGGCACCGGCGCCGAAGCCGGATCTCCAAAGTCGGGCCCGGCCATCACCGCAAATAATCGAGCCACATCCGCGACGGTTCGCGCCATCGGCCCAACCACGCCCAATTGCGCAAACGGCCCGGCCGACGCAGGATAATGTCCCGTGGAAGGAACGCGCCCCGGTGTAGGCTTCAATCCGCAAATCCCCGAAAAATGCGCCGGAATGCGTATCGAGCCGCCGCCGTCGCTCCCCACTCCTCCCGCCGAACACCCAGCCGCAATCGCCGCCGCTTCCCCTCCGCTCGATCCGCCCGGAGTCCGCTGCAAATCCCAAGGACTATTTGTCCGTCCGTACAAAGAATTGTCCGTCTCGTAAGCCATCAAAAATTCGGGCACATTCGTATTCCCTAACAAAATCGCGCCAGCCGCGCGCAGTCGCTTCACCAGCGTCGCATGCTCCGACGGAACGTAACCCTTGCGCAAACGGCTCCCACACTCGCAAGGCCACCCTGCAACATCCACCGAGCTTTTCACAGAAAGCGGCACGCCATGCAGCGCACCCAGCGAATGAGCCAGCCCGCGCGACCCAGCCGCAGCTTCGGCAATCTTTGCCTGCGCGCGCGCGCCGTCCACATCCACACGCACGAACGCATTCAGCTTTGACGCGCGAGGAGAATTCAGTTCCGCGATGCGCCCCAGATGAGCATCCACCAGCTCGACAGGCGAGATCGTCCGAGCACGAATCTGCTCAGCCATCTCCACCGCCGAAAGAAAATTCAACTCATTCATAGTGGACTCAACAGGAAGCAAGCTAACGCAATTCGCAGAACGCAATCACAGGCAAACGCGCCCGCCAGTCTAGCATGCGGCAAGCCGGACGACTCCGCACGCATCCTCAACGCGATAAGTGGAGGCCGCGCGGAATAATGGCGGTCCCGCTTGGCGGGACGGGCCCTATAAAATTTCCTGGATTTCGGCGTCAATCGAAATGTGCGTCTGCGCAAATCCACTGATTTGGAAGGATTGGCCGGCGGCTTTGCTGAAGTGGAAGAAGCGGCTGATGTGGTAATCCTCGTCGAGGACGTCGAAAATCTGCTCGGTCTCTTCATGCGAAAGGCCGAGGGATTGGAGCGGCACGGATTTTCCGTAAGCGCCCGCTACGGCCAGGTATTTGTCTAGCACGCTGCGCAGGTTCATGGTCAGATCCAGACGTACGCGCCGGCTGCGCCGTACGGCAAATTCATGTAGAACACATTTGCTTCCGCGATGCGCTCGAATGCGGCGAGCAAATTGCGCGCACCGTGCCGTGCGCAAAACGCGACCCCGGGTGCGGCGGCGACTTGCTCCACTTCATCCAGGCTCGCGATTTGCTGGTGCGAGAACCACAGCCACGTTGCAGCGAAGCCGCATTCCGCGCAGGCGGCGCCCGGTTGCGTCAGGCGCTTCCCGATGGCCTCGGAAACTTCCGGCCGCAATCCTACTGATTCGAAATCCGGTTGCGCCACGAAAAAATACTGCGTGAATATTTCCGCGTCCGGCTCAAAGGCTACCACGCGCCCCGGGAACGATTCCAGTTCGCTCGCTACGGCATCGTTCAGGCATTCGCGGCACAAAGTGATTTCCGGCCGCGGCGGCTCGCGCTTGGTGCTGCGTTTTCCGCGAAGATAGAGCGTGTCCGGCAGCAGCGTCGCGATCCAATCGCATTCCTCGCCGAGATGAATGCATTCGGGCGGCGTGCCTTTCAGCCACGCCCACCAATTGTGGCTGCGCGGCAGCAATTCGACCGCGGGATACGCTTCGTCGTACGAGATGCTCGCCAAGGGTGCCGTTCCAAAATTGGTTTACAACGCCGTATGGTAGCAGATTGCCGGGCGTAAATGTTTGGGCACAATAATTCCATCCAACGTTTCCTCGTAGCAGAAAAAAGCTGCCCGCTCTGTCCCGAAGCGCACGGGACAGAGCAGCCGCTACCACACGTTCTTGCGTTGCTGACGGTCAATTTGCCGCGGGCGCCCGCTGCTTAGAGCGTTTGTCCATGCGGAAGTCATCGGCTATCATGGGTGGTGCGTAACGTCGCGCTCGCAATATTCAATAATGTTCGTTAAGCGAACAGGGAGGATCACGCATGGCAATCTCGGTAGGGGCGGCCGCTCCGGATTTTGTGTTGAAGGATCAAAGCCAGAAGGAAGTGAAGCTTTCTGATTTTAAGGGCAAGAAAAACGTAGTGATTGTTTTCTACCCGCTGGATTGGAGCCCGGTGTGCACCAATGAGCATGCCTGCTTCGTCAACGACATGAAACGCTTCGAGCAGCTGGACGCGCAGGTTCTGGGCATCAGCGTGGACAGCGCGTGGTCACATAAGGCGTTCGCGGAGAAAATGGGGATTCATTATCCGTTGCTGGCGGATTTTCAACCGCGCGGCGCGGTGGGCGAAAAATTCGGCGTGTACCTGGCGGAGAAAGGGATTACCGGACGCGCCATCGCGATCGTGGATCGCTCCGGAAAAATCGCGTGGTTCAAGAATTACGATATCCCCGCGCTGCCGGATTTGAAGGAAGTTGCGGACGCGCTCGCGAAAGTGAATTAGAACTCATCTAGCCCTGTTGACATCGCAAGTCTTTGGCAGAAGCGAAATTGTTGTGCGGGGTTTGCCGCAGCGAAGAAAAGCTGTGTCGCACCTTCGGCGCTCGGATCGTCTTGATTTGGCTTACCAGGCCTCCCGGCGTGGGCTAACTTGTGCCGCGCCTACGGCGCTCGTGCGGCGGCCTTGATCAGAAAAGAGCCGGCGGGACGCCGGCGCTACGAAAACCGAGCGGTTGCGGAAGATGTCAGCGAGCCGGACGACTTTCCGTTACGCCGGCTATGGTTGCGGCAGGCGCTGCGCTATTATTTGGGCGCAGCGTCTTTGTTGGGCGCGGGCGAGGCGGATTCGGCCGGCGAATCGACCAGCGGCTGCGAAAATGTGCGGATGTAATCCACGAGTTGCCAGCGCTCTTCTTCGCTCAGTTTGCCTTTGAACGCCGGCATGGGGCGATGCCCTTCTGAAATTTTCCAGAAAAGTTCGCCGTCGGCCATCTGGCTCATGGCGTGCGCGTCGGTGAAATTGGAAGGCGCGACCGAGAGTTTCTCGGCGCGCTCTCCTTTGCCGTTGCCATCTTCGCCGTGGCAATTCTGGCAGCGGTCCGTGTAGGTGCTCATGCCCAAGCCAATGACTTTCGGCGTGGGAGGATACGGATTCCGCATTTGCCTGGCCGTTTCCGGCGCGGTCCAGTCGCTGAACGAATAAACGATCACGCTCCCAGCAACCGCGACGATCACAAATACCACGAAGATTCCCAGCAGGTTTGGTTTAAATCCTGAGTTGGGCTTGCGGTCAGCGAGTTTGTCGGACGCCATGATTCGCGGTTTTGCCTGTGGAACTTTTCCGCTCCAGGAAAATCTTCGCATTCCGCTGCGGGAATTTCAACTGGCGGACCGCCCGGGCGGCTGGACTAGTGCGCGGCGTGGAAGGCTTGGTACACCGAGATCAGCACAATAACCACCATGGCCACAACATAAACGCGCAGACCCCACAACAGGGCCTTCGTTGCAATTGAAAGATTTTTCCGGCCGAAATGAGTGCGGCGCTTGGCGGCAACCACCTGGTCTGCTTCGAGCAAGGACAGAACGGCGCGAGGATCCTGCAAGCTGAGCTGCTCAGGCTTAAGGTCAACCGGAGCGAGCGCGCTTTGATTTTCAGGGACATCCGCGTAGTGTGAATCCAATTTCGTTCCTCCCTAGAGCGAAGTCACTTTGTGCGAACCGTTCCACGGCGAAAAACTTTTAACCGCCCAGCCATTTCGGGAACACGGTGGCGAGGCCGAAGCCTAGCCCGGCAATAATCAGAAGAACAGTAACGGTGACACCCGCGACGTTGGCCCAGAAACCATTTACGTGCTCGCCCATTACTTCCGGATCGTTCACCAGCAGCAGCAGAAAAGCCAACGCCGGAGGCATGGCCAGGACCGCGATCACGTTGACCGTCAAGACCACGAATTCGAGCGGAAAGCGAGGGATGAGCACGAGAGCCGCCGCCGCACACGCCGAGCCGAACAGGGTCAGATAAAAGGGCGACGCTTCGCGCAGCGGCCGGTTCAAGCTGTGGCCGGTTTGCATGACTTCACCGAAGGCGTAGGCCGACGAGGTGGAGATGGCGATCGCGGCGACGATGCCGGCTTCGAAAATTCCCAGAGCGAAAAGCGCGGCGCCGGCGTGGCCGATTAATGGCTCGAGCGCTTCCGCGAATTGCGCCGCTTGAAAATCCGCGGCATTGATGCCGTGATGAAACAGCGGCACCGTGGCGAGAATCGCGGCGATCGCGAAAACGGAAGCGAGCAGCGCGCCGAGCAGAGTATCGAAACGTCCGGCGTTGATGTCGCGCGGTTGCATGCCTTTATCCACTACCGCGCTCTGTTGAAAGAAAAGCATCCACGGGGTGACGGTGGCGCCGATGGTCGCCAGAATCAGCAGAAGAATTTCGTAGCGGCTGCCGCCGGGGAACGGCATCCAAGTGAGCATGGCATGGCCCACGGCGTGCCAATCGGGGCGCGCTAGAATCGCCGCGGGAATAAACAGGCCGTTGAAGATCGCTAGGCTGAGTGTAATTCGCTCCCAGGTCCAATAGCGGCCGGTGGTGATGGCCGCGACGACGATCACGAGCGCGCCGCCCACAGCGATCGAGGGGCGAACGCCGAAGAAGCCCAAGCCCGCGCGCACACCGATAAACTCCGTAACCAGGGTGAGAAAGTTTCCGAAAATCAAATCGCCCATAGCGAAGAAGCCCCAGAATGTTCCGAAGCGATCGAAGATGAGTTCGGCATGGCCGCGATGCGTGACGGCGCCGAGGCGCACCGTCATTTCCTGAACGATGAATCCCATAATAAAAGTGAGCACGACGAACGGAATGAAAAAACCAACACCGTAGCGCGAGCCGTCCGCGGAGTAGGACAACATGCTGGGGGCATCATTTTCGCCCAGGAAGACGAGAACCCCCGGGCCGACCAGAAGCCACAGCAGGCGGATGCCGCCGAACTTCTTGGAACGCCCCGTCCATCGCGCGCGTGCTACTTCCCAGCGGTCGCGAGCACGATCCACGTCCTCGTGAGTCACCAGTCCGATAAGCTCCGGCGCTGCGGCGGACGCTACGGCGGATTCGGTGGTCGGGTGGGCCGTTTGACCAGCGAGGAGGCTGGGATTTTTGTCGGGAGCGTCCATGGGTTAACCTAGCTAAACTCTGGGTATAAACTACGCTTAACCATCGCCAAGGTCAATCCCGATGGCACCATGCGTGAGTAAAAACTAATCCAGGGCGATTCCCTGCTCTGCTATAGTGAGCGGGAAATCCTTGGAGGAGCGCGCCAATGAGCGAGCCGGCAAACCAGCAGCAGAAGCAGCAAGTGCAGATCAAGGCGGACGAAAAGGAATTACTGGGGCAGTATTCCAATCTAGCGGTGATCCATCACAACGGCGAAGAGTTTACGCTCAACTTCATATACTTATTTCCGAGCGTGCCTCAGGGTAAGCTGATTGCCAGCGTAATATTAAGCCCGGCGCATGCCAAGAGGCTATTGCAGGCGCTGAAGGAAAATGTGGCGCGGTTCGAATCTCAGTTCGGCACCTTGCCGGAAGGATCCGGACCGGCACCGGATACGAATTTCGGATTTGTGCAGTAGCTCGCGGGCGGGATGCTCGGTTATAAGTCGATTGCGAACCTTCCGAGGCGTGGCTTCAGGGGCTGCAGTCCCGCATCTTTGCCGACCTTGACGGCGGGTCTGAAGACCGGCCCTTCCGAGTTAGGCGTCCGCCGGACGGATTCCAGGCTATACCTCAAAAAAGCCAGATCCCTCTCTGCGTCCCGCGCCCGCCAAACTGCGACGGGAAAGAAAATGCGCGGGACTTCATTCGGGATGACACGGCGCGCTGTGTTGCAGCGAACGGCGAAACTCCGGCCCTCGCCCAAAGCGATCGATGCGATGAGTTTTTGCGGCACGACGGGTTTGGTCAGTTTGCGGGGGACTCAGCGACGACCCAATTTCCGCTGGGCTCGACGAATTCCAGACCCACGGCGAAACCTGATTGCGGAGTGCTCTGGCAGTAGGCGACGCGGGCGATGGCGCGGAAGGCGCCCGTTAGAGTCGAGATCGTCAGCCGATCACCTGTGTTCCAGCGGCGCATGCTCAAGACGCGAGCGCCGCGCGGGCTTACGTTCTCAGTAAATGTAGTTTCCGTACCGGGCAAAGCGGGATGACCGGTGATGTGCACGCCGACTTCCATCGGAATGCGCGTCTCGCGACGCGGTTCTACGGAAGTTTTTGGGACCCCCATCCCAAAGCGAATCTTCAATGGTCCCCCTTTTCTATAGGCAGGCCGCTACCTGCCCAAAGCGAAATTTTTTCTGGCCCTTGCCCTTCATGCGGTACAGCGCGCGATCGGCGGCTCCCAGGAGTTTTTCGATCGTGGTGCCATCGTCCGGATACACGGCGACGCCGACGCTGACGGTGATGGGAGGCTGCTGGCCATCATTTTTCAATTGTTCGCAGATGCGCGTGGCTGCTTGCGCAGCGTCTGCTTCACTGGATTCTGGGAGAATGAGGGCAAATTCATCGCCGCCGTAACGTGCCGGAGTATCAATCGCGCGGCTGCCATCCGCCAGGGCGGTGCCGAGCCGTTTGATGGCACGGCTGCCGGTGAGATGGCCGAACCTGTCGTTGATTTTCTTCAGCTCGTCCAGATCAAAAAGCAAGACGGCGAAACCGCGGTTGGTCCGGCGCGAGCGTTGGATTTCAGTTTCCAGCACTTCGACCAGGCGACGATGATTCGCAAGGCCGGTGAGCGGATCGGAAGCAGCCAACTGACTGACCTGGTCGAAAAGTTGGGCATTATCGAGCAGCGTGCCGCCGAGGACGATGACGTAACTCATAACCATCATGAAATGTGCGAGCGTGTACGGAGCGTCGAGATGATGCTGTGACTCGCTCATGGTGACGTGGCAAAGAACGTTCAACGCCGCCGCGAGAAACAACGCGCGGTCGAGGTACGCGCCCGCGCGGTTTAGGCGGCGGGCATAGCCGATGGTCGCAGCCAGATAGATCGCAGCGGGCAACAAGTCGGAAGGTCGCGGAATCACCGCACCGGGATGAATCTTCGGCGCGTGCGGCAGCATGAAGTAGAACACGCTGGTTAGATACGCGACGCCGCCGACCATCAGAGTGGCGGCGGCCATTTCCTTGGCGGGTTCGCGAGCGATCGGGATGCGACGTTCGACGGCGAGTGCGGCCAGCAGCAGGACTCCGAGCAGAGTGCGGCCGGCCAGCCATCCGTAGGAGATTGAATCTCCTGGGGTGGGGGTGACTAACATGCCGCGATAAAACGTCATGCTCGTGCCCGCTTCGATCAGACCCGCTAGCACAAACCCGAATGCCAAAATGAGAGAAATTCGATCGTGGGTGCCGCGAAAGCGAACCAAGGCGTTGGCGGCGAAGGTGAAGCCAATCAGGCTTCCCGCCATTTGTAAGTAGGTGTCTAGAAGTGGGTCGGCTTGGTAACCGGAATTACGCAGGATCCAAAGTGAAGCGACAAACGTGCCTCCGGCGATCGTCCACAACAGGACGAGGCGGAACCGATGAAGTAGACCCCAAAAGCTGCCCGAACGAGCCACAATTCCCCCGAGTAACCGACACCTGCCCGCAAAGTACGGAGCAAGCGTGATGCCGTTCGTTCTATCGGTTCTAGTACTAGCTAAGGTTTGTTTTTTGTGCTAGTTGCTAGAATAGGCGCGCCAGACGCCTTTGTGCCGGGCGCGCTTATTTTCTTGGCGTGGGGTAGAAACGTTACGCTCTGTTACAGGGACTACCCAGAACCTAGTGGCTCAGGATTTGGCCGGTGGAGGGGGCAGCTCGTGGGCCTGAACGACGCTTTGGAATGTAGAGCGTTTGTGCGAACCGTCGCAGAACGGCTTGCGTTCGGAGAAGCCGCAACGGCAGAGGCCGATCTTGGTGCGGCCGCCTAGACCGTAGGCGTGGCCCTCCTGGTCCACTACTTCGACTACACCGTCAATCAAGAGCGGGCCGTTATTCACAACCGTAACTTTTACGTCTGGCATTCGATCCTCCGATCGAGACTGGCTAGATTTTGGCCGCGGGGCGCGCGCCGAGGGCGCAAGGTGTTCAGAGCCGATCAATATTTCGGCACCGAGGGGTCCACATCGTCGGACCACGCAAGGATACCACCCTTTAGGTTCAGAATTTTGCGAAAGCCCGCGCGCTGCAGGAACTCGACGGCTTCAGCGGAACGCTTTCCGCTGCGGCAATGGGCCACGATTTCGCGCGAGCTATCGAGTTCGTTGACGCGTTTTGAGAGATCGCCGAGCGGGATCAGCTGGCCACCCAGATTGCAGATCTGATATTCGTGCGGTTCGCGAACATCGAGGATGTAGAGATCGTCGCCGCGATCGAGACGCGCTTTTAATTCGCGCGGGGTGATTTCGGGGACGGAAGTTTGCGGCGCGGGCGCTTCTTCACCGCGGATGCCGCAGAATTCGGCGTAGTCGATTAGTTTCGTATTCGTGGGATTCGTGCCGCAGAGCGGGCAATCGGGATTTTTGCGCAACTTTAGTTCGCGGAAGCGCATGGCGAGAGCGTCGAAGAGCAGCAGACGGCCCACCAGCGGTTCGCCTGCGCCGATGATGAGCTTCAGCGTCTCTGCGGCTTGAATCGAGCCAACAATTCCCGGCAGCACGCCCAGGACGCCGCCTTCGGCGCAGGATGGAACCAGGCCCGGAGGAGGCGGCTCGGGATACAAGCAGCGGTAGCACGGGCCATCGGGGTAACCGAAGACGGTTACTTGCCCTTCGAAGCGAAAAATGGAGCCGTAAACGTTGGGTTTGCCCAGCAGGACGCTCGCGTCGTTGACGAGATAGCGCGTGGGGAAATTATCGGTGCCGTCCACGATGATGTCGTAGTCTTTCAGGATTTCGAGAGCGTTTTCGCTGGAGAGATGCGTTTCAAAAGTATCAATCTGAATGTCGGGATTAAGATCGCGCAGGCGATCGCTGGCTGCGGCGATTTTCGGGCGGCCTACGTCTTTGGTGCCGAACAAAATCTGGCGCTGCAAGTTGGTGGAGTCCACTGTATCGAAATCCACCAGGCCGATGCGACCGACCCCTGCGGCGGCAAGATAGAGCCCGAGCGGCGCGCCGAGGCCGCCAGTGCCGATGCAGAGAACTTTAGCCTGCTTGAGCTTGAGCTGACCATCCATGCCGACTTCGGGCATGATCAGGTGGCGGCTATAGCGCAGGATTTCTTCTTTGGAAAGCGAAACCGGCGCGCTTGCAGGCCCGGGATTCGCGGAAATTTCTGGTTTGGTGGCCATCGTAAAACTCTCCCGGTTAATTACGTGCGCCGCCTGCGATTGAGGGCACGATGCTTACGATATCGCCGTCCCGAATCTGGGTCTGATCCTTTTGCAGATAACGGATGTCTTCGTCATTCACGTAGACGTTCACGAAGCTGCGCAATTTGCCGTCGTCGGAATAGAGATGCTTTTTCAGGTCGCCGAAGCGCAGAGTCAACCCGTTCAAGGCCTCGGCCACGGTATTGGCTTGCAGTTCAACGCTTTCCTGTTTGCCCGCATACGCGCGCAGCGGCGTGGGGATTATGACTTTCACTGTCATTCGCATTCCTCCTGCCGGCCTGAGCTTGTGCTGACCATCCCTGGCACAGCGGTTCGGGATTGGCGGAATACTTTAACTTAGATGCTCGCAGAGTGGGCGGAAGATTCAATCGCCTCGGAGTCGTATGCGGAGCGATCGTTGCGCAAGCGCCAGGAATTCATATCGCGCGGCTGGCCGGATTGCACGCTGACGATGATGTAACTGTACCAGGGCCAGGCATGTTCGCGATCGAATTCGCTGGGACGCGCGGGCGCATCCGGGTGCGAGTGGTACCAGCCGATCAGTTCGATATTCTTTTCGCGCGCGGTTTTCTCGGCGAGTAGCACGTCGCCTGGGGTGACTTCGAAGCGATTACGCGGCGAATCGTCGCGGCGATTGGCGAGCGGCAGCAGCGCGAGCACCTCGCGCGAACCATCGCCAACGCGGCCCAGAATCGCGCCGCAACATTCGTACGGGTAGGTTTCGGCGCCGTGGGCGCGGATCTGGCCGGCGAGTTCTTCGCGGATTTTCAGCAGTGGGGCGCTCATGCGTCACTCCAAAATTGTTCGGTGAGATATTTTTCGCCAGAATCGGGGAATACGGTGACGATCACGGCGCGCTCGCCCGGTGGCAATCTGCGGGCGACGTCCGTGCACGCCCACAGAGCCGCGCCGGAACTGACGCCGGCTAGGACGCCTTCTTGGCGGGCTAGTCGCCGCACGAGTTTGTGAGCATCTTCGGTGCGCACCGCAAGGTCTTCGTCGGCTAACTTCGGATCGTAAATTCGCGGAACG
>JABCZK010000023.1 GCA_013289695.1 Acidobacteriota bacterium
GAGGAATAGCAGGTGAAACTTATTTCATGCTGACGCGCACCATCGGCCGGCTCCTGGTCTGGCCCATCGAACGTCTTGCAGCCCTGGTTGCAGCTACCGGTATCCCTCCCAACGTCATCACCTGGTCGGCACTGATTTTGAATTTCTGGGCCGGGATACTTTTCGCTGCCGGTCGTTTCGCCGCCGCCGGCGGCATGATGATTCTAGCCGGACTCTGCGACCTTCTGGATGGTCCCGTTGCGCGACGCCAAGGCCGCGTCTCGATGTTCGGCGGCTTTCTCGATTCGATTTTTGACCGCTACGCCGATCTGATTCTTTTCCTCGGTCTGCTGGTTTACTACTCGCACGTGAATCGCTTCGGTTACGCCATGCTCGCAGGCGCCGCGATGGCCGGCTCGGTGATGGTCAGCTACGCCAAAGCTCGCGCGGAATCCCTGGTGCCTTCTGCTGAAGTAGGTTTTTGGGAGCGGCCTGAGCGCCTGGTGCTGATGATTTTGGGCGCGCTAACGAATCGTATGCACTTCGCGCTCTGGATCCTGGCGATCGGCCCCAACATCACCGTGATCCATCGCATCGTGCGCACCTGGCAGCAAACGAAAGTGGAAACCCACGCGCTCCCGTCGCTAGCGCGCACGCCGGCGCGGCCCGGACCGCAACCGTCGGGATTGCCGACCGGCGCGGCCGCTTCGCTGCAAGCCAATATTCCCGGCGAGGTTCACGAAACTTCGCCGCTGCTCACCCGCTCAGCCCGCCGCGGAGGATAACCGTGCCCAAGCTTCTCGGTATCATCGGGCTTCTGGTCATTTGTGCCGGAATCGATTTGCTCTGGCAATCGCGGCACGAAATCAAATTCTGGATGGTCGCGTACCTCGCCTTTTTCCGCGCCCTGCTGCATAACCGCGATACCGCCCCGCCCGTCTTCCCCTCCAAAGAAGCCGCTCAGAAACGCCAAGGCGCCGTGCGCTTCCTGCTCGGAGTCAGTTTCGTTTTCCTCCTAGGCCCCCTCCTGATTGCCATCGGCATAACCCTGATTTTTTTCCCGCATCTCTGATTCTTACTTTTGATAAGTCCTTTTCCGCCCATCTCACCAGTCCGAATCTTTTAACCTGTCATTCACATTCCCGAGATATGGTCGACCGCGGCTTGCCGCTCCATGCCGAGTTCATGATATAAGTGGCGCTCAGTCGTACAGAAACTCCTGGCACAAGCACACACACCGAATTCGCTCACTGCCATCACGCCCTGCGATCGGGGCGAGGAGGAAAAATGCCCAAACCGTCGAGCCCGGAACCCCGCGCTCCTTCCGCAAACGCTTCCATCTGGAACCGCGTCGCGCAAAGCGACGACTTCAAAAAACTCCTCGCCGCTAAAAAAGCCTTCGTCCTCCCCGCCACAATTTTCTTCATCCTCTACTATTTCGCCCTTCCCGTTTCCGTCGGCTATTTCCCCGCGTTCATGCAACGCAAGGTCTGGGGCCCGGTAAACATCGCCTACCTCTTCGCTCTCTCGCAATTCATTGTCGCTTGGCTCATCGCCTATCTCTACGTGCGCGCCGCACGCCAATTCGATCTGCGTGCCGCAGCGGTCATCAAAGATCTCGGCAATCTCGAAGCGAAGGGAAACTAGCTGATGAATACCACGCTCATTCTCTTTCTCGCGTTCATCGCCGTCACTCTGGGAATTACTGCCTGGGCTTCGCGGCTTTCCGGCTCCTCCGCTTCTTATTTCGCGGCCAACCGCCGCGTCAGCGCCTGGCAAAACGGCGTCGCCGTAGCCGGTGATTACATGTCCGCCGCATCCTTCCTCGGCATCGCCGGTCTCATCGCTTTCTTCGGTTACGACGGCTTCATGTATTCCGTCGGTTTTCTGGTCGCCTACCTCACCGTCTTGCTCGTCGTCGCAGAACCGCTACGCAACACCGGCAAATACACCATGGCGGACGTCCTCGCGTACCGCCTGCATCCTCGCCCGGTGCGCGCCATGGCTTCGCTTAGCACCATCACTGTAAGCACCTTTTATATGATCGCGCAGATGGTGGGCGCCGGCGCGCTGGTCGCGCTGCTGCTAAAGGGATCGGGCATCAGTTTCCGCCTCGCGGTCAGCGGCGTGGGAATTCTGATGATCGTTTACGTCGTCTTCGGCGGCATGATCGCCACCACGTGGGTGCAGATCATCAAGGCCATTCTGCTGATCTCCGGCACGATTCTTCTCAGCATCATGGTTCTCGCGCACTTTGGCTTCAGCCTCGGCGCTTTCTTCACCGCCGTCAGCCAGGTGCATTACCACGCGCCCGACGGCAGCGAGGTTGTGAAAGATTTCCTCACGCCCGGCCTGCGCTACAAACCTCCCTACGGCGCGCTCGACCTCCTCTCGCTCGGCATCGCTTTGATTTTCGGCACTGCCGGACTGCCGCACATTCTCGTGCGCTTCTACACCGTGCCCGACGCGAAAACAGCGCGCTTCTCGGTGGTCTGGGCCATGTGGCTCATCGGCATCTTCTACATCCTCACTACGTTTCTCGGCTGGGGCGCCGCCACCATCGTTGGCCGCGACTTCATCGCGAAAAATGGCGGCAACAACATGAGCGCTCCGCTGCTCGCGAACGCTCTTGGGGGCCCCATTTTCTTCGCGTTCATTTCCGCGATCGCCTTCGCCACCATTCTCGCCGTCGTCGCCGGACTCACCATCAGCGCGTCCACATCTTTCGCGCACGACGTTTGGACCAACATCATCCGCCACGGGCAAGAACACAATCCCGGAGAGGAGCGCCGCGTCGCCCGCATCGCCGCCTTTGTCGTCGGCGCGATTTCCATCGCCATCGCTATCGTGCTGGGCCCCACGGCGAACGTCGCGTTCCTGGTCGCGCTGGCTTTCGCCGTCGCGGCTTCTGCGAATCTTCCGGTGATCCTGTTCTCGATTTTCTGGAAGCGCTTCAATACTGTGGGCGCCGTTGCGGGACTCGCCACTGGGCTGCTCGCTTCAATCGTGCTCATTTTCCTCGGTCCCAGCATTATGACGGTAGACGCTCCTACGGTAGCGCCCGCCGCCCGCCACATAATCCAGCACGCCCCGATTTTCCCGCTGGAAAATCCCGGCATTCTGAGCATCCCGCTGGGGTTCCTCGGCGCAATTCTCGGCACGCTCCTAAGTCAGCGCGACCCTGCAGGCGAAGAAAAATTCGCCGAACTGCAAGTCCGCGCCAACACCGGCCTAGGCGCAGAAAAAGCCGTCGCCCACTAGGGTTTGTAGCGCCGGCGTCTCGCCGGCTCTTGCTTTTGAATCTGCGTACAACCGCTCGTGACTGCGCTCCGTAGGGGCGGGTCTCAGACCCGCCCGCGTCTTGCCGGCTCTTTTATCGTGCGGCCATCCTGAACCCGCGAAAACGGGTGAGGGATCTTTCTTCGATTTCTTCGAGCTGGGCGATACGTTCCCTGCTTCCTGCCTCCGGCCTCCTGCTTCCTTTTTCCGCTGTTCACCCATCGGCACACGCGTGCCGGCTTCCTCGTGCCCCGCGCCTCTCCCTGCGTTATCATGGTTTGCGCAGGTTTTCGCGCGACCTTTGAAGCCTTCCCTGATCATTCACGGCGGCGCCTGGAACATCCCCGACGAATCCGTCGAAGATTGCCGCGCCGGAATCCAACGCGCACTTGAAACCGGATGGAAAATCCTCTCCAGCGGCGGCGCCGCGATTGACGCCGTCACATCCGCCATCGTAATTCTGGAAGACGATTCCACATTCGACGCCGGCTTCGGCTCGCATTTGAATTCCGACGGTCACGTCCAGCTAGATGCGATCCTCATGGACGGCGGCACGCTGAAAGCTGGAGCAGTCGCCGCCGTAGAACGCATTCACAATCCCATCCGCCTGGCGCGCAGCGTGCTCGAACACAGCGATCACGTGATGCTCGTCGCCGCCGGCGCGGAAAAATTCGCCGAGGAACACGGCATCCCGCTCTGCCCACCCGAAGATCTAATCCACGAACGCGAACGCATTGCCTGGCGCCGCTGCCTTAGCGATTCGCACGCCGTCGAACATCATCTCGGCCACGAATCCGGCACCGTCGGAGCTGTCGCGCTCGACGAGCACGGACATCTGTTCGCCGGCACGTCCACCGGCGGCACCTGCTGCAAACTTCCCGGCCGCGTCGGCGATTCCCCGCTGATCGGCTGCGGCTGCTATGCCGACGCGGAAGCCGGCGGCGTTTCCTGCACCGGCCACGGCGAAGGCATCATGAAAATTGTGATGGCCAAAATGGCCACCGATCTTCTGCACGACCAGCGCGTCTTGCTTTCGCATCGCAAGAAGGCCGGCCCGCTTTCGCTCGCGCAAGCCGTCGCCGACGCCTGCATTCGCAAGCTCGCGCATCGCGTGCACACCACCGGTGGCCTGATTCTGCTCGACCGCCAGGGCCGCCCCGCGGCCGCGTTCAATACTCCGCGCATGGCCTACGGCTACGTGGAGGAAACCGGCAAATTCCGCATCGCGCCGTAGCAACTTCGTCGCATCCTCCCGTGCGCTTCCTCATCCAATTCCCCAACGGGGCGAAGTGTGCTAAAACGGATCGAACGTTAAGGAGAAAACCATGGCCATACGCGATGCACTGCTTGCCGAATTCGACCACGAAATGATCAGCACTCGCCAAACTCTGGAACGCGTCCCGGAAGGCAAACCCGACTGGGCTCCGCACGAGAAATCCATGAAGATGGGTCGCCTTGCCGGGCACCTCGCGGAACTTTCCGGCTGGGGCGCCACCATCATTAATCAAGATGAATTGGATTTTCGTCCGGCGGGCGCGCCGCCGATGCAGCCGCTGGTGATGACTTCACGCAAACAACTGCTCGAAACGTTTGACAAAAAAGTCGCCGAAGCGCGCAAGGCGCTCAGCAGCGCGAGCGACGAACACTTGATGAAGAACTGGAAGCTTCTCGGCGGCGGCCAAACCATCATGGTCATGCCGCGCATCGCCTTCCTGCGCAGCTTCGTAATGAATCACGTCATCCATCACCGCGCGCAACTCGGCGTCTATCTGCGCATGAACAATGTCCCGGTCCCGTCCGTTTACGGCCCCTCCGCCGACGAAGGCAAACTGTAACGCTGCTGTTTGGTCAGCACCGGTCATCACGATTGATCGCTGCGCTCAGTGGCATCGTCATCCTGAGCGCAGCGAAGGATCTCTGTTCGCTTGCCTCCACCGCCATTTCGCGAAGCGGCACAACACTACCCTGCAGCCTCCAGCGTCTCTGCCATCTCCAGCAATTTCAGCACCGTGTTCCAATTCCTCCCGGTTGACGCAATCTTCAGCGTGCGCTCCACCGTCGCCATGGGCAACGTCGGCCGCGCCATCCCATTCGGAAAATAAATAAAAAGCTCCCGGCCGCTTACGCGCAACTCTTGCGGAGCGCATTTGATCTTCAGCACCTTGTCAAGCGCATCTGCCGCGGGACTGCTCGCGAGAAACGCCACCAGCAATCTGCTGGCGTCAATGCCGGAGCGCTTCGCGAACGGATTGCGCACAATCACCTCGCGCAATTCGGGCGTCGTGCGCACGATCACGCTGGACCGAATTCCGAAATTGCGCTCAATGCCCTTCTCGATTCGCGCGCAGGCCGACGCCAGATCCCGCTTCTCCGCGCGGCACACCACGTTGCCGCTTTGTATATACGTCTGCGCGTCGCGAAATCCCAGCGACTCGTACACGGCGCGCAGCTGATCCATCTTGATCTTGTTGTGGCCTCCAACATTCACGCCACGTAGCATTGAGACAATCACGCTCATCGTGCCGCGCAGTATATCGCAACTTTTGCCGCGCGACTCCGAACGCGCAACTTTCAACACGGCGCCGTCCCCAGCCAACTTTCCGCAGCTGATTTGCGCGCTGCTGCTACAATGCGGCACACGGGGCGGCGAAATAAAATGAAGGCGCAAGGCCAGTCAGCGCCAGCGCACGATCGCATCCGGCGCGCCTTCGCGCTGCTCGGCACAGCTTTGTTTCTGGTGCTCGCTCCCGGCTTCGTCGCGGGCCTCGTGCCCTGGTGGATTTCCCGCTGGCAATTTCGCGCGCCGTTCGCAGGCTACGCGCCGTTGCGCGTCATCGGCGGCGTGCTCATAGCCGTTGGAACATTCGTGGTGCTCGATTCCTTCGCGCGTTTCGCGCTGCAAGGTCTCGGCACGCCCGCGCCCGTCTTCCCCACCAAACATCTGGTGGTGCAAGGCTGCTATCGGCGCGTGCGCAATCCGATGTACGTCGCCGTCGTCGCGGTAATCCTGGGCCAGGCGCTGCTGTTCGGCAACCTTCGCGTCCTCGAGTACGCCGCGCTCCTCTGGCTGCTGATGCATCTGTTCGTGCTGCTCTACGAAGAGCCCACATTGCGAAAAACGTTCGGCGCCGAATACGAAAGGTTCTGCGCTAACGTTCCGCGCTGGACCCCGCGCCTCACTCCGTGGCGCAACGACACAGAATCACGCCACGCCTAACCCAATCCGCAGCGCCTGCGGCGCAATCATGTCCCACCGCTCGCGCGGGAAATCCGCCGGCAGCTGCGGTTCGCTGAACGCATTCCATTGTGAGTAGTTGCTGACGCCCTCCTCGCTGGCCCCCGGCGCGGTGCGGCGCGTTTCACGGGGAAAGTGATCCTGTTCGTTAACGCACATGGAAAATCGAAATTCCTTTTCCGACTGATCATGCGGAGTCGCAACCGCAATTTCATAATCGCGGCAAGACTCGCTTGCGACGCTCCGTACCCCGCCGCGCCGCACACTCCCATCGCTAACGATAGCCTGGTAGGGCAGCGAGTTGTCGTCTGACCCCAAAGCGCCCTGGTCGCATTCGAATATGGGGAGAAACCCTTGCGCGTTGCCCTTCCCCAAAACCCACTGACCGTCCACGCGGCCGTACGCCCGCCCAAAGTAAATGATCGATTCCAGAACCCGCGGGCTACCGTTCTGGTCTGTGGCTGCACGCACCGTGTGCTGATAGGCGGGGCAAAAGGTATCGATATCGAAGGTCTCCGGAGGAGAAGCAGGAAAGCGGTGCAAGCTGTGATAATGCCAACTCTTCGAACTGGCAACGGCGTTCTGTGAACGCTCCATCTCTCGCATTGGTGAGTTCCGCCAATTCCACCATCCTAGCCCTGCGGCGAGCACGCTGAGCACAACTGCTAGCGCAATCCACTTTGCCATCAGAAACCTCCCTGGCTTTGGCCGCTGCACGCGTTGCGGCGACGTCTCCGAGCCGGGCCGCCCGCCGGTACGTCGGCTGATCATTTTCCCGTCGACCTGGACGATAATACACGCGCCGGTGGTCCGCGCTTCGCTTCTGGAACGACGGAGCTTTTGCGCAGCTAGCCTTTGCCGCGGTCAGCGTGGCGCGTGACGCTTCATATTGAATCTGCGTTCATAGAATCTTGGAGCAAGTTCGAGGAGTCCAATTCTTTTTGCAGGCTTACGCTTGCTCGGTTCCTTACCCGGGAGGACTTTTCTATGCTGTTCGACTTTGCCACGATTCCTGCCAGAGAGCGGTACAAGTTGATGGTTTCGACGATTGTGCCACGGCCGATTGCGTGGATTGTGACGCAGGATTTGCAGGGGCAGTTGAATGCGGCGCCATTTTCTTTTTTCAATGGATTTGCGGGAGATCCTCCGGTGGTGGGAATTGGCATTGGCAGTCACGATCCCGGGCGGCCGAAAGATACGCGACAGAATATCCGCGCCACCGGGCAATTCGTCGTGAATCTCGTTTCGGAAGAGCTTAGGGAAATGATGAATATTACCGCCATCGAATTCGAGCGCGGCGTAAGCGAACCGCGCGAGGCTGGACTTACGACTGTTCCGAGCGTGCATGTGAAGCCGCCGCGCATTGCCGGGAGTCCTGTTGCGATGGAGTGCGAGTTGATGCAGATTGTGGAATTGGGAAAGGAGAGCGGGCTGGTGCTTGGGCGCATACTGGCGATGCACGTGCGCGACGAATTTGTGATCGATCCCGCGAAACATCACATTGATACTCCGCAGTTGAAGCTGATTGGGCGGATGCATGGAGCGGGGTGGTACGCGCGGACTTCGGATTTGTTCCGGATGGAGCGGATTCCGCGCGATGCGTGGAAGCTGCGGAACACGAAATTAGAGAGTGAGTAGCGGTTCCGAATACGAAGTTTGTTGCGGTTGAACCGGCGACGGGGCGTGTGCTAGCATCCGAGTTCCCGCAGGGTCATGTGCGCAACCGCCGGGGGCCGGCGCCGTGATGATGTTCGCCTCGCCTTACATGTCGAATTGGAAGTTTGATTTATCCCCTCACGAAATGCCTATTCGGAGCGGTTCGTGCGCGCGGACACACGTCGACTCTTGGTCGAGGAGCCTGGCTTCAGGCGCTAAAGCCCCCTTTTTACGGAGGCTTACGGCGGGGCTGAAGCCCCGCCCTTCCGTGGCCCAACGGCGAATGAGTTCGCAGACGGATCAGTGCGCCATCATTCCTAGGGCGAATTCGGGCCGAGGAGAGTGCATTTTCGCTCGCGTAGGTGCAGAAAGCAGATCCCTTTCTGCGTCCCGCGCCCGCCAAACTGCGGCGGGAAAGAAAAGGCGCGGGACTCCGTTCGGGATGACAGGCGAGACGATTTTCGCGCGCGATCTCACAGCGGACGGATGGCGCACGGAAGTGCGCCGCTACGAAGGCAAAGTCAAAGGCGCCCAGCGAGAGGTGGCCGCTACAAATGCCAAAGCAACGTCAACGACTGCCCGGTTCGATAGAACTGAACCGGCCGCTACAAGAGTCATCACCGGGCGCCCGGCAAAACTTTTCCGCAAGCCGTTTAATCTCACCGAGGTGAAAAATGAAACCTTACAACACTGAATGGATCCGCAACGTTGGCATTGTCGGCCACGGCGACACGGGGAAAACCCAGCTAGTGTCGTCGTTATTGTTCACGGCGGGAATGACGCCGCGGCTGGGGAAAGTCACCGAAGGATCGGCGACCACGGATTGGGACGAAGAAGAGGTGGCGCGGAAGATTTCGATCAATACCGGCGTCGCGTATGCCGAATGGCAGGCGCCGGCGCAGCCTGAAAAAACGAAAATTAATCTCCTCGATACTCCGGGCTTTTCGACTTTCATCAACGAAACCAAATCGTCGCTGATCGCCGCCGATGCTGCGCTGATTCTGGTGGATGCGGCCGCCGGAGTTCAGGTGGTCACGGAAAAAGTGTGGGACTACGCCACGGAGTACGATTTGCCGCGCGCGTTTCTGCTGAATTGGATGGACCGCGACCTGGCGAGCTTTGAGCGTGCTCTGGATTCCGTGCAGCGGGTTTTCGGACGCGGCGTGGTGCCGATTCAATTGCCGATCGGCTGGGAAAAAGGATTTCGCGGCGTGGTGGACCTGATCACCATGAAGGCGCTGATTTACACGCCGGATGGGAACGGGATCGCCAAAATAGAGGAAATTCCGCAGGCTCTGGCAGACGAAGCGAAGCTAGGTCACGAGACGCTGGTGGAAATGGTGGCCGAAGGCAACGACGCGTTGATGCAGGAATTTTTCGATCAGGGCACGCTGCCGGTACACGATCTGGTGCTGGGCTTGCGCGAGGCAGTGCTGGCGAAGCGGCTGTTTCCGGTGATGCTGAGCTCGGCGCTGCACAATATCGGAAGCGACGCGGTGCTGAATCTGATGGTGGCGATTTTTCCATCGCCCGCGGCGCGCGGGAAGATCCTGTGCCACAAAACCGCCGTCCAAAAAGGGGATCACAAAGGCGAGACGGTGGAGCGCGTGATCAGCGATTCCGGGCCGCTATCCATTTTTGTGTTCAAGACGCTGGCGGATCCTTTTGCCGGGCGTATCACTTATTTCAAGGTGATGTCTGGCGTGCTGAAGAATGATGCAACGCTGACGAATTTTAATCGAGGCTCGCAGGAGCGATTTCAACATATCCAAGTGATGCAGGGGAAAACGGCAACCGAGGTGGGCGAGCTGCACGCGGGCGACATTGGCTCGATCGCGAAATTGAAGGAGACCACCACGGGCGAAACCCTGGGCGACAAAAACGCACAGATATTTTGCGCTCCGGCGCGTATTCCGGAGCCTTCGATTACATTTGCAGTGGAACCGAAAACGCGCGCGGACGAAGACCGCATTGGTGTGGCGATACACAAAATTCTGGAGGAGGATTTGGCGCTGCGATTTGGGCGCGATCCGCAGACGAAGGAATTTTTGTTGAGCGGCGCGGGGCAGCAGCATATTGAGGTGGTGGTGGCGAAGCTGCGTAAGCGCTATCACGTGGAATTGATGATTCATCCGCCGAAAGTTCCCTACCGTGAAACGATTCGCGCGAAGGCTGATGCGGAGGGCAAACACAAGAAGCAGACGGGCGGACACGGGCAGTTTGGATTGTGCCGCATCAAGCTGGAACCGCTGCCGCGCGGCAAGGGGATTGAGTTCGTGGATGACGTTTTCGGCGGAGCGATTCCCAAGAACTGGATTCCGTCGGTGGAGAAGGGCGTGCGGGATTCGGCCGAGCGCGGTTACCTGGCGGGATTTCCGGTAGTGGATTTCCGCGTGAGTTTGTACGACGGAAAATATCACGACGTGGATTCCAGCGACATGGCTTTCAAGATTGCCGGATCGCTGGCGTTTAAGGAGGCGATGAAGCAGGCGCGGCCGGCATTGCTCGAACCGATCATGCAGGTGGAAGTGTACGCGCCCGATCAGTATTCGGGCGACTTGATGGGGCATCTCAGCGGACGACGCGGAAAAATCAGCGGCAGCGAAGCGCGCGCCGGGAATGTGGTGATCAAGGCGCTGGTGCCGTTTTCAGAAATGTTGAGCTATGCGAATGAATTGATTTCGTTGACGCAGGGGCGCGGAAGTTATTCGATGGAATTTTCGCATTACGATTACGTGCCGAATGAGATCGCGGAAAAAGTAATCGCGGCGCATAAACCGCATCATGCGGGCGACGAGGCCGGCGAGGAGAATGGGCGGTCGGCGTCGGCTTAGTCGGCGGCGCCGGATTTCGCGCCCGAGTTGTGGTGCGGGATCAGGTGTGCGAAAAATTCACCGATCGCATGCAGCGGTGAGGGTTTGGCTTCGGCGGTAGCCTCGGGCGCTGGCGCCGGTTGTGCGGTGGTGGCTTGCATAGTTGCGGTTGGCGTTGCTGACGATTGCGCTGCAGTAGGTCGCGGCGTTGTGGATGCGGACGCAGTCTGTGCCGGTCCGTTGGGCTGATCGGGCTTGGGCTGCACGGCTGCGGTTTGCGTTGGCGCGCTCGTGGAGTTCGCTGGTGCGGGCGCGTTTTGCGCCTTGGGGCCTTGGCCTTGTTTGTACTGGCCGCCGCGGCCTGCGGCGCCCGCTGGGCAGCCTACGCCGAAACAGGGTCCTGTGACTCGCAGCAAATCGCAGCCTGACAGGCCCGCAGTTGACATGCACAGAATCAGCACAGCGCTGAGCTTGTTGCTCACGGTTTCCTCTCACCAAAACTGAAAAGGCACAACGAAAGGGGTGAAGGCTATAGCCTTATGATGGCACGGAAAGTGGGCCGCGAAGGGATTTCCAGCGAAGGTGTAGGCGAAAACACCAGCAAATAGAAGGCGAAACCTGCCTGGCAAGCCGGAAAAAGCCGCGAATCTTCAGGAAAAGCGGGGCAGATAGAACCCTGTGTGGCGGCGGTGTTCTTCGAAGGCCGGGCCAAATTCGGCTGCGAGGAACGATTCTTCCTTGCGCGCTTTGCGGGTGAATCCGACGAGGAACACGAGGACGGCGAGGAGGCCGCGGTATTCGCCAACCAGGAGGGCGGTGCCGAACGTCGCGAGCAAAAGGCCGGTGTAGATCGGGTGGCGCATGCGGGCGTAGGGGCCGGAGCGAATGAGCTGGTGGCCTTGTTTGATTTGCACTTCGGCGCTCCAGTCTTTGCCGATGGTGCGGCGAGCCCAGATGGCGAAGAGGACCCCGGCGGCGCAGAGGGTGCTGCCCAGCCAGGCGAGCCACGCTTGATCGGAGACAAACCGGTGATTCAACGGGCCCCAAATGGGATTTTCCTGGTCGAGCAGGAAGAAACCGGCGGCCATGAAGACGATGTAGAGCATGCGCTCGGCGGGATTCTGGCGCTTCGCGGTTCTTTTTACGCCGAAAGCGGCGACAAGCCAGTACAGCGCGAACAGGATCCAGGAACCGAAAACTATTTCTGAGGGTGTTACGTTTACGTGCATTGGTGCGGGCTCCGGAAAATTTGAGTCGACGAACGAGCGATGCAACGCGTGCGGCGCGGCGCCAGCCATTGTTGCGTACTCTGCACGCTTTGCCAACCGCGTCGTCGCGGGAAGTGGCGGCGCGTCTCGTTCCGCCATATTGGAGCTTGCGATTCTTTGACCAGCTGCGGCAAGCTGACTCGCCATGAAAAAACCTGCGCAGGGCCGCCGATTGGCGGATGCGACGATTGCAATTCACGCTGGACAAAACAAATTTCATCTGAGCGCGCCGGTGGGAACTACGATCGCGCGAACCGCAAATTTCACTTTTGCAAATACCGAAGAATTGAAGTTGTGGGCCGAGGGGAAAAGGCCGGCGTACATCTATACGCGTTATGGGAACCCGACGCTGTCGGTCGCGGAGGCGAAAATCGCGGCGCTGGAAGGAGCGGAAGCGGCGATCGTGACGGCTTCGGGGATGGCCGCGATCTCCAGCGCGCTGCTTGCGGTGCTGAAGACCGGCGATGAAGTGATTGCCACTCAGGCGCTGTACGGCGGGACTTACCGGCTGATGCGCGACGTGTTTCCGCGGATGGGGATTGTGGTGCGTCATGTGGAGACGGATTTGGCGGGGATCGAGCGGCTGGTGAACCCGCGAACGAAGGTTCTGTACATCGAAACGCCCACGAATCCCACGCTGCGTTTGGTGGACTTGCACCAGGCGATCGCTTTCGCGAAAGAATGGGATCTGATTTCGCTGATTGATAATACTTTTGCGAGCCCGGTGCTGCAGAAGCCGCTTGGATTGGGCTTCAACCTGGTGTTGCACAGCGCGACGAAATATCTGGCGGGACACTCGGACGTGATTGCAGGGGCTGCGGCGGGCAGCCACGCGTTGATTGAAAAAATCCGCGACATGATTATTTATTTGGGCGGGTCGATGGATCCGGAGGCGGCGTTTTTGTTGATTCGCGGGATGAAGACGCTGGAGCTGCGGGTGCGGCGGCAGTGCGAGACGGCTTTGACTATCGCGCGATTTCTGGAGAAGCATCCGAAGGTGGCGCGGGTGCATTATCCGGGCCTCGGTTCGCACCCGGATCATGCACTGGCGAAGCGGCAGATGAAGGGATTTGGGGCGATGATGGCTTTCGATTTGAAGGGCGGGTTGACGGCGGCGCGACGTTTTTGCGATCGCGCGCGAGTGTTTTTGCTGGCGGTAAGCTTGGGCGGCGTGGAGTCGCTGGTGGTGCTGCCGATGTATTCTTCGCACTACCGTATGTCGGTCGAGGAGTTGCGCGCGGCGGGAGTAGAGCCAGGGACGGTGCGGGTTTCGATTGGGCTGGAGGATCCGGGGGATTTGATGGCGGATTTGCGGCAGGCGCTTGCTTGAGTCGCGTGAGCTTGTTCGCAGAAAAGCAGAGTGCGCAGAGAAAGGCCAAAGCGAGAACACTGGATTAGGCTGACGCTGTGGCAAGTTGGGGCGCAGCCCTTCGGTCCCGCACTGCGGGATCCGAGGATGAATCGCCCTGCAGGGCGATTCACAAGCAGCGCCCCTACCGCACGACTGGAGTGCTCGACGTCAACAGCAGCCTGCATCCGCCGCGACAAGTGCCAATTCCGGTTCGACCGGCTCGATCAGAAGTTGAACTTCGCGCCGATCTGGACCTGGCGCGCGCCCCAGAGAAACGTCACGAATGCCGAGCCCGCCTCGAACAATAGCTAGAAGTGGAGCTTCATTCCGAACTGCAATTGCCTTGCGCCGGTGGTGCCGTCGTTGCGCCCGACTTCAAGACTAGACTGCCCGAAAAGCGCGTCGGTGATGAAATTATCGGGCTGCTGGAAGTTGGGATGGTTGAAGACATTGTAGTATTCGGAACGGAATTCCACGATGAAACGCTCGGTGAGTTTCGTATTTTTCGCAATGACCATGTCAAAATTCTTGTAGCCCGGACCATAGAAGGTGTTGCGGTGAACATTTCCCGGGCCACCGAATAGCGGGAACGTAAACAACCCGACGTTGGGTCCGGTTTGGGTGATGGGCGATGTGACCGGAACGACTGTAGGCGTCGTGCTGAAAGAGGCTCTCTGGGTTGCGCCGGTACCATCGCTGTCTATTCCAGGCGCGAAGATGTCGATGGGAAATCCGCTTTGCACCGTGCCGATGCCCGACCACGACCATCCTTCCAGAATCCGGCCGACAATCCCACTGTTCAAGCGATCCTTGCCGCGGCCGTAAGGAAGCTCGGCGATATAGTTGAACACCAAGCGGTTTCGTACATCGAAGGATGAATTCCCTTTTTCTCGCTTCAACTCAAAGGAATTAGCCGGAAAGACCGTTTGGCGCTGTTGCGGAAGGAAGGCGTCGCTGGCATCGTCAATGGCATGCGCCCAAGTGTAGTTCACTTGGAACGACATGCCCTTTGAGAACTGCCGGGTCAGCGAAGTCTGCAGGGCATTGTAGTTCGATTGGGCAATGCTGGACACTTCGTTGGAGTGGAAAGCAGCGCTATTGTTCACGGCGTTGAACGGAAGCAGGTCAAATTGCTGCCCGATGTAGAGCGCCTCACCTTGAACGCTTTCCTGCTGCGGCGTGGCGGTTGGTGAATCGAAACATCCAATGGTGTTGAGCGGATTAGTGGGTTGGCAGAACGCCCTTAATTGGGCGACGAGCGCTGGTTGCGGCGCATTCCCGTCAATTACGCGGAGCAGACGGTTGGCCTTGGTGCCGACGTAATTGACCTCTGCCACGAAGTGGCCTCCCAATTGCCTTTGGATGCCGAAGTTTCGCTGCTGCACGTAGGGAACACGAAACTGCGGATTAATTGTGGCTGGGAAAGCCAGCGAGTCGGCCGCGGGAAAATCGGAAAGCGTCGAAGCTGGGGGTGGCTGAGTCGCCGGGATGGGGATATTAGAGATCTGGTCGGCCGCAGTTGCAGGATTCGTATTGGTAGGATTTTCTCCCGTATATACCGTGTTCACGAACGGCAGTGAAAACGGCGGATTGGCGCGCGTGTCGCCGGTGAGGTTGAAGAACTGGCGATCGCGAAAATACCCGAATCCGGCGCGAATGGAGGTCTTGCCGTCCTTGAATGGATCCCACGCAAATCCGATCCGAGGTTCGAATCCCTTCACATCATTGACATACAGGGGGTTGGAGCCGCCACGGGTGACCTGGACAAACTGAATCGGGCTCGGCCCAGCCAGAGCTTCCGGCGTTGCGCTGGTGAGTTGATCCCGCACAACCCAAGGAACTCCATCCCATTCGTAGCGCAGGCCGTAGTTTAACGTGAAGTTGGACTTCAATTTGAACTGGTCTTGAACAAAGCCGGACATATCGCGTTCGCGGAAACCGCGCTCATCGCTCGGGATGCGGGTCCCGGCAGTGTTGTATAGCTGCGTTTGAGATTCATTCAACACGCCGCCGAGCAGCCCCCAAACCGCATCCTGAACCGTCGGATTGCTAAAAGGAGTGGCAGCTTGCAGCGCGGATGTGCCGGTATTGGTGAAAATCGCGAAATTCGGAGTTGATCTGGTGGAGAAATCGTCGAAATCGTTGGAATAGTTGTCGCTGAACTCGTAACCGAATTTGACAGTGTGGCGGCCTTTGATCCAGGTCATATTGTCGCCAATCGTGTAGGTTCCGAAGGGGCGATCTTGACCATTGCTATCGCCCAGAGTCACGCAACCGACGGTGGTGAAGCCCGGCAAGGCAAAATCGCGGCCCCGGCCAAAAGGATCAACGCCGGCAAGGCTCAAGCTGTCGATGATATTCGAGCCATTGCAAGTGAAGTTTTGGAACGAGCGGTTGCCGCTGGCATAAAAGTCGTTCTGCATGGTGGGCGAAAGTGTGGTGGCGAGATGGCCGCTGAGGCTTTGCGTAAGCCCCGAGAAGGCATCGCCACCGAGCCCCGGAAGAACATTCGTACTCCCGCCGTTGTCGGTGGACTTATTCGCCAGGTAACGCACGCTAATGGTGTTTCTGGCGCTAATTTTGAAATCGACTTTACCCAAGTAATTGCTGGCATTGAGAAGGTCTGTATCGCCAAAGAAAAACTGCGATGAGACGCCAGCGACAACATCCTGGCCATTGGGGGCGGGATAGAAATTTAGAATTTTCTGAGTTTGCGGGTCCAAGGCAAGTTTAAAGGCGTTATTCGCCGAACCTGGCGTGCTGACATTGATATTGACGGGACCCGCTTTTGGATCGGTGTAGGTAAAAATTCCAGTTTTGAACGCTGCGTCCGGGACGGTGGCGACCGCCGTGGTGGCTGTGGCGAAGCGGTTGCCTTCGTAATTGAAAAAGAAAAATACCTTGTTCTTGACCACGGGACCGCCGATGGAAGCGCCGAAGGTATTGCGCACGTAGGGGCTTTGCCTGCCGGTGTCGGGACCGTTAAAGAAGTCCCTGGCGCCCAGAGCGTTCCAGCGGCCGAAGTAGTACACATCGCCGTGAAACTCATTGGTTCCGCTGCGGGAAATGATATCGACCACGGCACTGGAGTCGCGGCCAAACTCAGGAAGATAGCTGTTGGAGATAACGCGAAATTCCTCGGTGGCGTCGGGGTTCAAGGTGAGAAGTCCGCTGCCAGGGACGCCAGGGTCGTTATTGTTCGTTCCGTCGAGCATGAAGTTGTTGTTGCGATCGCGGCCACCGTTAACGGAGAAGCCGCCGGATCCAGTATTGGTGTAGGTGGTTCCCGGCGTGAGGAGAACGAGCTGATAGGGATCGCGAAGGATCAAAGGAAGCGCCGCAATTTGTTTCTCGTCCACGACGTTGCTGACCTGAGAATCCGTGGTGTCGATGGGGGCGATGTCGGTGCCCTCGACTGTCACGGTTACCGACGTGCCGCTGACTTCCAATTTGGCGTCGAGGGTCAGAGCTTGGTCCACGGTGAGCGTCACAGCTGCAAATTTGATGGTCTTGAGACCGGCTTTCGCAACGGTGATGTCGTAGATTCCGGGCACAAGGCTGGTAACTGAGTAGGTGCCGGTCGTGTCGGTCCGAGTGGCGCGCGTCGCATTCGTCGCCTCGTTCGAAACGCTGATTTCAGCGTCGGGGACCACGGCACCGGAAACGTCTGTGACAGTGCCGTTAATGGAAGCCGAGGCCTGAGCTTGCAACAGCGACGACGCAGCGAGAATTCCCAAAACGATGAAGAAAGTGCCAATGACCTCAAACAGACGGCGACCAACATTCATGCCGATCCCCCTCCCGCTGTCGGGCATGCTCGCGGACAGCGCGATTGCCTCAACATGCGATGAATGAAGTGGCGATTGCAGCTGGATAGCCAGAGCGTGTCAAAGGCTTGTAACGTTATTAAATATATGATTACAAACAATATAGAGTGGGAGCGATGGGAGAATGTAACGGGCTTTCTATGAGCTGTGGGACGGGTTACGGGCAAGGCTACTAGTGTTCGGAAAAATGGAATACGCAAATTGGAATGTGCTGGGAAAGGCGATAGAGTGGAGGAGGTGACAGGAAGTTGATTTTTTGCCGATGAGTTTCAGGTGGGGATCGCAGGCGACGGAAGGGCGGGGTGGATGGGCGATGTCCCGAGTATGACAATGGCTGGTACGGCAAGGCCATTGACCGGGGCGTTGGTAGTTCGTAAGATTCCCGTTACCCCTGAAAGGGGGTGAACGACGCGGCGCCGCGTTGGATGAAGCCTGCTACGGACCCGAAGTTGCTTCGTAGAATCCTGCGGAGAGGTATCGCGCGTCGCAAGGACGGACGAAGACCATGAAGCTCAGGGTCATTGGCTCGACGAGCCGAGTGCGCTGGTTGGGCTGGGCGGGAATTGCCGCGGTGGGAATTCTCGCGCTCGCGGGCTGCGACGACACCGTATCCAGCAAGCAAGTGAAGGCGCGGCCGCCGGCTGCGACTCCAGCTCCGAGCCCTGCGTTCGTTCACGAATCGCTGCCTTTTCCGGAGCACACCGTATCGCTCGCTTCCTTGTACGACACTCGCCCCCGCATGGACTTGCTGATTGACAAAGTGCAGGTGATCTTCAACACCGCGCAGAAAGAATACAAATCCGGCGATTTCGACAAGGCGCATGCGGATTACGATCGCGCGGTGGATTTGATGCTGGCGAGCGGCTTTCAAGTGGATTCCGATCCGCGGCTTTCGGATCTTTTTGACCAGATCGGAGAGACGCTGCATTCCTACGAGCGCAGCGCGCAGCAAGACGCCGCCGAGGAAGAAGCGGACACCGGGACGCCCGCGCCGATTGACGCGCTGGCGGACATGACTTTGCCGCCGGGGGATCCGCGGCTCGCGGCGCAGGCGGAAAAAGAATTGATGCGCGTGCCCCACGATCTGCCGCTGACGGTGAACGATTCGGTGCTGCAATATTTGAGTTACTTTACGACCACGCGGGGCCGCGCGACGGTGGAGCACGGATTGGACCGCTCCGGACGTTACAACGATATGATCCGGCGCGTGCTGAAAGAAGAAGGCGTGCCGCAGGATTTGATGTACCTGGCGCAGGCGGAATCGGCATTTCAGCCGACGGCGGTATCGCGCGCAGGGGCGCGCGGATTGTGGCAGTTCATGCCGTTCCGCGGCGAGGAATACGATCTGGATCGCACCTATTATGTGGATGAGCGCAGCGATCCGGAAAAGGCCACGCGCGCGGCGGCGCGACACATGCGCGATTTGTACGATATGTTCGGCGACTGGTATCTGGTGATGGCGGCATACAACTCCGGGCCGATGAACGTGGTGAAGGCTGTCGAGCGCACCGGTTACGCGGATTTCTGGGAATTGCAAAAGCGTCACGCGCTGCCGAAACAGACGCAGAATTACGTGCCCATTATTATTGCGCTGGCTTTGGTGGCGAAGGACCCGTCGCTTTATGGCGTGCAGGTGGAGCCGGAAAAGCCGGCGCCCGTGGATGTGATCCATCCGGCTCATGCGATTGATTTGCGTTTGGTGGCGGATGCGACGGGTGCGGACTTGGACGATTTGCGGGAGTTGAATCCGGAGATGCTGCGCAGCGTCACGCCCAATGATCCGAACTTCGAATTGAGGCTGCCTGCGGGATACGGCGAAAAACTGCTCAACGTGATCAACCAGGTTCCGGCGGACAAGTGGACGAGCTGGCGTTTGCACACGGTGGAGCAGGGCGAAACGCTTTCCGACATTGCGCGGCGTTATCGCGTGACCGTGCCGGCGATCGAGTCCGCGAATCATTTGGAAGCGCACGCGGTGGTGCCGGCGGGATTCATGTTGAACGTGCCGGCTGCGCCACCGGCGGTGCGCCTGGTGCATTATCGCGTGGTGCGCGGCGACACGCTGGAAGGAATCGCGGAACGTTTTGATGTGAGCGTCTCGCAATTGAAACGCTGGAATAATATTCACGGGGCTAGCGTGCCGCGCGGCTCGCGATTGAAGATTTATGCTGGGGGTTCAGCTGATGATTCTTCGCACTCCTCCGCCGCTGCGAAGTCTGCTGTGCATCCTGCTGCGAACGGGAATGCAGCGGTCCAGGTGCGCAAGGTTTCGGCGGCAGCGACCAGTGCTGGCGACAATCCCGCAACTGTGGAGCATCATGTGAAACAGGGGGAAACGCTGTATTCGATCGCGCATGCTTACAAGACCAGCGTCGAGAGCATTCGCCAGGCGAACTCATTTCTGGGCGAGCGGCCTTTGCAGGCCGGGGACGTCTTGACGATTCGGCGTTGAAAGCGGCTGTACCCTGAAGTGGCTTTAAACTGCTAATTCTGCATGGTTTACATGTTGTTGTAACTTTTTGTTACCATCCCCTTGTGGCGGTTTCCTCAAATATTCTTTGCTGCCCGAGGTTTTCGAGGTCTTGCATCTTGACAAACTTCCGGCACTCCGATTATAAGCGCGCAGGGCCTAATACGGTTCTTGTTGAGTCCGATACCCAGGGAGGGATCGATGTTTCACGCCAAACAGCATGATGAGGAAGATGACGAGCTACCCCGGTACGAAGAGGAAGAGGGGGAAGAAGGCGCGGAACTCCCTCACGGAGACGTGGTAGAGGAAGTGGAAGAAATCATTATCGAGGAGGAGCCGGACGCGGAGGTGTCGCCGGCGGCTGCTCCCAAGGCTAAGGCGCCGAAAAAAAAGGCGGCGAAGAAGAGCACGCCGAAGAAGAAGGCTGCCGCGAAGAAAAAAGCCAAGCCCAAGAAAAAAGCCGCGAAGAAGAAGGCCAAGAAAGCCGCGAAGCGCAAGAAACGCTGAGGTTTTTTCTCTGCGGAAGATCAGGATGCGGGACTGCGCGCGCTGTCGGGGCGTTGCGGTTCCGCTTTTTTTTATAGCGCGGCGCAGGAGTTTGCGCTGCTGTCTGGCACGCGGAACTCAGTTGCCTGCTTCCGGTTTCCTGTTTCCCCGCTTCTCTATCTCGCTGCTTCTAATGTGCTGCCGCGGAAACACGTTCACATAGTCGTTCGATTTTGGCGAAGATCGAGTCCGGCGCGGCTGACGAGACGAACGGCTGGGCTTTGCAGTTGGAATACTGGACGTAGTGCTCGATTCTCTCCACCAGTTCCTTCACGCTGCTAAACAACTGCGTGGTGGGGGCGAATTTAGCCATTCGCGACAGGCAAACGAAGTGATGGCGACCCCGGTCGGGATCGAACCGACAACCTATAGCTTAGAAGGCTATCGCTCTGTTCCAATTGAGCTACGGGGTCTCCTGCGAATCTTACCACGATGGACCAATCAAATTAGACACCCTGATTGCCCAAAGAGAGCACGCGCTCGGGCGAATTTTTCCGACTTTGACAGACAGCGAGGGCGTCTGCATGGCGAAAGGCTGGCTGGGTAAACGATATGCCGACATCAAAGGAAATGCCAAGTGGGACGCTATTAAGATTATCAGCGGTACGGTGCACGGCTAGGCTTGGTACAAAAACTCGGGCACGTAATTCCAACGCATGCTGTCTCAATGATTCAAGCATTACAGCTCAAGTTCGTTCCCGACCGGATCGCGTCTTATGCGATGCAACGGGCCGGCGCGATGGTATTGGTGAACGTCATGCGGATTCCGTGCTTCGGCCGCAGAATGACCATCGGGCGAGCTTCGATCGTTTGGCCCGGAGCCAGCTGAAAATCGTATTTTCTGACGAGATCGCTCAAAATCATGAGGATCTGCAGCATCGCGTAATTTCCACCGATGCAGCCTCGGGGTCCGCCGCCGAAGGGAAGGAAGGTGAAGGGCGTGCGCAGCTTGTCGTTCGCTTTGGTGAAACGCTCCGTATCGAAACTTTCCGGATTCTGCCAGTAGCGCGGAGCATGGTGCGCGCCGTACACATACACAATGACCGTCGAGCCGCTGGGGATGGCGAGGTCGCCTACGCGGTCGTCGGCGACAGCCATGCGGTCGATCATCCAGAACGGCGGGTACAGCCGGAGCCCCTCGCAAATGACCTGAGTCGTAAATTCGAATTTGGGGACGTCGCTGTAGTTCAGAGGCGCTTCGCCTAGCACGGAATCGAATTCCTGCCGTACCCTCTCGAGACAATCCGGACGCGAGCTCAGAAGATAAAAAAGCCACGATAGCGCATTGGACGATGTTTCATGGCCAGCGACCAGCAGTTGCATGCTCTCACTCAGGATGAGTGAATCGCTCATGCCTTGGCCATCGCTGTAACGAGCATCCATCAAAGTCTGCAGCAGATCGTTGCCGGGCGGTTCGTTGCGGCGCTTCTTGATGTATTCCAGCAGAACGGCGTCCGCGCGCGTTCGCATGTCATCGTGCCTGCGCAGTTCTCCCGAGACGGCGAACCAGGGATTCAGATAGGGCTGAAGGGTTTGCCGAACAATGAATTCCTGGACGGTGCAGATGGTATGGCTGACAAGATCGATGTCTTCGTCCTTCAAGCGTGCGCCAAATAGCGATCGGGCGACCATGGCGAAAGTGATTTTCATCAGCTGGGGGTAGATATCCACGGGGCCGCGACGGGCCTGACTGTCGAAATCCCGCAGCGAGTCGGCGAGGGAGTCCTGCATGATGGAGGACAGCGCATCGAGTTGCGCTCGATCGAAGCCTTTCTGGATGAGACGCCGCTGCGTGCGCCAGGCTTCTCCTTCCGTGGTGAGAAGACCTTTGCCCAGGAAGTGGCCCATGCGCTTAACTTGAATATGGGATTTTTGGTAGTTATCCGCATTGGTCTTTAACACGTGCTGAATGACAGCGGGATCGATCGTGACGATCGCCTCTTTGAGACCACCCAGATAAAGCCGGAAGGTGTCGCCAAAGATTTCGTGGTAGCGGGACAAAACCTCGACGGGATTGCGGAACATGGCGCGAGAATCGGCAAAGCAGCGAAATCGGGAAACAGCGGGGATAGAAGCGGATGAGGTCATGCCCAGCCGTCCTGATACTGGCCTCGAACTACAAGTAAATTCATGTCATTTGTAGGAAGCGAAAACGAGACCATAAGTAGAGATAAAGTGCTCAGAATCAGTTTGCGTTCCCCAGTTGTTTCAAGAGTATCAAATGGTGCCGGATTGCCTGGGTCATGGTGGGGTGCTGCCGATACGGGACGCCAAACTCTTCGGCGGTCTGCTTCACTATCCTGGTCAGCGGAGCGTAGTGGGTGTGGCACACGAAAGGGCACAGATGGTGGACGATGTGATGGTTAAGCCCGCCCGCGAGCCAACCGACGAGCGGGTTTTCGGTCGCATAATCGGCCGTCGTCGCGAAGATGTGATACACGCCGTTGTCAAACTCACCCCGGTCCGTGGGAAAGTAGGTGCTGTCGATGGTGTGCGTCGTCTGGAACACAAGCGTTACGGCTAAGCCGACGAACAAATGGACCAGGAGGAAGGCGCCGGCGACCAGCAGAGGTGATTTCCCCAGCACCAGCACCGGCAAGACAAGCATGTAAGTGAGGTAGAAGGCCTTACCGGCAAACAGAGCGGCGTACTCGCGCAGAGGATGATTGGCGCGTTTTAGATAATCGTGGGACGGGAAGAAAAAGCTCGCGAAGTCCCTGAATAACACATAGTCGAGAGAAAACATCGCATATACGAATAGCGCGTAGATGTGCTGGAAGCGGTGCCATGGCGCACGCGATTCATGGGGCGTAAAGCGAAAAATGCCGCGTCCGGAAAGCGCGTCATCTTCGCCGTGGAGATTGATGCAGGAGTGATGGCCGCGATGATGAAGAATGCGCCACATGTACGAGCTGATTCCGCACAAATCGAAGACATAGTTCAGGGTCTTGTTGACGCGCGGCCGGGACGAGATGGCGTTGTGGTTGCTGTCATGAGCAATGTTCAGCAACAGGAATGTCTGCGCGAGGCCGCCTAAAAGGTAGAGGGCAACAAACTTCCATGAATCGGGCCGCAAGGCATAAAGAGCAATCCAGGCGCCCACGAGGACTGCCAGACCCGCAGCGATCTTGATCCACATGGTACGGTCCGCTTTGTGGGTGATGTTCTGGTCGGCAAAAAATCTATCGAGCCGGCGACGTAAGACTCTCGGAAAGGAAGACGCACCGACGGGCTCGGTAATTGCGGCCGCTGAGGATTCCGATGGTACAAGATCCGGAGTCTCCGGCTCTTGAGCGATCAACAGTTCGGATTCGAACGTCACCGGCGCCTCCGCGGTCATGCTAATTGGGCCCGACGCGTTCCCTACGCCGCATTCGGGGCGCTGACCCTCAGCGAAATTGGTGCCGTGCCGACAGCCTCGCAGCACAATTTTAATGCGGGCCCATAAAGACAATCAAGGACATTCGGAGCGGATGATGCCTGTTTACAGCGTGTGAACAATGGAAGCGACGATGCATGGCATTGTCCATAACGCTTTGTTAACATATAACGGTCGATGAACCATAATGAACCGGGCTTCCTGCAAGGGACCATAGAAGGTCGGCGGAGCAGCGCAATTCCCATTCGCGCCCTTGTGCGCCAAAAAGGACAGCATCCATTCCCCAGAGCGTCGAGCGACGCTTATGCTGAGAAAAAATCGAGCGAACATTCTCACCGTCCGCCTACATTTCAGGTCTGCAGTTTCAAACTCAATCGCGGATCAACTCGCATGCTGGGGAGAGAAGCTTCGTTTGCTGGCTTGCGTTCTATTCAAGATTGGAGGATCGCTGATTGATGACGGCGTCAATTTTAGGCCACCTGGATAGGCTGGCAGATGAGCATCCGGACAAACTCCTGTATTCGTACCTAGATGTAAACGGCGATCCGACCGAAAGCTACACCTACGCGTCGTTCCTCCACCGAGTGGAGGCGATCGCCGGATACTTGTGGAAAGAGGGTCGTTTTGCTGCGGGCGACCGGCTACTCCTCGCATACCCCCCGGGGCTCGAAATGATCTGCGCATTCTTCGGCTGCGTGCGCGCCGGGTTGATCCCGGTGCCGGTGTATCCTCCCAGTTCGCGCGGATTCCAGAGCGCGCTGTACAAGATGGTGCACATCGCAAAGGATTGCCAGGCGGCTGCGATCTTAACCAGCAGAGACTACCAGGCATCCCTCAAGACGAATCTCGCCCGAAGTGGAGTTTCCGCGTGCGGTATTGACGTCGATTACATTTCCGGTCTGCCGTGGATCGCCACGGAAGATTTCGTGGATGCGATTGCGGATCGACCAGCTGCCGAGCATTCGAAGATCCTGTTTCTGCAGTACACCTCGGGTTCGACGATGGAGCCCAAGGGCGTGATTGTCACGCACGAAAACATTCTGGATACGTGTCCGCTGGTGATCGACCACTCCTCGCCGGTCGTCGTTTCCTGGCTTCCGCAGTATCACGATATGGGACTGATCGGGTGCTACCTATATCCAGCACTGAAAGGTGGCACGACCTACGGTTTCTCTCCCACGGACTTCATCCAGCGGCCGATCCTATGGTTCGACGCAATGACGGCCTACCGCGCCACCGCGACGGCTGCGCCCAATTTCGCCTACGACTACTGCCTGCGCGCCGGGAGACTATCCAAGGAAAGCCTGGAGGCTTGTGATCTGAGTTCGCTTCGTGTTTTGATGTGCGCCGCGGAACCGGTAAAGCCGGATACCTTCAGACGGTTTCTGGAATCGTTTCAATCCTATGGACTGAAGGCCGAGAGTTTCTACGTCGCCTACGGGCTGGCGGAGAACACTCTGGCGGTCTCATTGGGCGGTCGCAACATCGTTTCCGTGAACAAACGTGCCCTCTCTCTGGGAGCGGCCCGCATGACCACGCAGGTCTCTGAAATCGACGGGGCTACTCAGATTGTCAGTTGTGGAACGCCGCTCCCGGGTCTCGACGTCAAGATCGTGGATCCGGAAGGGCACTTCGCTCTTAAGCCAGAGCGCACGGGCGAAATTTGGGTCGCCGGAAGCGGCAAGTGCCGAGGTTACTGGAATAATCCCGAATTAACCCTGAAGCAGTTCCGTGCGCGGCTGGTGGACGATACTCCCTATGACGACGGCTACCTTCGGACCGGCGACATCGGATTCTTCCACGGCGGCGAACTCTACGTCTGCGGCCGCATCAAGGACATGATCATTCTCCGTGGGCAAAACTATTACCCGCACGACATTGAGAACGTCGTGGAGAAATCGTCTGGTCTGATCCGGCACAACTGCGTCGCCGCCTTCCAGATCCAGGAAGACAGCGAACCTGCGCTGGCAATCGTCGCTGAAGTCAAAAATCCTAAAGCGCTTCCCGACGCGCGAAAGATCGCCGCCGCGGTCCGAAATTATCTCAACGTGGAAGTGGCTGTGATTTCCTTCATTGCGCCTCGTGCCATCCCCAGAACAAGTTCGGGGAAGCTGATGCGACACAAGACCAAGCAAATGTGGCTGGAAGGTCGGTTCAAGGTACTTTCCGACTTTTCGCGGGAGAAGGACACCGGGAACTCCGCGTGCGATTCCGACATGCATTCCTCTTTCGCGGAATTGAAAGCCAGATACAACCTGACAGGTCGGGAATCCTACAACCTCGTCGAAGCCGGCCTGGATTCCCTGGATCTTGTTGTGTTCATGCATGAGCTCAAGGAACTCTTGAAAGATAAAGGCGCCGAACTGCTGGCGCGGCAGGTAGACATTGGCGTTATTCAGCGCGTCGCCGTAGCCGAGCTGTTTGGACTAGCCGAAAAGTTGAAGCGCGCTCCCGAAGAGGCGCTGGTTCATCTGCGTCATTCCCTTGCGGCGTTCCGTGAAGAACAACGCGCCGCTGAGAAACAGATGATGATCAACGACAGGAAGCTCATCTTCGAACCTCCCGCGCCTATAGCGATGCCGGAGACACCGGTGCTGAATCAGGTGCTGCTCACGGGTGGGACCGGCTTCATAGGACCATTCCTCATGAAAAGCTTGCTGGAACAGACCCGGGCGAAGATCCATGTCCTCGTCAGGGCCTCCAACGAAAAGCAAGGCAAGCAAAGACTGAGAGACGCGATGGAGTCGATGGGACCCTGCGGATTAGACCTGATGAAGATGTTCGAAGCTCGGGTGATCCCCGTCTGCGGGGATCTGGGCCAGCCAAAGCTGGGCCTGACGCAGGACGAGTGGAATTTCCTCGCGAGTGAAATTGACACGGTCTTCCACAACGGCGCCACCGTCAACTACCTGTTCAACTACGACCTGATGCGTGATGCGAACGTGCTGGGAACCAATGAGGTCGTAAGACTGGCGTTCGAGGGCAAGCCCAAAGAATTCAATTATGTCTCCACTACCTTCGTGTTCGGCTGGGCGGTCAAATCGGTCCTGAATGAGACCGACCTCAACGAGAATATGGAGCTGCTCGATTTTGGGTACAGCCAATCGAAATGGGTAGCCGAACAGGTGGTTGTCGACGCCCGCAATCGGGGACTTTCCGCGCGGATTTTCCGGCCTGCGCTGGTGAGTCCGTCCGTCACGGGCGGAGGTAACAACTTCGATATCGCTGTTCGCTTGGTTGCGTTTATGGTGAATCACGGCATTGGCGTTGATACTCTCAACCAGGTCAGCTTTGTTCCGGCGGACATTGTGGCGAACAACATCGTTGCGATCTCTACCACTCGCGGTACGGCGAATAAGACTTACCATGTCACGCGGGACGATTATTCGAACATGATGGATATTACCGGGCTTATTACCAAAGCGACCGGCCGGCAATTCGAAACATTCAGGCTTCCCGACTTCGTTCCCGAGCTGATCCGGAGATGCCGGAAGGAAGATCTGCTCTTCCCGCTGCTGGATTTTTTGGTGGGCTCTGTCGACAACATCTCCGCGATGGAGTTCAAACGCTATGACAGCTCTTCGTATCAAAAAGCCCGCGATGCCTCCGTGTGGGGCAAAGCTGATCCGTCTCTGGAAGATACGGTCAACGGCATTCTGAAATTCATGCATCGCAAGGGGATCATTTCGGTGGCGGCTCGTGAAGTGGACGCGGTGTCACCGAGCGGAGGGCTCGTGGACTGGACGGACGCGATATCTGCTACTGCTTCTTAAACACCAGCTTCTCGGTCACTCGCTGGCCCGTTTCCAGCGTGCCGGTGGTGGATAGCGTCATCAGCTGCCCATCGGCGGAAACCACCCACCTATCTTTTTGCGTGACTTGATTGTCCCGCTGGTAGCTCGCATCCACCGTATGAGGATCGACGAGTTCAAGCGTCACGGTGTCATTGCGCGAGTTCTTTAGATCGTACGGCTTTCCGTCAAAACGCGCCGTATAGCTGAAGTCGCTCAGAAAACGGATCCCACCGCTTCCGTCCGCCTCAATTTTGACCACCAAACCTTGCCGCAAACGAGTTTTGCTGAAATCTTGCGTCCATTCGCCTGCGAAGAGGTCATTCGCGACTTTCTTACCTCCGCTTCGCGTCCACACCGTGATCTTATCGGGGTGACCCGCGCTCGCAGTCGTGGCCGTCAGCTCGTTCCCATCATTCGAAAGTTTTTCGCGAACCGTCGCCACCACAGCTCCATCCTTCTTCTCCTTGACCTCCGCCTGCCGCTTATCGATCCTACGCAGTTCGATTTGATTGAACGACAGATTGCCCGGTGCGGGCGATTGGTGCCCGTTCGAATTTGCAGTGAAATCAAGATGGGTTTCGCCGGACATCACCACATGAGAGCCGTCATGCACAGGTGTAATGGCGAGGCGGTTCGGAGGATCCAGGCTGGATTGCGCAGAGATGAGCGTCCAGGTGCCAATGCGCGGGTCTGCCACTCCCGTTTGCATGGCAGCGAGCATTCCGAGCAAAAGTAAGGTGCGAATTGTTCCTCCTGAATTGATGGGGCAAAGTCTAACAGATTCAGGTACCTCCGTAAGTGAGTGTTGCGCAGATGTAAACTCGCGAAACTGAACGCAAACGTAGGAACCGGTTGCGGAGGGACCACCTCTTTCGCCCGTGTGGTTTTTAGGCGTCACCGTAGAGTTTTGCTGACGACGATTTTGTGAGATATGCCATCATGATGGATATGCACGCGCGCCGTTTTTGGGTGTCGGGAATCGTCCTCGCAGCAACCATCGCACTTCTTCCCTTCTCTTTTCACGCGGAGCGGCGCCTGGAAACCGCAACGCGTGTCGAAGGAAGCCAGGCTGAAATTGTCCGAGACGAGCTGACTACTCGTTTTCACTCGCCGTTCGTGGACCGCGTTGTCCTGGTGATCGAAGGACTGCCACCTGCTAATTCTGACGAAGGCGGCCAAGGGTTAGGAACCATCGTGGCAGCACTGAAAGAGCAGCCCGGCGTTTCAGGCGTCGTGTCTTACCTCGAGTTGCGCGATCCGATTTTTCTGGGCCGGAAAGGGGGAACGTTTGTCCTCGTGGGACTCACTTCGACCGGCGGTCCAGTCGAGTCGCTTGTTCCAGAGATTCACCAGCTGGCAAGCACGCTTGAAAATCAACTGCGCGGCCGTTATCCGGCGGTGAAGCTCGAGCTCACAGGCGAGATTCCACTGAATTTCGATATTCGGAAAGCGAGTGCCGCCGACGTGCATCGCGGTGAAAGCCTGGTGATCCCTGGGACCCTGGTGCTTCTGCTGGTGGCGTTTGGCAGCCTGATGGCCGCCCTGATTCCATTGGCGGTTGGCCAGCTCGCCATTGCGACCACTCTGGCGATTACCGGATTCCTGGCTCAGCGCTGGCACTTGTCCATTCTGGTTCAGAATTTGGCCACCATGCTTGGCCTGGGCCTGGGAATCGACTACGCGCTCCTGATGATCAGCCGCTTCCGGGAAGCGATTGCCGCCGGGAACGACGGACCCGCGGCCGGGTTGATCGCGGCACGCCAGGCAGGCCGCACGCTTTTGATTTCAGCGTCAACGGTAGCCATCGGATTTCTAGCCCTGTTGACGGTTCCGATCAGCGAAATCCGTTCCATCGGTGTCGCGGGATTCCTGGTGACGGGAATGAGCGTGTTGCTTACAAATACCCTCGTTCCGGCCGCGCTGGTATTGCTCGGTGCGCGGATTGATCTTGGCCGAATGCCCTTTACCGCAAAATTGGATGCGCAGCACGCCGCACGTACGGGAAATCGCTGGCGTCAATGGGGAAAGGCGATCGTCGCGCATCCCTGGCTTGCCCTGTTTTTGGCTGGTACTCCTTTGCTTCTGCTGGCGTGGCAGGTCAGACGACTGGATACCAGTCTGCCCCGAGGGGATTGGCTTCCGCAGGCGGCGGAATCAGTCCACGCGCTGCACACGCTTGAACGGATGGATCGGGGCGGCGTTGTTGAAGCGTTGCGCGTCATTGTCGAACTTCCAACGGATTCCATCGCGCAAACCGACGCAGGGTGGGATGCGCTGGATCTTCTCTCCCAGCGCCTCGCGAGCGACCCTCGCTGTGACCGCGTGATTTCTATCACTACGCTCGCGGAGGGTAAGCGATCTTCCCTCACTGATCTTTCGCGGGAGACGCGTCGAACGTTCCTGAGTAGTGACGGACGAGCGGCGCTGCTTGAGGTGTTACCCGCGAGCTCAGTCTCCCTGCGCGAGCAGGTCAACTGGGTGCGGGAGTTGCGCAAGACCGGCGCGCCGGCTCTCACCGGCGTGCCTGACGCAACCCTTCTCGTCGGGGGCATCCCGGCACTCAATGCCGATTATGAAACGATTATCAGAAACCGCTTTCCCTCCGTAATGTGGTTGGTGGTGGGGGGGACGCTGTTTGCTTTGCTCTGCGGGTTCCGCTCGATCTTCGCCGCCGTGAAGGCGATCGCACTGAACCTGTTCTCGGTGGCAGCGGCCTTCGGAGCATTGGTTGTCGTTATCCAGGATGGACACGGAAGCAAGTTCCTGGGAGTTCCCGGGGGAACCGGTAGCGTGTTTCCCCTAGTACCGATCGTCGCGTTTGCGATCGTCTTCGGATTAAGCATGGATTACGAGGTATTTTTGGTCGCACGCGTTCTGGAAGCCAGAAGGAGCGGGCTCAGTGAAATGGATGCGATCCCGGAGGGTCTGGCGAGAACCGCAGGCCTGATTACGAGCGCCGCCGCGATCATGATCGTGGTATTTGCGGCATTCACCTTCGGAGATTTCCTGGTGGTCAAGATGATCGGATTTACCCTGGCGATCGCCGTGTTGATTGACGCGACGCTGGTTCGTATTGTGATCGGTCCGGCGCTCCTTCGTATTGCAGGCGATTGGAACTGGTGGCCTGGCGGGCTGACCACAGCGCGCGAGGCGCCAGTGATGGCGAGTCGCGAATGAAATCCCTAGGTGTTAACACGAAACATCGACGTGCCGTTGGCTGAGCTCTGTTCTGGCACAACGAGCCACTATTCGCAGGACGGACTGGGCATCGTTGCGTCACGGGCAACTTCTGCGAGTGCGTCGCGCAACACCTACCCATGTGATTCGTTCGGCAAGTTCATCAGCGCGTGGACCGGCGTTTGACGCGGCGAGGGTCGATATTTGCGATTTCTGCAAGGCTTCGATTTTTACGCCGTGCTGCCGACTTCTGGCGAAGCGCCTGGAAGCGTGACCCCGATGCGACCTCCCCCGACAGAAATGTTTTGCAATTGCGCCTCGGGCGAGCCGTTTCTCTGCATGTACCCCACGGCCGCATCGGTTAGAGGATTCAAGCATCCAATTAGTGTAGCCGTTTGATGCCCGTCTCGCTTCCGTGCGGGGAATGAGGAATCTATGCCAGATCGCTCGCGTCTCGCCGATACTCCGCTTTCGATTCTCGACTTGGCGCACGTACGACAGGGAGGCACGGCTGAGGAAGCTTTCCATAACGCTCGCGCGCTGGCTCAGCGTGCGGAATCCCTGGGCTACAAGCGATTCTGGCTTGCGGAACATCACAATATTTCGGGAGTCGCATGTTCGGCGACGTCGGTTTTGATCAGTTACATCGCGAATGCGACCTCGACGATCCGGGTGGGCTCTGGGGGCATCATGCTTCCGAATCACGCGCCGCTGGCAATTGCAGAGCAGTTTGGCACGCTCGAATCGCTCTTTCCCGGCCGGATCGACTTGGGCCTCGGTCGCGCCCCCGGAGGCGATTCGGGTGCGGCGCGAGCGCTGCGCGGTTCCGTGCCCGACGCGGGCGAGAATTTCCCAGCGCTGCTGGAGGAGTTACGCGGCTATTTTGGCGAGCCACAACCTTCGCGGCGCGTGCACGCTTATCCGGGGGAACGCACGAACGTTCCCATATGGCTCCTGGGCTCGAGTGACTTCAGCGCGCGACTGGCCGGAAAACTCGGTTTGCCGTTTGCGTTCGCCGCTCATTTTCAACCGGGCCCTCTGTTGCCGGCCCTGCACATCTATCGCTCGTCGTTTCGTCCCTCCCACGTTCTTGACCGGCCCTACGTGATGGTGGGAATCCCGATCCTTCTGGCAGACTCAGACGAGCAAGCTCAGTTTCTAGCTACGACCCCAATCCAAATGTTTCTGAACTTGATCCGCGGTGTGCCCGGGCCGCTGCCTCCTCCTACAAGAAGCCTCGAGTGGACGCCGGAAGAGCGGCAGATGGTAGCCGCAAAATTTGGAGCGGCGATATTCGGCGCACCCGATCAGGTCGCCGCGCGGCTGAATGCGTTTCTTGAGGGGACGCAGGCGGATGAATTGATCGTGGTATCGAACACGTACAATTTCGAGGACCGGCTACGCTCCTACGAACTTCTCGCCCATCTGGCCAATCAGGGACGAGAAGAACCTCAGATCGTCAGGACGGTTTAGGCGCAAGAAATCGACTGTATGGGATAATAGGAATCGCGGCTTGAGGAATCGAATGAGACGAAAACGCTTAATTACTTTCATTGCGGTGATTCAGTCCTTTCTATGTTTGATACATCTTTTCCTCTATCAGACGTGGACGTTTTCGCCCGCAGGGGGCGATATGCCCGGGACGTTCTGGATCGAACTGGCGCTGGGCCTTTTGTCAGTGAGCTTTGTGGCCGCCTCGCTACTCGCATATCGCTACACCAACGCGCCGCTGCGCGCGTTTTACCGGGCAGCTGCGGTTTGGGTGGGCATGCTGACGTTCCTGTTTTTCGCCGCCGTGTTCTCCTGGATTGTTCTGGGAGTTGCGCGATTGGCGGGGCTGGACGTGAACTTCCATCGGATTGTGGAATTACTGTTCGCCGCTGCTGCCGTGACCGGACTCTTCGGTGTGGTCAACGCGAGTTGGACGCGGATCACGCGAACGACGGTGCGGCTGGCAAACCTGCCGACGGCGTGGCTGGGGAGAAGAGCGGCGCTCATCAGTGATGTGCACCTCGGGCATGTTCGAAATGGAAGCTTCTTGCGGCGCATGGTCGCGAAGATTCTGAAGGAAGAGCCGGACGCGATTTTCATCACTGGAGATTTGTATGATGGAACGGCCATCGACGCGCGGCGAGCAGCGGAGCCATTAAGCGCGCTTACGGCGCCACAAGGGGTGTATTTCGTCGCGGGAAATCACGAGCAGTTTGGAGACGACAGTAAATACCTGGATGCGATCACGGCGGCTGGGGTCCGCGTGCTACGCAATGAGAAGGTGGAAGCAGACGGTTTGCAGATTGCCGGCGTGCCGTACCGGAGCGCGACGGACGGTGCCCACTTTGCGTCGGTGCTGCGCGGCATCCGATTGGATCACGATCGTGCGAGCATTCTCTTGACGCACGCACCCGACCATCCAGAGATCGCGGAGGCCGCCGGAGTTTCCCTGCAACTATCTGGGCATACGCACCTGGGCCAGTTCGTACCCTGGAGTTGGATGGCGCGCCGGATTTACCGGCAGTTTGTGTATGGCTTAAGTCGAATCGGGAAGATGCAGGTTTTCACTTCGAGCGGAGCGGGGACCTGGGGACCGCCGCTGCGGCTGGGATCGAATCCGGAAATCGTTATGCTGGAGTTCGAGTAAAACCGCTTGAGAAGATGTAAGGACGTTTTACCCGCCCATAGCTGGCTACCCCAATAATTTTTCATCGCTGGTGCCGCCGCCGCAAAGGCGCGGAGTACGGCGGCAACTACGACCTGGGAATGAATCGGCTGAAGATTTTCCAATACGAAATCGGCGCCAGGCGTTCGAGCAATGCCAGGAACTTAGCGTCGTTGCCGACTAGCACGCGCGCCGAGCGGCGCTCGATGCCCTTCACGATAATTTCGCCGGCGGCTGCCGGTGGCATCGTCAGTGCTTTTTTTGCGAGGGCTCTGCGCCGGGCGATTTCTTCCGCAGGCATGTCCTTGGGCACTCGAGCGTTATCTGCAATTGCTGTTGCGACGCCGCCCGGGTGGACTACCGTAACCCCGACTTTGGAATCCGCGAGTTCGTGCCGTAGTGAATTCGAAAATCCGCGCACGGCGAACTTGCTTGCCGAGTAAGCCGTCTCGGCGGGCGGCGAGATTATTCCGTATATGCTCGAAAGGTTCACCACGCGTGCGTCATCGCTTTTTCGCAACAGAGGCAGAAACGCTCGGGTCATGCGCACCACGCCCCAGAAGTTAATTTCGAACAACCACTGGAAATCTTCCTCGCTGACTGCTTCGAACGTGCCGCCGATGGCCACGCCGGCGTTGTTTACGAGGATGTCCACCTCGGGATGCGCGGCGATCACAGCTTGGGGAAACGCCGCCACGGCACGTTGGTCTGCAACGTCAAGGTGATGTTGGCTGACGCGCAGCGCACTCCGCCGGGCGCTGCGGTTTGTGGGATCGCTATGAGCGGATTCTGCCATACGCGCCGTTTCTGATAGTCCCGCCTCGTTCACGTCAGCGAGCGCAAGGTTGCAGCCGCGGCGAGCGAGCGATACGGCAATGGCACGACCGATGCCGCTTGCAGCTCCGGTGATTACCGCCGTGCGGTTCTCAAGGTTCATTGCGCTCGTCATAATCTGAAGTCAGATGGTAGCCCTGGAGTGAATGTTAGTTACGCGGCCGCGGTTGTCAGCCTCCGGCGTTCGAAGAAAATTCATGGTCCCGTCGCTTACCGAGCCAAAGGTAAAGGAGGCCAGGTCTTTCACATAATTCTGGGGTACTCGCCACGGCGCTCTCTGTCCCTGTCTGGGCAACACGCCGTCGGCACGGCGCACGTAGCCTGAGCTAAAATCGAGCAAAGGCTCGGGGTTGACAGATTCATCCGGAAGATTCGGTACACATACTGACCATCCCTTGCGATCCATATATTTAAGCAGCCGGCAGACAAAACGTGCCGTGACATCACAGCGCAGCGTCCACGAATTATTCGTATAGCCAAAGGCGAGCGCTAGATTCGGAATACCGCTGAACATTGCGCCTTTGTAAACCAGCTTCTCGTTGAGTTTGGCCGGCACGCCATCGACAAGAATTTCAGCTCCGCCCATCAACTGCACGACCAGACCTGTTGCCGAAACAACGATATCCGCCGGCAATGTCGTACCAGAGTTTAAGCGGATGCCGGACTCGACAACTTCCGAGATCGTGTCGGTGACGATCTCGACCCGGCCGGAGCGGATCGCCTGAAACAAATCGCCATCAGGCACCAGGCATATACGCTGATCCCATGGGTTGTAGCGCGGCGTAAAGTGCCGCTTGACGTCGTAATCGGGATGAACCTGCCGCGTGATGCCCTTGATGATCAAGCCCTTGATCAGTTCTGGTTTCGTGCGCGCGAGGTAAAACATTATGACGCTATACAGCACGTTCTTCCATTTTGCGACTTTCGCGGCTATCCCTTTCGGCAAATGCCGATACATCCAGATGACCATTGCGTCCTTGGTCGGACGCGTAACCACATAGCTGGGCGAGCGCTGCAGCATCGTCACATGCGCGGCTCTCTTGGCGAGCGCCGGAACCAGCGTCACCGCCGTAGCACCGCTTCCAATCACCACCACTCGCTTGCCCGTATAATCGAGTGTCTTGGGCCACTCCTGTGGGTGCACGAACTGCCCTTGAAATCGATTCATGCCCGGAAACTCCGGGCTGAAGCCTTTTTCGTAGCTGTAATAACCACTGCACATATAAAGGAAGCGGCAGAACAGTCGAACCTTGCGTCCATCTCTCGTCTGCGCCTCCACCGTCCAGCGCGCATCGGCTGAAGACCAGGAAGCTCGAATCATCCGATGTCCCAGCCTGATGTGGCGATCAATGCCATAGTGGGCCGCAGTGTCGCGGATATAATTCCAGATGGCAGGTCCGCCTGCGATCGCCTCGTCCGCCTGCCATGGCCGAAAAGGAAATCCCAAGGTGTACATATCAGAATCGGAGCGGACGCCTGGATAGCGAAACAGATCCCAAGTTCCGCCGATCGCGTCGCGGGCCTCCAGAATCGCGTAGGTTTTTCTGGGGAGGGTAGTCTGCAAATGGTAAGCAGCGTCAATACCGGATATTCCGGCGCCCACGATTAGAACGTCTAGTACGTCGAATTGTTCCGGTGATTGCATCGGCATGTCTGTGTCGTTCGCGCGTCGAGCGCGCTGTTGTAGCTTTGAGCGACGACGGTGGCGGGCCTATTTTTTATCCTTGCAGCAGCAAGAAAACTATTCGAGCAGGTTAGGCTCATCCTGGATAATACGCGCGAGCAGTGGCTGAAACTGGAACCATCCCGCGAGGTGGTTTCCCACCTGTTCCCTGGTTGCAGCTGCGGTGGCATGATCGATCTTTACCGGCACGCCCGCCGCCTCTGCGAGCAACTGCGCCTGGCAACTCCGGTCCATGGTGATGAACCACCAGGCGGCTTCCTCGACGCAATGGCCGACGGTGAGCAATCCGTGATTGCGCAGAATCGCAGCCTTGCGTTGTCCGAGAGCCTGGGCAATCCGCTCGCCCTCCGACGTTTCATAAACCACCCCGGTGAAGTCCGCAAACAGTCCATGGTCCTCGTAAAACGCGCAGGCATCCTGCGTTATAGGGTCGAGCAGCCGCCCGAGCGACGCCCAGGATTTCCCGTACATCGAATGCGCATGCGCCGCCGCGATCACGTCGGGACGTGCGGCGTGTACCTGAGAGTGGATGGCAAAGGCCGCTGCATTAACCGGATAATTTCCTTCCACGACTTCGCCGCGATGATTCACCAGAATCAGGTCCGACGCGCGAATTTGGCTGAAGTGCATCCCGAATGGGTTCACCCAGAAGTGGTCGAGTTGCTCCGGATCGCGTGCGGTGATGTGTCCCGCCACTCCTTCATCGAATCCGAAACGCGAAAAAAGACGGAATGCAGCAGCCAGCATGCGTTTGCGATGCAAACGGTCTTCGGCAGCGGTGGCAAATACCGGCGGTCGCGGAACGTTCAGTACATTTGCGGGTGCTCCGGCCATTTAGACCTCCCAGCCCAGTGAATCCCATCACAGTGAATCCCATCACTTGGCACCGTGGCGGCGATTATATACAATGCCCGTCGCGTTAGTCACCGTCATCTGTAAGCGACTATCAGCAGTCGGTTAGCTTGCAGCTCTGCCCGGATCGGCAGGACCAGAGGGATCTGCTATGAGCAAATTGAATCACAAATTCGAGCTCGCCGCGCGGCCCATCGGTATGCCCAAACGAACCGATTGGACATACAAGGAGGAGCCGGTTCGCGAACCCGGCCAGGGTGAGTTGCTCATAAAGATTCTGTATATTTCGCTCGACCCGGCTATGCGCGGCTGGATGAACGAAGGGAAATCGTATATTGCTCCGGTAGAAATCGGAGCGGTCATGAGGGCCGGAGGTCTGGGGCGCGTAACGGAGTCGAAAAATCCCAAGTTTGCCGCCGGCGATTACGTTTACGGATCTTTCGGCGTTCAGGAATTCGCGATTTCGAACAGTAGCGGCATTACGAAGATAAATGCGGGCGCGATTCCGTTGCCCGTTTTTCTCGGGACGCTGGGCATGCCGGGAATGACCGCGTATTTTGGTTTGCTGGATATCGGCCAGCCAAAGCCCGGCCAGACCGTGGTTGTCTCAGGCGCGGCTGGTGCGGTAGGGACGGTCGTTGGACAGATCGCCAAAATAAAAGGCTGCAAGGTGGTAGGCATCGCCGGCGGGGCCGAGAAGTGCAGCTACATTGTGAAAGAGCTCGGCTTCGACGCCGCGATTGACTACAAGTCCGAGGATCTCCGCAAATCGCTACGGCAGCATTGCCCGAACGGCATTGACGTTTATTTCGACAACGTGGGCGGTGACATCCTTGACGCTGCGCTTGCGCAACTTGCGCGCGGCGCACGAGTGGTCATTTGCGGAGCAATTTCGCAATACTGCAACACCACACCAATCAAAGGACCCTCGAACTATCTCTCTCTTCTCGTGAATCGTGCCAGCATGAAGGGAATGGTCGTATTTGACTACGCTGATCGTTACCCTGAGGCCGGACGGGAGATGGCGGCGTGGATGGCGGCCGGCAAACTCAAATCGCGCGAGGACATCGTAGAGGGCCTCGAAACATTCCCCGAATCGCTGCTGAAGCTCTTCAAGGGCGAGAATACCGGAAAGCTCATTCTCAAAGTAGCCGACGCGTAGCGACAGCGGTGCGGTTACTTCCAGCCGCCGCCGAGTGCTTTGTAGAGTTGCACTAAGCTTTGGTATTCGGCGCCTCGCGCCTGGGCCAACGTGATTTCGGCTTCAAAGAGCGACCGTTGACCGTCCAGCACTTCCAGATAAGTGGTCGTGCCGCCTCTGTAACGCATGACCGAGAGGCGCACCGACTCCGCCAAGTCTGCGACGGTCTGCTCCTGGCGCAGGCGCACTTCATGGAGTTTCTGATATCCGATCAACGCGTCGGAGACATCGCGGAAGGCGAACTGGATCGCCTGCTTATATGCAGTCAACGCCTGCTCGTGTTGCGCTTCGGCGACGTGCAGGTTCCCGCGCAGCGCGCCTCCGGTGAAAATCGGCTGGCTTACCGCAACGCCGTACGACCAGATGCTGGTTTGCGAGCTCATCAGGCTCGAGAAAAGATTGCTGCGCCCGAATGCGCCGCCGCCCGCGCCCGTCAGCGAAATTTGCGGAAAGAACTGAGCCTTGGCCACGCCAATTTCAGCATTCTGGGCAATCAGGATTTGTTCGGCTTGGCGGATATCGGGCCGGCGCTCGAGCAAGGAGGAAGGCAGTCCTGGCGGCACGCCGGGAGGAAGCGGCTGATCCGCGAGTGGCAGTCCGCGCGGCAAGGTTTGCGGATAATTGCCGAGGAGAGTGCTGATGGCGTCTTCCTCCTGGCCGATCTGCCTTTCAAGATCCGGAATCGACGCGTTGGCAGTGTCGAGCACTTGCTGGGCTTGCAGCACGTCGAGTTTGGTGGCGACGCCGTGGTCGAGCCGGAGCGAAGTCAACTTCACGGAATCTTCCTGCGTCTTCACGGTGTCGCGGGAGATCTGCAATTCCAGGTCAAGCTGCAGCAGCTCAAAATAATCGCTGGCTACGTCGCTGACGACGGTGAGTGCCACGGTTTGCCGCGCCGCCTCGGTGGCGAGCAACTGGGCGCGCGAGGCTTGGGTGGCGCGCCGCAGCCCGCCGAATAAGTCCACTTGAAAGGCGGCGTCTGCCGTGAGCGCCAGGAAATTTGATTTTGACTGAAAATTCTGCTCTTTGCCGCCCGTGAAGTTCCCGTCGCCTGACACTTGCGGGAAAAGACTGGAGCGCGTAACCGCCAATTGGCCGCGCGCGGCGCTGATGCGTTCGGTGGCCGTTTGCAAATCATAATTCTGTTTTAGCGCTGTGCGGATCAGGTCTTGCAGCACGGGGTCCGTAAAAACTTGCCACCACGGCAGATCCGCGTAGGAAGCGGCCTGCGCCTCGGCTTGCGGATTTTCGCTGAGATCGTGATACACGGCGGGAGTCTGCACGTCGGGTTTGTGGTAGTTCGGGCCCACGGCGCAGCCTGCGATGAGGCTTGACGCCAGCATCGCGGCGATAAACGGACGCAGATAGCCCATGCATCTCATGTTCGCGAATTGCTCCGCCGCGCGCTTTGCTCGTCCATGAGGTGCTGGCCCATCTCAGTCTCCCGGCGCCGGTGCGGGCGTTGCCGGTGCTGCGGCAGGAGCGTCTTCTTTGCCGGCGCCCGACCACTTCTCTACCAGATAGAAAATCGCCGGAACCAGGAATATGGCGAGGAAACTGGCGGCGAGCATTCCGCCGATCACCGTGGTTCCAATGATTTGGCGCGCGACGGAACCCGCACCAGTGGCTATCCACAAAGGCACGCTGCCGAGGATGAACGCGAACGACGTCATCAAAATCGGCCGCAGCCGGATGCGCGCGCCCGCCAGCGCAGCATCTAGCAGCGGCTTGCCTTGCTCGTATTCGTCTTTGGCAAATTCGACGATCAAGATCGCGTTTTTCGCAGCGAGACCGATTAGCATTACCAGCCCGATCTGCGAATACACGTCGCTTTCGGTCTGCACCATGTACGCCGGATAGAACCACCCGGCAACCGTGCGGCGCAACCAAAGCGTGGCGAACGCGCCGAACACCGCTACCGGGGTGCTGAGCAGCACGCTGAAAGGCAGCGACCAGCTTTCATAGAGTGCCGCCAGAATCAGGAACACAAACAACAGGGAAAATGCGAATACGACGGTTGGAGAAACTCCCTGCTGCGCCAGTTTTTCTTGAAACGACATGTCCTTGTAGTCGTAGCCCATGTCGCGAGGCATGGACTGCGCGAAGACTTCTTCGAGCGCTTTCATCGCCTGCGCGGAACTGTATCCCGGCGCGGCGCTGCCGACGATTTGCGCGCTGCGATACTCGTTGAAGCGCATGGTGTATTCCGGACCGATGCGCGGCTCGAATTTCGTAAGCGCGGAAAGCGGCACGTTCTCGCCGTTATTGTTGCGCACGTAGAATTGCCCCACGTTTTCGGCGCGCGTGCGGTATTCACCTTCCGCCTCGATGTACACCTGCCATTGGCGACCGAAGCGGTTGAAATAGTTGATGAAAAATCCACCCATGAAGGATTGCAGAGTTCTGTAAACATCGGAGATGTTCACTCCCTGCTTGATCACCTTGTCGCGGTCCACCGTCACGAATTGCTGTGGCACGCTGGGTATATAGGTGGTGGCTAGAAAACCGATCTCAGGACGTTTACGCGCCGCAGCCATGAACGCGTTCAAATTCTGCGTGAGAAATTCGACGTCCTTCCCGGCGCGGTCCTCCAGAACAAATGTGAAACCCCCGGAAGTGCCGACACCGGGAATCGCCGGAGGTGAAAAGTTGAACGCGATGGCTTCGGGCATCTGGCTCAATTTCTGATTCAGACGTGCCTTAATTTCCTGGAACTGTTCGGCGCGGGATTTGCGCTGGTCCCAATCGTCCAGCGTGACGAAGAAAAACGCGTTGTAACTGGTGCGCACAAAGCTCAGCAGGCTGAAGCCGATTACGCTGGTGGTGTATTTCACTCCGGGAGTGTCCGCCAGTATCTTTTCCACGTCGCGCGCGGCGCGGTCCGTCCGTTGCAGCGAGGCTGCGTCGGGAAGCTGTAGGTTGATGAAAAGATAGCCTTGGTCTTCATCTGGCAGGAAGCTGGAGGGCACGCGGCCGGCGAAAAATGCCGCTCCCGCCGCGAATACCGCCAACAATACGATAGCGATGGCGCTCTTGCGAATCAGCGCGCCGGAGACGGACACATAGTCCTCTGTCGCCCGCTCGAACGTCCGATTGAACCATCCGAAAAACTTTCCCATTACGCCCTTGCTCTCCTCTCGAGGGCGCAGCAAGAGAGCCGCCAGGGCTGGACTCAGCGTCAGCGCGTTAAAAGCGGAAAGGATCACGGAAATTGCGATGGTTACCGCAAATTGCTGATAAAGGCGTCCGGTGATTCCCGGAATGAATGCGGTGGGAACGAATACGGCAGAAAGCACCAGCGCGATACCGACGACCGGCCCGGTCAATTCCTCCATCGCCTTCAAGGCCGCTTCTTTGGGGGAAAGGCCATCCTCGATGTGGCGACCGACGCCTTCCACGACCACGATCGCGTCGTCCACCACCAATCCAATAGCCAGCACCAGTCCTAATAACGAAAGCGTGTTGATCGAAAATCCGAAAAGCGGGAAAAAGACGAACGTCCCGACCAGCGCTACCGGCACGGCCAGCATGGGAATCAGCGTGGCGCGCCAGCTTTGCAGAAAGACATAAACCACCAGAATCACCAGCAGGATGGCGATCAGCAGCGTCTCGACAATTTCCTTGATCCCGGACGTCACCGCCTTGGTGGTATCGAGCGAAGTCACGTAATCGATGTCCTGCGGAAACGTCTGCTTCATCCCGGAGATCAATTTATTCACGGCGGCCGCCGCGTCCACCGCGTTCGAGCCAGGCAATTGGTAAACGGCGATGATCGCGCCCGGTTTGCCGTTCAACCGGCCCACCGTGCTGTAATCCTGGGAACCCAGTTCCACGCGCGCCACATCTTTTACGCGGACGACTCCGCCATCGGACGTCTCACGCACGACGATTTGCCCGAACTCTCCCTCGGAAATCAATCGCCCTTGCGCGCGCACCGAGTAGGTGAACTCCTGCCCCGAAGGCACCGGCTCGCCGCCCACTTGACCGGCAGGGTTCACGGTGTTCTGCGACTGGATGGCGTTGATGATGTCGGTGACGGTGATGCCGAGTTTGCCCAATTGATCCGGCTTCACCCACAAGCGCATCGCGTATTGTCCGGCGCCAAAGATCTGCACGTTGCCGATTCCGTATGAGCGCGTGAGCGGGTCGCGAATGTTGATGTAGGCGAAATTGGAAAGGAACGCCGCGTCGTACGTGCCTTTCGGCGAATACAACGTGAGCAGCATCAGCGGGGAGGTCACCGACTTCTGCACGGTGATACCGTAGTTGTTGACGTCCGCGGGAAGCTGCGAAGCCGCTTGCGTTTCGCGCATCTGCGCCAGAATCTGATCGGTGTTCGGATCCGTCTTCACGTCGAAGTCCACGATCATGGTCATTTGCCCGTTGGCCGTGGCGTTCAACGAATACATGTAGTTCATGTTGTCCACGCCGCTCATTTGCTGTTCGATGGGCGTGGCGACGGACTGTTCCAGGGTTTGCGCGTCCGCACCCACATAGGTAGCTTGAATTTGCACTTCGGGTGGAGCGATGTTCGGAAATTGCGCGACGGGCAGGCTGACGATGGAAATGATGCCGAGAATCACCATAACAATCGAAATCACGATCGCGACGATGGGACGGTTGATGAAAAATTTGGACACGGGCCTTAGTTTCCCTCCGCCGTCGCGCTCTGCACCACGTACGGCTTCGGGTTTACTTGCGATCCGGGACGCAGCTTCTGCGCTCCTTCTGCTACCACGCGATCTCCGGGCTTTAGCCCTCCCGTGATGATCCAATCGCTGCCAATGCGATCGCCTACCGACACTGTCTGAATGCTCACTTTATTTTCACGGTTCACCACCGCGACCTGATAAGCGCCTTGCAGCTCGGAAACCGCACGCTGCGGCACCAATAGCGCGTCCTTCTGCGTGCGCACGGCCGCGCGCACTTTGCCGTAACCGCCGGGGCGCAGAATATTTCCCGGGTTGGGGAACAGCGCAGCAAGCCGAATCGCACCGGTTCCGATATTGACCTGGCGATCCGCAAAATAAAACGTGCCCTCGCGCTGATAGGTAGATCCGTCGGCCAAGATCAGTCGAAGGTGCAGGTTCTTGTCCGCTTCATCCAGGCTGCTCTGTGTAGGGAACCGCCTGTTCCAATCAAGGTACTCGCTCTCGCTTACGGTGAAATAGGCCTTAATGGGGTCAACGGTGGAGACCGAAGTCACCGTCCCACTGCCCGGAGTGACCAAGGCACCTACTTGAAGCTGGGCCTGGCCAGCGATGCCGTCAATGGGTGCGATGAGGCGCGTAAATTCGAGATTGATCCTGGCCGTTTCGACGGCCGCCTGGGCCGATTTTATCTGTGCGTCGGCCGTCGCCACCGTGGCTTTCGCTGCCAGGTTGTTCTGAGTGGCGTTGTCGAGATCCTGTTGGCTCGCAGCCTGCTCCTTGGCGAGCGGACCGTAACGGTTCACATCGAGTTGCGTGCGGACTTGAACCGCTTCGGCGTTAGCAAGCTGCGCGGTGGCCTGTGCTAACTGTCCTTCGGCCTGGTCGAGGGCCGCCTGAAAGGGTCGCGGATCAATTTGGAAGAGGAGCTGGCCTTTCCGGACGAACGCGCCCTCCTGATAGTCTTGCGCGAGCAAGTAGCCCGTGACTTGCGCTTTGACATCGGCATTTACGAGTCCGTCGAGCGTACCGATCCATTCGCCGTAGACGGCAACATCTTTCTGCACCACCGGCGCTACCATCACATCAGGGGGCGGTCCGGCGCTTGCCGCTGGTTTCGGACGCAGAACTAGAGCGATCACCGCGATGGCGATGACTCCGAGGATTACTGCTACCACGAGCGTGCGTCTAGCGGAACTAGTCATGGGAGCTCTTTGACATCCGTTTCATCTATAAGTCATTTTTCCGTGTTTTTCAAGTTTCGGACGGCTGGCTAATTCACTCGCTTAGATTCAGAAGAAGGCCGACGAGATGCAGGAAACTCATCACCGTGCGGAAAAATTGGCGCGCGCAGCCGCGGCTTCAGGTTGCGGAACGGCATGCGCGACCTCATGAATTGCAGCGAGCACGAGATCGGGCTGATCCTGCATGATCCAGTGGCTGCTCCGCTCCGCCAGCACGTGACGGCCTTGGGACAACCCTCGCGCGATGGCTTCGTGCTGCTCGCGTCTTTTTGCAGGTGTGGATTTTGCGGATAGGATCACCACCGGTTTGCTGCAAAAATTGCCCAGTTCGGCGACACGCATCGCGGAACCAGGAAGATTTTCCAGTTGGCTTGCGATCGTTCGGCAGAATTTCTCCTGAACCCAGAAGACGGCCGCCATCGTTCGCTCTTCGGCGGGCAAATTCCAGAACCAAGGACTGGAAACCGAGCCGGATTCGGCGGGCGCTTCCCTGCTGATCAGTCGGACCAGCCGGCTTGCCAGTTTCGTTGCTCCAGATCTGAGAAGGAACGCGACGAAACGAATGACGCCGATGCGGCACAGCAGCGCGGCGCGGCGCGATATGGTGGCGCCAATCTCCGCGCGCTTGCGGTCCTGCTCCGAAGGCGGGTTCCATTCGGCCGGCACCACCGGATCCACCAGCACCATGCCCGCTGTCTGCTGCGGATAGCGCGCTGCAAACAACGGCATGGTGAGCCCGCCAAAAGAATGGCCGACCAGTACGTAAGGCGGAGGAATCGCGGCGCGCTCGAGCAAAATATGAAGTTCTTCGACCATGCGCTCGGCGGTTCGCGGCATGGGACCCAGATCGCTCCAACCCAACCCGGCGCGGTCGTAGCTCACGACGCGATACGATTGCGCGAGAGCGCGCGGGATTGCGCTCCAGCTGAGCATGGTGGACATCAGCCCCGCTTCCAGCACAATCGTTGGGCTTCCCTGCCCTGCTTCTAACATGTGCAAATGATGAGTACCCAAATCAAGGAGCTTGCCCGGAGGCGGATGAAGCTTGCTGTCCCTGCGCAGCCCGAGTTTCTGATAGAGCGCGCCGGCAGTGACGCCCAGCAACAGCAACCCAAAAATCCAAATGAGCGCGTGGATGAACAACTTCCTTCTCCCCTGCGGATCATTTCCGCAGCAATTGGATGCTTCAGTTGCGCATGTGGCCACGCAACTTTTCTGCTGCCTGAAAACCCGACTCGGCACAATCGCCGATGGAGCGCCCCATCAGGTAATTCCCCGCTAGGCCTAAGCCCGGCAATTCGTTCAGAGCTTCGCGAATTTCGCTGACTCTATGCGCGTGGCCCACATTGTACTGCGGGAGCGCGCGCGGATATCTCCATAAGGTGCGCTCGATCGGCGCGCCCGAGATTTCCAATACTTTGGCATTTTCCGCTTCTACCGTTTCGGCAAACACGTCGTAAGGAGCCGACATCAGACCGCCGCCGGCGCCGCGCACAAAGCTCGTCATCAACACGGTCCCTTGGGGTGCGTGGGCCGGAAATAGCGACGAATTCCAGAACGTGCAAACCGTGTGCAAGCCTTCACGGCGCGGAACCATGAATCCAAAACCGTTCAGCGCGTGACGCACTTGTTTGCGATCATACGCCGAGGAGACTATGCCCATCGGGGCATACTCGATCGCGGCCAGCAGCCGACTGAGGTGCGGCGCATTTTGCTGCAGCAACGAAGCCGCCGCGTAAGCTGGGACCGCGAGCACGACCGCCTCTGCCGAAAATTCCTGACCGCCGCTCGCGCGAATTTGCCAGGCTGCTTCGCTCGCGGAATTTCCAGCGCGCGTTGCTACGATGGATTCCACCTGCGCACCAAAGTGAACATCCTCGCCCAATTTTTCCGCCAGCTTCTCCGCAAGCGTGGCCATTCCGCCCCGGAACGAGCCAAGCGACGGCAGCGCATCGGTGACGTAAAGGCCCCGGTGCTTTGCATTGGAATCACGTTGCGATGGCAGGTGGCTCGATTTTCCGGCATCGCGCTTGGATTTGTAAGCGCTCAGCGCGCCGCGCACCACGCTGCCGCGGCTTCGTTCCCATTCCACCAGGGCGGGAAACGCGCTCTCCATGCCCATCTTGTGCGCGTCGCCGAAAAACACCGTGGAAATAAATGGGTCAGCGAGATAATCCAAGACTTCGGCGCCGAATTTTCGCTCCACGAATTCCGCGAGGGACTCCTCTTCGGAGGGAGGATGCGAATTCCGCAGAGCTTCGCTCAGGAGCCGGTATTTCGATTGCGGCCCGACCAATCGCGTCGCGAGCAGGCCTCCCGGGGAAAACGGCGCAAGATGCAGGCGGCCATCTCTGAGGATGTAGCGCTTCGCCTTCGGATCGCCGGCTACGAATTCCCTTTCGAGGTTCAACTCACGAACCAGGTTCCACACCGCTGCAGGAAATCGCGGGCACTGCGGCCCGGCTTCGAACACAAATCCGTTTCGTCTTACTGTGGAAACCATGCCGCCGGCGCGGCCGGAAGCTTCCAACAGCACCGCCTGAATACCCAATTGGCGCAGGCGGAACGCGCAAGCGAGGCCGCTGATCCCGGCGCCGATGACCACTGTTTTGTATATGTGCCCCACAACCTGTAAATTGTACCAAATGGAAAGTAACGCGAACGCGCCGGAGGCCGCCACACCTCGATGACTGAGCATTTGAGAAGTCCCCTTCGAGAGCAAACGTGCAATCACTAGTTGATTTCATTTCGCGGTACGCGGCGCGCGGAAATGAAGTCGCGGTGCGTTATCGTCGCGGCTATCGCATGGAAACCTGGACGTATGCGCAAATCGCGCAGCAGGCGAATGGCGTGGCTCGCGAGTTGGAATTTCGCGGCATCGGCAAAGGCGACGCCGTTCTCTTGTGGGGCGAAAACTCTCCGGAATGGATCATTGCGTTTTTCGGATGCCTGCTGCGCGGCGCCGTGACGGTGCCTATCGACCACGGATCGACAGCGGAATTCGCCGCGCGCGTCGCGCGCGAAGTGAACGCCAGATTAATTTTTCGGAGTCGCACGCTGCCGGGCGCTGGGCTGCCGGAAAATCCCATACTTTTCGAATCGCTGGCGCAGTTTACGGCGCGCCGCGATTCTTCGCCGTACACCGCGCCTGCTCTGTCGCGCCAAGACACTCTCGAAATCATCTTCACTTCCGGTACTACCGCGGAACCGCGCGGCGTAGTGATCTCTCACGGCAACGTGCTTGCCAACATCGAACCCGTCGAGCGTGAAATCCAGAAATATCTTCGCTACGAGCGCGTCTTTCATCCTTTGCGCTTCCTGAATCTGCTGCCGTTGAGCCACGTCTTTGGCCAGATGCTGGGGATATTTATTCCGCCGTTCCTCGCAGGCACCGTGGTCTTTATTGATTCGCTCAACCCTTCCGGTCTGATCGAAGTGATTCGTGACGAGCGCATCTCCGTGCTGGTTGCGGTCCCGCGATTTATCGAATCGCTGCAGCGCGAGATTCAACGCCAAATGGAACGCGATGGTGGTACGCGCCAATTTAACGACACTTTTGCGCGCGCGGAGAAGGAGCATTTTCTTCGGCGCTGGTGGCGATTCCGGCGAATCCATTCGATGCTAGGTTGGAAATTCTGGGCGTTCATCTCGGGCGGCGCCGCCCTGCCCGAACAGGTGGAAACGTTCTGGAACCGCCTGGGCTACGCCGTGATTCAGGGGTACGGCATGACCGAAACCACGTCGCTCATTAGCCTGAATCATCCGTTCCATTCCGCGAAAGGCTCGATCGGCAAAGTTTTCCCAGGAATGGAAGTTCGTGTTGACGAGCACGGCGAGATTCTGGTCCGCGGCGAAAATGTCGCCGCTGGGTATCGTCAACACGATCAAACGCAATCTGTGGCGGAATCGGATGGATGGCTTCACACCGGAGACATGGGCGAAAGCGACGCGGATGGCCGGCTCTATTTCAAAGGTCGCAGGAAAAATGTAATCGTCACGCCCGCCGGCATGAACATCTATCCCGAAGATTTGGAGAAAGCGCTGCGCCGCGAGCCCGGCGTGCGCGATTGCGTGGTGATTGGAATCGAACGCAACGGTAATGCGGAACCTTGCGCGGTGCTGTTGCTCGAAGATGCGACGCGTGCAAATCAACCTGCACTGATCGAAAGCGCTAATCGTTCGCTTGCGGAATATCAAAAGATTCGCCATTGGTTTGCGTGGCCGGATCCCGATTTCCCACGCACGCCGACGCTCAAGCCGCTGCTGCCGCGCATTCGCGAAGTCGTCAACGCACAACTCGATTCAGCGTCTGCGTCACAAGACGGCGGCAGCTCGCTGGCGACGCTGATCGCGCAAATCACCGGCGGCCCGGTTGGCGCCGATCCGCGCAACGCCACACTGGATGCCGACCTGCACATGACTTCGCTCGATCGGGTTGAACTGATGAGCGCGCTCGAGCATCGTTATCAGACGGACCTGAGCGATGCGCGCTTCAGTGAAGTCGCAACCGTCGGCCAGTTGGAAAAACTTCTGACGGAGTCTCCCGCCGTCCCGGTCGAACATCTCTATCCGCGCTGGCCGCAAAACTGGCTCACCACGGCCGTGCGTCTGGCCGTGTATTATCTGCTGGCCTGGCCTGCCACATACATTCTTGCCGCGCCGCGAATTCGCGGCCGTGAAAATCTCCGCGGGCTACGCGGTCCCGTCCTGGTGGTCGCGAACCACATAACCTATCTCGACATCGCCTGGATTCTTCCCGCGTTGCCAGCGCGCTTGCGAAATCGCCTGGCAACCGCCATGCGCGCCGAACGCCTCGCCGAAATGCGGCGTCCGCCGCAGGGTATGAACCTGTTCAATCGCCTCCGCGAACAGCTCGATTATTTTCTGGCGCTGTCGCTTTTCAACGTATTTCCCTTGCCCCAACGGTCCGGCTTCCTGAAAAGTTTTTCGTTCGCAGGCGACCTGGCGGATCGTGGCTGGAATGTTCTGGTCTTTCCGGAAGGCCAGACAACGGAGGACGGGCGCATCGCTCCCTTCCGCGGAGGTGTAGGCCTGCTCGCCAAACAGCTGAACCTGCCGGTGGTTCCGATGCGCCTCGCGGGACTTTTCGATTTGAGGCAGGAAAATCGGATCCTGACCCGTCCGGGCCATGTGCAAGTGACGATCGGGAAACCCCTGCGCTTCTCCGCCGATCAGGAGCCAAACCAGATTACGAAGGAACTCGAACGGCGCGTGGCGGAACTCTAGTTCGTTTCCGATGGCGCGATACTGCGACCGAGCCGCGGCAAACATTCGCGCTACTGCTGCTTGGCTTTTTTCTTGCGAAGATCGGGCCAGAATTCCTTCACGATATACGTCGCCGCGTCCCATCCCATCTGTGTGGCCCACACCGTCGCCACATTTCCGAAACTGCGCTCGCTCTGTGGGTGGTAAGTGTAGGTCGAAATAGCGGCGGCAGAGCCTGCTCCCAAAATTTCGGAATAGTTGAACTGCGACTGGCCGGAATCCGAGCGCGCGATCACCACGCGGCTCACCGCGTGAACCACGCGCTTGCGAAATCCCCCGTGACCCAATTGGTAGAAGCGCGGATCCTGGTGCAGCACGGAAGGAAAAACCGCGTAGGCCATAAAATTCTCGATGGCGTTATCTCCGTAGGACGTGCCATAGCGCTTGGCGTAACCCTGCGCGCCCTGCCCGTACGAGGGGTCGCTGTCGCTGGCCTGTCCCAGCCCAGCCACGAATCCCACCAAAACGAATTCCATCGGATCGTAGATGCCGCGCGCGACCAGTTTGAATTTTTGCCCCGGAGTCAGCGGAGAAACATTCTCGACATTTTCAACGGTGAGGAAATTGGGCAGCGCCCAAAAGAGGCGGTCATGCGCAGTGTCGCTCTGCTGTGCCGAAGCTGGCTGTCGCGGGGCTTGCTGTTGCTGAGACGTCGTCTGCGTGGCGTTCGTTTTTTCCTGCTCATCTTTTAGCTGAGCAAGCGGCCCCGGCGTTAGCGTTACCTTGGAAAACAGGTCTGCCTGGGCGGAAGGCAGCGGCGTTATTTCTTGCGCGGTGGATGGCGCGGCCAGGGGCCCCGTCGAAAGCATCCAGCAAATAACGATAATTATCGGCATTCGCCTGGAAAGCACGGTGCGATTCCCTCCACCCAGGAATGACCAGTCTATCTAACTGTAGATGCACTGGGGGTAATAAAAGTAACACGTCCTGCGTATCTTTATTAATTGCGTCGGCCCGGTAAGCCCAATTTTTTGTTACGCAACCTGTAACCGTTTGGCAGGTTGGTGAATCGAATGCAAAAGTTCCAGGGCCGGGGGGCCTTGCCTAGAAGAAGTGTTCGCTGGCGTACAAACGCCCGGACGTCGCGAGGGGCATACTACCGGAACATTGGACAGCGAGGCTGCCGGGCGCGACAGCCGCGCCAAATCTCAAAGTTCAAGGAGGACATCATGTCCGATCATCACCAACCGCTTCCTACCGTCCCTTCTTATCCTTTCCGTCTAGATGTGCCGCTGCACAAGCTGCTGCAGGAATCCCCCGAGAAACCAGCGCCGGATTCATCGAAGGAAAAAAAGACTTTGCCCTCGCCGGTTTTCCCGTCGCAACCCGAACTTTTTCATGATTTGGACGCCGAGGACATCGCCGCGCACGACCAGGTTTTGCAGACTGGCAGTCGCCACTGGCCGGCTTCTCGTATTTTCAAAAACATGCGCGGCTGGATGGTGCCGTATTTCAAATCGCGCGTCCTGCCCGGAGATTTTCAGCCGATCATCGCTTATCTTTTCACCGAGTGGAAATGCAACCTCGACTGTCACTACTGCTGGTCCTACGACAATCGCATCAAGGGCATGACCGAAGACACCGCCCGCCGCGCGATAGACTGGCTACATTCCACGCCTTGCCGCGTGCTCGCGCCCACGGGAGGCGAGCCGCTGGTGCGCCCTGATTTTGTGCACAAGGTCGTTTACTACGCTGCGAAAAAAGATTTCTGGGTTTATCTCGCCACGAACGCTCGTTTGCTGCGTCCTGATGTGATCGACCGCCTCACCGACGCGGGCATCGCCACCATCAATTTCGCCGTAGATACAATCAAGGAGAAACCCGGCCTGCCGAAAGCTTTCGAGCACGTGAGTTCCTACTTCGATTACCTGGTGCGGCGCCAGTATCGCTACGGCTACACCGTCTTCTTCAATACGAATATCTGCCGCACGAATATCGAAGATGTGAAACAGCTGGTCGAGGTCGCGCACGACAACGGCATCTCGCTCACTTTTCACATCAACGAAGCGCCCATGATGGAGCAGCCGCATTTCAAGCATCTCGATGCCAACGACACTTACATTCGCCCCGAGGATTTTCCGATGGTGGATGATTTGCTCGATTGGCTGATTGACAAGCAGCGCCAGGGCTACAAGATGGTGGACTCCATTACGCGCTTACAGAATATGAAGGGATTTATGCGCGGAGTCGGAGAACACTGGGGCTGCCGCGCCGGACAGAACTGGCTGATCATCCGCACCGACGGCACGCTCGCGCCGTGTTTCCCGATGTACAACGCGGGATACGATTGGGGCACCGTAGAAAAGCAGAAATTTGATCTGAAGCAGTTGGGCGAAATGAAGCAGGGTTGCGAGCCGCACTGCTTCTCGACGCTGGGCTACAACGTGGCGTACTGCTACGACGCAGCGCGCGTGGCGAAGTGGCTGCTCAAGCAGGCCAGCCACGGATTTCAGGGCGTGACCGGAAGTTTCGAGTAAGCGCGGCGCGAGTTAGGCCTGTCTGGGGGCGAGGAACTGCCGCTCTTGTGTGCCGAGCGCGGAGTTTGAGCCACGGGCGCTGTTCGCACGAGCAGATTTCGGAGATGCAGTTCGATCGAACCGGACAGGCTGCGGTCGGCTAAAGATTTTTCCAGGCAACAGAGGCAGCGCCGAGCAGGGGGCATTCCTCGTTCAACACGACGTGGATGGGAATTTGCACGAGGAAGGATTCGAGTTTTTCTTTGTGCTTCACGGCGGCGACGAACTTTCCGTTTTTCAGCTTCGGCAGGACTTTCAGGGCTATTCCACCGGCGATATAAATCCCGCCGCGCGCCATGGTACGCAGCGCCAGATTTCCCGCTTCCGAACCGTAGATTTCCACCCACAGATCCAGCGTCGCGGCGCATACCGGGCACTCGCCGCTCAGTCCGCGGCGCGTGATTTCCGGCGCGGGATCCTCGCCGTCATCATCGAACCCTGGATGCCGCACGTCTGGATTCAGGAATTCATGCACACGCGGAAACCCGCCGCCGGACAAAATCGTCTCGACGCTGACGCAATCCTGGCGCGTATTCAGGAACTTCCACAGGTCCGCTTGCTGCGAGGTGTTCGGAGCAAAATCGGCGTGGCCAGCTTCGGTGGCCATGGGAACGTGCCGGTGGCCATCCCAGAACAGGATGCCTTCGCCAAGACCCGTGCCCGCTGCGATCACGATCTGCGTGGAGCGTGGCGAAGGCACTCCGGCGTGCAGCGTTTCCAGTTCGCCGGGTTCCAGCACGCCGATACCGTAGGCCGCGGCTTCAACGTCGTTCACCAGGCGCACGTGATTCAGATGCAGATGCGTCGCTACACTGGCGCCATCCACCACCCACGGAAAATTTGTAGCTTGCACGCGATTGTTGACGACGGGGCCGGCAATTCCGAAAGACGCCGCCGTGATTTTCGCCCCTGCTCCATTCAGAAAATCGCTGGCGATTTCTTCCAGTCCGGAATGTTGCTGCGTGGCATAACGCCGGTCGGCGACGCGGACCAGTTTCCCCGCCTTTATATCGAAGAGACCCAGATTGGCCTTGGTCCCTCCCAGGTCGCCCGCCAAAATCATTTAGGCCTCCGAACTTGAAGATCGAGCGTGCAGTGCACGAACAGGCGACCTGCCTACAACGGGCGCCAATGCCGGCCTTCGGAAGCCGCTAAATCATCCACCGCGCGTGGGCCGTCGCTACCGGCTGGGTAATTCGGGAAAGGCGGCGGCGAGGCATTCTTCCATGCTTCCAGGATTGGGTCCACCAATGTCCATGCAGCTTCGACGCTATCGGCGCGATCAAACAGCGTGGCATCGCCGCGGATGCAATCATTAATAAGAGTGGCGTAGGCAGGGCGCGAGCCGCCGCCGAACGCCTCCGTATATTTGAAATCCATAGTCACCGGCTGAATGCGCATTTGCGCTCCCGGCGATTTTGCGCCGAAGGAAAGTGAAATACCCTCGTCGGGCTGAATATTCAGAACCAGCGAATTGGTTTCGTTGTTTTCGCCGCGAAACACCATGTGCGGCGCGCTCTTGAACTGGATCGCGACTTCAGTGAGCGGCCGCGCCAGGCGTTTGCCCGTGCGCAGATAGAACGGCACGCCGCTCCAGCGCCAGTTATCCACATGCAACTTCAATGCCACAAATGTATCCGTCGCAGAATCCGGCTTCACTCCGGGCTCCTGGCGATAGCCCGGAACCGGCTTGCCGTCCACCTGACCGGGGCCGTACTGGCCGCGAACGACGGATTTCCAAACCGATTCCTTGGTGAACGGCCGGATGGATTGCAAAACTTTAATTTTTTCATTGCGCACGGAGGTCGCGTCGAAAGTTGCCGGCGCTTCCATGGCGGTCAGTGAAGTGAGCTGCAGCACATGGCTCTGAATCATATCGCGCAGCGCGCCGGCGGACTCATAAAACGCGGCGCGGCGTTCGACGCCCAGCGATTCAGCAGCGGTAATCTGGACGCTATCAATGTAGTTGCGATTCCACAGCGGCTCGAAGATGCCGTTGCCGAAGCGGAAGACCAACATGTTCTGCACGGTTTCTTTGCCTAGATAGTGGTCAATGCGGTACACCTGGGATTCGTCGAAGGTTTCGAGCACTTTTTTATTTAAATCTTTCGCCGATGCCAGATCGTGTCCAAACGGTTTTTCGATGATGATGCGCACCCAGGATTTTTCGCTCTTCGGTGTGTTGAGCCCGGCCTTCTTGAGCTGTTCGATGACGTGCAAATAAACTTCCGGAGGCGTGGCCAGATAGAAAAGGCGATTGCCACCGAGCTCGCCTTCGCTATCGAGTTCGTCCAGGCGCTGTGCCAAGCGACGGAACGCTTCGGGATCGTCGTAGTTCCCCGAAAAATATCGCAGAAATTTCAGGAATTCCGTCTTCTTGCCGTCGTCGGCGCCTTCTTGATTGCCTGTGGGCAGGAATTCGCCGGCCTTCCGGGTGAAATCGCCGTCGGTCATTTCCGTGCGCGCGAAACCCAGCAGTCGAAAACGCGGCCCCAGACAAGCATGGAATGAAAGATCGTAGAGCGCGGGCAGGAGTTTGCGGCGCGCCAGATCGCCGGACGCGCCAAACATCACGATCGCGCAGGGATCGGAAGGTGCTTCGCAGTAGAAGTTGTCTGCAGGTGTAGTCTCGGAAGCGACGATTGCTTTCGTATTCATGATGACTTTCCTGGTGGCCCGGCGACGACCGGCCGGACGCACACACATGTTTTATTAAAACAAGAGCCCTTCCACAAGAGCCTATCACAACTCTGCGGATGCCCCGCTACAGGACATCGGCGTCGCCCGGGGTTCGGACCCTGGCTAGCCTGCTCAACTGGAATTTCGGCCGCCGATGCAGTATCTTGAATTGCAGCACAGTCTGCAAGGAGACGTCCATGGCCGACGAGAAGAATTCAGGAAATCCGGGGGCAGCCGCTTCCGCACAAGCGGCGCCGCAAACTGCACATATCGTAAAGTGCGTAAAATTCGGCCGGGAAATGCCAGGACTGGATCGCATTCCGTGGAAAGGCGAAATCGGCAAGCGAATTTACGACAACGTCTCGAAGGAAGCTTGGAAGCTGTGGGTGGAACATTCCAAGATGCTGATGAATGAGTTTCGCTTGAATCCCTTGGATCCGAAATCGCAGCAGGTGATGGAAGAGCAGATGGAGACTTATTTCTTCGGCGAAGGCGCAAAACTGCCGGACAGCTACGTACCCCCCAAACATTAAGAAGAATCGAACGCAGCTCCCTTCCGAAACACGGCTTCAGCGAATGCGTACATGACCACGGTCCGGCGCGAAATTCGCGCCAGAACCCGGACGGTAGTGCGCTAAAATGGGTAGTTCTGAAGAGAGGAGAATTAATCCCCGCATGAGCTCCACAAAGAAAAATTCATTTGGCACTCGATCGCCGCTGCGCGCCGGGACTGATTCGTACGAAATTTGCCGGTTGAGCGTGCTGGAACGCGCCGGAATCGGCAAGATTGCGCGGCTTCCCTTTTCGCTGAAAGTCCTGCTGGAAAATTTACTGCGGCACGAGGACGGCCAGTTCGTATTTTCCGAAGACATTCATGCCTTGGCGGGTTGGGATCCTTCCAGCGCCGCGGGCGCGACGGAAAAAGAAATCTCCTTCATGCCGGCGCGCGTATTGCTGCAGGACTTCACCGGAGTGCCGGCGGTGGTGGACCTGGCGGCCATGCGCGAGGCGATGCGACAGCTCGGCGGCAATCCGAAAAAAATCAATCCGCTGCTTCCGGCGGAACTGGTAATTGACCACTCCGTGCAAGTGGATAAATTCGGAGTCGAGGGAGCATTCGCCTTCAACGCCGACCTGGAAATGCAGCGCAATATTGAACGCTATGCGTTCTTGCGCTGGGGCCAGAAGGGATTTCAGAATTTCAAAGTGGTGCCGCCAGACACAGGCATTTGCCACCAGGTGAATCTGGAATATCTGGCGCGCGTGGTTTTCAGCCAGGAGCACGAAGGCAAGCAGCTGGCGTTTCCGGATTCGCTGGTGGGCACCGATTCGCACACAACCATGGTCAACGGACTCGGCGTGTTCGGCTGGGGCGTCGGCGGGATCGAAGCGGAAGCGGCAATGCTCGGCCAGCCGCTTTCGATGCTGATTCCGGCGGTGGTCGGCTTTAAATTGCATGGGCGGCTGCCGGAGGGCGCGACGGCGACCGATCTGGTACTCACCGTCACGCAGTTGTTGCGCAAAAAAGGCGTGGTCGGAAAATTCGTGGAGTTTTACGGCACGGGACTTTCCAGTCTAACGCTTCCCGACCGCGCGACGATCGCCAATATGGCGCCGGAATATGGCGCGACGATGGGCTTTTTCCCGGTGGACAGCGAAACGCTCGCCTATCTGCGCTTCACGGCGCGCGATGAACAGCGGGTTCGCCTGGTCGAAGCCTACGCGAAAGAGCAAGGTTTGTTCCGCACGGATCAAACACCCGATCCGATTTTCTCCGACCGGCTCGAGCTCGACCTCGCTAGCGTGGTACCGACGATGGCGGGACCCAAGCGTCCGCAAGACAGCGTGCCGCTGACGCAAGCGAAGGCATCGTTCGAAAAAACGCTGGACGCGCAGCCAAAGCACGTCAGCGTACAAAATAATGGCGACAAATTCGACCTGGCCGACGGCTCGGTCGTCATTGCAGCGATTACCAGCTGCACGAACACTTCGAACCCTTCACTGATGCTGGGCGCCGGGCTGCTGGCAAAAAAGGCAGTAGAGCGCGGTCTGAAAACCAAGCCCTGGGTGAAAACCAGTTTCGCGCCGGGCTCGAAAGTGGTGACGGATTACATCGAAAAGGCCGGCCTGTGGCCCTTCCTGAATTCGCTGCGCTTCAACTTGGTGGGCTACGGCTGCACCACGTGCATCGGCAATAGCGGACCGCTGCCGGACGCCATCGGAAAAGCGATCAAGGACAATAATCTGGTGGCCGTTTCGGTTCTGAGCGGTAATCGAAATTTCGAAGGGCGCATCAATCCGCTGTGTCGCGCGAATTATCTGGCCTCTCCGCCGTTGGTGGTGGCATACGCGCTGGCCGGACGCATGGATTTCGACATCGTCAACGAATCGCTGGGCAACGACCAGGCGGGTAAGCCGGTCTATCTGCGCGATATCTGGCCGACGCCTGACGAAGTCGAGAAGACCATGCGCTCTTCGGTGACCAGCGAAATGTTCCGCAAAGAGTACGCCGACGTCTTCACCGGCGACGAGCACTGGCGCGCGCTGCCCGTTCCCGAAGGCGATCTCTACGCTTGGGACGCAAAATCCACTTACATCAAGCATCCACCGTACTTTGAAAACATGCCGCTGAAGCCCACCGCGCTGCAGGATTTGCACGGCCTGCGCGCCCTGGCGGTGCTGGGCGATAGTGTCACCACCGATCATATTTCGCCCGCCGGCTCGATCCCTGCGGACACGCCTGCCGGAAAATACCTAATGGCGCACGGAGTGCGACCGAAGGATTTCAATTCCTACGGCGCGCGCCGCGGCAATCACGAAGTGATGATGCGGGGCACGTTTGCCAATATTCGCTTGCGCAATCTGCTGGCCCCGGGAACCGAAGGTGGATGGACGATTCACCAGCCCAGTGGCGAGAAGATGGCGATCTACGATGCCGCCATGAAATATCGCGACGAGCATGTACCGCTGATTATTTTCGCGGGAAAGGAATACGGCTCCGGCTCATCGCGCGACTGGGCCGCGAAGGGCACGATTCTACTCGGGGTCCGCGCGGTGCTCGCCGAGAGCTTCGAACGCATCCATCGCAGCAACCTGGTGGGCATGGGCGTATTGCCGCTGGAATTCCTGCCGGGAGAAACGCTCACTTCACTTCGGCTGACGGGGCTGGAAATGTTCGCAATCGAAGGACTAGCAGGAAATTTCGAGCCGCGCAAGAAAATGAAAGTTACGGCGCGCGATGCGCAAGGTAAGGAAACTCGCTTCAACGCCTTGGCGCGGATCGATACGCCGTTCGAGGTGTCGTACTACCAGCATGGCGGGATTCTGCAGTACGTGTTGCGCCAAATGCTATAGCCGACGCTATAGCGCGTCCCGCTCTCGATCAGGCTCAGGCGCGGTGGCCGCTCAAATGCGGGTCGCCGTGGTCCTTCAAGCGCATGCGCAGAAACACCGGCGCCGTCACAACGAAGACTGCCGCAAACACCACGAAAAATCCCAAGCATGCCAGCCAGAATTCCGCGCCCTTGTGCCGCAGAAACATCAGCGCTAAATCCCCCAAGCCGAACGAAACCGCAAAAACCAAAATGGCAGAAATCGGCTTGGGACACAGCGCCGCGTGACAATTCGCGCACACCACGCCTGAAAGTCCCGCGGGCGTCCAAAGCGCTTTTGTGGGGATGTGTTCGTTGCATTGCGGGCAGGTCATGGCGGAAATCCTCCCGATACCAAAGTGGCTGCGGTCGAACAGCCGGGCCGGGCTGGCACGTTGACGGGGCTAATCTACCACGAGTTGCACGGTAGTTGAATGCTGGAAGTTGCCGCCCACCCCTTGGATCGTGATCTGGTATGTCTGCGGCACAATGCCCCCAGCACCGCCGCCACCGCAAGCGCCCATTAACCCGAGCAGAACGATCACCGATAGGCATTCCAAGGCCATTCGCGCGCGCGTGCGATGTGATTTATGCAGCGCGGCTAACAAAATAAAAATCGCGAGCATTGCAGCGAACACGAACTGCGCGGTTTCGATCTCAGGCATTCCTGGACTGGCGACAGGTGCTGCGGGTAGGCTCGCGGTCGCGGGAGCGGAGATCATCAGCGCCACGCTGGTTCCCGTCGCGGAAGTCGTCGCCGGATTCGGCGTGAAATTGCAAGTGATGCCGACGGGCGGACTGCTGCAGGAAAGCTGCACTACGCCGCCTGCGCTGCCCACGGCATGGAGAGCCACTTGATAGTTTGCGGTTCCGCCGGCGCTCACAGTGTTGCTCGACGGAATTGTCGTTCCGAAAGAAAAATCACAGGACGCGCCGACGGAACTGAACGTCAGCGGATTTGTTGGACCCAGCGCCGGATCGGAAACCGTCACCGGCATTCCGCCGCCGCAGTTCACCGCGGTGGCGGGCACCGTTGCCGTCAGGCTCGTCGCGTTGACGAATGTGGTGGGCAGCGCGGCGCCGTTGAAATCGATCACGGATTTCGACGTGAACCCATTGCCGGTGGCCGCTAGCGAAAACGCTCCGGAACCCGCGACAGCCGACACCGGACTCAATTCCGTCAGCGCGAAGCTCGGGAGGTTGGGCAACAGCAAACTCCACAAGCCGCGCCCGTGCGTCGCCGCGACCATCGTCCGCGACGTGTTGCGCAGCCTCAGCGCCAGCACCTGCGAATTCGGCAGGCCGGATTGCAGCACGCTCCAGGTCGTCGCGCCGCCGGCAGTAGCATTCGCGCTGGCGTAAACACCGGAATCCGTGGCGATGTAAATCGTGTTGTCTGTTGCGTCGGTGGGATCGATGACGATGTCGTTTACGGGAACGTCGGGCAGGTTGCCATCCACCTTCAGCCACGAAGCTCCGGAATTATTCGTGAAAAAAATGTGCCCCAGGTCGTCGCATCCATTCCCTCCCGGACAAGAAAAACCGGAATACGCTGCGAACGCCGACTTCGCATTGGCCGAATCCACCGCAATCGCTGTGACGCTGCGCCCCGGCTGATTCGTCTGGTTCACCCTGTGAATGTCGGCCGCGCCAGTCAGCGCCTGCGACGACTGCCAGAGTCGCCCATCGGAAGTGCCCGCGTAAATTGTGTTCGAATTGCTCGGCGCCACGCTAATTGCGGTGACGAAATTCTGGCTGTTGTCGCTCGTGAGGTCGGGGCTGATCGTGGACCAGCTCGTCCCGCCGTTGGTCGTCTGGTACAAGCGATACGTCCCGAAATATAAATTCTGGCTGGTCTTTGAATCCAGAACTAGCGGCGGGATGAAATCGGCGTTGTCCGTGAAATTGATTCCGCTGTTGTCTATCGCCGGCCAGTTGATGCCGTCCAAACCGGGAACGCCATTCAGAATATTTTTGCTGAGCGTGCCGGGGCCGCCCAGATAGCTGCACGCTGCATAAATTGTGCTGGGCGTTTGCGGATCAATCGCCGTGTAGCCGCCATCGTAAGGACAAGCCTCGGCGCCGCTCGCCACCAACGAGCCGCTGAATTGCTGCACGTCGTTCCCTTGCGTTCCACCGTAAATAATCTGGTCGGTCGCGGGATGAATCGAAATTCCGGGATAAAACTGCGTCAGATTCAGCGATGTGCTGGCACTGCCCGTATCCGTATTCAGGTCGGCCCAATGCTGGTTGCCGGGAGCCGTTGCGGAACTGAAAACATCCCGCGATGCCCACACGCCGCCGTCGTTGCCCGCAAACATCGCCAGCACCGCGCCCCCGGCTCCGACTGCGAAACGCAGCGCATGAATGTCCACGTGAATCGAAGTGTTGTTGCCGCTGCCGTCCGCGCTCATGTCTCCCCAGCTATTTCCGCCATCAAGCGAACGAAACAGCGACGAATGGCCGAACGCGTTCCTGGCAAACAGCGGTTGCGCGGAGCCTCCGGCGAAAATCGTCTGACCCGAAGTGCCCGGAACCACGGCAAGCTTCATGTCGTAAAAACACTGCGGCGCGCAGAAATCCGGCAGGTTGGAAGGGGCGGGATAAATCGCGGTGAACTTCGAACCCGTTCCATTGGGCTCGATTCCCGTGCCGGAGAGCACGCCGAGAAGATTATTTGAATTTGTGCTGGCGTCCGCAATCGCGACGTACAGTATGGAATCCACTGGCGAGCTGCCCGGAGCAATCGCCAGCGAAATGCTACCGTACTGCGACGGCACCGATTTCGCGTCGAGTCCCGCAACTCGATTCCAGGTTGTTCCGGCATCCTGCGAAACATAGACGCCGTTACACGGCCGGCTTGAACATGCTGCTCGCGCGTCCGCGTCGCCGTTCGGGTCGCCGAGCGCCGCGTAAACCGTCAGCCCCGAGGAATCGCTGGGATCAAAACGCACATCGGTTGCAGGATTGAACGGCGGACCGCTTGCAACGCCGCCCGGCTGCACGCGTCTCCATGTATTCCCGCCATCCGTGGAACGCCATACGCCCGACGGCAGAGACCCGCCAGCGGAGAAATCCGTTCCCTGCAACGCAGCCAGCACCACGGGATTCGTCTGATGCGGCTGGACGGCCAGGGCCGCGATGTACGGACCGCTTGCGCCGGGTCCCTGCGACGCGCCCTTGGTGAACGTAGAATCCTGCGCCCATGTTTGCCCTCCGTCGAACGAACGCAACACTCCCGCACCATATAAATTGTCCAGCGCATAGTTCGATTCGCCGGTGCCGGCCAGAATCAGATTGCTCTGCGCATGGCCGTTGAACACTTGGCAGGGCTGGGGAGCCAATGCCAGCGCGCCGATCGAAAGCGACGGCTCGTTGTCAGTAAGCGGCTTCCACGTGACTGGATTGCCGCTCAACGCGTTGAAACTAACCCACACGCCGCCATCCGCACCGCCCGCGTACACTGTATTCCCCGTCGCATCGCAGGGATCCACGGCAAGGGAGGTGACGCGGCCGGAGACATTTCCGAAGAACTCCGTATTCGCGGTGGGTTGTGGGCCGAGAGGCGTCCAGGAATGCAGCGAAGAAGAGATGTCCGGCTTAAGCGAGGCGGCGTGCTCAACGAAAGTTCCGTTCTCGCTGACCATTTTCGAGTTCCGCGCGATGGCCTGCAGCAAGAGGTTGTTGGGAATGTGGCCGTTCGCAGCTGCGCGCTGCCGGAAAAACCACTCCGCGCGCCTGCGCACCGATTCAGTTGAACTCAGTTCCCGCATAGCGCGGGGCCGGGGCGACGATATCTGCTGGGCCAGCAGCGGACCGAGCGCTGTAGTGAGCACGGCCGCAGAAACCAAGCCGAGAAACCTGCGCCGATGTCGCCGGCTTATTCCGACGGCAATTGAGAAAGCTCCGCGAGCCCCATCCGCCCCGCGTCCTCGGTCCGACAAGATTCACCACCCCGCAGCGAGCGCTATTGTAACCAAAAATTCGCGGCCTGGGGTTATTTACTGACCATTTAGAAAGGTGACATCGCATGCTGCGTGAGTTTGCAGCGTTGCAGAAGGCGGGTTCGTGCCGCCCTGCAGCTTCGGGAGCCGCGCCAGGTCACAGACACCAAGCGCGACAGCACCTTCGCGGTGCGCGCCGCACCCTTTTCCCGGGGATTTTAGCTCTCGACCTGCAAATCGCCGGCGCTCGCCTTCGCCATTTCCTGCGGAGCGGCGAGCACGATTCCTGCGATGGCCGGATAGCGTTCGCACACAATCTTCATCAGCGCCGCGCCGTCCATTCCCGGCATGGCAATATCCGAAACCACCACTTCAAACGGCGACGCAGCCAGCAGCGTTAGCGCAGCTTCTCCGCCGGGTGCGAAGGCCATGTCCCAGTGGTCTTTTTGCGATTCCAGCATTTGCGGCAATTGCTCGACTACTCGGGGTTCATCGTCCACGAACAGAACGCGCTTGATCCAACGCACCTCGCAGGATCATTCCTGAATACAAATCGCGCCGTTGCCAGCAGGCGTAGCGAATGCGCTTGCGCACCGACACAGTGGTGCCAGATCGCATTCCATGCCCAACCATGAAGGGGACGACTCCAAGCAGAGAGGGATTAAACGCTGAAGCCGCCGGCGCAACACGCGGATGCCTATTTCCGCTTTCGGTCAGGCCGGCGATTGAATCACGAAGATACTGCACCCATTATAAGGCCGGAAATGATCCGCCTCGCATGGGCGCATCGCGTTGGCGTGTCGCAAGAGTTAGACGGCTGCCGCCGTAGAATCAAAATGGCCCTCGGTGCTATTGTATGTGGCGGCGAGCGATCTGGAGTGGCGAGCTACCGAAGTCGCCGCCTGGCGCGATGTGTATTCGCCCCGCATTTCAAAGATGCGCGCGTTCATGAAGCGAAAACTGGGTCTTTCGTTTTTAGCGATTGCGGCGTCGTTGCTATTCGTTCCGTCCGTCCCGATGTTGCCGCACAGCGATTACGCGCGGGCGCAGTCCAGGTCCGCATCTCCTGCCGCCAGCAGCCTGGTGGATTTGAATTCGGCTACCAAGGAGCAACTTGACGCGCTGCCCGGAATCGGCGACGCGTACTCGCGGAAGATCATTGCCGGCCGGCCGTATCGCGCCAAGACTGACCCGATGCGGAAAAAAGTCGTCCCGAAAGCGACATAGGACAAGATCAAAGAACTGGTGATCGCGAAGCAAACGGCAACGAACTAGCCTCGGGGGCATCGCAACGCCGGAAACGATCTGGTTGAAGTAAACTGTCGCACGGCGAGTCTCGCGCCGTACGGCGCTTTTTTGCAATCCATGAGCTTCGCGTTGCTATCTCCGCTGATCCCGACCGGCACCGACCTGACCGCGATTCTGGTCGTCGTCAGTTTTTCGGCGGGCCTGAACGTGTACGCGACCGTCGGAATGCTCGGCCTGCTGGCGCGCTTCAACGTCCTGGCGCTGCCGCCCGCGCTGCACCTGCTGCAGGATTGGAAAATTATCGCGATCTGCGGTGTGCTGTTCCTGCTGGAATTCGTTGGCGACAAGATTCCGGTGTTCGATCTGCTCTGGAACGCAGCGCACACCTTCGTGCGCGTTCCAGTCGCAGCTTTTCTGGCGTACGCCGCGACGTCGCAATTACCTCAATGGGAGCAAATCGCGGCGACCTTCGCCGGCGGATTGATTGCCTTGGCGGCGCATGGGGGGAAGACGGCGGCGCGAGCAGCGATTGTGCATTCGCCTGAGCCGTTCTCGAATTTCGCGTTGAGCACGGCCGAAGACGCGCTTGTGATATTTCTGATGTGGATCGTCACGCGGCACCCCTACGTAGCCTCGGTGATAGTCGTGCTGGCGCTCTGCGTGATTGCGATCCTGATTCGTTTCGTAGTGCGCTCGCTTGGTACTCTTTTCAGCGACGCCGAAGCCTCATTGTTCCGGAGTGGCTCGGGAAATTCGCTGCAATGAGGCGCAACAGCCTCTCGCCGGACTTCGATTACATCGCGAACGCAGGCATCACTAGCAAAGGTCCTGCCGCTACTGCGGTGCTTTCGTTTTTCCCAGCAGTCCACCTGCTAGCCCCGACGCCACGTTTGTCTTACTGGTGGGGCTCCCGGCCACGCTGTTCTTGAGCGCATTCCCGGCGATGCCGCCTACGTCGGGTATGACCTCTGGTTTCGAGGTCGTGCCTCGCACGACGAATGGAATTCCGTTGCTCGAACCGCGGCTGCCTCCCCCGCTTCCAGTGAGCGAAGCAAGAGCGCCCGTGACCCCGCTGCCGGCCGCGCTGGTGAGCGCGCCCGCGGCGCCCGCCAGATTCGCAACCAGTTTAAAATTGAGCTGTCCCGCCGCGCTGACGGTGCCGCTTCCCGTAACCGTGCCGAGCGACGGCATCACCAGATTCAAATTTTCAATTTTCGTTCCCGATGGATCGTTTCGCACGGTGGCGCTGAGTGTTTGAATATCCGTATCGGATCCACCGCCGCCGCTGCCACCGCCACCGAGTCCGGGAATGGACCCCAGAGCCCCGAGTTTCGATTTCAAGCTGAATCCAGCCAGCTTCGCATTCGACAAATTCACAGGCCCGGAAATCACCAGCTTGTCCACCGGGCCGCTGACCGTCAGATTCGCAGTGAGCGCGCCGCCCTGCAGCTTCGATCCGGAAGGCACCACGACTCCCGCGGCCGGAAGAAATCCTTCCAAATCGGTCACCGGCATGGCCTGCGCGTTCAGCCTCATATCCAACTTGGCCGGCTCCGTGGCGGCGTTGTAGGCGCCGTTCAAGCGTGCCAGCGCATTGCCGATGTGAATGTCCCCCTGGTTCAGATTTCCCGATTGGCTCTTCAACGCGTAGGTGCTGGCGTAATCAATATTCAGTGGAACAGAAGAAGGCTCGCCCGCTGCGGAAAGTTTCAGCTTGGTCGCCTTTACCGTGCCTTTGGAATTCAGCTGGTTTCCGTCGGAACTAAGTTCGCCTTTGAAGTCCAGCACGCCCGCGATTCCCGAGGACGGATCCAGAAAACCAGTTGTGGCCAGATCCAGGTGCTGCACTTCCACCGTTGCGTTCAAAGGCGTGAGCGAAGCATCCGCCGAATTCACGGGTCCCGCCTTGCCTTCCAGTTTCAGCGCGGCGTTTCCGGGGCCAGTGGCCGTCAGCTGGAAAGGAAATTGTGAAGTGTAGGAAAGATCGGAGGCTTCCAGGTCAACATTTTGGTAGATGCTTGGTTTGGCGCTAGAGCCCGCGGCGCTCACAATGATTTTGCCGTTCTCAATACGCAGTTTTCCAACACTCATCGCCCCGGCGCCGGGAGCGCCGCCCTGGCTCGATGCCGGACTCGGCGCCGGATTCTTGGGCGCGCTCTTCGCGCCGCTCGCATTTCCGCCCAGGCTCGAATAATTCCATGTTCCGTTCGCAGCGTGGATCAGATTCACCTCCGGATCCTTCACCGTGAACGAACGCACTGCAAGCTTTTTCGAAAAAATCAGCGGCAACAACTCGACGCCTACGCTCAGAGACTTGGTCGTCAAGAACGGCGATTTACTGAATGCGGGATCGTCTGCGATGGAAACATCTGAAACCATTACTCCGCGCGAGATGATCGAAAGGCTGATATCGCCGATCCCCACGGGCCGTCCCAGCGCGGTGGACAGCTGCGTTTCCAGAGTAGGCTTGAATTGGTTGGCGTTGATGAAAAGCGGCAGAGCCAGAATGATCAAGAACAACACTACGACGATGCCGCCGATAATCTTGAGGGGCTTTTTTTTCATGGCGAGCCTCCAAAAAAAGCGTGTTGCAAAGCGCCGGGGCCACAGGTTGGCCCACGACCAACCCAGGGGCCCAATGGAAGACGCTTATCATACTCCGCGGTCGGCCTATCCAACAATCGGATGTTAATTCCGCGGGGCCGCACACCTGCGAAGCGAGAACGCGCGCAGCTCGAAAAAACGCCAAAAACCATTCCCGTGGCAACAGCGTCTCATTTCGCTACGAATTCGCTAGGGTGTTGGAGCAAACCGTGCTATGTTTGTGCTGCGTTTGTTGCTCTTGTAACACCTTTAGATTCGATTGAAGGGGCTGCAAGTTCACACTTGCAGCCTCTTTCGCTTTACGGCTGGAGGCGGTCGAGAAGCAAACAAATAGCTTAAAAAGAAGGAAGTAAATCAGTGAGAGAACAAGGAACAGTAAAGTGGTTCA
>JABCZK010000024.1 GCA_013289695.1 Acidobacteriota bacterium
GAATTATGGTTCGCCTTATCCGAACACTAACGCGCCTTTCTTTGGCAAGGTAGCCTTCATGCAGTTCACGCCGACGTCGCCCTACGGAGCGTTCGCGGCCGCCGCCACGGATCAGAGAATTGCCCAAATCACAGGCAAGTTCATCTTCTGACCGGGCCGGCTCCACTTTAGAAAAGGCGGCTCTTCGCGAGCCGCCTTTTTTTCTGACGTTATGTTCGAACGTCTGGACCGCGAATGCGCCTCTTCGGTTGTCGTAGACGATTTCCCGGATCACGTGTGGCATATGCCGCAATTCGGGCCGGGTCGAAGAAGTCCTTCATCGAACCCAGCAATTTCTTGCGCAGCTTTTCCAGGTGCGGTTCGCAGGGCTGGATGACGCTCAAGTAGATCTCTTCTTCACCTTCGTAATAGTTGTAGATATTTCCGATGGAGATGCCGGCCTCTACCGTTACGTGGGGTTCTAGGCGCGCAATGGCCAAGATGCCGGTATAGCTTGCGCGATCATTGAGGATTAGCGGATCGCTCTGACCGAGCGGGATGAAAATGTCGGCGTTACCTTTGAAACGAAACCCTACTGGAGCGATTCCGTCGATTGAATCCGTTCATATCTACCCTGTTAATCGTGCGAGGGCTCGATTCGGTTGGCCTGCGCTAACTAAAGGCCGCAAGTCCCTCAACTCCTGGTTCGTCGCTAATCAGGCAGTGGGGAAAGTTTCAGCATCCAATCTTGTCGTCTCGCACGAGAAAGACGACTAAAAAGTCGGTGTCCGAGCGATCACCGCACCGAAACTCCTCAGTCCCTAGAGACTGGATGCTGATGAAGCCACCACAGAGCAATCAGGGGTGCGGCAACCAGGTAGATGCCGACAGTGGTAAGGGCCGAACTCAGGTCCTGGTTTCGATAGGCTCGGAACGCATCAATGGCCCCCAAGGCCGGAGCAGCGACAAGCATCGCAAGCATGACGAGGGTAACGCTGAGGAGGCGAGGCTTCTTCGATTCCATCTTCTTCTCCTCACCGAATGGCCTAACGTCCCTGAACAGCGGGCCGCGTAGGTTTAGCGCGGCGGCTGAAACCGTCGGAGGAACAGCCGCCGCTCGGGAACGCGCCATCGGGTGGCGCTTTCGTCTCAGGGGGATCTGAGAATGAGCTCGATCCTATGCTTCACGCTCCCAGCTTGATATTGGCAGAAGTGACAGGCGTCCGGATCACCGATGCGACCCTACGCGTGGCAACGCGTATTCGTACTGACCGAGCGCCACCAGCGCCGCCGGATCGCGCCGAATCCGGCGGTCCCTACCGGTGGCTGGAGCACTCGGCTTTCCAACCGCGGATAGGCGAGCGCGCAGTGCTCTTCCCGGAGCGTGACCCAGGAGCTTCAGGGCTGGGATTACCGATCTTGAAGTTGGATGCCGTGCTTCACGCCGTCGGTTGCCGACCCGGCTGGCTGTATGATGTGAGCCGAAGGGTGCCGCGGGTGCCAGTGTCCGGCGTTAATCAGGCGTCTGACATGGTTGTCACCTGAATTTAGCCGAGATACACTTCCGCGGATAAGGACAAGAACGGGAGGGCCAATGTTGTTCATATTCACGAAATTCGTGGCACTAACTTGCGTGTTTTGTCTCGGAGTCGCCATTCTAATGGATGTCGTCGTCATTCTGGCGGTGCAATTCACCGCCGTCGGCATATCGTACGTTCGGTGGAATTGGCTCATCTTATGGGGGCTCGTTTGGCTCGGTTCATTTTTGCTGGCGTGGCATTTACTTATCGTTCCACGCTTAGACCGTGCTCCAAAAGCATGAACGACCGTGCTTAACGCAAAACTCTTCGCGGGATTGGCGGGGCTGGCATTTGTCATCGCGGTCCTTGGTAGAGTGCACGTACTCCCTCGCGCAAATCTCTCGTTGAGGGTAGCGAATGTAGTGTTCGGCGCGTTTTACTGGCAACTTTTCTTAGGTCTGGCTTGCGCAGTTTTCAGTTTGGCCTATTTTGGCGTTGTTCGCTCGATGCAGCATCCTCTCAACCAAACGAGTGGGCGCGTAGGCTTTCTCTTTATAGCCGCCGCATCTTCTGTCTGGCTGAGTTCGAGTCTGCTTGCGACGAGTGATTCGCTACGGAACCATTGGCTAGTAATAGTTCTCTTTGCAGCAATGTTTAGCTTTATCTTGGGCGTGGCTCTTACCGCAGCAAATCTGGCTTGGGTTCTTGTCCGAAACTAGCGAGCGGCATCACGGCTTACTCAGGCAATCGCCGTGAGTTTGGCGTGAAGGTACGGCGTACGCTTGCCCCAGTGTCTATCGCCGTGACGGCGCACCAGAGGCTCGAATTCATCCTGATTTCGTCCCAGTGCCTGATAAGTTACCGGACATCTGCCGTATTAGAATTTAATGCGTTAATCAAGACTTGGACTAGTGAATCCCGGTATTATGTGCCGGTCTCGATCCCTGTGCCCGAAACCGCGCCAAACATCGAGCCTGTTCCTTCCTTGCGCGCGCTCTCCGGCATGTTCGCGATCGCTAGCGTCTTCGCCATCGTGGGCGGCTTTTTGGACGCCTATGCCTATCTGGCGCGCGGCCATGTCTTCGCCAACGCGCAAACCGGCAACGTCGTTCTTTTCGGGGTACGCGCGGCCGCGGGCAACTGGACCTCAGCGTGGCAGACTCTCCCGCCCATCTTGGCATACATGTGTGGCGTGGCTGTCGCGCGTCTCCTAAGGGTCCGCCCTCAAAAGCACACCTTCCGCGCTACCCTGATCTGTCAGGCTCTGGAACTTCTCGTTCTGCTGGCGCTTCTCTTGTTCGGCAGATTCGTGCCGGATTTGTGCGCCGTGCCCCTGATCGCATTTTCTGCCGCCCTGCAAAACACCAGCTTTTCCAACATCGGTCCCTGGCAATTCAACAGCGCCATGACCACCAGCAATCTCCGCAACGCCGTTTCCGGTTGGGTGCAACTCGCCCTGGGAGAAACAGATCCCAAACTCCGGGGAGAAGCCATTGTGGGCTCGGTGATTTTGCTGTGCTTCGTTGCGGGCGCGTTACTGGGCGGAGTCTGCACGCTCCGCTTGTCGACCTACCCACTTCTTCCCGCTGTTGTGTTGGCGGCCGCCGGCACGTCGCTGACCTTGCGGGAGCGCAAGCGGAAGCTCAACTAAGACGAGACGTTTTGGGTGATTTCGCGTACTCGGACATATACCGGGCTAGTACCTCATCCGATCCGTCTGCGGATGTATCGAATAGGATTGAACGCTCTTTCGTTTGAAGTAAGAGGGACTTGAGGATTATTATTTCCGCGTACTTGCCCTTCACCCACGAACGCCGAAGTCACGTCTGGGAGGGAAATCCATGAGTTCTCCCGAAAATTTCATTCAGCATATCCCTTGGACGCCAATCGAAAAGAAAGTCGCACGGAAAGCATTCGATCAGGCTTTTGAAAGGCAGTGCGCGTCCATCAAAGCCGAAGCAGTGAAGATGATCGCAAATGCTGCGGCTCCGTCCGACATTTGGAGAGTCCATGATTATCTCTCTCAGCACAGGCGAACCGTAGTTGCGCTCTATGATTACAGATATTCGGTACTGCTCAATGTATTCGCGAGATTGCTTTCCGACGGATGGCTAGATGAAGCCGACTTGGCTGGGCTAGCTGAAGACAAGATTGCTCGCATTAAGCGCGGCGCGAGTTTTTGGTCGACTTAGCCAGCCAATGTCTGAAGTCCCGTTTCGTCAGCGGCCGCACCTCGTCGCCATCCCAAATTATTAAAGGCAGGCGCAATCGCACGGCAACCGCTCGCAGGCGGCCAACCATGAGAAAAACCAAACGGCGAGAAATCGCTCGCCTGAAAACTAAGCTTCGGCTTCCCGATCGCGAACAAGCCAAATCAGCAGTACTCGCCAGTCTGCGGTCCCCTGAATCGCAGCGCAGTTATCGACACGCGATTGATGAATTTGTTCTCTGGTATTGCTCTGACCTCGGCTCTCCTTCAACAAAACTAATCAGGACGGATGGATCAGGGGCGTTTGTTGGCGGCGAAGCGGAGGCGGACGTAGTCGGCGGTCCACTTGCCTTCGGCGTCGCAGAGTTCCGGGCGCAAGGCTTCTCGGACTTCAGCGATATAGCAGGGTCGTTCGGCCAGCGACAAGGTTGAAGTGAAACTCTCGGCGAAGGTTTCCAGCCAGCCGGTGACATCACCAGGGAGCGGAGTTGGGCGGGGAATCAGGGCGATATAACTCACGACGAATCCGCCGCGCGTCAGTTGCTGTGAATAGTCTTCGACGGTGGGGAAATACCAAGGGCTTGCGGCTTCGCCCTTGATGCCGCGGCGATCGAGGGCCTCTACTAACGCCTCCCTAATCTTGGCCACGCAACCGTGGCCGCCGAATTCGGCGACGAAACGTCCGCGCGGCTTGAGTGCACGACGCACTCCGGCGATGACCTCGGCGGGATTGCTCATCCAGTGCAGCGCCGCGTTGCTGAATACGGCGTCGAATTCACCTTCGAAATCGAGAGCTTCACCGTTCATTACGCGGGCGTCCAGGCCGAGTTTTCGCGCGGCCTCGATTTGCGGTGCACTGGCATCGACTCCGATTACCTGGCATCCGATCGAGGCGAGCTTCGCGGTGAGCACGCCGTCGCCGCAGCCGAGATCTAAGATGCGTTCGGCAGGGAGCGGCGCGAGCAGATCAACCACGGGCGCGCCGAGGTCGGCGACGAAGCGGGCGTTGCGGGCGTAGCGTTCAGGATCCCAGGTTTGCCGGTGTGCCATTTTCGGAGTGCTTCACCGTACCTGGCCAGCTTACCAGCCTTTTTGTTTGCGGCGTTCGGTAATTCGGCCACCTCGAGCGTAACTCCCGATCAGTCTCTAATCGGACAAATAAAGCTCCACTTCACATTTCCGGCAAGACAACTGCTCGGTAGGCAAGGCAACTTCCACCCGGCACCCCGCCGCGACTGGTAGGTGTATACTGCCCGCACGAGGAGGGGATATGTTGCAGCAATCGAATCACACGGGTGCCCGAAACCTCGAATGGTCCTGTGAGGCCATTTCGCCCATGGCTGAGCCCTGCGATTCTGCCGCAGCGTCCCACTGTGGCATTTGCGGGCGATGGTTTTGCGCTGTCCATGCCGAGGATGAGACCTGGCACATCTGCGTCGTCGAGCCGGGCGAGGAAGGGGGCGAAGGTTAGTTGCCTTCGGCAACAGGAAAGAAGTGGGGCAAACTTTTCGAGTAGATTTCCTGCACCGGTGCCGGCCTCACGCCCGAGCGGCTTTCGCGGCCTTCATCATCGTTTTCTTCATGCGGTTTTCGCCTGCCCAGTACAGACTGATTTCGTGACCATCGGGATCATTGAGATAGGCATGGCGCCAACCCCAGGGCATCATTCGTGGCAATTGGGTCATGTGGAAGCCCTTTTGCTGGAGATTGCGGCAGAAGTCATCGAGCCCTGGGACTTCGAAATACAGACGTACACCGTCGCTCAAAACGGAGTTTTCCGGACCCACCTGATGCAGCGCGATCGTGCCATCGCCGCCCGGTGCGCGCAGACGTGCATACACCGGCTTTTTCTCATAGTGAAAGTCTTCGATGAGCTTGAATCCCAGCAAATCGCGGTAGAAGTTGAGTCCACGCTCCACGTCTTTCACGTAGAGCATAGCGTGATTAAAAGTAAGCTTCCCGCCAGTGCCTAGAGTGACGGAAGTCCTTTTTCGTTGGGACGCGGGCTGATTGGCACTCGCGTGCCGCGCGCTGCGAGGCGCCCGGGTCTTTTTCGCAAGGGCTTTCCTTTGTGTTGGCTTCTTCATTGGTAGCTTCGTCCTAGCAGCGCAAGTATCGATGGGGGTATAGCAGCTGTCAAGTTTCTGAATCGTTCCGATTCGGAAACGGCTCTCGCCGCTCAGTAAGTTGCAAATCACTCGCTGTTTGCGGCCGATAACGGGGTTTTGGGAACTTTGTGGATCCAAGAACTGCGACAGAGCTAGTGCTTTTATCGCAGCCACCAAGGTCCCAACTCAGAAATCTACCGTCAAATGAATAAGTTGCGGGATCGTAACGAGGTCAGACGTCGCGAAGCGGCTGGCGCATCACTTCCAGCACGTTGCGCTGAAATTCCGGCAATTCGTCGAGAAATACCACGCTGTTGTGGCCAAGCCAGACTTCTCCGGGGCGAGGAAGGGGTCCTCTACTGTGCTGTTGTAGCTAGCGCATCTTAAAACCTGCGGTGACGCCAGGAATTCTGCGCGGCGCGGGGATTAAGGCTAGGAAATGAGGTTTTCGGAGTCCGAGGCGCCTACCGAGGCTGCGATGTGTTGTTGCGGGGAGCGGCGCATGGCTTCGACGAAGCCGCGAACGATTTCGGGGTCGAATTGGTTGGCGGCGCAGCGTTCGAGCTCGCAGAAGGCCTCTTCCGGATTGCGGGCCTTCTTGTAGGTGCGCTCGGAGGTGATGGTGTCGTAGGCATCGGCGATGGCGATGACGCGCGCGCCGAGGGGAATCTGATCGGCGGCGAGGCGATCCGGATAGCCCGTGCCGTCGTAGAATTCGTGATGGTGGCGAACCATTTCGCGGATGCGATGCATGGCGGCGAGGGGCTCGAGGATTTTCGCGCCCAGCTCGGTATGGGTCTTCATGGTGGACCATTCAGCGGCGTCGAGCGGCCCGGACTTGTTCAGAATGGTTTCGGGAATGCCGACTTTGCCGATGTCGTGCAGCAAGCCCGCGAGACGGATTTCCTCGACTTCGGCCTGGTTCATGCGCAGCGCCTGCGCGATCATCACGGAGTACGCGGAGACTTTCTGCGAGTGGCCCTGGGTATAGCGGTCTTTGGCGTCAATGGCGAGCGCCAGTGAAGTGACAGTATCCACGACCGCGGGCGGAACGGGATCGCCCGCTGCGCCGTCGCCGTGCTCGATCAGCGAACGAGTGAACTGTTCGAGGCGGCGGTGAATTTCCTCGAAAGCGTCGGGACCGGTAGAGAACTGGCGCTTGAGCGTCACGCCCAGATACGCTTCCAAAACATCTTTTTTCCAGCGCTTGGTGTCGTTGGGGTCGCCTTGCTCGGCACTGGAAACGGAATTCCCGCCCTGATGTTTCGACAGGTACATGGAGGAATCCGCGACCTGAATCAGTTCTTGCGGAGTAGAGCCGTGCAGCGGGAAACCGGCGATGCCGAAACTGGCCGTAATATTTTTATCGCGCAGAAGCGGATCGGCGGCGACCCAACCACGCAGCTTGCTGGCGAGTTGAATGGCTTGCTCGACGCTGGTTTCGGGCATGAGGATGACGAATTCGTCGCCGCCGTAACGCGCGACGACATCGGAGCGGCGGCAATTCTGCTCCAGGATGTGGCCGACGCGCTGCAGCACGACGTCGCCTTCCAGGTGGCCGTAGAAGTCATTCACGAATTTGAAGCGGTCGAGGTCCATCAGGACCAATGCGAAGGGACGGTTAGCGCGAGTGGAGCGCTTCCATTCGGAGGAAAGCGCTTCCATCAGGAAGCGATGCGTTTTGACGCCGGTTAGGCCGTCGGTAATGGCTTGCTCCTGCGCCTTCTGGAATATGACGGCATTGTGCAGCGCGCCGGCAAATAAATCGGCGAGAGTGCGCAGCAGGCGAATCTCTTCGTCTGCGAATTCACAGGGCTTGGAGGATTCGACGTAGAGCACGCCGAGTAAGCTTTCCGCGTAGGTGACGGGTAGAGCGATCGCCGAAACCGTTCCGGGAAGAATGGGGCTTGGTGATTCCGCACCGACTGCGGTGACGGCGGCGATCTGGCCGGAGCGCGCTACCTGGCCTACCAGACCTTCTCCCAGAAGGATGCGGCGACCCAGTGCGTCGCGCCGCGCGCCGGCTTCGGCCTGAATCTCGAGCTCTTTCGAAGAGTAATCGAGAATAGCGATGCCGATATGATCGTAAGTGAGCGCGTTTTCGATCTCCGCGGCGATCTTGGCGAGCATTTCCTCGGGATTCAGCGTGGTGATCGCGTGGCTGGAAACATTGTTGATGAGCATCAACTGCTTCGATTTCTTCTGCTCTTCGGAGAAGAGGCGGGCGTTTTCGATGGCCACTGCGGCTTCGCTGGCGAGCACGCGGAGAAGTTCCACGTGGCCTTCGTCGAATGCGCGTTCCTGGGCGCTGTGCACGGCCATCACGCCGACGGCCTGGTCATACAAGATGAGCGGAACGGCGCACATGGAGCCGGCCTGTTTGGCCGGCGCAAAACCCATGCGCGCGGTTTCCTCAGTGAACTGCTCGCGGATCAAAAGCGGCTGGGCGGTGCGGATCACGTATTCCACCAGATGATTGCCCATCGGCCGCGATCTTTTGGGCTGGCGCTGGCCTTCGATGACTTCAATATCAAAGCGGATCTGTTCCGTCTTGCGGTCGTAGAAGGCGATGAAGAGACTGTTGACGTCCAGCAGGCGCTGCATTTCGGAATAGATGCGCTCGAACAGCGCGTCGGGTTCCAGCGTGGAGCTCAAGGCGCGGCCGATTTCGTTCAAAATGTGCAACTCTTCGCTGCGGCGCGCGGTCTGCTGAATCAGATAGCTATTCTCGACGGCCATGCCGATCTGGTGGCCTAAGGCGAGCAGCAGCCGCAATTCCGGCGGAGCAAAATTGCGATTGTCCGGCGTGCCGAGCAGCAACATACCAAAGACACGATCCTTGGCTTGCAGGCTGATGCCCACCACGGTGCGCAGGCCTTGGGCGAGGAGCATTTTGCGAAGGTGGCGGAAGGGTTCTTCTTTTTCCAGCGCCACCCAGTTGGAGTCGCGCGCAAGATCGCGCAGCACGACGAGGCCGCCGAGGCGGGCGACGAGCTTGACGAGGTAATCGTCGAGATTGCTTTCTTGAACGGAGGTGCAGAAGGAATCGTCCAAGCCGGTGACGACGACCGATGCCGGACCGTTTTCATCGCCGTAGTGCAAGATGAGCGCGCCGGCCGGGATGCGCACGACGTTGAGCACGCGGTCCAGCGCCTGCGCCAGCATTTTCTGGATTTCGCCGCCGGCAAAGCTGGAAGTGGCTAGATTCAGATTGGAGAGGGCCAGCATGTTGCGCTCGACGCGCCGACGCTCTTCGTCGTACACAGCCATCAACATCAAAACGCCGCCGATAATTTCCGCGAGCAGAGCGAAGGGCAGCAGGTTGGCATGGGCGAGTGGGCCGAGGCGCGCCTGGAAGATGAAGAGCAGCCGCAAACCGCCGGTTGCGACGAACGTGCCGGCCAGTAACTTATCCGCGCGGGATTCCTGTTTGCGGCCTTCCTGCCAGAAAACCTGCGCGGTGAGGAAGAAAACGACAGCAACGCCGAAAGCCAAGGGAATCGCGATCCACTCGCGCGGGTAGGCGAACGACCAGACTGCGGCGCCGGCGGCCGCCAAAGCGACGCGGCGCGTCGAGATCGTCAGGCGGGCGTACAAGCGGGCCGAGCAATAAAACGCGAGAGCCGCGAGCGCCATCACCCATTCGCTGATGACCACATCCCATGCGGAAACAGGTGCGGGAGCAGCGAATGCAGAGCGCACGAAGTACAAGGAAACGAGTAGCCACGCCGAGGCCCAAACCATTAGGTACGCCTGGCGCTTCTGCTGATACACGTAGGCAAAGAATATGCCGAGCAGAAACGCTCCAGCCAGCAGGACGATCGCACTCGTATTGAGATGATTCAACAACTCAAAACTCCGTAACCAGGGAGCTGCAGATTTCCCCTGAGAATAGCAGAAAATTGCCAGGTGCTCGGCCGAGTGTCCAGGCGAGTTTCGTGGCGGTCACCTGTACTGATACGTATCCGAGCAACGGCTGAATGCAGCCGAAAATTGGCCGAAAAACGGCTAAAAACGCACATTGCCTGGCCTCGGTGGTCATGCTGCGGCCTGCGGACACTATGGAATGGGCGGGTGCTTAGGTCAACAGTACCGCCGTACCAACCCTTGTTGGATCAGCAATTTGCGCAGCATATGGGAGCGCGAATGGCCGTGGGTTTCTGCGCTTGCGTCTGGCTACCAGGCCTGATTCACTGCGGTTTTGCGGGTGAATTTGCGTCAGCGGGATCGGCGACGGCCCTCGGCTTGCCGATTGTGGAGAGTGTTTCGACGTTAAATTTTTTGTAATCGGAGTAGCGCGTGGTGCCATCCACTTTAATTCCCTTCAGCAGGAGCACGCGGACGTCAATGTGGACCTCCTCATAGGTCGGCAACCAGACTTCGTTGTTGACGTAAGTTTGTTCGAGCACGACGCGCGTGCCTTTCTGCAGATCGGCGAGAAGGCCGCCGGCAAATTTCACGTTGTTGACGAAGAAGGCGTCCAGGCGCACGACGTCGAGGGCTTTTTCGTCAATCCAAATCACGCCGCCTAACTTTTGGATGACTTTTTCCACCAGGCTGCGCGCTTTGAATTCAGGGTTGGGCTCGAAGTCGAAGACCAGGACGTCCTGGCCGCGGAAACGTTCGCGACGCGGATTGACGAATTGGCAGGCGCGGAGGAAAGCGTCAATGGAGACTTCTTCTTCCTCCTCCTGCTTCTGTTCTTGTTTGGCCTTCTGGTCCGGGCTCGCTTTCTTGCTCGCGTTTTTTTCCAGCTCGTCAATCTGTTTCAAAACGCGGGCATTTTCTTTTTTCTGGGCTTCGGCGCTGAGAGGCTGGCCGTTAATTTTCACTAAAGTCGAGACTTCGGTGCCGTCTAGATAAAAGAAAGTGGATTCGCGGACGTCTGGCTTCTTCGGTTTGCCGCTCCCTTCGTAGTCTGTTTCTTCTTCGACCTTGGTGCCGGCGTAATTTTCTTTGATTTTGTCGAGGGCCTGCTGGTTGGCGTCAATTTGCCTGAAGAGAGCTTTCAGGTCGGGGAGCTGCACCTGCGATTTCCTGGGAAAATCGAAGACGCGTTCGCCGACCGGCTCGTTCACGGCGGTGCGGATTACGTCAATTGAGTACACGTCAGCGCCGCGACGGAGCTCGAGCTTGTGCGGCAGTTGGACGCCGTTCACCGGGCGGTAGTCATCGTAGAGAATTTCCTGGCTCACGCCGCCGACTTGCGCGGATTCTTTCGCGATTAGATGCGACTGCGCGTCAAAGAAGACTTGCCACTTCACGCCGGAGGGTGTCGAGACTTCCAACTGGGTCGCGTCCTTGCCACGCACTTGCGCGGCGCCGACGTAGGTGATGACCAGCTTGTTCTGCTTCGGGTTCACCAGATGCGAATTGTAGTAGCGCGCGGCGGCTTCCAGTTGCAACCCTTCGGGGCCGACCAGCGTCGAGATTTCTCCGCCGGGGTCCTGGTGCCAGGCTGATTTGCCGTTGAACGCCTCGATCAAGGTCTGGTCACCGATGACCAGTTCGGAGTAGTAGCGGTTGGGCAATTTCACGTCGAAGGTGTAGGCGCCTGGTTTGCCGCCGTTCTGCGCTGCAACCGTTCCTTCCAATGTGATCGATTGAATCCGCGAAAGCGCGCGCGCGCCACCTGAGGCCTTCACGTATTGATTCAAGACTTTGCTGGCATCCTGCGCGTGCAGCGGCACAGCAGCGCAACAGAGGAGGAAGGCGAATGGCAAGAGCAGACGATACAGACGTGTGCGCATGGGCTCATCTCTAGATACGCTGGCGGCGGAAAAAAGTTCCGGGTATTTTTCCGATAGCCGCAGCGCGGAATTGGTCACGTTTGATTATAAAGGCAGTGGCGAGTGATAAGTGGCTAGTGGCTCGAAAGCTGCGCGCTTGCGGCTGGCTACTGGTGACAAACCTCCGCGCTTTTGAAATCGCGAACGATTCTCCTTCGCGGCGCACGCGAGAATAAATCGTTGCCTGAGGCTCACTCGATTTTCGCGCGTGGTTCCGATAAAATGGAGCGCTCTCATATTCGGAAGGAATCCGACAGAATGTCAGCCCTACAAAAACCGCGCGTGCGTTTTGCGCCCTCTCCGACTGGCTATTTGCACGTGGGCGGGGCGCGCACCGCTTTGTTCAACTGGCTTTTCGCGAAACACGAAGGTGGCACGCTGCTGCTGCGCGTGGAAGACACCGACGTGGAGCGCAACAAGCCCGAGCTCGTGGACGGGATTTTAGTGGCGCTGAAGTGGCTGGGAATCGAATGGGACGAAGGGCCTTTCTTTCAATCGCAGCGCGGTGCAATGTACCGAGCGGCGGCGGAGCGTATTCTGGCGAGCGGCGCCGGTTACCCGTGCTACTGCAAGGCCACGGCTTATGCGGGCGGGGATTATTCCGCGACGGAAAATGACGACCACGAAGGCGAGGGAGACGACGAAGGGCCGAAGAGTTTGAAGGCAGTTGCGTGCCCTTGCCGCGATTTTTCTGATGCGGAGCGCGCCGCGAGGGAAAAGGAAGGCATCCCGCGGGCGATCCGTTTCAAAACTCCGCGTACCGGCGTCACGAAATTCGAAGATGCGGTGTTCGGGCCGCGCGAGATCCAGAATGCGGACATCGAAGATTTCGTGCTGCTGCGGTCCAGCGGCGTGCCTACTTATCAGCTGAGCGTGGTCGTGGACGACATTGACATGCGCATCACGCACATTCTTCGCGGCGCGGATCATTTGTCCAATACGCCGAAGCAGGTGCTGATCTATCACGCGCTCGGCGCGACGCCGCCGATTTTCGCGCACGTGCCGTTGATTCTGGGACCCGATCGCACGCGGCTTTCGAAACGGCACGGGGCGACCAGCGTGGGATCGTATGCCGATGAAGGATTTTTGCCCGAGGCGTTCCGGAATTTTCTGGCGCTGCTGGGTTGGTCCACGGGCGATGACAGTGAATTTATGCGCACGAGCGAACTGATCGAGCGCTTTCAGCTTTCGGGTGTGAGTCGCACGAATGCGATATTCGATCGCGCCAAGCTGGAATGGTACAACACGCAATACCTGCAGAAGCCGCCGGTGGAAGAGTTGTTGCCTTTTGTCGAAGGAGAATTGCGCCGCGCGGGATTGTGGAAGGAGGTATGGGCGACGACGGAGCGCGCCTGGTTCGCGCATGCGGTGGATTTGATCCGGCCGCGCACGCGTTTGCTGACTGATTTTACAGGATGGGCGCGGGCATTTTTCAGCGATGAGTTTGATTACGAGCAGGAAGCGCGCGATAAGTTCTGGAAGGACGAAAAAGTTCCCTCGCTGCTGGCGAAGCTGACCGAGGCGCTGGCGGCGCTGCCGGATTGGAATCATGACGCGTGCGATGCGGCGCTGCGCGGAGTCGCGGCGGCGGAAGGCGTGAAGGCTGGATTGTTGATCAACGCTACGCGCGTGGCGATTGTGGGGCGTGCTGTGGCGCCGCCGCTTTTTGACACGATGGTTGTGCTGGGCAAAGGACGCGTGGTCGCGCGGCTGCGACGTGCTTTGGCGCTCTTATCTCCCCGTTAGCAAGTACTCGACTGACACTCAGCTGGGACCGAAAAGCTTGGCTGCAGGGGCTAAAGCCCCTTTTCCTGCAAAGCTTAACGGCGGGGCGGAAGCCCCGCTCTTCCGAATCAACCCATCCCCTTTGATCGTCTGTTGCGAAAGACTGCGACGGATTCGCGGCATTTACTTCGTGGAGGGAGTTGCGAAAATTTCAGGATGGGCTGCGTGAGTGGCCGAGCCTGCCGCGGCTACGTCCACGCGAACATCAAGCGGAACTTTCACTGGAGGCAGGCAGGTGGTGTCGTTGCAGGCCTGGTAGCGGAGAGTCACGGGAAAAGTTACGGCGCCGATGGGCGCGTCGTTGTGCGCGATTAGACGAAGCTTCAGGGTTACGCTGCCGGAATACACGTCGAGACCTTTGTCCGGCGAAAATGAGAATTTTTCTACATGCCCGGGTGGGTAGAGGGTGTCCAGAAGCACGAATCCTGTGGGGAGCTTCGGCGTCAGGGTCGTGGCGATCAGGTACTGGTCGGTGGGGTGGTGCGAATTCATGTGGTAGCCGTGCGCGATATCCACTGCGATGGCCACTTGAAATTCCCTTCCGCGCGGGACAGGCGATAGCGAAACAAAAGCGCGGGGCTTTACGACCGCCGCGGGCGCCGGGACGTCTGTTGAGCTTTGCGCGGCGGCGACTGAGTTTGCGCTCGGCGCAAAATGGCCGACGGCAAACGTAAAGAACAACGCGCAACAAACGATAGTCCCTCTGCTTCGCATCGTTTCGTCAAACCTCAATGGGCGCGCCGAGTTTTTCGGTCAGGATGCGGCTCATGACTTGATTCAGCGTCTCGCCGGTTTTTTCCTGTACGAAGGCTTGCGCGGAGTCCGACCAACCGAGCTTGAAGCTGGTGGTCAGAGCCGAAATCCAAATTTGCCGGACTGGCGTGTTGGGGCTGATGACGAAGCGCGTTTCGTCTTCATCTTCAAATTCGATTTCCAGTTTGCCGCTGCCGCCTTCCACTTCGAAATCGTTGGCGTCACCGAGCTCGAGCAAGCGATGGCGCAGGGCTTCGAAGGTAGCGTCGCATTTTTTTGTGAATTCGTGCTCATTCATCATGGTCATGGCAGGTTACCGCAGTTCCGCGAGCGGGGGCAAGGCGGGTGTCGCGGCGACTTTAAGTATGCATGTTGCGCAAGCGCTAATGCAGAAGCAGATCCCTCGCTACGCCCGCGACGACGGCAAATAACACTTTCTTGCCCAAACGCTAGAGCAGCGACTGGATCAGTTTATCGAGATCGCTTTCGCTGGCCAGGCCGATGTAACGCTTGACGATTTTGCCTTCGCGCGAAATGACGTAGGTGGTGGGCAGACCGAGCAGGCCGCCGAATTTTGCGGCGAGGTCGTCATCGCCCAGGACGATCGGGTAATTCATGGTCATGGAGTGGCCTGCTACATCGAACTGCGTTTTCCGGACGTACGGTTCGACGACGCTCTTCCCTTCCTCGTCCATGGCGACGCCCAGCAGAGTGAAACCTTGGTCCGCGTATTTTTTCTGGAAACCGATCATCCAGGGAATTTCCACCTGGCAAGGCTCGCACCAAGTCGCCCAGAAATTGACGAGCACGACTTTGCCCTTGAGGCTTGCGAGGGAGACTTGCTTGCCTTCGAGATCCTTGAAGGTGACCTCCGGCTCATTGGGCAGGGGCTTGCCCGTGCCGAGGCTTGCCGCCTGGCTGCCACCGGTTTTGCATCCGGCAAAGCCCGCGGCAGCAGCTGCGAGCATGATCACGAGCATCGAAAATTTCAGAGATACGCGCATGCGCAACACTCCCATCACAGAGAAAACTTATTGAGAAACGCGAGCTTGCCGGAAAGCCACGTGAGCCGGTTCAGGAATACCAAGCCGCCGACGGCGAGCAGCAGCACACCACTGAAAACCTCGACGGTGTGCAAATGCCGCCGGAACTTTTGATAAAAACGCAGGAAGCCGCCGATCCCGAGCGCGGTAATCAAAAATGGAATCGCCAGACCAGCGGAATACACGGCCAGCAGAAAAATTCCCTGCCACACCGTGTCGCGCGTGGCGGCAACCGCAAGTACGCTGGCGAGAATCGGTCCGATGCAGGGCGTCCAACCAAAGGCGAAGGCGAAACCCATCAGGAATCCGCTGGCGGCTCCCGGTTGGCCGCCGAGATTCTGAAAACGAACGTCGCGGTTGAGCCAGCGCGTAAGCGAAGGACCCAGCAGAAAAATCAGAGCGATGGCGATGAAATGTATCGGCTTCAGCCACGCGAAGAGCAGGCCTGCACGGAAGCTCAGCGCGATTCCGGCGGCGACCAGCGCGCCGCCAACCAGCAAGCCCGCGCGCACGGAAATTTTCGCAAGCAGCCCGGTGAGGTGCAGACCGAACAACACAATCAACGCCCCGGCAATGGGTGCGAGCGAGGAACGATTCCGCAATAGAAACGAACCGACCGCGCTGGCCGAAGCTCCGAAGGAAATGAACACCACGGAAAATCCGGTGACGAACGCCAGCGCGGAAGCTAGCAAGCCAGCGCGGGGCGTCTTGCCTTCCTTGAGTTGCTCGACGCCGATGCCCGAGAGCATGGAAATATATCCGGGCACGAGCGGGAGCACGCACGGTGAAAGAAACGACACGAGACCGGCAACAAATGCCGCAAATATGGAGACGTCCATTCGATTAATTAGCTTCCTTGCGGAGCCGCATCGTCGGCTGTGTCAGACGCCGCAACCATGCGCGCGCAATCTACGATTTTCCCACATCCCTTGGATGCACGCTCGCGCTTTTTCGCAGTCTCGCGCCTGCGGGGAAAAAGCCGTCAGGTGTCGGCAAAATCCAGCGCTTCGCGACGGAGGAGTCTTTTCGCGCTCGCGGTAAGTATCTGACAAAACACGACTAAACACCATCACGCTGCTGGCATGGTGAGTGCAATTCCTCGCGGCACGGGCCCGCCTGCTGGAGCCGGGAGCGGCGGAAATTTGGCCATTCGCGGTGGCGGGCCCATAGATTTTTGCGCGAGATTGCGGATGGAGAGGCGCGATGACACCCAACCAGGTAACGGCCACGCGAATTGCTGCGGCGTTTGCGGCTGTGGCTCTTTTTACGTTTTTCGGCGACGTGCTCGCAACGGACATCGCAGCCGTTCTGCTTACAGTTGCGGCGATTGCGCTGGACGGCGTGGACGGGTACATCGCGCGGACGCGCGGCTTAGCGACACCGCTCGGCGCGCAGCTGGATATCCTGGGTGACCGCGTGGTGGAGAACCTTTTCTTCACATTTTTTGCGGTGGCCGGCCTGGTGTCGTTGTGGCTGCCGGTTTTATTTTTTGCGCGCGGCACGCTGATCGATCTTCTGCGCGGCCTCGCGAGTCGCGCGGGACGCAGCGGATTCGGAGAGCGTTCGATGCTTGAAACATGGTGGGGGCGGGCGCTGGTGGCTTCGCGCGCCAGCCGCGCGGCTTACGCGATTCTGAAGTGCGTGTGTTTCTGCTATCTGGGATTGCTGCTGCCGGTCGCGCGTTGGCACACGGATTGGCTGGACCTAAATGTGCGTCATGCTCTTTTGCTGGTGGGGCAAATCCTGGCCGCGGCCGCGGCGGTTTTCTGCGTGGTGCGGGCTGTGCCGGTGGTGTGGGAGGGGCGCCGCTATCTCGGCGCAGTCGAAGGGAAACTTCCGGCGCGGGGTGCCACGGCGGTCGGGGGGATCAGGTGACGCGGGCGGAGACAAGCTCAGAAAAGGTCGGCTCGTTCTTCGATCTGGATGGCACGCTGCTTCCCGCGGCCTCGTTGGAATGGCGGTTCATCGGATATTTGCTCGGGCGCGATGAAATTTCCAGCGGGCATGCGGGAAGGTGGTTGGCACGATTTGTTGGAAGATTCTGGCGCGACTTGCAGGGCGCTACGGAGGGAAACAAACGGTATCTCTGCGGAATCAGCGAAGCGCTCGTGGACGAATGGGAACAAGCGCTTGCCCGGGAATTTTTTCGCGGGGATGCGCCTGTATTCTTCGACGAAGCGCTGCAACGGATTGTTTGGCACCGCGCGCAGGGTCATCGTTTGTTTATCGTGTCCGGGACTTTGGCGCCGTTGGCGCGTGTGGTGGCGCGGACGCTCGCCGCGTCGGTTTCCGCGGAAATCGAGGTGTGCGCTACGGAACTGGCAGTCGAGCCGGGCGCTGCGCGAATCTGGAGTGGGCGCATCCGCGGCGAGCACATGAACGGAGGCGCGAAGTTAGGTGCGGTGAGGACGCTCGCTAAACGTTACGGCCTTGATCTTGCGCGCAGCTATGCGTACGGCGATAGCGCCGGCGATCTGCAGATGCTCGAAGCGGTGGGATGTGGCGTTGCGGTAAATCCCACGCGGTGCCTGGCCCGTGTGGCGCGGAAGCGGGGATGGCAGACATTCGCGTGGAAGAAAACGTTTGCTGACATTCCAATCGTGGCGGCGCGGCAGCTGGCAGCGAAGGCGGCGCGATGAAAATCGCGCGCGGTGTCTTTATTTGTAGGGGCGGGTCTCGGACCCGCCCCTACGCGTCCGCGATAGGCTGCGTTGAAACGCTAAGCCCTGCGACGGAGGGGGCGACATGGGAGCGAGCCTCGCGGAGGGTGACGGAAGCATGGCGCGCTTGCGGAGCGTTTGAATGGGTGACGCTGGGTTATCTGGGCTGGATGCTCGTGCTGCTGTGCGCATTTCGCCGCAATATTCCGCACGCTACGCGTTATTTTGCGATTCACTGCGCGATCGCGGCGGGAATTCTCACTCTCGCATGGATCGGCGCGCGCTCTGCGAACCGCGCTTGGCAATTCGCGCGGCATTGGTATCCGCTGGCGATTTACATTTTCTATTTCGAGGAGCTGCAGGGGTTGGTGCATGCGATTTTTCCCGGTTGGTTCGACGCCTGGCTCATCTCATTCGATTACAATTTTGCCGGCGTGCATCCGGCCGCATGGCTTGCGCGGTTTGCGAACCCTAGGTTGAATGATTTCATGCAGTTTTCTTACATGACTTATTTTTTGTTCCTGGTGATTCTTCCGGCGATCTTGTATGCGCAGGGAAAGCGCGCGGCGTTCTGGACGGTGATGGTTTCGACCGCCATCGCACACTATTGCGTGTATGTGATCGCTGTCTTGTTGCCGGTTGAGAGCCCTTATTTCGCGCTGGCGTCGCTGCATTTGGCGCCGCTTTCGGGCGGCCCATTCACGACGGTAATGGAGTTCATCGAAGCGTTCGGACGCGTGCACGGCGCGGCGTTTCCCTCGGCGCACGTGGCTGGGTCAATGGTCGCGTTGCTCGCGGCGCGGCGGTATAAGCGTTGGCTGTTTTGGATTTGCTTGCCGTTTTTCTTGAGCATGTGCGTGGCGACGGTGTATGGACGGTATCACTACATCGCGGACGTGCTCGCGGGGATTGTGGTGGGCGCGATTGGATGGGCGGCGGGACAGTGGTTGATGGAGCGCGAGGGGGCGGTAGCGGCAATTCGGTAGCGCCGTTGGTCACCTCGGCTCTGTTGCTTCGCTTTTCGTAATCCACTTCAGGGATTCTAATATGCCGAGAATTTTGCAGAACATGATCGTCGCTTGCTTCCTGCTTGCGGCTGGTCCGTCGGCGAGTTTTTGTCAAACCGGACACATTCTCACCGTCAAAGTCCTCGACGCGAGGAACAGTAAACCATTGAGGCACATACGGCTGTGGCTCGGATGGTCGAAGGGTTCGCAGTCGCCAAGTGCAGAGACGAATGACGCTGGCACGGCGGTTTTCCATCTTCCCGATCCGCTCCCTGACGGCCGTCCTTGGCTCAGCTGTCGCTTTGTGGTTATCTGCTCGGGTTCGAGGGTGTCGATTGATCAAGTCTTAGCTAGAGGCACGGTCGCAGAAAACAATCGCGGAAAGGCGAGGTTCTCGGGAAATCCTAGCCCCGGCGAACTAGTAATTTTTGCACGGCGTCTGAGCGTATTTCAAAGAATTAGGGATGTCTTGGATTAAGGCCAACACACCGCTGAGTGCAAATGATGTCGCCCTTCCGTCTCTTGGCGCGTCGATGGTTTAGCGGACAGTTTGCTCAGGATTGCCGTTCAGTCATCTCTTCGAGGCTCAGAATATTTTTTCGGGCCGCAGGAGGGTGCCGACGGAGCCGAGATTTGCGATGCGGAAGACCCAGAGATATTGATTTTCGCTGCGGATGTTGCCAAAGGAAAATTTGCGGTATCCCGCGCCAAAGCCGCAACAGGAGCTGTTGTAGATGACTTCGGCTACCTGGTTCTGAAATTGATGCTGGGTGATGTCGTAGCTGGCGCCAAAAGTGGCATTCCATCCGCGGCGGGTAAGATCTCCGTAGCCGATCAGGGCGCGCACCTGATTGGAGCGCGGCTCGAAAATAAAATCGGTGGGATTGAATTGGGGAGGCGTCGGCAGATTCACCGCGGAAAAGTGCGCGAGGGTGAGAAACGTTTCTTTGTAGGGCTTCAGCTTCATCAGAGTACCCACGGCGGTCAATTGCCCGTGCCGGGGATCGAAATTGACGACGAACTGCGTGTCGAAGTGCTTTCCCGGCTCGATGCGCAGGTCGCTGACGATCGGCGAAAACTGGTAGGGCTGGCTGGCGAAGGCGAAAGGCGTGAGCGCGTCGGTGGTTTGAAAGACATTGCGTTGCCCTACGACTAGCGCGCCGCCAAAATTGGGGTCGAAGAAATATTTCTGGGCCAGCTTCCAACTGAGGAATTCCTGGGCGGTGCCGTCTTTCTTGCGGCGGTAGAGGCGCTGGGTTACTCCGTATTCGAGCTCGTTCGTGTCGGTGAGGGTTTCGTCTTCATCGAAACGCACAAAGCGGCTGAAATCGGTGACGCCGTTGACGTAGTTGTAGACAATTTCGGGTTCGATGACGTGTTTCCATTTCGTGCCGGAATCCGCTGAGCCCCAGACGCGCTCGAGCGTGGGCGGGCGAATAGCCACGGAAAGCTCCTCGGTGTTGCGGAAGAACCCCTGATCGACGAACGAGCCATTCTGAATCTGTCCGCCGTAGTATGTGGAGCGCAGAGTAAAGGTGGGGGTAATGTCTAGCCACGAGCCCCAGTGCAGCGGCATGGTCACGCTGGGTGCGATCTCGCTGCGCTCGACAAAATTCGGTGTGCCAAAGTTGGTCACAGTGTCGGAACGATGCGCCGCGTCTGAAAATGCCTGGAAGGAAAAATAGAATGGCAAGTGCTGCCACGGCGCCTGATCCACCGAGCCGAAACGCACCTCGGGCGCGGTGCGCAGCGATACGTACTGAGAGGGCGTGGCGTTTACATAGTTCTGGTAACTGAGGGCGGCGAAATTCAGGCTGAATCCACGGAAATTCTTGGTGAGGAAGGCGCTGTTGCGGACTTCCGAGTTGACGGCTTGCACGTAGGTCTCGCTCCATGCCAGCCGGTAGGTGAGCGAGGACAAGTCATCGAGATCAGCCACGGCGCGCCAACCATTGGGCAGCAGCGCCGTAAAAAGCAAACGCGCTTCGTGTCCTCCCTGATTGATAGGAGGACCGGTGGGCTGCGCCAGACCGCGGTCCTCGACTCCGGAATAGCTGACTTCCAGAACGGCGTTTTCCCAGGGACGCATGCGCAGCACGCCTCGCTGGGCCCAGCCGCGGCGGCTGTAGTAGTAAGCACCAATCGTGACGTCGGCCCAATCGGTGGGCGCCCAATACGCAGCGTCGCCAAAAATATAGCCTTTGCTCGAACTCTCACCGAAATCGGGAAGCAAGAAACCCGAGGCGCGCTGCTTTTCAGCAGGAAACGTGGCGTAGGGCAAATACAAGACGGGGACCGAAAATAAACGGAAGTTGCCGTTTTCCAGATGCAGGGACGTCTTGATGTAAACGGTGGCTTTGGGTGCATAGAATTTCCAAGTGGGGTGGTCCGGATCGCAGACGGTCATCCATGAGCGGTGGACGATATAGGTGTTTTCATCAATGCGCTCTGCTTCCTGCGCTTCGAAATAAATTGGATTGGGACTGAGGAGCAGCGTCTGCGCGGGTTGGCGCTCCATGGCGTTGACAGCACGCTGGGGCGCCGGGGGGCGCCGCTGAACCGCAAAGGTGGCGCGCACGTTGTGGAAGGTGCCGCGTCCGGTGTCGAGTTCATAGCGGGCGTCCGTCGCTTCCACGTGCTGCGTGAGGTAATCGAGCTGCACGTGTCCGCGAGCGATAACGACACGGGTGTCCTCGTTGTACTCGACATGATCGGCGCGCAGGCGGGTGTTCTGGTAACGGACATCCACGTCGCCATCGGCGTAATAGATTTGGCCCACCTGCCGCTGTTGTTTTGCTTCCAGAGTCGCTTCCGCACCCGGGGTTCCCGGGGCGTTCTTGGCGACCGGCTGGGTCTGTTTCTTTTGCGCGGGTTGCTGTGGCGGGCTTGCAGCGCTTTGCGTGCGCGCGAGGCACGGGTTCGCAAGCAAAATCGGCAGCAGCAACGGAAGAAGAGCGTATCTGCGAAGAGGTTGCAAGACAGTTGCTTTCGGCATGCCTCGTGAAAATCGCATTGCTGCCATGAAAAAAGAAATTCGAGCCTAACACGCGTGCTGCAGGCCCGCAATCAGCCATGCTGACGATCTAGACTGTGCGGTCCCGCCGCGGCGTCCTGAGATTCGACCCTCGCCTTGCGCGCCGGGACGGAGCCGACCTACCGAGGTGCCGGTGCGTCCATTTCCAATTCATTCAGAACAGGGCGCGTGCTTGTGGGTTGCCTTATACGCAACACTTCCCGCGGTAGGCGCTCCACCCAGGGGCTCGGTCGTCTGGCCGCGTGCTACCATAGCGCTGTTCCGTCACTGGAATACCGCAGCGCAAAACGGACCAGTGATACAAATTTGCTCGCATTGCGGCGCCCTCTTGCTCGAGGACGTCGAAAATTGCTCGTTCTGTGACGCACCGCTCGCCGACTCGGGCGATCATCCCGCACCTGTAGCTGCACGTGTGTCCGCGCCAGAAACTTTTCCTGGTGCTTTGGACACAGACGACGATCCCGACACAGCCCGTTCCGCTGAACCCGAATGGCGGCGAGAAGTTTCGCGCCGGCTGGAAGCCTATCGAGTGCGCCGCGGGCGCTACCGCCAGGACGATTCGCAATCTGGGCTGCCCTTCTCGCGCGCAGCCACTGCGCTCGAGGAAGGCGATCGCGAAATCGAAGAGATCGAGCTGTATGAACGCCAGCGCGCGCGTGTTGTGCAGCGCCCGGTGCAAAAGAAACTGCAAACGGAGCGCGTGGAGATCAATATTCAGCCGGAGCTCGACTTTACCAGCTTCCCGGACGACCGGGCGCATCCGCAAACGGCGCTGGTGCCTGTCGCCAGCCTGGCCGAACGGCGGCACGCGGGCGCGCTGGATTTGCTGTTCCTGGCATTGACTTACGCGGGCTTTCTAGGGCTGTTCCGGTCGCTCGGCGGCCAGCTGATATTGGAAAAGGTGGACGCCATCGTGTATGTGTCTACTTTTTACCTTTTCTACGCGCAATATTTTTTTCTGTTCACCACTTTTGCGGGAGCTACGCCCGGAATGCAACTTTGCGGACTCACGATCGTGCGCCTCGACGGCAGCCTGCCGGACACGCGCCAGCTGCTGTGGCGTAGCTTTGGCTATCTGCTTTCCGGAGCGACGATGATGCTGGGATTCTTCTGGTCGCTGTGGGATGAAGATCGATTTACGTGGCAGGACCGTATCTCACAGACGTATGTAACGGCGGCTACGCCTGTTATGGAAGCCAGCGAGTTTCAGGTGCAGCCCGCGCAACGCCAACGGTTCGCGCACAAATAACTGCAAAAGAGCGCAAAGCTGGCATCGATTGACCCGTTCAGGTCCTATAAACCTAAAGTGGTTAACAGCTGATATAAAATCGCGGTAAGAAAATAGCCTGCGCTGCAGACATTGCACACGGCGGCGTACCAGTACTCTCACGTTTTCCCGGCCGCATTTCTGGCGCGGCGGGCGATGGCCAGCACACCTTGACCAGCGCGAGCGAGTGATTTCGTCCATGAAAGAGATCATCGAAAGATTTATTGGCTATCTGCGCTACGAGCGCAACGCTTCGCCGGAAACGGTGGACGATTATGGCGGCGACGTGCGGCTGTTCCAGCAATTCCTGACTCCGCCGGGCGCGGCGACGTTGCCCCTGGCGGACGTGGACCACCGCGTGATTCGCGAATTCGTGGGCTGGCTGTACGACCGGAAACTGCAGAAGGTCACCGTGGCGCGCAAGCTTTCCGCGCTGCGAACTTTTTTCAAGTTTTGCGTTCGTGAGAAATACACCCGGACGAATCCGGCGGCGCTGGTGAGCACGCCGAAACTTCCCAAACTGGTGCCGCGGGTGCAGACCGCGGAGGAGATCAATAATTTTCTGGATGGCCTGCCTGGCGGGGCAGCTGCCAAGCCCGCGCCGACGCGCGCGAAAAAGGGGAAAAACACATCGGCTAAGGCCCATGCCAGAGCGCAGCTGATGCCTCGCCGCGACCGCGCGATGATTGAAATGCTGTATGCCTGCGGACTGCGCGTGAGCGAGTTGGTGGGCCTGAACCTGGGCAGTTTCGATAAGGCCGGGCAAATGTTGCGGGTCCTGGGCAAGGGGCGCAAGGAGCGCGTGGTGCCCTACGGCGCGAAGGCGCAGGAGGCGCTGGAAGCTTATTGGCCGGTGCGCGACCGGATTCTGGAACAGGCGCGGGGGGCCCCGAATGCCGAAGCCGTATTTTTGAATCCGTCGGGAGGGCGGCTGACGGACCGCGCGGTTCGTTACATCCTGAAAAAATATTGCCTGCTGGCGGGAAGCAACTTGGATTTACATCCGCACTCCTTGCGGCATGCCTTTGCCACGCACCTGCTGAACGACGGCGCCGACCTGCGCGCCATTCAGGAGCTTTTGGGCCACGCTTCGCTTTCCACCACCCAGCGATATACGCAGACGAGCATCGGGCAACTGATGGCCGTGTACGACAAATCCCACCCGCACGCCTGAGAAGCCTATTGTCGTTTTTGGAATTTAACAGGCTCTCGCGCTACTCTACGGGTGTGCAATCCGAGCGACGACGATATCTTCGATTGAATCGTTTGAGCGGCACTTTACTGTTTACGGTCTTGGCAGGCCTGCTGTCATTTGCCACGCCCGCGAACGCACAAGACAACTACGAAATCCAGGTATACGACGCGGAGACGGTCGAGCCCGGTCACACGATGGTCGAGCTGCACAGCAATTTTACAATAGACGGCACCAAGCAAATCACCGATGGCGTGTACCCAACCAATCACGCCGAGCACGAAACCCTGGAAATCACTCACGGCTTCAACGATTGGTTCGAGGTGGGATTTTACGTTTTTACTTCGGCGCGTTCCGGCCAGGGATGGCAATGGGTGGGCGACCATATTCGGCCGCGCTTCCGCATTCCGGAAAAATGGCATTGGCCGGTAAGCGTGAGTCTTTCGAACGAAGTGGGCTATCAACGGAGGCAATTTGCGACCGACACGTGGACGTGGGAAATGCGCCCGATCGTGGACCAGAAAGTCGGCCGCTGGTACTGGGCGTTCAATCCCACGTTTGACTATTCGATGCATGGCCTGAGCCAAAATCAAGGGTTCGTATTTTCGCCAAATTTCAAATTCAGCTACGACTTCACACCGAAAATCGCTGGCGGACTGGAATATTACGGTTCCGTCGGTCCGGCCACCGACTTTCTGCCGATCCATCAACAACAGCAGCAAATCTTTCCGGCAATCGATCTGAACCTGGCGCCGCAATGGGAAGTCAATTTCGGGTTGGGCGTCGGACTGACTGGCACCACCGATCACCTGATCGTGAAAGGAATCATCGGTTACCGATTCAATTTCTGATTGCACAACCGGGATCATGATGGAAGCAACTCGCCTGTTATTGCGGCATCCAATCTTCAGGGCTTCCTTTACAACGAAATCGTGGACATCAAGGACTATTGCGAATGAAAACCGTGCAAGCGAAAGCACCGCAGCTCGCGCCGGAAACTGGTTCCAGCAGCGGCTTGCAGATGTATCTGGAGACGCTTTGCTACAAGACGCGGGAACGCCTGGAGTTGATTAACATTACCAAGGATCTAAACGAAGTCGTGCGCAAAAACGGCCTGAAGGCGGGGTTCGTGCTGGTGCAATCGCTGCACACCACCACGGCGGTGTTCATCAACGAGTTCCAGCAGGCGTTGCTCGACGACATTAAATCGTTTCTGGAGCGGCTCGTCGGGCGCATCGACTATTGGCGGCACAACGATCCGGATCTTTCCGAGTGCAGCCGGCAGAACGCCGATTCGCATTTGCGCGCGATGGTGCTGGGGCACACGCTTTCCGTTCCGCTGCGCAACGGAGAACTCGCGCTGGGTTACTGGCAATCGATCATACTGGCGGAACTGGATGGCCCGCGCGAGCGGTCTATTCACGTGCAGGTGCTGGGCGTGCCGGACGATTCCAAACGGTAGGGTCTGCTGGCGACGCGGGCGGGTTAGGGCGGGACTTCTTGTTCGTGCGCGCAGGGGCTTCCGGTTTAGGAAATGCTTCCGCCGCACTCCGCAGGTTTCACACCGTGATGAAAAATCCTAAACGTTTAGGGTCAGCGATGTTTCAGGCACGAAGCCGTCGGTGCGGCCCGGCGAAACGCGCGGAGGCGGCAGCGGATTCTTGACGCGGTCCACGGGATTGTACAGGGTGTCGCGCTCGACGGGGACGCGGCCAGCCGCGCGAATCAGGCGCTCGAGTTCGGCGCGGGTCATGAATTCGGGCGTGGTGGCGCCGGCATCGTGATAAATTTTTTCTTCGACGACCGTCCCGTCCAAATCATTTGCGCCAAAGCGCAGGGCCACTTGCGCGATGCGTGGGGTCAGCATAATCCAATAAGCTTTGATGTGATCGAAATTATCGAGCAACAGGCGCGACACGGCGATGGCTTTCAAGTCGTCCATGCCGGTGGGCCCGGGAAGATGGGCGAGGCCGGTATGCGCGGGGTGAAACGCCAGCGGAATGAAGGTGACGAAGCCGTGCGTGATGTCCTGCGTCGCGCGCAGCTGCAGCAAATGATCCACGCGCTCTTCGGCCGTTTCGATGTGGCCGTAGAGCATGGTGGCGTTCGAGCGCAGCCCCAGTTCGTGCGCGGTGCGCGCGATTTCCAGCCAGCGCTGGCCGCTCACTTTGTGATCGCAAATAATCTTGCGCACGCGCGGATGAAAAATTTCCGCGCCGCCGCCGGGAAGCGAATCCACTCCGGCATTCTTCATGGCGAGCAGCGTGTCGCGAATCGAAAGTTTCGAAATCCGCGCGTAGTAGCCGACCTCTACCATCGTGAAAGCTTTCAAGTGCACTTGCGGGAAGCGCTCTTTCAGGCCGCGAATCAGCGTGAGGTAATACTCGAACGGCAAATCGGGATGCAATCCCCCGACGATGTGGAATTCGGTGGCGCCTTCCGCCACGCCGTCTCCGGCGCGCTGGTAAATTTCGTGGAGCGCGAAGTTGTAGGCGCCGGGTGAATCCGGCGAGCGGCCAAAGGCGCAAAGTTTGCAGTGCGCGACGCAGACGTTCGTGGGATTGATGTGGCGATTGACGTTGAAATAGGTGACGTTGCCGTGCTTTTTTTCCCGCACAAAATTTGCCAGCCAGCCCACCGCCAGCAGATCGTGCGATTCATAGAGCGCGAGCCCGTCAGCAGCGTTCAGGCGTTCGCCGGCCAGGACTTTTGCGGCCACCGGCTGCAGGCTGGGGTCGTTTACTTTCAGGCTGTGTAGTTTCAGATCCATTTACGAATCCCGATTCCTGCGCCGCGTTTTCAGGGGCGGCCCACAAACGTGGCCGCGCCCCAGAAGAGCAGGAACAACAAACTAATATAGCCATTCACGGTGAAAAACGCAGCATTCATTTTGCTCAGGTCATGAGGGCGGACGAGCGAGTGTTCGTAGGCCAGCAGCGCCGCTACCACCGCAATTCCCACCCAGGCAGGCCACGCGAGCTGGAAACTGAGCGCAAGCCAAACCAGTAGCGCAACCATTATTATGTGCATGGCGCGCGCGATGAGCAGAGCCCGCGCGACGCCAAATTTTTTCGGGATGGAATGGAGTCCGGCGGTTTTGTCAAATTCGACGTCCTGGCAGGCGTAGAGAACGTCGAATCCGCCAACCCAGAGTGTGACAGCGGCGCAGAGGATCAACATGCGCGGGTCGAGCGAGCCGCGAATCGCGATCCACGCGGCGGCGGGCGAGATGCCAAGCGCGAAGCCAAGTACCAAGTGCGACCAGGCAGTGAATCTCTTGGTGAAGGAATAGAAGAAAAGAACGGCGAGCGCGACCGGAGAAAGCTTGAGCGCCAGCGGGTTCAATTGCCAGGCGGCGAAGACCAGTACGGCAGAGGCGATCACAGTGAAGGCGGCCGCGAAGCCGACAGAGAGCTCGCCTTTCGGCAGCGCACGATTGGCGGTCCGCGGATTGCGGCGATCAAACTCCAGGTCGGCGATGCGATTCATGGTCATTGCGGCGGAGCGAGCGCCTACCATCGCAACGATGATCCAGAGAAGTTGACGCCAAGTGGGAAACGCGCCGCCGGCGCGGGCGGCTAGCAATGCGCCTACGAGCGCGAAGGGTAGCGCGAACAGGGAGTGCTCGAACTTGATCATTTCGAGCACGATGCGAATGCGGTTCTTGGTCACGATTGCGTTTGCCACCTGGTCACAGAACCAGCGAGATAGCATAGCAGAGCGTTACGCGCAAATCGCGAATTGCTGGTCCCGCTAAGCGGGCTGCGCGCGACTCTATAGATTGCGGAAAAAGTGGAAGCGGTGTCATGCCGAGCGCAGCCAGGGGTCTGCTTTTCGCGCGAATGCCGAGGAAAAAGCAGATTCCTCGGGCAAAAACCGCCCTCGGAATGAGAATTTGAGTGTTTTTCCGAAAGCTGCGAAACCGTCTGCTGCATATTTCTTGGCTGCTTCTCCGCGCGTCTCTGTGACTCGGTGGCGAAAAACTTATCCCTTCCCGCCCCTCCAACGATACTGCTTCTCCTGCGGCAGGCCAAGCTGTGCCAACACGCGGAAGGCGAACTGCTCGATCAGGTCGGCAATCTTTTTTGGCGCGTAGTAGAAAGCAGGCATCGCGGGCATAACGGTTGCGCCGGCATCGTGTACGCGCAGCATATTTTCCAGATGGATGCGATTTAGCGGGGTTTCGCGCAGGCAGAGAACCAGCGGGCGGCGCTCTTTCAGGCAGACATCCGCGGCGCGAGTGAGCAGGTCACTTGCGGTCCCGGCGGCGATAGAGCCGAGCGCGCCGGCGGAGCACGGCACGATCACCATGCCGTCCACGATGGCGCTTCCGGAAGCGATGCTGGCGCCGATATCTTTGTTCGGCAAATATTCGATTTTTATTGCAGCCGTGTCGGTCAGAAGGGATGGAAGTTTTTTCGCATCCGCCGGCACCACGCCGAGTTCGGTCGCGAGCAAGCGCATCCCCGCTTCGCTCGCGACGAGAAATACGCGCTGGACGCGCCGGTCTGCATCGAGCAAACGGAGGACGGATTGCGCGTAGGCCGCCCCGCTCGCACCCGTGATGCCGACTGTGATGATGGTGCCGCTGGGTTTCGCCATGTGTGGTTGCTGAACCAAGGAGTTTAGGCGGCGAGTTGCGGCGGAGTCAAGGCGAGGGGCGGCGGGGTAGTGGGCTACTTTGAAACCTGTCGCCCAGTACGTAGGAATAGGATTATGGAACCGACAAGGCCGAACCCGAAGATTACCGTTCGAATGAAGTCGGATAGGGTGACATAGGGCGGGAATCGGTGGTGGCTGTAGTTGTAACTCGAGAACAGAAACCAGACGCAAATCGGAAAGAACACGGCACAGACGGTCGCGATTACCAACGAAACTATCCGCAATGACGGCCTCATTTACACCGCTCTTTCCGCCCGAGTATGCCATGGTCGCCCACTGCATCAAAATTCAAAGTAGCCCACTACCGGCGGCGGAGCTCGGATGAGGCGGCGGCTATCTAAACTGGTGTGTTTGCGTCATACGCTATAAAGATGGAGAATACCTGCCGCCGTTGGGAGGCTTGGAAATGAATGTTACAGGAAAGTGGCGCGCAGCCGCGCTCGCCGGGCTGGGTTTTGCGCTGGGGCTGGGCGGAGCGTTAGGAGCTGCGCCCCCACAAGAGCAGGCAGCAAGCGCGGGCGTGAAGGTACCAAAGCTGGAATTTCGCGACGTGAAGCTCGAGAACGGCTTGCGCGTGATCCTGGTGCCGGACCATTCCGCGCCGGTTTTTGGGATTGACGTCTGCTACAACGTGGGCAGCCGCAATGAACGCCCGGGGCGCACGGGATTCGCGCATTTGTTCGAACACATGATGTTCGAAGGCTCTGAAAACGTGGCCAAGGGCGAGCATTTTGTCCTGGTGTTCAACAACGGCGGCAATATGAACGGGACGACCAATGAAGACCGCACCACCTATTTCGAGGAGTTGCCGAAAAACCAGCTGGATTTGGGATTGTTTCTGGAATCGGACCGCATGCGCGCGCTGAATGTGACGCAAACCAATCTGGACAACCAGCGCAACGCGGTGCAGGAAGAACGGCGGCAAGGCATTGATAATCAGCCGTACGGGCGGGCGCAGCTGGATCTAGACAATCTTGCTTACGACAATTTCGCCTACAAACATTCCACCATCGGCTCGATGACCGATTTGAACGCAGCGAGCATTGACGATGTGAAGGACTTTTTCCGGATTTACTACGCGCCGAATAACGCGGTGCTCACGCTGGTGGGCGATTTCGATGCGGATGAAGCGCTGGCCAAGGTGAAGAAGTATTTCGGAGCGATTCCGGCGCAGCCCGCGCCGCCAAAAGTGGATTTGGCCGAAGAGCCACATTACGGCGAGCGCCGCGAAGTGATTTACGATCCGCTGGCGCGTTTGCCGGAAATTGACGTGGCCTATCACATTCCAGCGGGAAACACGCCGGAAAATTACGCGGCACAGCAACTGACTTACGTCCTGGGGCAGGGAGAGAGCTCGCGTTTTTACCAGCACCTGGTGAAGGAGAAGCAACTCGCTTCCTCGGTAAACGTACAGTCGGACACGCGGATTGGCACCAGCCAGCTTTACATTTCGGCGAATCCTCGGCCGGGAGTGAAAGTGGAAGACCTGGAAAAAGCGATTGACGAGGAAATTGCCGCGGTGGTGAAGAGCGGCGTCACGCCAGAAGAACTGGCGAAAGCGAAATCGCAGTTGCTGAGGCAATTCATTGAACGGCGGCGGTCCGCTTTGTTCACCGCGATTTTGATCGGGAATTACACGGTGTATTTCAACGATCCGAATCTGATCAACACCATTGTGGACAAGGAACACGCGGTGACGGTGGAAGAGGTGAATGCCGTGGCGAAAAAATATCTGGCGCGAGACCAGCGCGCGGTGGTGATCACTTACCCGGCAGCCGATGAACGAGCGTCGTTGAAGGGGGCGCAATGAGAGCGAGCGCGATGAAGGATTTCACAGGAATTTTGCGGGCTGCGGGCACGGCGACTGTCGCGCAGGCGACACTCGCGGCGTGGGCCGTTCTCGCCGGATCGTTGCTGCCGAGCGCGGCGCTGGCGCAAGGCCAGGACAAGAGCGCGCCGCTGAGTCAGGTGCAGCGGCTGGGGCGCGCGCCAGTGAACAAAGAAGTCCTGCGCGTGCAGCTGCCGCGGCCGACCGTGGTGAAGCTGAAAAACGGCTTGACGATCGTGCTGGAAGAAGATCACAAGCTGCCGACGATCGCCTTCACGATGTGGATTCGCCCCGGACAACTGGCGGACCCGAGCGACTTGCCGGGGTTGGCGTCTTTTACTGCGGGAATGTTGCGCGAAGGGACTGAGAAGCGGACCAGCGAGCAGATCGCGAGCCAAGTGGATTCGCTCGGCGCCACGCTGGAGGCGAGCTCGCGATTTGGCGTGAGCTACACGTCGCTGAATGCTTCCGGCCTGATTACCGACACGGCAAAGATTCTGGACTTGCTGAGCGATGTGGTGCTGCATCCGAGTTTTCCGGCGGGCGAGCTGGCGAAATTCAAACAGAGCGAGGGAGCAAGCCTGGAACAACGCCTGGCGAATCCTGCATTTCTGGCGCAGCAGGGATTCCGCAGAGTGAGCTATGGCGATACGCCCATGGCACTGGCTTCGGCGACGAAAGAAGCAATCGAAAAAATCAGCGTGGAGGATTTGAAGCGATTTCACGAGAAGCATTACGTGCCGGGAAACACGATTTTGGGCGTGACGGGCGACTTCACCTCGAGTGAAATGCGCGCGACGATCGAAAGATATTTCGGAGCTTGGACGGGAGCGGCAGAAGCGCCGGAGACGTTTGCGGCGCAGGTGACGCCACAACCTACGAAAATCACACTGGTGGACCGTCCGGCTTCGGTGCAGACGTACATTATCGGAGGCGACCGGGCAATTCGCAGGACCGATCCGGAATATTATGGACTGGCGGTAATGAACCAGGTCCTCGGAGGCGGTCCGCAAGCGCGGCTGTTTCTGGACCTGCGCGAAGAGCACAGCCTGACTTATGGGTCCTACAGCCGGTTCAACGCGGAGATTTATCCGGGCGACTGGCAGGCTTCGGCGCCGGTGCGCACAGAGGTGACGGGCGATGCGCTGGACCGCTTCCTCTATGAATTCAAGAAGATCAACAACGAGCTGGTGCCGCAAAGTGAGATGGACGACGCGCACCGGGCAATCATCGCGAACTTCGCGCTTTCGCTGGAGCAACCGAGCCAGATTTTGAACGACTGGCTCACCATGCAGTATTACGGCTTGCCCATGGATTATTGGGACAAGTATCCGGACCACATCGGCGGGATCGACGCGGCCGCGGTGCAGGCGTCGGCCAAGAAATTCGTGGACCTGGATCACCTGCAATGGATTTGCGTGGGGGACCGCAAGAAAATCGAAAGCGTGCTGAAAAAGTACGGCACGGTGAATGTGGTGGACGTTAGCGGAAAAGCTGAAAACTAGCTGAAGCGCGCACGCTGCTGTTTGCGCTAGGGGCGGGCCCCATACAATCATCCGGGAGCCGCCCCTACCGATAGCCCGGGCGCGGCGTTCAGCCTTTTTTGATCGCGCGGACGATCAGCAGCAGGACGATGGCGCCTATCGTGGCCATCACGAGCTGGCCGATCAACCCGTATGCCGCCAGTCCCAGCAAACCAAAAATCCAGCCGCCCAGAATCGATCCCACGATGCCAACGATGAGGTCCAGCAGGATGCCCATGCCGGAACCCTTCACGATTTTTCCCGCCAGGAAGCCGGCGAGAATACCGATGATAATTTCCCAAAGCAATCCCATGTGTGCGCCTCCGCAGGACCTGAAGTAACCGCGCGCGCCGCAGCGATTGTTTGCGGCGCTCGACCGGGCGTCACTCTAGCACGAATCCGCACGCTGCGATGCGCATCCGGCAAACGGCGCGATAGCGGTGCTAGAATGCGGAGTTTGCCGAGGGGGCAATATGGATGAAGGGGACGTACGGAAATTTCTGGAGGCGGTGAAGCGCGGGAGTTTGCCGGTAGAAAGCGCCGTGGAACAGCTGCGCCAATGGCCTTACGAGGACCTGGGTTTCGCCAAGATTGACCATCATCGCGCGTTGCGCCAGGGATTTCCGGAAGTGATTTTCGCGCGAAAGAAAACGCCGCAGCAAGTGAGGGAGATCGCGCGGGGAATGTTGCGCGCGAAGGCCTCGCACAACATTTTGATCACACGCGCGGACAAAAAGATTTTCGCGGCGGTGAAGAAGCTGACGCGGGCGGCGCAGTTTCACGAGCTGTCGGGCGCGATCACGATTGCGCGCAGCGCGGCGCATCACGGAAAGGGCTCGATTTTGGTGGTGACTGCGGGAACCAGCGATATTCCTGTGGCGGAAGAAGCGCTGGTGACGGCACAGATCATGGGAAATCGCGCCGAGGCGATCTATGACGTGGGCGTCGCCGGGTTGCACCGGCTGCTGGAGCACCGGAAAAAATTGACGGCGGCGCGGGTGATCATTTGCGTGGCGGGAATGGAAGGGGCGCTGCCGAGCGTGGTGGCGGGGCTCGTGGCGGCGCCGGTAATTGCGGTGCCGACCAGCACGGGATATGGATCGAGTTTTGGCGGGTTGACAGCGCTACTGGCGATGTTGAACAGCTGCGCTTCGAATGTGAGCGTGGTGAATATTGATAATGGATTTGGCGCTGGGTGCGTGGCTAGCGTGATCAACAGACTTTAGATTGCCACCGAGGCACTGCGAAACAAAACTGCAAAAAGAGAAAATCGGGAATTCTTTAAGCGAGTGCGGCGGCGAGCGCGGCGGCAATTTCACTTTCTTCGCTGGGGTCGACGGTGCGGAGGTCGAGGGTTAGGCGACGATCCTCGATGCGCGCGATAACTGGTGTCGCGGTGGGCGATGTTCCGGCTTGCGGGCTGCTGGCGCCTGGCTTGCGCAGACGTTCTTCGAGTTGGGTGGCGGAGTGGCGCGGAGTGGAGATGGCGATCAGCGTTGTGGGCAACTGCTGATCGGGCGTGGAGCCGCCGCCGATCACGGAAAATCCGGAATGGACTTCGAGCCTTACGTCAGCTGACAGCGCGGGGCGCAATTTTTCGCAGAAGTCTTGCGCGCGATTCGCGATTTCGTTCTGGGATAGCCGGATCATGCGCAGCGCGGGAATTTCCTCCAGCGCGCCGCGCAGATAGGATTGCAGCGTGGCTTCCAGAGCCGCGATGGTGAGCTTGTCCACGCGAAGCGCGCGAAAAAGCGGGTTGGCGCGGATACGCTCGATGATTTCTTTTTTGCCCGCGATGATTCCCGCCTGAGGGCCGCCCAACAATTTATCGCCGCTGAAAGTAATGACCGATGCGCCGGCTTCGCAACTGGCGCGCGCGACAGGCTCTGCAATTCCATTGGCGGAGAGATCGGCAATGCAGCCGGAGCCGAGATCTTCGTAAACGGGAAGATGGAAGCGCTCGCCGAGCGCGACCAATTCCGCCAGTGACGGGCGCTCGGTGAATCCAGTGATGCGGAAATTCGAAGGATGCACGCGGAGGAGCAGGCGGGTGCGATCGCTGATGGCGCGCTCGTAGTCGCGCAGGCGGGTGCGATTGGTGGTGCCGACTTCGCGGAGCAGCGCGCCACTTTCGTTCATGATATCGGGGATGCGGAAACCATCGCCGATTTCGATCAGTTCGCCGCGGGAGACGATAACTTCGGCGCCTTTGGCGAGTGCGTTGAGAACGAGAAATACGGCGGCGGCATTGTTGTTGACGACGATGGCGGCTTCGGCGCCGACCAATTCGGCGAGCAGGCGTGCGGTGTGGACGTCGCGTTTGCCGCGTTCGCCGCGCGAGATGTCGTATTCGAGATTTGCGTAAGTGGCGGCGGTTAGGTTGATCTGCGCGAGGGCCGCGTGCGAAAGCGGGGCGCGGCCGAGATTGGTGTGCAAGACTACGCCGGTGGCGTTGATGACGCGGCGCAGAGATGGCGCGAGAGCGGCCTCGACCGTGACCACGACTGCGGCGACGAGGCGAGCTTGCAATTGGGCCGAGTCGAATGCGTCGGGATTTGGCGCGCCGGATGGCACGGGCTCGCCTTTAAGCTGCGCACGGAAGTCGGAGAGGACGCGACGCACGGTTCGGGTGACGAGGCTGCGACCCGATTTTTCGGCCAGGGCAATCAGACGCGGCTCGAGGAGCAATTCGTCCACCGCAGGAATCGCGCGGAGGCGGGAATCTGAATCCTTCTGCAATCTGGCCGCGGATTCTGGAACGGGGCTCATTGCTAAGGCATTTGAACACAATGTGATAAGGGCTGGCAATCGCAGGCTTGCGGGAAGGCATTTCCCTTTGCGACATACACGCGGAGGGTCACATTGACGCCGCCGATTGTGCACTCTAGGCTAGAGATGCAGGCTGCTGGGAGTTGGCCGCCAAGCACAGGCTTCCTGAAGGCTGGTTCTGCGGCAAGTGCGCTGCGGCCCGAAAACTATGGCGACAATTGACGAAGAGCTAGGACAAATCGAGCGGGACATCCGCACGCTGAAAATTGAGTTCGAGCAATATTTCGGCGGCGGGCGTTCGCGGCCTCCGACCGATACGCAGTGGCGGCTGGAGACGAATTTGAAGCGCTACACGGACCGGGCGGGGGAGCTTTCTTCGGGGCAACGATTTCGCTACAGCAATCTGGCATCCACCTACGCCAAGTACCAGGACATGTGGCGAAAGAAGCTGATCCAGAAGGAATCTGGAACTACGCAGCACCATTACGGCGCGGCGGCGAAGGCCATCGAAGCCGAACGAGCGCGCAAGACGGCGGAAGATGCGATGCGGACGCGCATCGCCGCCGAGGCTGCGGTCAAGACGCTAGCGGAGGACACGGCGCTGTCTTCGGCGACGGCGATTGCGCACGCGGCTGCGGATGCGGCGACGCGAGCTGCGGAGGTACGGCACGCTGCGGATTTCGCGTTGGCGCTTTCTGATCCGGAACACGAGACTGAAAAAGTGGAGAAGCTTTATCAGCGGCTGGTGGAAGCGCGCACGGAAACCGGCGAGAAGGCCGGTGTGCCCAGCCTGAAAGATTTCGAGCGCTTCGTGCGGCAGAAGACCAAGGACTTGAAGGAAAGGGGCGGGCGGGAGATTGAGTACACCGTCAGTATTGAGGGCGGGCATGTGAAATTGAAGGCGAGAGTTTCGAGTTGAGAGATTTTCTGCTGCCAAGGGCGTTGCCAGAGATTCCGCAGGCCAGGCTGATTTAATCCCGACGGTAGCTGATTCCGCAGAGAAAGTTTTCTTCCTTACTCTTCTCGCTGCGCAGCTTGCTTCCCACGAAAACCCTTCCGCGCAGCCAAGCTCTTCCGAATTTTTCCGCAAACGCATACACTGGCGGGGCTTTCTCGACGGGAGGGTTTATCGTGGCGGGAGAACTTGGCGTAGTGCGGGCGCTAATCAGCGTGTTCGACAAGACGGGAGTGGTGGAATTTGCGCGGGAGCTGGCGTCGCTGGGAGTGGAGATTGTTTCGACCGGAGGCACGGCGCGATTGCTGCGCGAGGGTGGCATCGAGGTGCGCGACGTGGCGGAGTTGACTGGGTGGCCGGAAATGCTCGGCGGACGCGTCAAGACCTTGCATCCCAAAGTTCATGCCGGAATTTTATTTCAGCGCGGGAAGGCGGAGGATCGCAAGCAGGCGGGCGAGCATGGAATTGTGCCGATTGATCTGGTGGTGGTGAATTTGTATCCGTTTGCGGCGACGGCGGCAAAGCCGGGCGTGACGCCGGAGGAATTGATCGAAAATATTGACATCGGCGGGCCGGCGATGGTGCGATCGGCCGCGAAAAATTTTCAGAGTGTGGGAGTAGTGACCGATCCGGGCGATTACGCGGGGATCGCAGCGGAGTTGCGGGAGAAACGCGAGCTGAGCCTGGCGACGCGGCTGAATCTTGCGCGGAAGGCTTATGCGCGGACGGCTCGGTACGACGGGGAGATTGCGACCGAGCTCGAGCGGCTTAGCGTGACCGACGGGGCAGCCGGCGGAATTGGCATTGTGATCGGCGCGCTGGAAAAACTGCCGCAGCGGATGCACATTGCGCTGGAGCGGCGGCAGTCCATGCGCTATGGAGAAAATCCGCACCAGGCTGCGGCGCTGTACATTCCCGCCGGATATCCGGCGGCTGGCCTCGCGGGCGCCAGGCAACTGCAGGGCAAGGAACTTTCCTACAACAATCTGGTGGATCTGGATTCGGCGTGGGCGCTGGCGAAGGAATTTCACCGGCCGGCGGTAGCGATCATCAAGCACAACAATCCATGCGGGGTGGCGGAGCAGGAGTCGTTGGCGGAAGCGTACGTGAAGGCGCTGGAGTGCGATCCGGTTTCGGCGTTTGGCGGGGTGCTGGCGTTCAATCGCGCGCTCGACGCAGCAACCGCGGAGGAGGTCGCGAAATTATTTGTGGAGTGCAGCGTGGCGCCAGGATATGCGGCGGCTGCTCTGGAAAAGCTAGGCGCGAAGAAGAATTTGCGGCTGCTGGAAATGCAGAGCGGCGAAGCGCTGGAAGAGCTTGATCTGAAACGGATCTCCGGCGGCATGCTGGCGCAGGAACCTGACCGGCACGAAATGGCGGAAGTGGATCTGAAGGTGGTGACGGAGCGCGCGCCGACACCGGCAGAAACGCGCGCGCTGCTTTTCGCATGGAAAGTTTCGAAGCACGTAAAATCGAATGCGATCGTCTTTGCGCGCGAGGGGCGAACGGTGGGCGTCGGCGCAGGGCAGATGAGCCGGGTGGATTCGGTGAAGATTGCGGTGATCAAGGCGGCTACGAACGGGCTGGATTTGAAGGGCAGCGTGGTGGCGTCGGACGCCTTTTTTCCTTTTGCCGATGGCGTGGAAGAGGCAGGAAGAGCGGGCGCGACCGCCGTTATACAGCCGGGAGGGTCGGTGCGCGATGCGGACGTGATTGCTGCGGCCAACCAGTTGGGGATGGCGATGGTATTTTCCGGCGTGCGGCATTTCAGACATTAGAACGCCTTCAGGAAGAATTCAGCCACATGCGAAATGCGCGCCTTGGTGCGAGCAAATGAAAAGCTCGCGGGAAATACACCGCGAAAGAAAGGCGCTGCGCGCCTTCATTTTTGTCGCGGCTCAAGCCGCGACCCACAAAGATTCTCGAGTCGTTACTCGTCTCCGAACGGGCGCGTGGCGCGAGGTACAGCTGGGCAGCTATTTTTTCTTGGGGTGTGCGGCGGCGCTGGAATTGGGCGCGATGGCGGCGAGCGGTTGGCGGTGATAAGTGATTTCGATGATCTGCGGATCACCGTTTTCGGGGATTATTTCGGAGTGCCAGGTATAAGTATCAGCGTCAATCTTGGTCAAGAGGACCCGCTTGGGCTTGCCGTTCGCGGGATTTTCGAAGTCCAATTTCCTGAGTTCGGCGGATGCAAGATTCAAAAGCGTCGCGTCTGATTTTTCCCATGGCACCAGTTCCGGAGTGAAGTGCCGGAAGTAGAAATTGATGCCGCCGGATTTCTCCACCAGCGTGAAAAACTCGACTACGAGCACTTTGTCGTTTTCGAGGAGTCGAAAATCGCCCAGCATCATGCCGGCCTTGGGCCCCATCCAGACCTGCTCGGCGACACGCGGACCCCACGCGCCACGCCAGCGGCCTTCGAGCCATGCGAAGTCCGCGAGCTTGGGACCCGGAATCGATTGGGGCGGAGTCGGCGACGCCGATGCGTCAGATGTCACCTTGGAGCTGGCCTTTGCTTGCGAGCCTGCTTCGGCGGATTGTTGCGCCGAACCTGCGGGCGGCGCGGTGAAAAACACGAGCGCGGCGCCGAACGCGAACAGGAAGATTACGCCGATTCTGATCCGGAACACCCTCGGCCTCCGAGAGATGCAGTGGTGAGAGTTTCCCACAGGATTCGGGATGGTGTGCATTCGTTTTGCGACGGTTCCAGTCATTTTCTGTGAAACTTTATCATGGAGGTATCCTAAGAGGGCTAATTTGCGTCCAAACAGTCTGCGATACCGGAAGGAACGGGCACGCGGTATTGCTTTGACCGCTTTGGGCCGCTGTACGATAATGGAGTTTTGCGACGGACTCATGAAAACAATCATAGGCATCGCATTTTTATCGCTGATCGGGGTTGTCGCGGCGGCACCAGCCGCGCGCGCGCAGGACGCCTCGCCTGCATCGTCCACGCCGGCCGTTCCCAAATCCACGGAGCCCAGCAAGAGTGCCGCGTCCACGCCAGCGAACCCTGGAGAGCAGGGGGCGCGGGGCGATGTGTATTACTACTTCACGATGGGGCATGTGGACGAGCAGCAATACGAACTGACCGGCCGAGCGGAGCTGGCCACGCAAGCGATCGAGGCTTACAAGAAGGCGCTGGAGCTGGCGCCGGGATCGCCCGTGATCCGGGAACGGCTGGCCGAGATATACGCCAAGTCGCAGCGCCTGCGGGAAGCCGTGGAGCAGGCGCAAGGAACGCTGAAGGCTGATCCGAACAACGTGGATGCGCACCGGCTGCTGGCGCGCATTTACGTCCGCGAGCTCGGCGATTTAAGCGCCGGCGAAGTGCAAAAAGAAACGTTGGAAAAGGCGATCGCGCAATTCCAGGAAATTTTGAAAATACAGCCGGATGACGTTTATTCCGGGCTGTGGCTGGCGCGGCTTTATCGTTTTGAAAATAAGCACAGCGAAGCGGAAACCGTGCTGCGCGGATTGCTGGCGCGCGACGCGGGCAATGGCCCAGCGCTGGAGCAATTGAGCCAGCTGCTGATGGATGAAGGGCGGTCGCAGGAAGCGGTGACGCTGCTTTCCGATGCGGCCGGGGAATCTTCTTCGCCGGAAGTTTACGATCTGCTGGGCGACGCGTATTCGCAAGCGAAGGAGTACGCCAAGGCGGAAGCTGCCTATCGCAAGGCCGTGGAGGAAGACCCGGACGATCCGGGCCACTTACATGGGCTGGCGCAAGCGCTGATGGCGGAGGACAAGTACGCGGATGCTCTGGAGCAGTTCAAACGTTTGACGGAGATCGAGCCCAGCACGTCGGAGAATTTTTTGCGGATGGCGCAGCTTTATCGCCGTCTGGGAAAATTCGACCAGGCAGAGGCGAGTTTGCTGCGCGCGAAACAACTGGCGCCGGGCAGCCTGGAAGTTCTCTACAACGAAGCGCTATTGTACGAGGATCAGGGGCGGTACGACGACGCGGTGAAGGTGCTGAGCGACGCGATCGCCGGCATGAAGAGCCAATCGAGCAGCGCGCGGAATTCGGCAGGCGCTGCCGCTGCGGGCAACGGCACGGAAGGCTCGGCGAGCGGCGAGACGAGTCCGAATGCGCTGGCAATTCTTTACGAGCAATTGGGGCACGCCTACCGCGAAGAGGAAGATTATTCCGCCGCGATTCAGACATATCAGGAAATGAGCAAGTTGGGAACCGACGCGCGCAAGCGCGCGGAAATGCTGCTGATTGACACCTACCGGGAAAGCCGCGACCTCGATCGCGCGATCGCCGCGACCAAGAAGACGCTGGAAGCTTCGCCCAATGATCCCAGTCTGACGGTGACGCTGGCGATGTTGTACGGCGAGAAGTCGGACGCAGATTCAGCTACCAAGCTGCTTGCTAGCCTGTTGAGAGGAAACGACAGCGACCAGGAAATTTATTTGAACCTCGCGCAAGTGCAGGAGCGCGGGAGAAAGTACGCCGAAGCGGAGCAATCGGCGCAGAAAGCCGAGCAAATGGCGCGGGGAAATGACGATAAAGAAACCGCGTGGTTCATGCTGGGCGCGATCTACGAGCGGCAGAAGAAATTCGATCAGGCGGAGCAGGAATTCCGCAAGGCGCTGGAAGTGAGCCCCGGCAATGCTTCGGTGCTGAATTATTACGGATACATGCTGGCCGACCGCGGAGTGCGCCTGGAAGAGGCGACGGCAATGATCAAGCAGGCGGTGACGCAGGAGCCCAGTAACGGGGCTTATCTGGACAGTCTGGGCTGGGCGTACTACAAGCAGAACAAGCTGACCGAAGCGGAAGAGAATTTGCGCAAGGCGTCCGAGCGGCAGAAGCATGACCCGACGATCCTGGGGCACCTGGGAGATGTGTATGCCAAGCTGGGCCAGAGCGATCAGGCTGCAATTTATTGGGAACGCGCGCTGGCGGAATGGCAGAAGGCCGTCCCGGCGGACTACGAAACGGACAAAGTGAACGAACTCGACGCGCAACTGAAGAATCTGAAGCGGCGCACGGCGCAAAAAACCACGCCGGATTCAGCGAAACCGCAGTAAGCTCCCCCGCATGACCCGCGCGACATTGCAGAAAAAATCGGTGCGCCTTCCGGCGTTTGCGAAAATTAATTTATGCTTGCACGTTGTGGGCAAGCGGCCAGACGGTTACCACGAGCTGCGCACGATTTTCCAGGCCATCTCGCTGCGCGATACGCTTGAACTTTCCATTGCGCCCGGTTCGTCCGGTTTTCACTTCACGCTAACTTCGAACGATGCAACGTTGTTGGGTCCTGAGAATCTTGTGGCGCGCGCAGTGGTGGCGATGCAGCAGGAAATCGGATTTCACGGCGACGTGTCCGCGCATTTGGAAAAAAAGATTCCCGTGGCGCGGGGAATGGGCGGCGGGTCGAGCGACGCGGCTACGGCGATGATCGGAATGCTGCGACTGACCGGTGCGAAGTTGCCGCTGGCGCGGCTGGTGGAAATCGCGGCGGGGCTGGGCGCGGATGTGCCGTTCTTTCTGTTTGGCGGACGCGCGCTGGCGGTAAACCGCGGGGATGAAATCTACCCGCTGCCGAACGCGCCGAAGCAAACGATTGTGGTGGTGTCTCCGCGCGCTATCGGAGTGAGCACCAAGGACGCCTTCGGCTGGATTTCTGCGGATTTGACAAAACGCCCGGAACCCCCTAGAATTTGGGGGTTCTGCGCTCTGTGCTGGAGCCGGCAGGGGGCAGGCCTTTCGAATGATTTCGAGGGGCCGGTCTTCCACCGTCATCCGCGCCTCGAAGAAATTCGGGACGGATTGCTCAAGCGAGGAGCCGCAGATGCCGCGCTGGCGGGTAGCGGGTCGGCGGTGTTCGGAATATTCCGAAACCCAGCGCGTGCGCGCCGAGCCGCTCGTGCGTTCCCGGAAGATTCGGTTTTCGTCGTTGAAACCCTATCCAGGGAAGACTATGGCCGTGCCTTGGGCTGGCGTGCGGATGCGCAGGCGCGCCTGAGTGTGAACGGCTGAGGGATGATTTTTGACCGACGATAAATTCAAAATTTTCTGCGGTACTGCGAATCCGGCGCTGGCGAAGGCGATTTGCAAGTATGTGGGCGTGCCGCTGGGCGAAGCGGAGCACGGACAGTTCAGCGACGGCGAGACGCGTTATCAGATTCTGGAGAATGTGCGCGGGGCGGATGTATTCGTGGTGCAGCCCTGCAGTACGCCGGTGAATTTCAATCTGATGCAGTTGCTGCTGATGATTGATGCGTTCAAGCGGGCTTCGGCGTGGCGCATCACGGCGGTGGTTCCGTATTACCCGTACGCGCGGCAAGATCGCAAGGACCGGCCGCGAGTGGCGATTTCGGCGAAGCTGGTGGCGGACCTGCTGGAAACGGCGGGGGCGAGCCGGGTGCTGACCCTGGATTTGCACGCGCCACAGATTCAAGGATATTTCAATATTCCCGTGGATCACCTTTTTGCGTCGCCGGTGCTGGTGGAACATTTTCAGAAGATGAATCTGGGCGCGATCACGGTGGTTTCGCCGGATGCGGGCGGAGTGGAGCGGGCGCGATTTTTTGCGAAGCGAATTGGCGCGCCGCTGGCGATCGTGGACAAGCGGCGCATTGACGTGAACGTGAGCGAAGTGATGCACCTGATCGGCGACGTGGCCGGACGGCCGGCGCTGGTGATTGACGACATCATTGATACGGCAGGAACACTGGTGAAAACGGCGGAGGCGCTGCTGGAGCATGGCGCGACCAGAGTATTCGCGGCGTGCACGCATGCGGTGCTTTCCGGGCCGGCGGTGGAGCGGATTGCGAAGTCGAAGATCGAGGCGGTAGTGGTTTCGGATTCGGTTCCGCTGAGCGAAGCGGCGCAGAAGTTAGGCAAGATCACGGCGCTGAGCGTGGCGCCATTACTGGCGCGCGGCATTCAGTCCATTCACGAAGAGACTTCGATCAGCGAATTGTTTATTTAGGGACGGGGCCGGCTTCGCGCCGGCGGATTTTTGGGAATGCAAGCTTGCCGGCGAGAGGCAGCGAAGAGCAGCCGGCGCAACGAGGGAGTCATGGAGACATTTACAATCGAAGGCCAGGTACGCGAAGGGCGCGGGAAAGGTCCGGCGCGGCGCACGCGCTTGAGCGGAATGGTCCCGGCGATTCTGTACGGCGGGAAGAAGGATTCAATTTCCATTTCCGTGAACGCGAAGCAAGTGGCGCGGATTCTGCGTTCCGAGACGGGGCACAACACGATTTTTACGGTGCAAGTGGCGTCCGGCGCGGCCGAAAAGGCGATGGTGAAGGATTGGCAGGTGGATCCGGTGAGCGGCAAGTTGCTGCACGTGGATTTGTATCGCATCGCGATGGACGTGCGCATGCGCGTCATGGTTCCTGTGCACACGTTCGGTGAGCCGCAGGGCGTGAAGCTGCAGGGCGGCGTGTTCGAGACAGTTACGCGCGAAGTGGAAATCGAATGCTTGCCTGCGGACATCCCGGAAGAGTTCAGGGTGGACGTGACGGAGATGCTGATCGGCAAACAGTTGCGCGCCGCCGATTTGCCGTTTGACCCGGCGAAGATCAAATTACTGACGGATCCGGTCCGCGTGATCGCCCACGTTGTGGTGCTGAAGAAGGAAGAGGAACCGGTGGCGGATGCGGCCGTGACAGCGGATGCGGCGCCGGCGGAACCGGAAGTGATGAAGAAGGGCAAGAAGGAAGTGGAAGGGGAAGAAGGCGAAGCCGCGGAAGCTCCGGCGGCGAAAGCCGAGAAGTCCGAGAAGAAGAAGTAGCTTTTGGATTGCGGCGCTCGGGGCGAACGCTCAGGGTAAAAATGAGACTTATCGTCGGCCTCGGAAACCCTGGCCCGGAATACGAGTTTACGCCGCACAATCTGGGCTTTCTGGCGGTGGATGCGCTGGGCGGGCGCGCGGGGATTCGGGTAACGCGGCCTGAGGCGAAATCGTACGTTGGGCTGGGCAGCATTGCCGGAAATGAAGTGGCGCTGGCCAAGCCGCAGACGATGATGAATCTGAGCGGCGCGGCGGTGCGGATGCTGCTCGAGCGGTACCAGTGCCAGGCCGCTGAGATGATCGTGCTGAGCGATGAGGCAGCGTTGCCCTGGGGCATGCTGCGGATCCGGGAACGAGGCAGCGCCGGCGGGCACAACGGATTGAAGTCGATCATTGCGTCGGTCGGGTCGAACGAATTTATTCGCGTGCGGTTGGGCGTGAAACCGGAGTATCCGCTGGAAGACATGGCGGACTACGTCTTGCACACGATGCGGAAGCCGGAGCGCGAGATTGCTGCGCAGATGGCGGCGGATGCGGCAGAAGCCGTGGAATTGATTGTGGCTGAGGGCGCGGGCAAGGCGATGGCGAAGTTCAACCGGCGCGTCGAGTCTGACGAAGAAGATTTGGAATGAAAGGTTTTTAGTTCTAAGGCCCGGAAGTTGGGAAAGAGAAGACGAGGAATCGAGGACATATGGAAGAGCGTCAGTACGACCTGATTTTTATTTGCCGGCCGGATACGCCGGAAGCGGACATCGACAAAGTGATTGCGACCCTGGAGAGCACGGCGACGGAGAAGGGCGCGAAGATCGAGTCGGTCGCCAAGTGGGGCCGGAAGCGCATGGCGTACCGCGTGCAGAAACTGCACGAGGGATACTTTGTGTATATGGTCATCAAGACCACGCATGGCGAAGTGGTGAAAGAGCTGGAGCGCCGGTTGAAGGTGGCGGATCCGGTGATCAAGTACCTGACCGTGCGACTGGACGAAGAATTGAAGCGGCAGGAGAAATTGAAGCGGCACCGCGAGCGTCGCGCGGCGCGCCGTCCGCGCAAGACGGTGGCTGCGCCGGCGACGCCTGTTGCGCCTATCGCGCCACCGAGCGAGCAGTCCGCGCCAACGGCGTAAATGGATTTCGGCTGTAGGGGCGCGTCTGAGACCCGCCCCTACGATCCCAAGGGTATGAGATCGACGGGAAATTAGTCAGGAGAATCGAATGGCAGAAGAAAACGCACCAATGCAGCAATCGCACGGCCCCTCGTCCGGAGGGATGCGGTCTTCAGGACCGGGCGGTCCCGGTGGCCCAGGCGGAGGACGTCCTGGCGGACCAGCAAAGCGCGGTAAGCGGAGTTTTGTGCGCAAGAAGAAGGTTTGCCGGTTCTGCGTGGACAAGGCCGACTTCATAGATTACAAGAAGGCCGAGATTCTGGCGCCGTTCATTCAGGAGCGCGGGAAGATTTTGCCGCGGCGCATGACCGGAACCTGTTCGCGGCACCAGCGGTGGCTGACCGTGGCGATCAAGCGGGCGCAGAATATTGCGCTGCTGCCGTTTGCCGCGGAATTGTAGTTCGCAAAGAGTTAAGGAAGGCGGGTACCGCAGGCGCGGGACCCGCCCCTACGGCTCGTTGCAGGGCTAGTGGTAGCACGGCGAAAAACAAAGATGCCGGCCAGACGCCGGCGCTACGTTTAAAGGATTCGAGGTCCGCATATCATGCAAATCATTTTGCAGGAAGACGTGGAAAAGCTGGGAAACCGCGGCGAACTGGTGGAAGTTGCCGAGGGCTACGCGCGCAATTTTCTGCTGCCGCGCAAGCTCGGGCTGGAAGCTACGGCTGGAAATCTGAAGCGGTTGGAACGGATGCGGGCGCACTTCGCGAAGAAGGAAGCCACCGAGAAGGACGCGGCGCAAAAGCAGGGAGAACAGCTCGCGGCCGTAGCTTTGGAGTTCACGCGCAAGGCTGGAGAGAACGACCAGTTGTTCGGGTCGGTAACGTCTCTGGACGTCGCCGAGGCGCTGGCTGCGAAGGGATTCGCGATTGACCGGAAGAAGATCGTGCTGGCCGAACCGATCAAGGTGATGGGCGATTACGACGTTCCGGTGAAGCTGCATCGCGAAGTGACCGTGCATGTGAAAGTCGCGGTGAAGAAGGAAGAGTAACGCAGCGATTCCTTCGACCTGTATTTTTGCTGACGGATTATTTCCAGGAATCGCGAGAGCATCAGGCGTCCTGTAAGCCGGGACGCCTTCTTTTTTTGCGCCGAGGCTTTTCCACTTTTCCGAATCCTTGCACAGGCCGGTACGGTTGACGCGCCCGCAGCGAATGCGCACAATCCTGCTCGCTGCCGAAGCACCACGAGTATCGGGCGACGGCAGGCACGGCAGGCCGTGCCCCTGCGACAGCAAGTCGAGCGCTTGCGCGCGCCTGCTCATAGGTGCAAAATCAGGCGAGCCGCCAATCATCAGGTAGTCGACGACGCAGCAAAAGAATAAACAATGCCAGGCGACGCCACTCTCGAACGACCGTTACCGCACAATCTGGAAGCAGAGCGCAGCATTCTGGGCGCGATTCTGCTGGATAACCACGCCTTGAATGCGGCGATCGAGAAGATACGCTCGGACGATTTCTTTTTGCCGCAACACCGGCAGATTTTCGAGCGCATGGTGCAGCTGGGAGAAAAGCAGCAGGCGATCGACATCGTGACGCTGATGGAGGATTTGTCGCGGCGCGGCGAATTGGAAGCGGCGGGTGGGATTGCCTATCTTTCGCAGCTGGCGGACGGGCTGCCGCGCATCACGAACGTGGAGCATTACGCGCGAATCGTCAAAGAAAAGTCGGTGCTGCGCAACTTGATCTTTTCGGCGTCGGCAATTCAGGAGCAGGCCCTGGCGGCGGGCGACGACGCGGACGTGATTCTGGACCGCGCCGAGTCCGTGATTTTTCAGCTGGCGGAAGACCGGGTGAAGGCCGGGCTGATCGGCGTCAAAGAACTGGTTCGCGACAATTTTGAACGGCTGGAAAAAATATTCAGCGAAGGGCGGCGGATCACTGGCCTCGCCACGGGCTACGCGAACCTGGACAACGAAACGGCGGGCTTGCAGCCTTCCGAACTGATCATTCTGGCGGCGCGGCCTTCGATGGGGAAAACGGCGCTGGCGCTGAACATCGCGGAAAATGTGGCCGTGCGCCATCGCGAACCGGTGGCGATCTTCAGCTTGGAAATGTCGAAGGAATCGCTGCTGCTGCGCTTGCTGGCATCGCAAGCGCGCGTGGACGCGCACAAATTCCGAACGGGCCACATGAACCGCGACGACTGGGGGAAAGTGACGGGCGCGCTGACAAATCTGGCGGAGGCGCCGCTGTGGATTGATGATTCTGCTTCTTCGACAGTGATGGAGATGGGCGCGAAGGCGCGGCGGCTGAAGCGCGACCGCGGGCTTTCGCTGATCATCGTGGATTATTTGCAACTGGTGGTGCCGACGAACATGGGCCGGCAGAGCAACCGTCAGGAAGAAGTTTCGGGCATGTCGCGCGCGCTGAAGGGCCTCGCGAAGGAATTGAAGGTGCCGATCGTTGTGCTGAGCCAGTTGACGCGCGCGCCGGAACGCGAGGAGCGCAAGCCGCAGCTTGCGGATTTGCGCGAGTCGGGCGCGATTGAACAGGACGCGGACGTGGTGCTGTTCATCAACCGGCCGAATTTCTACAAGACGGATTTGCCGGATGAGGATCGCGCGAAAGCGGAGCTGATCATCGCCAAACAGCGCAACGGCCCAACCGGGAATTTGAATTTTGTTTTTCTGGCGCGACACACGCGGTTCGAAGAGGCAGCGCCGGATGCATGGAGCGCCGGAGGCGAACCGGAGGAGTAACCGTCGGCCGAATCGTCCGCGCGGGGCCACGTTCGTGTCGGAATGGCCGCAGACCCGGCTACGTTATCCTGCTAGGAAATGGCCAGTCTGCAGAGATAGCCTTCCGGTAACATCCTTCCTTTCTTCTGCTTACAAGGGACTATAGCGCGGCGTGACGGTTCGCACGCCGCTGGCAGCCGTCCTGCAACAACCCAATCTGGATGTTTACCTAAACGGCGCGAAGCGAATTGCGAATGGCAATTTCGTTCGCGTGCGCGGCGAGGAGTCTGGCATTCTAAATGACGATGCCGAGAACAATTCATTTTGCGGGACGCCCGGTGTGGGCGGAGATTTCGCTGAAGGCCATCCTGCATAACCTGCGGGTGATTCGCAAACAGGTCGGAGCGTCACGAAAAATTCTGGCGGTGGTGAAGTCGAACGCCTACGGACTCGGTGCGGTGCCGGTCGCGAAGGCGCTGCAGAAGGCCGGAACAGAATGGTTCGGCGTAACCTGCGCGAACGAAGGCGTGGAACTGCGCCAGGCGGGCATCCGCAAACGGATTCTGATTTTGACCGGGTTCTGGCCGGGCGAAGAAAAACGGCTGATTCAGAATAATCTGACGCCTACGGTAACTCGCGTGGCTGATCTTGGCCATCTGGAGCGCAGCGCCAAGGCCGCCGGCGGAAAAACCCGGGTGCGATTTCATTTGAAGATCAATACGGGCATGAACCGGCTGGGGATTTCCGCGGATGAAGTGGAATGCTTCGCGCAAGCGTTGGCCGGGTGCAAACAGATCGAGCTGGAAGGGACGTTCACGCACTTCGCGTCCGCTGAGGATTTCACAGCGCAGCAGACGAACGACCAGGAGAAGATTTTTCTGTCATGTCTGGAACGCTTGCGCGCGCTCGGCGTCTCGCCCGGGATCGTGCACATGGCGAACAGCGGCGCGATTTGCGCGCGGCCGAGCACCTGGGCAGACATGGTTCGTCCTGGAGCAATTCTTTACGGTTATTACCAGTCGTTTGACCCGCCACAAAAAAAACAGGAAGTGATGGGCCAGATGGCGTTGCAACCCAGCCTTTCGCTGCGAGCGCGCATCGTTTCGTTGCGCGATGTGCCGGTGGGAGAAGGCGTGGGCTACGCCGCGCGTTTTGTGACCAAGCGGCCATCGCGCATTGCGGTGATCAATGCAGGATATGCGGACGGCGTGGTGCGGGCACGGACCAACCGCGGATGGGCGCTGGTGCGCGGGCATCGCGTGCCGCTGGTGGGAACGATCTCCATGGATTTGACCACGCTGGATTTGACCGACGTGCCGGAAGCTGTGCTGGGCGACGTGGTGACGATTTACGGGAAGGATGGCGAGGCTTCGATCGAAGTGTCCGAAGTGGCGCACGAGATTGGGACGGTGACGTCCGATTTGTTGTGCGCGCTGGGGCGGCGCGTGCCGAAGTTCTACGTTTAACCTCTGATTTCCCTCTTGCAGTGCGCGCCCTTCGCCGTATGATCAAGCCGACATGAAACCATTTTTGATCGTGGCGCTGTTCGCTTCGCTCGTGGGAGCCTCCGCGACGCCCGAATATTCCATTCAAGCGATACGCTACGCCAGCTCTCCGGGTGTGCAGCTCTCCGAGCTGGTGGTGGGCGGGCCAAAAGACCAGAAAGTTGAGATTGCCATGGTGGTTTGGCTGATTCGCGGCGGGGGGCATACGATTCTTTTCGACAGCGGCTTTCATCGGGACACTTTTGTGAAGGATTTTCCGATGAAAGATTATCTGCGGCCCGACAAGGCGGTGGAAACTGCTGGAGCAGAGCCGGAGGACGTCACGGACGTCGTCATCAGCCATGCGCACTGGGATCATATGGGCGGGATCGACCTGTTTCCGAAGGCGAACGTCTGGATTCAAAAGGAAGAGTATCGCTACTACACCATGGATGCGTGGCAGCCGGGCGGAAACCACGGCGGCATAGATCCGGAAGACGCCAAGGAACTTTTACAAGTAAATGCCGAGGGTCGCATGCATCTGGTGGATGGCGATAACGTCGAAATTTTTCCGGGCATTCGCGCTTACACCGGCGCGCGGCACACCTATGCTTCGCAATATCTGAGGGTGGAAGGGAATCCTACGTTCGTGCTGGCTTCGGACAATTGTTATTTCTACCTTAATCTTTCCTCGCACCTGGCCAGCGCAACGTTCAGCGATGCCGATCATGCGGCCAACATCGCAGCGCAGTCGCGGATGATCGAGCTGGCGGGGTCGCCGGACCGCGTGGTACCCGGGCATGACGCGCTGCAATTCCAGAAGTTCCCTGCTGAAGGACGCGTGGCCAAGATAAAGTAGGCATGGTCGGCGCCTAATGTTCTGGCTGACGTTGGCGGCGCGCGGCCGTCGCGGTCCACTATGCCAGTTCCCTAACCATTCAGCTGTGCCTTAGTCCAATTATATTAGCGAATGCGCCCGGCCGGGCTGCCGTGCGGCTCCGCAATGACCCGGCCCTGAGGCATACGAGTTTGCTTGGGTTACGCGGCGGAAACACAGCTCATTGACTGGGGCTTCGTACCCGGTGCTATACTCTGGAGTTCATAAGGATTTTATAAAGCAAGTCCGATCATTCCGGCGGGGCGCTCCAAAATATCATAGGCCGGAAAAAAGAACTCGAGGCGAAGCAAGGGAGCGAGATTCGCCTTTTTCATAATCATAAGGTGGAACCATGCAGAGGAACCCTGGGTCTCCAAATCGCCCTCCTAGCGTCACGGCTCCTGAAAACTCTCCAAACAAGGCGGCATCCTCCCCGCGCGCAGTGCACGAGCACGTTGGGACGTTCTGGGACATGTTGGGGATACGGTTGGTGTTCATGGCCGTGTGCGTGGCGGCGGGCTTTCATTTCCGTCCGTTCAGTGTGACTCCGGTGGCTGGAGCCGCGGTGGGACTTTTGTTTGGCCTTGCCGTGATCCTGTTCGAGCTGCGGCTGCGCCACGCGAGCTTGCGCCGGTTGATTGGAGCGGCGATAGGATCGATTCTGGGACTGCTGGGCGCTTACCTGACGTCGCTGATTTTGACGCATACGATCATGCCGGAGAGCACCCGGTCGTTTTTCAGTCTGGCGGCATTTCTGGTGATGGCCTACATTGGGTTGATTCTGGGCGCGAATAAGGGTGACATGCTGAACCTGCAAGCGCTGGGTGGATTGTTCGGCAGCGAGCGCAGTTTGAAGCACTCTTTTAAGGTGCTGGACACCAGCGTGATTATTGATGGGCGCGTGGCGGACATCGCGGATGCACAATTTCTGGACGGCACGGTGATCATTCCACAATTCGTGCTGCACGAACTGCAACTGGTAGCGGATTCGGCCGACCCGCTGAAGCGACAACGCGGAAGGCGGGGGCTCGAAGTGCTGCAACGAATCCAGAAGATGGCCCACCTGGAAGTGCAAATCGCCGACGATGATTTCCTGCAGATACCGGAAGTGGACCTGAAGCTGATTGAATTGGCGAAGCGCTACGACGCGAAAATCGTGACCAACGATTTTAATTTGAACAAGGTTGCAGCGCTGCAGGGGATCGAGATTCTGAATGTGAACCAGCTGGCCAATGCATTGAAGCCGGTAGTGCTGCCGGGCGAAACTATGCGCGTATTCATTTTGCGCGAAGGAAAAGAGTACAACCAGGGCGTGGCCTATCTGGACGATGGGACAATGGTGGTCGTGGATGGGGCGCGCAAGATGATCAACAAGACGATCGACATCACTGTGACTTCGGTGCATCAGACGACCGCGGGGAAAATGATCTTTGGACGATATGATGAGCGCGGCGAGCAGCAGATTCCTCGCGGCACCGCGGCGCCACACTCCGAACCTCCATCGGCGCCACGGGCGAACGAGGGAGCCGCGGCTGGGGGCGAGCGGCCTGCGCGGCCCTTGTATCCCGAGACAGGCAGAAGTTAGCGGCCGCGGCCTGCAAGTCACTGCCGGTTCGCGCCGTCTCCTCTCATCGATGGTGCACTGAAGTGCGCCGCCAAACCGCTTCCGTTCAGGCCTCACCGCGCGATGGTCCTGCGGCGCGCGTCATTCCCCGTAAACAAGAGTGCGTGTGCTGGACCGCTGGATTGCGATAGACTGTCCTCCCTCTTATGAGCCGAGTCGCCGCCATTATTCCCGCCGCAGGTCTGGGCACCCGCATGGGCGCCGAAATGCCGAAGCAGTTCCTTGAACTGGATGGGATGCCGCTGGTGATTTTCACGCTGCGCCGCTTGGCCGCGTGCAACGCAATCACTGATTTTTTCCTTTCGACACGCGCGGACGACGTGGTGTCGCTACAGGACAAAGTTGCCAAGGCGGCGTTGGGAAGGCCGGCGCGAGTGGTGCATGGCGGGGATACACGGCAGCAGTCCGTGGCGAACGCGCTGGCGCAAGTGGACCCCGCGACAGAAGTGGTGTTGGTGCATGACGCGGTGCGGCCGTTTGTGACGGCGGAACAGTTGGATCGTGTGATTGCGGAGGCGCGCAAGCGCGGCGCGGCGATTCTGGGCATTCCGGCGATCGATACGGTGAAGGAAGTGAAACGCGGGACTTTGCCGGAAGACATGGCGCTGATCTCCACAACGATTCCGCGCGAGCGGATCGTGCTGGCTCAGACGCCGCAGGCATTTTCCTATGCGTTGCTGCGGGATGCGTTTCGCAAGGCGCAGGCGGATGGAGTGCTGGCGTCGGATGAATCGGCGCTGGTGGAACGATTCGGGCACGACGTGTTCGTGGTGCTAGGCTCGGAGCGGAACTTCAAGATTACGCGGCCGGCGGACATGGATTTGGCGCGGTTTTATCTGGAGCAGGAACGTAAAGCGGCAAAGCAATGAAGAGGATCGGTAAGACGCGATTGGGACTGACCTACAGCCAGCGACATTCCTGGAAATTCGATTGCTTATTGGGGAACCACGGTGCCTGCTGTGTTACCTGTTGTTGCGTTCCTTTTTCTATTTAGATTGATGATCAAGCGTCTCAAATGCAGGCTGGTCGCACTTCGAATCAAGGAAGCTTCATGACACGTTCGGGAATTGGATACGACTTGCATCGGCTCGCCGCGGGGCGAAAGCTGATGATCGGCGGGATCGAGGTGCCGTTCGACAAAGGCTCGGTGGGGCATTCGGACGGCGACGTGCTGGCGCATGCTTTGTGCGACGCGTTGCTGGGGGCGGCGAGCCTCGGAGACATTGGGACGCATTTTCCGGATACGGATCCGAAGTGGAAGGGCGCGGCGAGTCTTTTATTTCTGGAGCACACGCGGAAGCTGCTTGATGAGCGCAAGTTGCGCATCAGCCATCTGGACGCGGTGGTGATTTGCGAGCGGCCGAAATTGGGGCCGCACTTCCCTGCCATGCGCGCGGCGCTGGCGAAATCGCTAGGGATTGCGGAAGCGCAGATCAATCTGAAAGCGAAGACGAACGAGGGCACGGGCGAGATCGGGCGCGGCGAGGCGATTGCGGCGCACGCGATTGCTACCTTGGAAGGTTGAGGTCACCGCAAAGGCCCATAGTTCGCAGAGAAACCATAAGACAAGATGTGAAATTTTATATCCGGGGCGCGCACCTGGCTCCGAGACGGACGGAACGAGAATGAACTGGCTTACGGGATTTCATGCGGTGGAGGAGGCGCTGGCGGCGGGACGGGCGCTGGACCGCATCGTCATCGCGCGCGGGCGCCACGGCGAGCGCGTCCAGGCTGTGGTGCAGCTGGCGAAGGCCAAGAGCGTGCCGGTGCGGTTTGAAGACCGCGTGCAGATTGACCGTCTGGTAGGGACTCGCGAGCACCAGGGAGTAGCAGCGCTGGGCGCGGCCAAACCGGCGATGGGGCTGGAGGACTTGCTGGCGGCACAGACGCCGCAGGGATTACTGGTCTTGCTCGATGGCGTCGAGGATCCGCATAACCTGGGCGCGGTGGTGCGCACGTCGCTGGCGGCTGGAGCGAACGGCGTGGTGATTCCGGAGCGCCGGGCGGCGGGACTCACGGACACCGTGGAGCGGGCGTCGGCGGGCGCGCTAGCGCATATGCCGATTGCGCGGGTGAAGAATCTGGTGCGCGCGATGGAGGAGATGAAAGAGGCGGGCTATTGGCTGGTGGGGCTCGATGAACGCGCGGAAAAAAGTTACACGGAAGTGGATCTGAAGGGGCCCATCGGAATCGTGCTCGGGAGCGAGGGCGAAGGACTGCACGAATTGACGCGCAAGCGCTGCGATTTTCTGGTCTCGCTGCCTACGGCTGGGCCGGTGCGGTCGCTTAACGTTTCGGTGGCGGCTGGGGTGATGTTGTTTGAGGTGGTGCGGCAGCGCGGGGCAGATCGTGGACCGGCGCGGCGGAGCAAGTCAACGGCACCACAGATGAACACAGATAAAGGCTGAAAGAGATGACTGCTTAAACCCTTCGATATTTTCGGTCTTCGATTAGCAATGCGCTATTTGTCGGACGCCCCGATTCTATTTATCGTACTTCAGCAACGAAAACACGTGGAGGCCGGGAAGCTTGGCGCGGCCGTTGAGGAAGCTGAGTTCGACGGCGAAGGCTGCTCCCGCTACTTTGCCGCCGAGTTGCTGGATTAGCTTGACGGTGGCTGCTGCGGTGCCGCCGGTGGCTAGCAGATCGTCGCAAATGAGGACGGTTTGGCCGGGCTTGATGGCATCTTGGTGGAGCTCGAGTTGGTCCGTGCCATATTCGAGTTGATAGGTGACGGAGGTAGTCTTGCCGGGAAGCTTCTTCGGTTTGCGCACCGGAACGAAACCGGCGCCGAGGCGATAGGCCAGCGCGGGGGCGAAAATAAATCCGCGCGCTTCAATGCCGGCGACAATGTCCACTTTGGTACCGTCGTATTGTTCGCAGAGCTGGTCCACGAGCGAATGGAAACCGGCCGGGTCTTTAAGCAGGGTGGTGAGGTCGTAGAATAGGATGCCCGGCTTGGGATAATCGGGGATTTCGCGGATTAGGGTTTTCAGGTCGGACATTCTTCTCCTTCGTTCCGTGATGCGATTGCGTGCTAACCAGCCAAGCTATTTGGCCGAAAACCAAATCGTGCCCCTCACACTTCAGTGCTCGATCGAAAATCCTCTCTCGAATTTTGGGTTCAGCGCTGCCTCTTCTTCGGCTACGCTTGCAACCGAGGCGCCGTGGGGGCCGCGTGCAAGCTCCTTGCGAAACTCTTGTAGTTTCGAAGCGCTACCGACGGCGTAAACCTCAACGCGGCCGTCCGGCAAGTTTCTCGCATAGCCGCCAAGTCCGAACCGCTGCGCCAAGCGCATGGCGAAATACCGGTAGCCGACTCCTTGCACCATTCCGCTGATGAAGTAACGTCTGGACTCGCGGGCTTGCGGCGTATCTTCCATGGCTCGTGCGGAACCGTAATCCGCAAACGCGTGATTTTAACAGAGGCGTGCTCAGCGCACCATGAAGGAAAGCTGTCTGCGTTCCGCGATGAGAACGCCGTACTTGAGGGCTCAACGGGATCGATGACTAATGGACGGAGCGCACCGCAATAGCGAGAGTGATCCGGGGGCGACCGAAGGTTTCGTAATTGGAGTTGCGCGGGCGGCCGCAAGAGTACAATCGAGCCCGTTCTAGCGCCTGACGGGATGATTTCGCTGAAGGCTGCGACGAGGTATAGAAATGAACCTGATGCATTCGGATTTCCAGCTACTTTTTGACGCACTATTTGGAATGTCAAAAACGCTGTTGGACAAACAGGGCGCGTTCTTGCCGATCGGTGCAATCGTGCTCCCGGAAGGCAAAGTCGGCCACGTCGCGGCTTATCCCGAAGACGAACAGCCGGGTGCGCACAAAGCTTTGGAACTCCTGGAAGGCGGTCTCCGGCTCATGGCCACAAAAGGAAAATGCCGGGCGGCGGGCATGGCGATTGATACTCGGCTGAAGGCAGCCCCCCGGCAAGATGACGTCGGCAAGGACGCTATCTGGATAATCTTGGAGGAAAGAACCGGCCAGTCGCAGGGCATTGTTGTTCCCTACGCGAAATCTTTGCAGGGAGGATTTACTTACTTTAGCGCTTTCACACAACCCGAAAGACCACGCATTTTTCTAACCGTAAACTAGTTCAATGGATCTGCAAGTGCGGACTGCTGGCTTGCGGGCACCCGCGATAGAATATTAGAAGGCGCCGCGCCAGGGTGTATTTTCGTGCGGAATGGTTGAGCGCCGCGAGAAGATGCCGAATTCTAAGTCGCGACGATTTGCTCTGCATTCCAACCGGCGGAAAGTGCGTTTCGCTGTGCACCGTGGAACGACCGAGGATTAGACGCGACGAGCGAACTTCGCATCCAAAGATAGATGCTCGAACTTCTCAAGATCACTGGAGTTTTGCGATTAGTAGCGCGATGCCGGGCGATGGGCTTGGCGTTTATCGGCGTGGCGGCGCTTTTGTTCAGCGCGACGGCCCTTCACGCGCAAGATCCCGGGCCGCAGGCTCCGCCACCGACGTTCAAGGTGGAGCGGATTCCAGCGGAGCCTCATCCCGGTCCGCCGCCGCTGCCGGTAGAGGAGATCATCCAGAAATTTGCGGCGAATGAAGATGTGATGAAGAAGGTGTACGACGGCTACGACTTCACGCAAACCATCCGTTTGGATGAGCTAACCGATCCGGGTGGCAAATTCAGCGTGACCGGCGAAGTGTATACCAAGCCTGACGGGTTGCGGTACCTGCGCGTGACGAAGCCGGCGGAATCCAGCTTGAAACTGATGCATTTTTCGTTGGAGGACGTGCGCGCGATCGCCAGCATGCCGGAATTTCCGCTGACAGCGGAGGAGATCGGGAACTACAACTTTAAATATGCGGGACAGGAAAAGCTGGATCAGCTGAACACTTACATTTTCCAGGTGAAACCGAAGACGTTGAGCCGCAAGAAACGGTACTTCGAAGGCGTGATCTGGATTGACGATCACGATTTCGCGATCGTGAAGAGCTACGGAAAATTCGTGAGTGAGCTCGAGGGGAATGGCACGGCGCTGCCGTTCACGATGTTCGAAACTTACCGCGAGAATTTCCAGAGCAAGTATTGGCTGCCGACTTATACCCGATCGGATGACTACTTTAAAAGCGAAGGGAATGATGAGTTGCCGTTGCGGCTGGTGATTCATGCGACTGATTTCAAGGTGCGCGCGGCGGCGGCTCCGCCTGCGGCTGATTCGGGCTCGTCGTCGAGCGTTCCGCTATCTTCTCCACAGCGATAATTTCTGCGCCAGCAAACACAGGCAATCTGACAACGGAGTGCTGGCAGCAGGCAACGGGCGGCGCGACCGGCCGGCTTTACGACATGCGACGCAGATACTGCGGGAGTTCCTGAACTGAGTTCAGCAGGACTTCGGGTTTGGCGGCGCGCAGTCGAGCGGCTGTCGGAAACGGGCCGAGGACGCCGATGGCGCGGACGCCGGCGCTGCGGGCCATTTCAATGTCTTCTGCCGTGTCGCCGATGTACAAGCAGTGCTCCGGGTCGCGACCGAGGCGCTTTAGCGCCAGCTGGAGCGGGTCGGGATGCGGCTTCCTTTTCGCGGCGTCCTCGCTGCAAACACAGGCCGAAAAATAGCTGGCCAGCTCAAGCTGGCGGAGCTGACGGCGAACGCGCGCGCGATTTCCGCTGGTCACGATACCGAGATCATATTTTTGAGCGAGGAGCCGGACGACGCGGCGCGCGCCCGCCAGTAGCGGAGGCTTTTCCAGCTGGTAGGCGCGGGTCCAGAGGCGGTCGGCTTCGATCCATTTTGAACGCGGGAGCTTCGCGGCTCGGTAGACCCGCAGCCAATTGGGGGAATAGTGTTGCGCGAGCTCACGTTCGGTCCAATGGATGCCCAGCGCATGGAACATCGAGAGATAAGCGCGCAAGTCGGCTTGGTAGGAATTCAGGAGCGTGCCGTCCCAGTCGAAGAGAACTGCGCGGATCGCGAACTGTGCGATTTTCACGGCGAGGGAATCGTATCAGACCGTTGTAAATGATGCTGAGATTCGATGGAGTGGGTCGTGGCGTAAAACGGTTGGGGAAAAAGGCAGTGACCAGTGCTTAGTGGCTAGCGGCGAGAAATGGATACGAAGATTTTCGAGTTCTGAGACAGACGCCCAAGCCCCGCCCTTTCGAGCAAGGCAGGTATGCGACGGCTTTAGTGGCTGCGATAGCGCAGCGGGACGATGTCGTCGCGGCGCAGCGCGAAGTCGTCGAAAGTGGCGGCGTAGCCCCACCAACCCGGCATGTCCACTTGCTCGGCGCGCACAATATGCGCAGCGGTGCACATCTGCACGCTGCCTTGGCCTAGCGGCCGTTCGATGAGCGCAACTTCGAGTTCGATCGCCGTGCCGGGCTGAAAATCGCGCGGCGCGAGGAAATAAACGCCACTCGAGCTGATGTTGCGGGTTACCAGCGTGACCGGAATGGGCTCAAGATGATCGCCGACGCGCGTGAGACGCAGCGGCAGCGAGAGCGATGCGCGCGGATTGGTGCGGCGTTCGCGCGCGACGCCAATGGCGTGCGTGGGAACTCGCGCAAAACGCTGTGGCCCAGGCTTCCCTGCTGGAGATGCGACGCTTACTGTGTAGCGTTCAACTTCACGCAGCGGCGACACAACCGACCGCGGCCCCTTCCAATCCGGAGCAGCCCCCATGTACTATCCCCCAAGAACGGCCTAAACTTCCCCCCTGCAGGTAGTGCGAATATGCGCGGAGTCTGGAACCGCGTCAAGGGAAGTGATGGGCGGGTGCCCTATCATACAACAGTAAGGGGTGGAACACATAGCTATGATTAGGCGGGAGTTGCGGCCCCTGAGCTGATTGAGGGGCAGGATTTGCGGTTTGTTGTTTGTTCGCTGCGCGCGAAAGACAACCGAAAGCGAAGGGGTGTTCGCCTTCTGAACATCAGTGATCGTTGCTGCGGATGTGAGAAATTTCGCGTTGAATTCGCGCGCTAGAAACGGATAGCGAGTTTGATTGAATTTCGCTAATTTCGACGGGAGAGCGAGGCTCATACCATGATTGAACCGATGACCAGAACTCCTAATGCGAACGTTGGCGGCGGGCGCGGGTTGGCGCCAAACCAGAAACAATGGCAGGCGGTGCAGCGGCGCGATCGCGGCGCGGATGGTGCGTTTGTGTATGCCGTGCGGTCCACAGGAATCTACTGCAGGCCGTCGTGCCCTGCGCGGAAACCGGGGCTTGAACAAGTGGAATTCTTTCCGTTGCCGGAAGCGGCGGAGCAGCAAGGATTCCGCGCTTGTCTGAGGTGCCGACCACGGTTGGCGCGATTGCGCGACCCACGCACGGCAGCCGTGGCGAGGGTGTGTCGGGAAATCGAGGCGCAGATTGACGCGGACAGCAGTAAGTCCGCGAACGGGGATGCGAGCGAGGCGCCTATGACGCTGAGCTCACTGAGTTCGGCAGCGGGAATGAGCGCGCATCAACTGGAACGCGCTTTTCGCAGCGTAATGGGCATCTCGCCGCGACAGTATGCGGATGCGCGCCGGATGCGCCGGCTGAAGTCCAGATTGCGCAAAGGAGACGACGTGACCACCGCACTATACGACGCAGGATTTGGATCGAGCAGCAGATTGTACGAACGCGCTCCGGCACAGTTGGGAATGACGCCTGCAACCTACAGGCAGGGCGGCGCGGGAATGAAGATTCGCTACGCGATCGTGGGTTCGCCGCTGGGGCGATTGCTCGTGGCTGCGACAGACCGCGGGATCAGCGCGCTGTACCTGGGGAAAGAAGACGGTCCGCTGGAAAGTTCTTTGCGGAAAGAATATCCGCGAGCGGAGCTCCAGCGCGATCGGAACAGTTTGCAAGGCTGGGTGGGAAAAATACTGGAGCACTTGCGCGGGCGAGAACCGAATCTGGATCTGCCGACCGACGTGCAGGCGACTGCGTTTCAGCGACGAGTGTGGGAAGAATTGCGGAAGATTCCGTACGGCACGACGCGCACGTACGGCCAGGTGGCACGAGCGATTGGCAAACCGAAGGCGATTCGCGCAGTGGCGCGGGCCTGCGCGACGAACCCGGTTTCCGTGGTGGTGCCGTGCCATCGCGTGGTGCGCGCGGACGGCAATCTGGCCGGCTATCGCTGGGGGCTGGAGCGCAAACAGGCGCTGCTGGAACAGGAATCAGCCGGGCGTGGCGAGAAAAGACAGCGAACAGGCGTGAAATAGGCGTTAGCCCTGAGGTTTGACTTTTTCCGTGCCCTTGGGCCAGTGCGGTTTGAAGTGGGCGTCGCCGAGGTTGGGATTGCGCACGACTCTGGAATAGCGAATGACGAAGTAATCGCCGGAACCGGATTCGTTGAATTGCTGTTGCACGGGAAGCCAGGAAGACTCATCGAACCAGATCTGAATCTTGGAGATCTGGTTGCGGGCTTCTTGGGATTTGGGAGTTAATTCCAACTCGACTGTCTTCTTCTCGTCCAGTGTCGGCTCGCCTACCAGAGTAACCGAGTACGACTTCTGCAGTTCTTTCCCCTGCGTTCCAAAACCGAGCAGAAGGTATTGGTCCACCTGTGCGCGATGCTGCGCGAGGTTGTATTCCTCAACACGTTTCAGACCTGGCGTGTAGATGTACAGGCTATCTCCGGTGCGCAGAATCGTGCGCGCATCCGGAGGCTTCATCTCCAGAAGCATCTTGTCGTCGTGAACCAGGATGGAACCGGTTTCGGTGGAGCGATCGTTAACCACGACGGTAACTTTGGTGCGCTCGACGTCAGCGGAAAGGCTGTGGAAACCCTTTGCGGACCGATCGAGTTCTCTGAGCGTGCTGTCCAGCGTAGCTGGGCTGTGATTTTGGCTGGCGGCAGGAAGCGCCCGGAGACAAGCGATCGCAATGATGGTGACTAGCGCCATTGCCGATATGAAGCGTTTTACCTTCAAATCATGTCCCTCGGTGAGTGGTTGGCCCGTTTACGAAGCGTTCATAATACTACATTGGTTAGACGTAGCGGGCCCGTCGCCTGGTTCCAGTCGAGTTCACGAGCGGGGCGGAAAATGTTACATCAGCGGAGATGGATGCACGGTGACATCGTAATACAGGATCGAGCCGTCCTGAGCGGAAACGGGTTCGATATGTATAACCTGGAAAGTCTGGTCTTTCAATTCGGCGACGGTGCGCGCGAGAATGTCGTGCGTCTCGCGCTCGAGTTCGGGAGTGGCGCGAGCGGCGCGCTTTGCTGCGGGAAGCACGGTGGCATCCAGGCGATAAGTGTGCGTCTGACTGGCGGGATCCTCAGATTGAAGCTGCACTTTGGAACCAATCGCGGCACTCAATTGGGGCTGATCGTGGAACCAGTGTGACGGAGTGACCAGTACAAACAGAACGATCAAAATCACGGCCAGATCGTAGGGCCAGCTGCCGCGTTCAAACGACCAGAAAATGGTGTGGACAATTGCCCGCCACAAGGTGCGCATATCAGTGAACCGACGAGCCGTCCACAACCTCACCATCACGCATGTGCAACACACGATGTCCGTAGGCGGCGGCTTCGGGATTGTGGGTGATCATGACGATCGTCTGGCCGAGATCTTGATTGAGCTGGCGGAGGAGGCCCAGGACGGCTTCGGAACTCTTGGTATCGAGGTTGCCGGTAGGCTCGTCGGCCAAGACGATTTTCGGTTCGCTGACGATGGCGCGAGCGAGTGCTACGCGTTGTTGTTCGCCGCCGGAAAGCTCCGAGGGCTTGTGGTTCAGCCTGCCGCTGAGGCCGAGGAGGTCTGCAACGACTTGGAAGCGATGCGGATCGAATCCATTTCCGTGGATATGTTGGGCGAGAGTGATGTTGTGATACGCATCGAGAGTGGGGAGCAGATTAAAACGCTGAAACACAAAGCCGACTTTGTGGCGGCGCAGCAGAGTGCGCGCGGAATCGCTCATGGTAGTGAGATCGTTGCCATCGAGGAGCACGCGCCCGGAGGTAGCTTGGGCCAAGCCGCCTATCACGTGCAGCATGGTTGATTTACCGCATCCGGAAGGACCCATGATGGATACGAACTCGCCGGGAAAAATTTCGATGCTGACGCCGCGCAGGGCGGGAACCTCCACCTTGCCCTGGCGATACACCTTCCAAAGATTTTCAGTCTGAAGTATGGGCTCCAACAGCCGCTCCCCTGCAAGCGTCGGCGAATTCGAGGACGAAAATATTCTAGTCGGCTTTAGCATTTCTGCCTAGCGCGGATAGGCGGACGCAAATCGCCCGGGACGCCCGAATCGCGGCGGAAGAGTGGAGTTGAGCTACTCGTAAGCCAGCGCCTCGACGGGATCTTTGCGGCTGGCCATCCAGGCGGGATAGGTAGCGCCGAGCAGGCCGCCTACAATGGCAATGAGCCCAGCACGCAAAACCCATTCTGGGGAAATCAGGATCGTAAGCGACGGGAACAGCTTGATGAAGATCGCTCGCATTAGGAAACTGAGACCAATTCCGCCGGCGACGCCACCGAGGCAGAGAAGCGTTGTCTCGCTGAGAACGATGCGAACGATGTAGCCCTTCGACGCACCCAGGGCCTTCAGGACCCCGATTTCGCGAGTGCGTTCGATGATCGTGGTGTACATCGACAGAAAAATCACCAGAAACCCGATAACCACGGCAATACCGATCATGACGTTGATGAAGGCGCCCAAACCGGGGAGGTTCGAAGAGGTCATCAGCGAAATGAAATCCTTCAGCGGACGAACCTCGTAACGGGGGAGGAGTTCCTTGATCCCGTCGATCACGGCGGGTGTGTGATCCGCTCGATCACATTTGATGAAGAAGACCGAAGCCTTGTCATGAGCGCCGGCCATCTCCTGCAGTGTGGAGAGGAAGACGAAGAGGCGGGCGCCCTTACCGTGCTCGACGATGCCCACCACGTGAAAATCGTGATCGAACAGACGCAGCGTCTGGCCTAGCTTTATCCTTTTTGACTTGGCGTACACGTCGTCTACGAGAATATCGTTCGGCCCCTGCAAATCGTGGCCTTCATGGAAAACGAACCCGCCGGTTACGGCACGAAAACTTTCTTGGTCAATTCCATAGATGATTTCCAGACCGTTGGAATTGAATTGCAGCAGGACAGGGGCGACAGCCTGTACGTATTCGAGCTGTGCGAGCTTATCTGCGATGGCGATGGGCATGGGAGCGCCGCTGAAGGCCATGAACACAGAAGCCGAGGGCGGCTGAACCATAATGTCCGCGCCGACGCCTTCGATGCGCTTGGCCGATTCCGCGAGCAGGCCGCTGGTAAGGCCAACGACGATGATGACGAGCGTGACCTCGACGGCCACGGCCAGCACGGTGATGAACGTGCGGAGCGGGCGGTGCAGCACGTTTTGCACAATCATGTAACGAATCATAGATTTGTAGCGCTTAGACGATTTCAAAAGCGCTAAGGATGCGGCTCCTTGGTGTTCGGGCCAGAATCTTGGTGAACGTCGTCCCCAGTCTTTTCACCGACGTGCACCAAATCCGTGCCGGGCGGCTGCGGCAGGGAGAAGCGGTCTGCGGCAATCGGCTCATTCACAGTAAGCTTCTTGATCGTAATCTGCAATTGATAGTCATCGTTTGGCCGGGTGACGTTGATTTGCCACGGGTAGCCCTGGGCGCCCGCGGGTTGCCAGTTTGCGTACGCCACGTCCGAAGCCACCTTACCACCAGAGCCGAAATTCTCAGTTCTTGAGACCCGCAGGTCGGTCCGATCGAACCATATTTTCTGCGCGATTTCCCAGTCGGGCGTCGGACGCCGGGAAATTCCTTCCCGACCGGGAGCAGCGCTGCCGGCGTCGCCCGAGCCGGTTGCCGATGGCAGTGCCTCGGGCTTGACGACTGTCAATATGTAGTATCGCGCCGCGCCTTCACTGGCTTGCTCGAACAACACTGGCGTTTGATCCGCGATAACCGGCCAGAACAGCGCATCTACCAGGTGCTGGGGCCTTAGATTTTCGATCGGTTTTTCGGCACGGCGTTCCAGATCGGCCGGGCCGACGATAAATTTGTTCTTCGACGGTATGTAGATGCTGAAGGTCGAGCCGTCGCTCACCATGTCGAAAATATTCTTGCTAACCACCGGGGCCTGGCCAATCACGCGAATACTCGCGGGCCTGGCTGCCAGGATAAAACCGTTCACTTCATGATATTGCTCGATGACGCCGGAATACGCAGAACCCGCGGTCAGCTTCATGCTCACGCCGGCGTTGAGAGACTGGATCGCTTGCGCCTGGCGATTGTAGCTATCAATGAGTTGTTCTCTGGTCGCGGTCTGCAGCGCGGCCGGCGCTAGCGACGGCTTCACGACTGTCCTGTGACTGACGGCGCAGCCGAAGGCAGACGCGAGCACCGCTGCCGAAAATGCCACTCTGATGACGCGCCGAACGCTGAATTTGAGCCGGCCGATGAGCACAAAGTATGCAATCTAACAGCGGCTCACATGCGTGTCAACGCAACTGGCTTCGCGGTAGTGTCTCAGTTTGAATTCGGGGGTTCTTGACGGGAAGCGCGGATCTGGCAAAATTGCGGACGAAGCTCATGGACAATGATTCAACCGCCCTGAAACCCCGGCGCGGCAGCGTGTGGCTCGGCCTCGTTCTGGGCGTTCTTTTAACCGTGCTTTATTTCGAGTTGCGACGATACCTGTCCGTGGACCCGATCCATTGGGTGATCTTACTAGGCGCGTTCCAGTGGATTTATATCCTGCCGCTGGTCTTTATCCTGCGCGCCAGGCGGCACCCGAGGACCGCCATGGGCCTCTTGATCGTGGGTTTGCTTGTCATGGCGGCGATTGTGGCGCTATTCATGCTGAACGGCTTTCCGCACGCTTTTTGAAGGAAAAGCACCGCGTCTACAACGCAATTTCCCTTTCGAAACATTTTCAAACTGAGACACTACCGGCTTCGCCTGCTTGGCGGGTGCGCGACATAGAAGTGGAAGTTAAGCCGCCCTGCGTTGCTCCCAGTAGTTTTCAAAATCGCCATTCAGATGGCAGCAGCGGAGAGCCAGGATCGCGTTGGCTCCTCGAACGGTCCAGAAC
>JABCZK010000025.1 GCA_013289695.1 Acidobacteriota bacterium
CATGCGACTGGGCATACGCCAGTCGTATGTTTACGGAATACCCGGCGCCGTGAAGACGCCGGCTTCCCAGCGATGGATGCCACTCGACCCTTCTCTGGCGAAGAAGCTGCGACAGCATCAATTGCGGTATGCTTCGCCGGCGAACAAAGAAGACTGGGTATTTGCAAATCCAGATACAGGAAAGCCGTACTGGCCTGGCCGAATTCAAGAGAACTGGCTTGTTCCTGCCGCAGAAAAGGTGGGGATAGGTCGCATCGGCTGGCACACGTTTCGGCACAGCCATTCCTCTTTGCTACATGCGTTGGGTGTAGATCTCAAGGTCCAGCAGGAGTTGCTGCGTCACGCGGATATTCGGACGACGATGAATATCTACACGCATGCGGTTCCCGCCGCTTTGAGAGAAGCAAACAGCAAAGTGGTTCGTTTGGTGCTGCCGACGCAGGTAGCGTGAGCTTAATGCTCCCTTAAGCTCCCTCCCAAATCTGCAACTGATTGTTAGAAAAGGAAATATTGGTAGGGGCGGTGGGGATCGAACCCACGACCTTCGGCTTAAAAGGCCGCTGCTCTACCACTGAGCTACGCCCCTATTTGTTGAATATCAACTAATCAGTTCTATCAGCTCAGCGGCACTCTGCAAATTGCCCCCGAGCTTCTTCTTCGTGGAAAATCGCGACCTTGCGCCACGCCTCAAAGACTTCCTTCTACAACACGATGCAATGGCGATCGAAAGTGCTGCGCGTCCGATCGCCCGTTATCGTCCGTGCCGCCTTCTCCGGCACACCCACCGCGACAAGATTGCGGACGGCTTTGCGGCGAAGATCGTGAAAATTCATTCCCATGCAGGTCATCACTCGCTTCGTCTTCGAACGTGGTGCTCGCAACAGCGCAGATTCCGGCGTCCCAGCGGAATTAACGGAGGGCGCCATTTCGCCGACTCCGGTCTTCACACACGCGCTTCACGAGGACTTCCGGAAGCTCTTAATCTTATCAGACCAGCCGCTTCGGTCCACGCGAAAACAAACGTACGGACAATCCGGTCGGCGCCTCGCGAATTCTGCCCTCCGGAGCACGCTCGGCGTGGGGACGATCGGAATTGCGCGCCTGTCGTCTTTTTTAGATGCTCTGAGACACAAACCCTCCCGCGTCGGAGCCTCCGCAAATCACCCTCAGCCGACCTGGCAAGACCTGTTTCTCATTTCGATACACTCCCCGCGAATACCTGCTGCATCTTTCGCTCATATGAACGATTTTACTGGCGTCCTCCACTGCCTCTCATCAGTGGGCGACAACCCAAAAGTGATCGCCAAGCCGCTGCGCGCCGCCTCAAGAGCTGCAACCGGCAGCCGCGATTGCCTCAAGGAGACAAATGGAAATTGGTTCAGGCGTGCGCATTGGCCCCTTCGAAGTTTTTGCTCCGCCGCAACCTGCCGTCTCGACAGTCCGCCACTACGGCGAGCATCACTTCCCCGGCAGATTAATCGTCGTGGAAGGTATTGACGGCTCCGGAAAATCCACCCAGCTTAGCCTTCTGCACAAATGGCTGGAATCGAAAGGCTACGGCGTGGTCTTCAGCGAATGGAATTCCTCTCCGCTGGTGAAGGACACCACCAAGCACGGCAAGAAGAAAAAGCTGCTTACGCCCGCCACTTTTTCCCTGATTCATTCCACTGATTTCGCCGACCGTACCGAGCGCGGCATCCTTCCGCTGCTGAAAGCCGGCGCCGTAGTCCTCTGCGACCGCTACGTCTATACAGCCTTCGCGCGCGACGTCGCCCGCGGCATGGACCGCGATTGGGTGCGTGAACTTTATGGATTCGCCGTGAAACCCGCGATCGCTTTTTATTTTCGCGTTCCCCTGGAAACTGCCATCCATCGCCTCCTCGACGGCCGCGACGGCTTTAAATTCTACGAAGCAGGCATGGATCTGAATCTGGCGGACGACTCCGTGGAAAGTTTCCGCATGTTTCAGGGCCGCATTTTGTCGGAATACGAAAAAATGATTCCGGAATTCGGCCTCACCGTGGTGGATGCGACGCTCCCCATCGAAGTCCAGCAAGCGCAAGTGCGCCAAATCGTAAAAGCACACTTGGATAAAGCCAAGCAATTGAGGGTACAAGCATGAGAGAAACCTACGGAAGGCTTTTGCCCGACATGCGTCTGGCCGATCTCGCCGGAAAACTAATCGTCATCGAAGGCACCGATGGCGCCGGACGCAGCACCCAGATTGAACTGCTGAAGCCCTGGCTCGAAGAGCTAGGCCACGCCGTGGTGGATACCGGCATGACGCGCTCGCCCCTCGCCGGTGAAGGAATTCGCCGCGCCAAGGAAGGCAATAATCTCGGCCGCGTCACGCAAGCCCTGTTCTACGCCACCGATTTCGTCGATCGCTTGGAAAATGAAATCGTGCCCGCGTTGCGCGCCGGCTTCATCGTGCTCACCGATCGCTACATTTATTCGCTCATGGCACGCGCCATCGTGCGCGGTATGGATCCCCGCTGGATTCGCAGCATCTATAGCGTTGCGCTCAAACCTGACGCCGTCTTTTACCTGCGTCTCGGCATTGACCACTTGCTCCCGCGCGTTGTCTTCAGCCGCGGTTTCGATTACTGGGAATCGGGAATGGATCTATATCCCGGCCACGATATGTTCGATAGTTTCTGCAGCTATCAAGCCGCGCTGCTCACCGAATTCGATCGCCTCAGCGCCGAATTCAATTTCCAAATGGTGGACGCCGCGGCCGACGCGCGCACCGTCTGCGCGCACCTGCAGCAAAATATCCTCCATCTGCTAGAACGCGATTCGCGCAAAAACTTCATGTCGCGCCTCTACAACGATTCCACAACAGCTCCGCAACCAACGCCGCAAGAAAAAACCCAGGAGCGCGCCGCGAAGCCTGCCGATACGGCCCTTTTCGCCCTCGCAGCCCCAGTCGCCGCGCCAAGCACAAACGGTAACGGTAATGGCAACAGCCATCACCACACCGCACACCCCGGCCAATAATGGCTTTAGTTTTTGAATCATGTAGCGGCCGGCTTTAGCCGGGCGCCTTTGACGTGGACTTGGACTTTGCCTTTGAATTATGTAGCGGCCGCTGCGCCCCGCGCTTTTCGGGACGAAGCGGGCATCTTGGTTCTGCCGTTGCTCTTCACTGTTCACCCTCAACTCTCCCTCATCGCTACCCTTACACAACATCAGCGCAACATTTCCGGCCCCGCTTCTTTGGGAAAATACGCCGCGCGCGGCACTTGAATATCAAACTGCTCGCCGTAACCCGAAAATGTCACCGTTCCGCGCGGCTTCGCCAAGTCACCTTCCACATATTTTGTCGGCAGCCGATCCAGCGTCCCGATCCATACAGTGTGCAGCGGAATGAACAAGGCGTTGTCTTCCACCTTCCATATCTCGCTGGAGACTCCGTCCACCACCTCGTTGCCCATCGGCGTAATCGTCACCGCATCCTCGTGCGCATAATTTGCAAATAATGGCAGGATGCGTTCCTGGTCCGGGCTGAAGAAGCGCACGCCCATTTTCCCGAGCTGCCCACCGTTCAGCAACCGTGTGCATACCCGCAGATTTGACGCGCGGCGCTCCCCACTCCAATTAGCATCTGCCACATCCGCTGCCCGGCGGAACAAAAGCGTATCCGTCGCGATAAACTCCGTTTTGCTCGCGGGATTTTCCTTCGTCTCGATGTAATGCGCGATGCCCCGATCGCACTGATATTGCACGTCGGTCACCATGCCGCCGTCCTCGTCGGTCACGATGTGCGCGCGAAACGACCGCACCTTGTTCAGCTCAGTTTCCGATTGCAGAAAGATTTTCCGTCCATCCACAGCGGGCTTGCGGCTACATCCGAAACATAAAAGCGCAACAGCAATAGGGGTACCAACGACCCGCGCAAGCTTTCTCACCACGCCACCTCAACCGAAGGATAGACCCAGCATCAATATAAGCTGCCAGCACGCGACAAGCCGGAGAGAATCCCGCGCCGTTCCGTCGCCAGCAACGGCCCCGCTCTGTTGCGCGTAGGTCGCGCGAGGAAGTCTTGCGAAACGGTTCGGGCAACAGAACTGGCGGGCACAATTGTGCCGTCAATCTCGATAACGATGACTTTTAAAGAGAAAGTGGCGGGCCTGAGAGGAGTCGAACCTCCGACAACCTGGTTCGTAGCCAGGTGCTCTATCCAGCTGAGCTACAGGCCCGCCGAAACCGCACGTGCATTCCCACTAGATTACGATACCCCGCCCGCGACTTCAACAGCCTCGCGCACCCTTGGCGCAGGTTTTCCATCGCCTTGCATTTATCTGTGTTCATCTCCGTTCATCTGTGGTGCTTCTGAATTGACGCCGCGCGCCATCCGATCGTTCAAATTCGCGCGCCATGTTAGCGAAATCCACGGCCCACCCCCCGTGCGGAACTGTTCACTGCGCCGTCACGCTCCCGTAACAATCTCCCGTTAGTTTCGCCACCTGAATCTCCCACACACCTAGAGGTGACGCATGGCGGCAGGATCGTCAGTTCTCGATTCCAAGATGGCGGCGGGACCCGGAAGAATTGGCATTTTGATTTTCGGCGTCGTGCTGCTGATTGGCCTCGTCTATGTCGGGACCCACCTGCTCACCGACCTGTCGGGCGTCCATGCCGAGAGCTGGCTGCCCTACGCTCTGCTCGGCGTCGCCCTCCTCACCGCTCTGGCTTTCGAATTCGTCAACGGTTTTCACGATACCGCCAACGCCGTCGCCACCGTTATCTACACGCACACCATGGAACCGCACGTGGCCGTAGTTTGGTCGGGCGCGTGGAATTTCCTGGGCGTCCTGGCCTCCAGCGGCGCGGTGGCTTTCAGCATCGTTTCGCTGCTTCCCGTCGAATTGATTTTGCAAGTCGGCGGCAGGGCCGGCTTTGCGATGGTCTTCGCCCTGCTCGTCGCCGCGATCATCTGGAATCTCGGCACATGGTGGTTTGGGCTCCCCTCCTCCAGCTCGCACACCCTCATCGGCTCGATCATCGGCGTAGGCATCGCCAACCAATTGATGTCCGTGAAGACCGGCACCAGCGGAGTGGATTGGGCCCAGGCCACCACCATCGGAAAGTCCCTGATTCTTTCCCCGATCGTCGGATTCGTGTTCGCGGCGCTTCTTCTCCTCGTCAGCAAAAAACTGATTCCGAACAAACAGCTATACGAAGCGCCGAAAGGAAAGGAGCCTCCTCCCTTCTGGATTCGCGTCCTGCTCATGCTCACCTGCACCGGCGTCAGCTTTTTCCATGGCTCCAACGACGGCCAAAAAGGCATGGGCCTCATCATGCTCATCCTTATCGGCACCGTCCCCACCGCCTACGCCGTCAACCACGCCGTCACCTTTCAGCAGACGCAGGATTTCGTCGCGGTCTCCACGCAAACCGCGGACATGCTGGATCATTACGTGTCCCCCGCTGCCGTCATCGGAGACGCGCGCGAAGAAGTAACCGATTACATTCGAACCAAGCAATTCACGCCCAACACCATGCTGGCCTTGCGCGAACTCGTCAACGGCATCGGCACGGAAAGTGCCCTCTATCGCGAATTGAAAGCCGTCCCGCAAGATAAAGTCCGCAACTTCCGCAACGACATGTACGTCGTCAGCGAAGCTTTGCGTTTGATGAACAAGTCTCACCAGCCGGCGTTTTCCTCGGCCGACTCTGCCATCCTCGCCAACTACAAAAAGCACATTGATAACGCCACAAAATTCATTCCCACGTGGGTGAAAGTGGCCGTGGCTCTGGCGCTCGGCTTGGGCACCATGATCGGATGGAAGCGCATTGTGGTCACCGTTGGCGAAAAAATCGGCAAGGACCACCTCACCTACGCGCAAGGCGCCGCCGCCGAAATCACCGCGATGGCCACCATTGGCGCCGCCGATTGGTTCGGCTTACCGGTCAGTACCACGCACGTGCTTTCTTCCGGAGTGGCCGGCACGATGGCCGCCAATCATTCCGGATTGCAAATGGGCACAGTGCGCAATCTCGCTCTGGCATGGGTGCTCACGCTGCCCGCATCCATTTGTCTCGCGGCCAGCCTCTTCTGGCTATTCAGCAAAATCGGCAGCGGAAGTTAAATCACAGTCGTTAAATCGTAGCAACATTGCGGAAATTCAAGGACGAAACCTAGCTTCCAACGCAGGCCGCTTTGCCGTTCGTTCTTGCTTTTGACTCTTAACTGTCAACTCTCAACCGTTCGCTTCGTATTTCTCAGATTTTCCACTGCAGTTCGTCTGTGGCCTCTGCGTAAATCTTTCTGCGCACCTCGATGAATCTTTCCCTTTGCACACGCATCCATATCAATGTAGGATTTCCCATCATGATTCGCTGCTCAAGCGCGTGCCTCTGTACGCCGTGTTGTTGTATCCCCAACGGCTGGCGCGGAGTTGCGATCCGAATCCTGTAGCAATCCTCTAAATCGGATTCCAAGCCCGCTAACAGCCCCACCATCGAGCGGGCTTTCGTGTTTTTACACCACAAAATTTCGCAGCAAACGCAAGAAGGGAGCATCGCAAATGGCCGAAGAACAGAGACGCAGTGACAAGCCGACGAAACCATCGCCAACCCTATCGCTAGACAGCTGGGCGGTAATCCTAGCTTTAGCTCTCTCCCTAGCCATCTGGATCGGCTGGATCAAACAAGTCCCATGGTGAATCGCGTCCAAGCCCTTGACTCCGTAGCGGCCAGCTTCAGCTGGGCGCCTTTGACGTTGCGTTTGAGGTGGCCTTCGTAGCGGCGCATTTCCGTGCGCCATCGATGGCGCGGCAGTCAGCGATGGCGGTCTGAAGACCGCCGCTACAAAGAGCACGCGCCGCACGCATCGGCGCCAAAAATTTCCAGGAGGACGCCACCACATGGCCAGCTCGATCGCACTAGAAGCACCCGCAACCGAAAATTTCTTCAAACAATCCGCCCGCCTAATCCCGGGCCTCGCGCTTCTCGCCGCGGTCGGCTATGCCGGCAGAATCATCGAACGCTCCATCGCCACCTACGGCAAAGCGCATCACCTGACGCTCCCCAATATCGAATACGTCCTCTGGGCCATCGTAATCGGCCTAGTGATCGGCAACACCGTCGGCGTCCCCAAACTTTTCCAAGCCGGCGTCGCCACCTACGAATTCTGGCTGAAGACCGGCATCGTCCTGCTAGGCTCGCGCTTCCTGCTCGGCGACGTAGCCAAACTCGGCGGCGTCGCCCTCGCTCTCGTCGCCATCGAAATTGCTGTCTCGCTCGCGTTCATGACCGCACTAGGCAAGGCCTTCAAACTGAAACCCAAACTCACCACGCTGCTAGCCGTTGGCTCCTCCATCTGCGGCGTCTCCGCCATCATCGCCGCGCAAGGCGCGATTGACGCCGATGAAGAAGACGCATCCTACGCCATCGCCGCCATCCTTTCGCTAGGCGCCATCAGCCTTTTTATTTTTCCGCTCATCGGCCACTGGCTGCACCTCAGCGATCAAAGCTACGGCCTTTGGGCGGGCCTAGGCATTGACAACACCGCCGAAGCCACAGCCGCCGGCGCTCTGTATTCCGACGCCGCCGGTAAAGTCGCAGTTCTCGCGAAAACCGCGCGCAACGCCATGATCGGCTTCGTAGTCCTGGGCTACGCCATCCACTGGGCCCGCAAAGAACACACCGAAGGTGTCACCAACAAAGCCGCATTCCTCTGGCGCAAATTCCCCAAGTTCGTCCTGGGCTTCCTCCTGATCAGCGCCATAGCCACAGCCCAAGTCTTCAGCAAACCGCAACTGGGTAGCCTAGCCAATCTCTCTCGCTGGGCCTTCCTGCTAACGTTTGCAGGGGTCGGCCTCCGCACCAACATCCGCGCCCTAGCCAAGCAAGGCTTCCGCCCCTTCGTAGTAGGCGCCGTCGGCGAAGTGGTCATAGCATTCCTAACCCTAGGCCTGGTGTACGGCGCTGCTCGTTTTTTGCCAAAGTGACGGGGTAGCATAGGCACAATCTTGCCTGTGCTCCTTCCTTTGATTTTCTGAATCCCGGCAAGCCGATTGCCCGAAGCTAGCCGCAATATCGAATTAATCAGTGCCGCGCGCCGCACCGCGCAATTTCGGCCAGTAAGTACTATTTCTGTCCCAATTCTGTCCAGACGTTCAGCTGTGCGTTCCGCCCACCCGTGTTAGCTTTGGGCGGGAGTCGAAAAAATGAGGCGTATTCAAAATTTGCGCGGCGAAGGCGGATTCGCATCGAAGCCGCAGCATAACAACACGCGCGCTACGGCTCGCACGTGCGCGCAAATAGCCGCCGCCTCGCGTTATTCGTTTATCGCGACGCCGCTTCTAATCGGTTGCGGCCAATTATTAGAAACAGAGTCAACTTGCTCAAAACAAAGGAGAAAATATTTGCTATCCGGTAGTTTCTTAGGACCTCTAGCAACCCGGTGCGCTAACGGTGAACAATTTGTTCTCTCCACCGTGGTCTGGCAGCGCGATGATTTTCTCGAAGCGCAGGCCGAGTTTTTCGAGCAGGGCGATGGAGGCTTGATTGGTGGGCTTGGTGATGGCCACGATACGCTTCAGGCGCAGCTTGGTCCAGCCGTAGTGCAACACAGCGGCGGCGGATTCGCGCGCGTACCCCTGCGACCAATACTTTCGGAGGAACGCGAAGCCGATGTCCACGTCGGCGAGCGATTCGCGTTTGAGCAGGCCGCAAATGCCGATGGGCGCGCCGGAATCTTTCAGCTCCACCAAGAACAGGCCAAATCCGAATCTGCGGTAGCTGGCGACGGGGCCTTTGGCGATGTAGCGCCGCGCGTCGGCGAGGGTGCGCGCGCCGCGATCGCCGATATTTTCGAGGAACGCAGGTTCGTTCAGAAGTTCCAGGATGAACGCGGCGTCGTTCGCGGCGAGCCGCCGCAGCAAGAGCCTTTCTGTTTCGAGAATTATCACCGCCGGGATGTTTCCATTTTTCTGCGTCGCACGCGAATCATAAATGCAAAATCAAAAGCAGGCGACGCAAGCCTCGCCCAAGAAAAAGCGCCGGCAACCCGCCGCACTCCAACAATGTGAGACGGTCGGGGCGGGTCCCGCGCATGCGGGACCCGCCCCTACGAAATGCAAAACGCGCTTACGCGGACGCTTTACCCGCGGCGGATTTCGTGCCGGATTTTTCGGTCGCGCTGCGATCAAGCACCGTCAGGAATTTCGCCAGCCACGCTGGATGCGCCGGCCACGCGGGGCCGGTGACCAGGTTGCCGTCCGCCACCGCGTCCGTCATCTCCACTGCAGTGTAAACACCGCCCGCCAGCTCGACTTCCGGAGCGCAAGCGGGATACGCGCTGACGCGTTTGCCGGAAATGACGCGCGCGGCGGCCAGAATTTGCGCGCCGTGGCAGAGCGCGGCGATGGGCTTATTGGCCGTCGAGAAATGCCGGACGATCTCAAGCACCTTGGGATTCAGGCGCAAATATTCCGGCGCGCGCCCGCCGGGAATTACCAACGCGTCGTATTCTTCGGCGCGGATTTCGGCGAACGTCGCGTTCAAAGTGAAATTGTGCCCCGGCTTTTCCGAATAAGTTTGCGCGCCTTCGAAATCGTGGATTGCCGTGCGCACGAATTGGCCAGCTTTCTTGTCCGGGCAAACGGCGTGCACGGTGTGCCCGACCATTTGCAGCGCCTGGAACGGCACCATCACTTCATAGTCTTCGACGTAATCACCGACAAGCATCAATATTTTTGCTGTTGGCATGTGGCGTGGCCCTCCCCGGCTGAAAGTTTCGCGGCGAAGTATGATCATAACACCGGGAGTGCGCGGCTTGAAGGTGGGCAACGAACGGCTCGCGCCGCCGTGCGGCAGCAAGCAATTCAAAAGCTGCCCGCCTATCTTTCGTTCGCCGATGGCGGACGAAAGATAAGGAGGCGGCCGCTACAACGTCAAAGGCAAAGAGCCGGCGAGACGCCGGTGCTACGCACTGCGCGCGAATCAGCTTTTCGGGCGCGATGCTGGCGGCGCAGACTCGTGCTGCGCGGGTGCTGGATGCGACGCTGGGGCTGGCGCTTCGTGATGCTCCGCGGGCGGCGGCGTGTTGGCGTGGTGGTTTAGCGGAGGATGCACGTCGTAGTCGTCATCCTTGGCCTTGGTTGGCGGCGTGAACTTCACTGCCGGGTGCTGCTGGGCAGCGTCGTTCGCGGGCGGCCGCTCGTTTGCGTTCGGGCGCTCGTTGCCGCTAGCGTTCGGCCGCTCGTTCGCGTTGGCATCGTTGCGGGCGTTCGCAGGCGCGTCGGTGTTCGGATACTTCGGGCTGCGCGCCAAACTGTCGTTGTTGTACATCGGCGGCGCGGCGTTATTGGCGCGCGGTGCCGAGGGCTGTCCACCTCGCGGCGCCGCCTCCGGATTCACGGCGTGCGTCACCGCGTGGCTGGTGATTGGCATCGGCGGATTCAGCCGCGCCACCACCGGCCGTTCGCTGAATGCAACAGCAGGCTTCGCGCGCGCGGGCCTGGCCGTGGCCGCCACGTAACTCGTGCGCGTGGGCGCGAGCGGACTTTGCTCGATCACATGCGCGCTCTGCAATTGTTCTGGTGTCACGCGAACGAAGCCGGTGCCTACCGGTTTTGCGCCGACGAAAGCTTCGCGCGATACCGCGGTCACCGCGACAGCGTTGTGGGCGTAGGTGTAGTCAACGCGGTTCACGCCAACGTTTCGGTTCGCGACGTAGTTGTTGTATACCGTGGTGACCTGCGTGACGTTGACGACGCGCGTGTTGGTGATGTTGACGTTCTGCACGTAACGCGGGCTGGCGCGATAGCCGGGAATGTAAACATCGCGCGGGCCCAGTGGAAACCACGCGACGCCCGCGAATCCGCCGCCAAATCCCACTCCGACGCCCAAGCCGCCTCCGCCGCCGACAAATCCAACCAGCGCTGGCGCGTAAACCGGACGCACTACCTTCGGCCCCGGAACCCAGCCCCAACCGCCGTGCACATAGGCCCACCGCCCATAGTGAAATGGCGCGAAACCCCACGGCTCGTCTTCCACCCACGTCCAGCCCCACGGGCCAATCCAAACCCAATGGCCGTAGCGATAGGGCGCCCAGCCAACCGCAACGCCGCTGGGAACCCAGATCGCGCCGTAGTCCGGATCGGTCTGCCACTCACCGTTGCCGTCGAGATCGTAGTAGCCGTCAACGTCGCGCGAAACGTAGCGCGCCGATGCGGAACTGTTCTCGCGCTGGTCCTGCGCCTGGCACCAGTCTTCGAAGTCGTCGAATTCCGGCGCCGCTTGCGCGTCGAAGTTCAACTGGTCAGTGCCGTTGAAAATATATTGTTGCCCGGCCGCCAGGTCGTAGGATTCTCCCGCGCCGGTCGCCTGCCCCGCTCCTTCGCGCACGGTGATCGCCGTGGAATTTCCGTCGGGGTTCGTCTGAATGCGATATTCGCCGGAAGCTGCCAGCGAGAAAGCGAGATTGGGCGTGTCAATTTCGAATGCGTTGCCGGGTTCCAGGCGGCGGACGTGCACTTCGATGGTGCCCTGCACCAGTTGCAGCTGCACGGTGCGATCGTCCAGATTCAGAAAGGAAATTCCCGTCTCGCTGGAGAGCCGAATCGAAGTTGCGCCGATGTGAACTTCGCCGCGCGAATCTTTGTCGGCCCACAGATTGTCACCGGCGGTGAGCGGGCGATTGATGTCGGCCTCAAGCCAATCTTGTTCGCCCGCGGGCTGGAAGGAAATCGAGCCTTGCACGTAATTCAAGCGCGCGACGCGTGCGGGCGGATCGACTACCTGGGCTTGGGCCTGCGCTTGCACTTGCGAAGGGTCTTGGGCTGCCGCGTTTTGTGGCAACGCGAAAAGCATGCTGACCAGGAGCATGAGGAACAGTACAAGCGACAGCTTTTTGGTCATGAGCTGAACCCTTTCGTCGCGTGCACTGGCAACAGCATCGCCATCCTGCGCAATCAGCTCGCGGCTAGGAACCAAGCGAACCAAATAACGATACGCGTGTCTGACATGGCGGCTCGCGACCTCCATGTAAGAAACCCGATTATGAGCTTTTAGTTGCGGTTTGCATACGGGCCGGACGCGCCACGTAGTTCAAAGGCGAAACACGGAGTTCACGAAGGAACTGTTGGAGGAAGACAAGAAAGTCGGGCTGGAATATGGCGCTCCGGGAGCCATACGCCTGATTTCGCACAATGGGTGTATACCTCCAGTATGGCTAGAACCAACATTGATCTGGACGAAGGGCTGCTCCGCGAGGCGCGCGAGCTGAGCAGGTTGAAAACCAAGCGGGAAGTCGTCAATACGGCCTTGGCGTTTTTCGTCCGTTACGAAAGACTGAAAGGCAGCATGCGCTACTACGGCACCGGAATTTGGAAAGGTGACCTGCAAGCCATGCGGCGGAACCGTGTGTGATCCTCGTCGATAGCTCCGTGTGGATTGATTTTTTCAGTTCTGCGCCTGGAACCTCGGGCAAGGAACTGCGGAGAATGATCGAAGTCGGAATGCCTGTGGCGCTTACCGGCGTGGTTGTCACCGAAATCGTTCAGGGCCTCACGCGCGACGCGAGCCCCATCGAGGGCTATTTGGCTGAGGTAGAAATGCTGTACGCGCAAGGATTTTCCACTTACCGGAAAGCGGCGGCCATTTTCAGAACGGCCCGCTCCAAAGGAATCAGCCTGGCGAGGGTCGACGTACTAAATGCCGCGGTTGCGCTGGAACATCGCGGCACCGTATTCACGCTCGACAAAGACTTCTCTTATATCGCCCAGATCACAAACCTTTCGCTGCACAAGGTACCCTGATCGCTGACTCGGATATTGCAAGAGCGAACGGATCGCCAGTTCGTCGCGCAAGACAGCAGGCTCGGCGGCAGGAAGATCAGCTCGCGATTCGCCCCAGGGTCGTCGTCGAGTTCAGCTAAGGAATTTCGACGGCGACCAGAGACATATCGTCGGCGGGAGGGCCATGGCGGAATGCGGCGACGCGGTTGACGATTTCTTGCGTCATCGCCGGCAGAGGCAGCTTGGAAGTTTCGCGCACGATTTCCGCCAGGCCCTCGACGCCCAGCATATCGTCGCGCGTGTTGAAACTTTCCGTGAAGCCGTCGGTGTACAGAATCACGCGATCGCCTGCCTCGACTGGAATATTCATGGCGGCGCCGGCGTCCACCGCGTCGTGCAGCAGACCCAGGACGGAACTGCGCGATTCCAGCAAGCGCGGAGCTTCGCCGGGCTTAACGATCATCGCCGGAGGGTGCCCCGCGCCGACAAATTCCAGCGTACGCGAGGCGAGATCCAGCCGCGCAGCGACTACGGTGAAATAGAAAACCGAACTGCGCAGGCTGCCAATCACAAAACGATTCAAATGCTCCATCATCGGACGGAGCGCGGCGCCGCGCTCGATTTGCGACATGGTCTCGGTGTAAATCCGGTTGGCCACCAGCGCCGAGCCGATGCCGTGGCCGGAGACGTCGCAAATCATCAACGAAAGATGATCGGGACGCGGCGCGACCAGGCCAAAATCTCCGCCGATGGTGCGCACCGGTTGATAAAAAGTTTCGACGGCCGCGCCTCCCCACATCAGGCTACCGGGCGCGAGGCTCTGCTGCACGCGCGCCGCCAGCAGCAAATCTTCCTCGATTTCGCGGTGGCGCTGCTCCAGCTGAATGTTCACTTCGCGCAGCTCATTCTCAGCGCGCTTCTGCGCGGAAATATCCGTGAGGGTGACGATGGAAAAAATTCCGCCATCCGGATCTTCGATCTGGCGCGCGGTGATCACCACCGGCAGGTGGCTGCCATCGTGGCGCGGCACGTAAAATTCAAAAAGGTTGCTGCCTTCCCGCTGGCGGCGCTCGATTTGCCGCCGCAACGCCTGCGCGTCTTCGGGAGGATACCAACTGGTGACTTTCGAGCCGATGACGACGTCCGCGGATTTCCCAACCATTTTCAGATACAGAGCGTTGGCGAACACAACCTCGCCACAATCGTTGTTGATCAGCACACCCTGATTGAGCGATTCCAGAATGCCGACAACTCCGTCCAGCCATTCATGCGGTATTTCGACCACAGGTCTGCCTCTTGTGCGAGCCTGAGAAATCGGCTCGGCGATGTGGACTCAATATTACGGAACGATGATACCACTACACGCGATTCCATTCCTGCGCCTACGGCGACAACTCGGCCTCGCGAATTGCCAGTCACGAAGCCGGCGGAACGACGGCGCGTGATTCATGTAAACTGTTGCCTTCCCACTGGACCGGAAACACTGGTTGGATGCACGGGAGAGGCAAACGTGACCGACATTTTTACACCGAAAAGGCTCGCGGTGCTTGGCGCGGGCAAAATGGGCGGGATTCTTATCGAGGCGTTCTTGCAACAGGGCTTGGTCTCGCCCGCGCAAGTGTTCGCCACCGTGCGGCAGACCAGCTCGGAAAGGCGCAGCATTTCCAGCGCGCAAATCACCCTGGGCACCGACAATCGCGCCGCGGCAAAAAACGCCGATGTGATTTTAATCTGCCTGAAGCCGCTGGCGGTGGGCGCGGTGCTGGACGAAATTCGCCCGGAGCTGAACGAGCAAAAACTGGTGATTTCGATCGCTGCGGCGGTTTCCACGGAATATATGGAAAAGCGCGTGGGCGGGAATGTGCCGGTGCTGCGCGCGATGCCCAATACGCCTTCGATGGTCGGCGAAGGCATCACCGCGATCTGCAAAGGCAAGCACGCTACCGCGAAACATTTGGAACTCGCGCGCAAACTTTTTGACGCCGTCGGCAAGACGGTGGTGGTGGACGAAAAACACATGGACGCGGTCACCGGCCTTTCCGGCAGCGGTCCGGCGTTTCTTTACATTATTTTGGAATCGCTGGCGGAAGGCGGCGTGAAGATGGGCTTGTCGCGCGAGCTGGCTACGTTGCTGGCAGCGCAGACGATGTTGGGCGCGGCAAAAGTGGTGCTGGAAACCGGGCACCATCCCGCGCTGCTGAAGGATACGGTGACGACTCCGGCGGGATGCACGATTGACGGCATTCTCGAGTTGGAAGAGGGCAAGCTGCGGGTTACGTTGATCAAGGCTGTGGTGAAGGCGTCGCAGCGGGCAAAGGAATTGTTGTTCAGCGATAAGGAGAATTAACCGTTCGGTCCTCGGGCGCACCGCGCTAAAGGAAAGCACTTGCCGCAAAGGTCGCAGAGAAAGGCGCGCAGCGGGCGCAGAGAAAACTAATGCGCGGGCTGGTCCGGAATGATTTTTGCAATCGCGTGGATTTCGAGTTCTACCTTGTCGTTCGCGTGCAGCAGGAACGTGCTGGGGTCTTTCATGCCCCATTTTATGTAGGGGATTGTGAACTGCGTGTCGCACTGCAGCTGCGAGCCCGGCACAAGTTGAACGGCCAACGTCATCGTGAAGTCGTGATCCTGGCCATGAATGCGAAAGGTGCCGGCTACGTCCAGCTGCGACGCCTTCTGCGGAGCGAATGAGCCGCGCACCTGCTGCGGCGTGAATACAATCTCCGGATATTTCTGACTCTCGAGAATTTCCTGATTCATTTTCTTGTCGCGGGATTTGTTGTCGGTGTCGGCGCTGCGCGCGTCCACCACGACTGCGCCGCTGACTTTGCCGGTGCCAGCATCGAAATGAATCTGGCCGCTTATTAGCTGGAAGGTTCCGTGCACGGTGTGCAGAGTGGTGCCGAGCGCAAATTCAACCCTGGTCTGTGCTGGATCGAGGGTAACGACATACGACTGCGCGTGCGAAGCCGGCGCAAACGCCAGCGCGACGAAACACGCGAGCGCGAAAAAAGTGAGCGCACCCCTGACGCGCTGTAATGCCGTCGGACCAACGTGAAGGCCTACGCCGCCGCTTCGGCTCGTATCGCGTTCAAACGTCACGCGCGCAAAACCTGCCATCCGAGATCGAACATTTCGCTGGCGCGGATCGGCGCGGGCTTGGGGCAATTGGCGTGCGAGGAAATCATCCTGCCAAATAGCTTGGGATTTGCGGCGAACAGTCGCAGCGCCTTGCGGCGCAGCCACGCCTGACGATCCAGCAGCAAGAGCAACCGCGCCATGCGCGCCGGCTCCTTGATAAATTGGCGATGTGCGAGCTGGTAGGCCCCCAAATTCTCAGACGCGAGCGCTTCGCCAAGGCTCAGCGCTTGCTGAAACGAGAGGCTTAGGCCCTGGCCCGTGATTCCGTCAACCGTAAAGGAAGCATCGCCCACCAGCGCGATATTCCGCCGCGCGACGCTGCGCGGATAGTCCAGCACGGTCGCGCTGCCGATTTCGTCAGTGATGCGCCGCGCACCGCCTAATCGCTTGGCGGCGGCGGGAAATTCTCCGAGCGCGCGCCCGACTCGCATTTGCGGATCGCTGCTGAGAACCGCCAGGCAGACTTCATCGGGCCCCGTCGGCGTCACATAAATCTGGCAGCGCTCGCCCCAGTACACTTCGACGAATTCACTCCAGGGAGTAACCGCGAAGTGGCAGCAGAATCCGAAGCGCGCGGAGCGAACGCGGCGAGGACCGAGGCCAGACCATTTTCGTACGATGGATTTCTGGCCGTCGGCGCCCACCAACCAGTGAAAAGGAAAGCGCAAGCCGTCCAGGCGCGCGCTATCGGAATTTATTTCGGAAACCCGCGTTCCCCAGCGAAAGGAAACGCCCAGTTCGCACGCTCGCCGCGCCAGCAAACCGTGCAGCACGCTGCGGCGCAAACCAAACGCCGCGCCCCGCGTGATTCTGCCGCAAGCAGACGACGTCTCATCGGAGAAGCGCATTCCTGCAATGGGGTAAGCGTTCGAGGAGTCCAGCCAGATTCCGAGCTGACGAAGCGCGGATACACCTTCGGGGAGCAAACCTTCGCCGCAGGCTTTGTCAATCGGCGGCCTGCGCGCGTCAGCTACCGTTACGCGAAGTCCTTTTTGACTTGCTGCGATCGCCGTCGCAATCCCTGCTGGCCCCGCTCCAACGATCAGGACTTCCGCGCCTGTGGCCACTCGCCCCCACTTCCTACCAACGTAACAAAACTAACTCCGCACAAAAGCCCGGACCCATCGCGGCCAAGATGCTCAGCGAGCCTGGCTCCGGTCGCCGGTTGCTGTACACGTCCTCGAGAACCAACAGTACGGACGTGGATGAAATATTTCCTACGCGCCGCAAGCAAGCCCATGACGCCGACAAATCATCGGCGGTAATTCCCAAAGCGGTCGCGGTGGCTTCCAAAACTTTGGGGCCGCCGGTGTGCATGATCCAGGATTTGATATCCGAGCGCTTGGCGCCATTTTCGGCGAGGAAAGCGTCCACATCTTTGCCCAGATGCTTCGTCACCATCTCCGGGACTTCCGGAGATAGTACGATGCGGAAACCCTTCTCAGAGATGTCCCACCCCATGACCTTCTCGCTATGCAGATAGAAGCTGGACTTGGTGGCGAGGATTTCGGGGCCGTCTGCCTTGCGATTGGAGCCGGTCACGATGGTCGCGGCTGCGCCGTCGCCGAAGAGCAGCGCAGAAATCAGGTGAGCCATCGAGAGGTCGTCGCGTTGCAGAGTAAGCGAGCACAATTCCACGGACAAAAGCGCGGCCGCCTGGTCCGGATAAGCCTTCACATAATCCGCAGCACGCGAAATTCCGGCGGCGCCGGCGACGCAGCCCAGTCCGAAAATTGGAATGCGTTTGATATTGGGCGAAAGGCCCATGCGATTCACCAGGCGCGCGTCCAGAGACGGAGCGGCAATGCCGGTGACGGATGTCACAAAAATCGCGCCAAGGTCTTTCGGCACCAGTCCCGCTTTGTGTAGCGCCTTGCAAAGAGATTCTTCGCCGAGTTCCAGCGCGTGCGCGATCCAGGTGTTGTTGGCCTGGCCCCACGTAGTCAGCTTTTCATAGTAATCAATTGGTTCGACCAGATACCGGCCCTCGACCTGCATGCTCTCGTCGAGACGGTCGAGGATGTCGGGATTCGACAACCGATGACGCCAATCGTTCTTCAGCGCCTCCGTCAGAATCTCTTGTTTGTAGTAGTACTCTGGAAAAGCGCTCGCGACGCTGGCAATCCTCATCGAATAGGCTCCTAATTTGGGACTAATTGGTTCCGAAGAATAGTATCGCGAGAAGCGCCAATATCAACAAGGTGTTTTGTAAAAAGCTATCTAAGCGGCAGGTGAGGCCTTTCCGGGCTTGCGGGAACCAGCGATTCAGGGCGTGAAAGCAGCCGTGGCCAGAATGCATGTGCGAGCAAGAACCGAAAATTTCCCTGCGGACTGGAAAAGCGCCGGACGAAAAAAATCCTCGGGTCTGGGGGCGCAGACCCGAGGACGGGGGTGAGGGACGCTGGGCCGAAAACTTTTTTAAATCATGCCGCGCTTAGTAATTCCAGCGGCGCATTGCCAGAGACGCGCGAAACACAAGTTGAAGTGCTATCACGATCATTGTGTCGCGAAACGCGACTGCTTTTTCGCGCATTACCGAAACCTTTGAGGTATCGGGAAAAGGCAGCGCTTGGGCCGTAGCCGTGCGGCTGTGTGACTTCCAAACCGTGCCCGTCAGCGTGCTCATGCCCTGCCCCCTTAATTCACTACGTAAACCGGATTGTCATGTTCGACGGCCAGCACCATGGATTTGAAGATGTCCACGTCCCAGCTGTCGGCGATTCGCAAACGTACGACTTCCGTGGTTTCCGAAACCAGGCGCCCGCGCAGCGGTACCCGCAGGTTCCCTGCTACCACGCGAAGAATGACTGACTGCCCCATCCAGATCGCGTAACCACCTACCATTTGTCCCCCCTCATGAGCCTGCCTTCCTCGAACAACTACATTTTCGGACAGGGGTCCGACCTGACCAATGGTACAGGTGGCTAGGAACGCTAGGAGGGTAGTACTAGACACCTGCTAGTGCTTGGGTGTGATGGCTAAAGTCTTTTCTGTTATCGTGTTTACAGCGGTTTGGCCGTGTTTCAGGGCCTTCAGCACCCGTCGAGAGAGCGAGGTTTCCCTACTAAATGGTCGAGCTATTGAAGGAGCTTCTGCACCGTCTTTCCGACGTCCGCGCGCTGGTGGCGCTGGGCGGGATGGTCATGGTCTGCGGGATCGTCTTCGTCGAGACAGGGCTGTTCGTGGGCTTCTTCCTGCCGGGCGATTCCCTGCTGGTCACTGCCGGAGTAGTGGCCGCGGATAAAGCTTCCGGCTTGCAGCTGCTGTGGCTGCTGCCGCTGGTAACGCTTTGTGCGATTGCCGGGGACCAGGTGGGCTACTGGATCGGACGCACCATGGGCGAACGCCTCTATCAGCGCGAGGACTCGCGATTTTTTAAGCAGAGCCACCTGCTGCGCGCGCACGAGTTTTACGAAAAGTACGGCTCGCGCACTATTATCATGGCGCGCTTCATGCCCATCGTTCGCACCTTCTGCCCGCCCGTAGCGGGCGCCGCGAAAATGCACTACACGCGCTACCTGCTGTTCGACATCATGGGCGGAATCCTGTGGGTATGGAGCATGATCCTGCTGGGCTACACACTGGGCAGCACCGTGCCCAATATTGACAAGCGCATCCATTACGTAATCGCCGTCGTGATTTTTCTTTCTCTGCTCCCCGCGATTTATTCCGCCTGGAAAGCACGCACCAAGAAGATCGCAGCCTGATTGCAGCAAGCCAAAGCTAATCCAGATGCAGCGATTCGCGGAGACCTATGGCCGTGTTGGAGGCGTCCAAGACTCCAGCCAGAAATCCAGATGCAGCCACAGGCTGTAAGCGTATGGCATCAGCAGGAACGAGAGCGGAACAGCGAACAGGACCCAGAGCGCGAAGCGGCCGTCATGGGAGACAGCTTTCAAGTCGGGCAGAAGAAGCGAGACCAGAAAAACGGGGATGACGACCGCGAGCGTCAGGCCATAGGTGATGATCATGCCGCCGATGTAGTAACCCTGCTCGCGGAAGAAGGAGAGCCCGCAGCGCGGACACTCCGGAAAAATCTTATTCGGCCAACGTGCGAGCACGCGTCCCTGCTGGCAAAAGGGGCAGCGCAGGCGGAGCGCGCCGCGAACGGCACTGCGAAAGGGCGGGCGGATTGCTTTCTGCATCTTGGATGATCGGGCTGCAACAGTGTACCGCCATCGTCGATGTCGAGCATCTGGATGTTGCGTCGCGCGAATAGCCACTCTCGCTCTCTGCCTGACGCGCTCGAACTCTCGCCTAAGCAAGGGAGTCTCGCACCGACTTTGATCGCGAGCCTCTCGCTTCGCGGCGCGAAACTCCCGCAACGATCAGGGTCGTTGCATTCACGCGCCATGATTCTCCCACGCGAGGCGTGAATCACTGCCAGATGAACCCATGCCGAACGCCGTTTGCGTCGGTATAAAACCCCGCCACCGCTCCGTTCACGTTGATGCCGCGGGGATCGGTGCCCAGGCTCGTGGCTGAAAGGGGAAGTTGCGCCGCGTTTGGGTCATCGAAACTGACGAAGGTCCCGTCGGGCTGGCGCAGGTATCCGTGGCGCACCAGATTCGCGTCTCGGTAAATTCCCACCACCGTGCCGCTATCATTGATTGCCTCGGCCAAAGAGCTGTGCCCCCGCCCTGTGGAGGATCGAAGATCGTGTACGTTCCGTCCGCGGTGCGCACCAGACTGTGGGTCGCACCGATTCCGTTCACGACACCCACACCGATCCCGCCCACGATTGTGCCGCTGGCGTTCATGCCCAGGATGTCGGTCCCGAAGTTAACCTCGGCAACCGCGCCCGGCGCGTCCAGAATCGTGATGCTGCCGCTTGAGTCGCGCAAGAAACCGTGACGGACGTAGCTAATGTCAGTGTAAGTGCCAGCCACGGCCCCGCTCGCTGTGATCTGGAATGGAATCACGATTTCAATCTGCACCCCGCTGCCGGTCGGGTCGAACGTTGTGAACGTCCCGTCCGGCGCGCGCAGATAACCGTGGGCGCCATTCGAATCCAGGAATCCACCAGCCACCGTGCCGTTATCGTTGATGGATTGCGCGCCCGAGCCCGGGTTGCTGTTTGGAGGATCGAACGTGGTGATGGTGCCGTCCGCACTGCGCACGAAACTATGTTCGTCCTCTAGCGCATCTAAGTAGGCCCCGACGGCGTCACCCGCCGCATCGATCCCAGAAATGTTGGCACCCTGGTTTCCGTCGCCCGGAACGTCAACTGTCGTGATAGCGCCTGCGGCGTTTCGAATAAATCCGTGGATGAAGCCGTTCGCATCGTAGTAATACCCTGCCACCTCGCCCTTGAGATTGACTACCAATGCAATCGTGCCTTGCTCGCTGCTCGTCCCGGCTTCGGCTACATCGATCGTCGTAAAAACTTGCGGAGGAGGTGCCCCGCCACTCGGCATACCGGACGAGCCGCCTCCGCATCCAACCTGGACGCCGCAAAGCAACCCAACCACGATCGTCGCCCATACGCTCGCTCTTCGATGCTCTCGACAACAACAATTCTCCGGCTGCCTGACGCCTCGCTCCATGGCACCCTCCACGCCTCTGATGATTCCCTGGGAACGAAAAGCGACGCGGATTATACACAAGATTACTGCACTTGTGTTGTAACCCCAGGCACCGAGTTGGTCGGCGTTACATCCTGATAAGTGAAATTCGGACTGACGTGAAAGCATTGCTGCTACCGAGGCTAACGCCCGATTCTCGCGATTCTCGAAAACTGATCCGCCTCTGGACTTTCACCAGCATTGTCCAGGACCTCGCAGCTACCTCTGCGCGCCCCACTGGATTTTCGAGCAGTCCGCTAAAACGCAAAACGGGGAGCCTGGCGGCTCCCCGCTTGCTTCGTCCGTAGCCGCCGCGATGCCGAAGGCGTCGCTGGCGGCGCGCACCGCAAGAGCGGTGTGAAAACGGCGTCTATCTTAGACTACTCTGCCCGGTGGAGTCATACAAATCCCTCCGTGCGTCACGACTACAAGCCCGTTTTACTCCCGCGCACCGGTGAATGCAACCGGAAAATCTTGCGAGCAGAGCGCGCGCAAAAAAGCTCCAGCTACCCGGAAGGCAAGAAGAAAAATTACAACCGGCGAGTTATTTCAGCAAGAGCGCTTCGCGGACCTGGTCGCGGCCGACGAACGTTTTGGACGAGCGGAACTTCCCGAAGATATCCAGAATCTCGCGATTCTGAAACACGCGCGCATGCACCGCGAGCGTGGGAGTCGGCACCAGCTCCAGCGTTTGCGAATCCACGACCTTGTAGCGATTGAAACGCTCAGGCGCGCGGCTGTGAAATGAAGCCAGCACCGCGCCGCCGGGCCGCATCACTGTGTAAATCCGCTCCATCACGCGCGGCAAAAGTTCGGCGTCCAGATAGTCGAACAGGTCCCAAGCCAGCACACCGTGAAAATGATCTTCGGGATACTGCAAAGCGGTATCGAGAAATTTCCCGGCCAGCATTCCTTGTGAGACGCGAGCGTTCCCGTCGCCCACAGGTGCACTGCGCAAAGTTTCTTCCTCCGCGTGCAGGAATTCCTTCCAGGAGCGCAGCAGGTCTTCGGTGGACAGCCGGAAGCCTTTCTCGATGAAAAACATCACGGTGGACTGGAACACGGCGCCGAGGTCCAGAATCTTGCCCTGGCGTTCGTCACTGAGCAGCCACAGAAATTCCTTCAGCCCGTTCGAGACACGGGTGTTGGCGGAAGGAGCGGTCGCCGCTTCCGCTCCCGGTTTCACGGGCGCGCGGGCCGTCGCCGTGGAACCCAGTCTGTTCTTGGCGGTCCAGTCCATGAAGCGCGCTAACTCCTCGGCGCCGCGGCAACGGCGGTTTTGCGCTTCTCGGCATTCACCGGACTCGCCGCTGCGGTCGCTGGCGAACTCTTGCCGCCGGAAGAATCGGCCGCGCTACCGGGGCGCGTCATTTCCACTTTGCCGCGGAAACGCGCGCCATCTTCGATGCGGATGCGCCGCGTCAGCACGCTGCCCTGCACGTGGCTCGCCGGGCCCATGCGCACGTTGTCGCGAGCATTCAGATTTCCCTGCACGTTGCCCTCGATTTCAATCTCCGGCGCTTCGATATCCGCATTCACCCGGCCGCTCGTGGCGACGGTTACCCGCCCGTTGGCCAAGTGAATTTTCCCGTGCGTTTCGCCTTCAACGACGAGGTGGCAATTGCCCGAAATCTCCCCGCGGATTTTCAGGCCCGCGCTGATGGTCGAGACGGTGGTAATCGCCGCCGCCACATCTGGCGCGATCGCCGGAGTGGATGTAAATGCCGCAGCAGCGGGTGCTGCTGCTTCAGACGTTGTTGAATTTTCCGCAGGTGGGGTCGCTGATGAATTTAGATTCGAAGTGGTTGCGCCCGGTTCTGCTGCATCTCCGCCCGGCGAAGTGGGCTTCACTTCTTCGGTTTTACGCCACATATGGGTTCCTCCCCTGTATCTCTGAGACTCCCGCGGGGGGTGGCAGGGGTCCTGATGTGATGCACGAACTATATTACAGAGACGTGCTGCAACGATAGAGGCTGGCGTACTTAAATGACAACGCGCCGCGAATCCGCCAGCCCCGCCGCCAATTGCTCAGCCCTGTTGCTCAAGTAGTTCGGACGTCATTATGCCGCATCTCCCACAGCGCGTGCAGGTATCCACCCAATTCGTGAAAAAATATCCCGACGCCTTCCGCGGTGCGCCACCAGCTTTGCGGGTCGTAATCATTATCCGGCGCGGAAATCACGCGCAGCTGGGTTCCCGCCGGCAAGCTGCGTTCGTAAATGTATTCCGACCTGCGCGTGTGGTAATTCGAAGTAACCAGCAGGATTTTTTTCCATCCATGCGCAGCCACCAGTTCACTTACCACCAATGCCTCGTCGCGCGTATCTTCCGCGCGGTGATTCAGCGGAATGATCGCGGCGGCCGGCACGCCGTGATCCACCAAATCGCGCTTCATCAGGTCGGTGGTGCTGGCGTAGGAACGCAACGATCGCCCGGTCGCCACCACTCGCGGCGCCATGCCGGACCTGAACAGCGCCGCCGCTCGCGAAGCGCGCACCGCATCGAAATTGTCGCCGCTCAGCACCACAATGGCGTCCGAATTCTCCGGCGCGTCGTCCACAATCCAGAATTCTCCGGCGAAACGCAGCAGCGGCACGCGCACCAGATACAAAATCACCAGAAACACCACGAAGCAAATCAGGAACAGCAGCTTGAAGATGATTCCGCCGCGCTGCGGGTCCGGTTCGGCGAAGCGCGTGGCGGCGAGGCTGGTCATTTTCCCGGGTCAATCTGGCGCAAACTTTCGGCGGCCTGCTCGGGCAAGGTCCCGTTGAAATAAACTTCCTTAATGCTGTAGGACTTGCTGCGCTGCTCGACGATCGGAAGAATCTCGATATGCCAGTGATAATCTCCCGCGATGGTGCGCCAATATTCGCTCAGCTCGCCTTTGGTTTGCTGCGTGTTGGGCGCCGTGTGCACTACTAAATGATATCCCGGAGCAACCTGCAGCAATCGCCGCAGCGTGCGCCCTAACAAGACGGCCAGATTGTGGCGATTTTCTCCGGGCAGCGGCGCCTCAAATTGGTGATTGTGAGTGTGCGGCAGCAGCCAGACTTCATACGGCACGCGCGAAGCGTAGGGGCAGAGCGCGTGATAATCGCCGGCGTTGTCCACCATGCGCTTGGCCTGGCGCATTTCCTGGCGCAAAATGTCGCAAAAAACGCAGCGTTCGCGTTCGCGATACCATTCGCGCGCGGAACGCAGCTCGTACAAAATGCGCCGCGGCACGAAAGTGGTGGCGGTGATCTGCGAATGCGCGTGCGGCCACTCCTCGCCCGACTGCACGCCTTGATTCTTGAACACGGTCACGTATTTGAAGCGCGCGTCGCGTTTTAGATCGGCGGTGCGCCGCGCCCAGGCGTCCAGCACGCGCTCGATTTCCTGGTCGCTCAACTGCGCAAGCGCGCGCGTGTGGTCTTGCGTCTCCACCACGATTTCGTGCGCGCCGACCGCGGCCATGCGGTCGTAGATGCCTTCGGCGCTGCGCCCAGTTTCGCCTTCGATGCGATACAGCGGACGAAAATGCGGGTACACGCGCACTTGCCACTTGCCGTCGGAAGGCAAATCGAGCAGCGAGTGAATCTCCAGGCGATTTTCCGGGCACAGCGGGCACGGATCGGCCAGCACCTTGTCGCGTTCCGGATGCCCTGCCATCACCCAACTGCGCGTGATCGGGTCTTTGCGAAGTTCCATCAGCCCTCAAGCCACAAAATCAAACGCGTCATCTTATAACGTGGGCTGTGCGAGGGCAAAAGATAACGCGCAGTAGCGTTCGTAGCGGCGGATTCTCCTAGAGGTTCCCAAGGCGATTCTGAACGATACATCGCGCTGAGATTACTATATGTTCGACATGAATAGCGAAGCAGCAGTCATCAGAGCCTTCATACTCTCCAGCAAGCGGGACAGGTATTTAGAATTTCTGACCAACCCTAAAGGGAGGGCGAAGTTCATCGCTCAACTCGCGCACTTCAAGCATTTGAATCCAAACTTTGCTTGCAGCATTCCCGGCGGCCAAACAAATCCTGCTTCACTCCAGAAGCTGCTAGTGGCGAGGGGCGCCGGTTCCAAATGTTGGGTCATTTCGGAAAATCGCGAGCTAGACTGTCAGGAGATGGACTTGGAAGCCGCGTTGAAAGACACGATCGGCCGTCAGAGGGGGACTTTCATTTCGTGCGTGCCAGGACAGTCAGCGTACTCCGCGGACGAAGACGACAGATTCATCTTGCAGCGTTAGCGCGAGCCTTCAGCGGGTGTAATGCGTAGGCGTCGGCCCAGCTTCCAGCCGATGGCGATCCCAAATCGCCCCTTCGCGGCTGTAACTGGCCATCTCAAAATCCTGCGTCAATTCCAAACAATCGGTGGGGCAAGCGTCTTCGCACAATCCGCAGAACATGCAGCGCGAAGTATCGTACGTGAAAGTGGTAAGAACCTTGCGCCGCGTGGCATCGTCGCGCAGCCAGCCCACCACGATCAAATTCTCCGGGCAAGCCAGCGCGCACAAATTGCACGAAATGCACAGCGACTCGCCAGTTTCCGGGTTCATGTTCAGCCGCGGCGCGCCGCGGTAGCGCTCCGCCACCATCGGCCGTTCTTGAGGATACTGCTCGGTGTAAATATTCTTCGGCGCCTGATAACGAAACGTGACCCACATGCCCTTGAAGAGATCGACAAGAAAGACGCGCCGCAGAAGTTCTCTCATTTCGAGGATTGTGACTTCCCTGCTAGTAGTTGTCAATAGACGCGTGCTGAGTTCTGCGAAATTCAGAATGCCGCCCTCACAAGGTCGCGCCAAACTGCCCGCACGCCCGCGCCAAACATCGCTCTGAGGTCTGGCGCGGGCGCTTGGACAATTGATCGCGCGGGCGCTTAGCGCGAAGCTGCTGCGGCCGTGCTTGAGCCAATGGAACCCGCCGCGTCGATCACGAAAGCCGCAACCTCCTGTGGATGCGAAAGCATCGGCAGATGGCTGCTGGCGAGCGTCAAAGTCTTTGCGCCCATCCTTTTCGCCGTGCTAATTTCCTGCTCAGGCGCGATGGCCCGATCATTCGAACAGATCACGAACCAGCACGGCTTGCTATGCCAGGCAGCCTTCTGGACCGACGCCCCAAAAATGGCGCTTTGCGTCGCGCCCTGCACCGCAAACACCAGCGTCTGTTCTTGCAGCGTCAAGTCCTGCCCGAAGTCTTCCCGCACGCCCTTCTGGGTCAGCATCAAGTAGCCGTCCCCGACCGGCTGCACCTCACCGAACAATGGTGTCGGCGGAAACTTCGCCGCCATCCCGCTCAGCGTCTCGCCTTCCTCCGGCGCAAACGCGGCCACGTAAACCAACCCTGCCACTTTCGGATTGTTCCCGGCTTCGGTGATCACTGCGCCTCCATAAGAATGTCCCATCAGCAGCACCGGCCCGTCCTGCGCGTTAATAAGACGATTTGTGGAGGCCACATCATCGGCAATCGAGCTAAGCGGATTTTGTACCGCTACCGCGTGCAGTCCGTTGGCTTGCAGCAGCGGAATTATTTTGGACCAGCTCGAGCCATCGGCCCAAGCGCCATGGACGAGTACGACGTTCTTTACTCCTTGCATTGGTTCCTCCTAAATTGCGGTTAGCGGTTGGCGGTTAGCCGTTAGAGGTTAGCGATGAGCCGGAATCTTCGAGTCAGTATGCTGGAGCCCCCCATCGTACGCCGTTGCGGCCTTCGGCACAATAAAGTACCCGGCATCACTAACTGCGGCGAAGCGCTAAAATTTCCAACGGCACACGCGCCACGCACTTCACCACAGCGGCGCCACCGGCGCTTCGTCGAATACCGGCGTGGGGCCGCCTTTATTCGACAGGTGAATAATGTTCAAGTAGGGTTTAACCTGCGGATCGTACGTCACAGTGATGCTGCCGCCTCTTCCCGGCGAACCATCGAAGCCATTTCGTCCGTCGGAGCCAGCCATTCCGTTGTTGCCGTTAGGTGTCCCGATGCCGCCCGACCCACCCGCTCCGCCGCGCCCGCCTCTTCCGCCCGATCCTCCGGGCCCGCCATCCGCAGTCACCGTCAACGCGCCGCCCCGCGGATCAATCAAGTAAAGTCGCGTTTTTCCCGCCGCCGCTACGCTGGCTTGCAACAGCAGCTGCGCGCCGGTCCGCAGCGTCACGCGAACTTGTACGGGCGGCGCGTTTCCGCCATTGCCGCCATCGCCGCCGTCCCCGCCATTGGTTCCGTTCCCGCCATCGCCGCCCGGCGAAGGATTATTCGGATCGGTGGAACCCATGTTGCCGGACGAGCCGGCCATCCCGTCGCTGCCGTTCGAACCGTCGCTGCCGCGAGCGCCGGAAAAATTCGACACGAAGTTGTAATCATAAGTGATGGGAATATCGAGATCCGCTTTCAAGTCCGGATGGCTCGGCACGGTGATCGTGACGTGCGCTGTCTTGCCGTCGCTGACTCTGGGATCGTGAGCCAGAGTCACGACGCCTTTGTTGTTGGCGGTCACCACGGTCGGCGTCACGGTGAGGTCCTGCCACATCACTTTCCCTTTGCCTTTCCCCTCGGTCAGTAAAATCGTGCCGTCCGGTTCGGTGAATTGCACCATCACCGGCGATTTTTCTCCGGGCGCGATGGCCGGCCCGTTGGGCAGGCTGGCCGTCATGGACGTAACCTGCACCTTGGCCAAATAAACCCGCATCCCGAGCTTCACCTTCACAGCCGCGCATCCGCTGAGCGCGAGCAGCGAGGCGAGCGTCACATAGGCCGCGCCGCACCTGGCTCGCGAGTTTTTGTGACAGACCGTGTCCATTAGGCGGTTTCCAAATTTGCCTCGCAACAGCACCGGGAGCAAGCCGCAGCGGCGCGATCGCTCATTCTCTACCAAATTTCGCCAGCCCAGAACATTTTGGAGCGCGGCGGCTTGTCGCCGCTCTGCCTTGGGCGAGGCTTGCCTCGCCCGATTTCTGGCAACGCTGCTACGCGTTACGGTTCATCGTTGAGACGCGTAAATTCACATAAGAGTTCCATGCTATCCTGCAAAAAATGAGCGTACTCGATAATGTTCCGGACGATGACAACGACGCGCGATTCATGCGCGCCGCGCTGGAAGAAGCCCGCGCCGCCGCCGAACGCGACGAGGTGCCCGTCGGCGCCGTGGTGGTGCTGAACGATGAGATCATCGCGCGCGCCGGAAATCGCACCATTGCCGATTGCGATCCCACCGCGCACGCCGAAGTGATTGCGCTGCGCGAAGCATCGAAGAGGCTCGGGAACTATCGCCTCGCGGGCGCTGAATTGTATGTGACGATTGAACCCTGCGCCATGTGCGCCGGAGCCATGATTCAAGCTCGCATCGCCCGCCTGGTGTACGGCGCGGAAGACAGCAAAGGCGGCGCGGTACAATCGTGTTTCGCGGTGCTGGATCATCCGCAGCTGAACCATCGCGTGGAAGTCACCGCGGGCATCCTGGCCGAACAAGCCGCGGCAGTGCTCAAAGATTTTTTCGCCGCGCGCCGGTAGAAAAACCGGACGCCTGACCACTCGATGGTCTTTGTAGGTCGCGGCTTTGGCCACGACACGATCCAAGCAATTCGGTGCGGCATTGCAGTTTGCGGAAAAAGTGGAGCGGGCGTCATCCCGAGCGCAGCGAGGGATCTGCTTTTCGCGCGAATGCCAAGGAAAAAACAGATTCCTCGGGCAAAAAACCGCCCTCGGAATGACAATGTGCGCGTTTTTCCGCAAACTGTTTAGAAGCTGAAGCACCGGTTCAGCAGTCGCGACACAGACTCGCGCACCCACACGAATTGGATTGAACTCTCGCCACTTACCGCGGATTTGTTTACACTCGTTCACGGCGCAACGAACACGCCCCGAAGCTGCGCCGAATGCATAATCGCAGAAGGAATAATTCGAATGAACGTAAGGATGACTGGCAACACGTTACCCAAAGCCACACGCGCATTGCTCTGCCTCATAACCGCCGCGGGCTTTTTTCCAGGCGCCACTTCCCTCCTGGCGCAAACCGCGAAGAATCCGCAACAAGCCCAAACCCCGGCCGAAGCCACCCGCAAAGACCTACTCGCGCAATTCAACGAATCGCTGCAGGAACTCACCGCGCGCGTTTCGCCTTCCATCGTGCAAGTGCAAGTCACCGGCTATCGCGCGCTCAACGAAAAGAACGACACAGACGCCAACACCATCGGGCGCCAGCGCAGCCTCGGCTCCGGCGTGATCGTGGACCCCGACGGCTACATCATCACCAACGCCCACGTCGTGAAAGGCGCGCAGCGCGTGCGCGTCATCCTGACGCCCGCCACCGCCGGTGATTCGCAAGTGCGCGCCAGCCTCGGTCTTGGCGAACACAGCCCGCCGGCCGACGCGCGCATCATCGGAATCGCACCTGCGATTGATATAGCGCTGCTGAAAATTGAACAGAAGAACCTACCGGCGATGGCCTTCGCTGATTACACCCAACTGAAAAAAGGCCAGCTGGTGCTGGCGTTCGGCAGCCCGGAGGGCCTGGAAAATTCCGTGAGCATGGGCGTGGTCAGCGCGGTGGCTCGGCAAGCGGACCCGGACGTGCCGTCGGTGTACATCCAGACCGACGCGCCCATCAATCCCGGAAACAGCGGAGGACCGCTGGTAAATACCAACGGCGAGCTGGTGGGTATTAACACATTCATTCTCACGGAATCCGGCGGCAGCCAGGGACTGGGCTTCGCGATACCCAGCAGCGTGGTGGAATTCGTGTATCACGAACTGCGCAAATACGGCCGCGTGCATCGCAGCATTATCGGCGCGCAACTGCAGGACATCACGCCGGATCTCGCCGCGGGACTTTCGCTGAAGAAAGAACGCGGCGTGGTGGTCACGGACGTTCTGCCCGACGGCCCCGCGGAAAAGGCGGGCTTGCAGATTCAGGATATTCTGTTGAATTTGGATGGCCGCGCCATGGGGAGCGTCCCGCTGGCGGAAATGATTATTTCCACCCGTCCGGCAGGCGCGGTGATGCACGCCGAAGTTCTGCGCGGAACGCAGCGGCTCACACTGACGATCCCGGTGACGGAACAGAAAAATGACGTCGATCAGCTGGGCGACCTGGTGGATCCGGAAAAAGATCTGGTCACCAAGTTGGGAATTTACGGCGTCGAAATTGACGAGCAGCTCGCAAAACAGCTCGAGGACCTGCGCGAGGCTACCGGCGTGATCGTCGCAGCGCTCGCGGCCGACTCGATGGGCGTCGAAGCCGATCTGCAACCCGGCGACGTGATTCACGCGCTGAATGGCAAGCCACTTGCGACGCTGCAAGAATTGCGCGCCGCGCTGAAGGCGCTTCCCACCGGAGCCCCCGGAGTGCTGCAAGTCGAGCGCGACGGAAAATATCTCTACGTAACTTTTGAAATGGATTGAACTTTCGAGCGTCGGACAACTTCTGAAATAACAAATGTCCGGGGCCTCTAGTGCGCAGGCTTTTTGTTTGTACCCAGCAGAGGATCAGAAAACAAAAACGGCCAGCGAGTCTTTGAATCGCTGACGGCGGAATTCGAGGCATCCCACGAACAGAACGCCGGACTGGATCCCAGTGTTCTCTGAAGTTCTTCCGCAGAAATCGCGCGCGGCACACCTTTGCGCCCGAGTTCAGCCATAACACGCATAGCATCCTTATAGCAGCGCCGCCGGCGGCCATTCAAGCGCAAATAATCCGAACACCGCATGACACCGCCCCACGCGATTAGTTGTGACCCTGCGGCGCCTTTGTTAAGCTACAGAAGCCACAACCGCGGAGAGGTGTCTGAGCGGTTGAAAGAGCTCGCCTCGAAAGCGAGTGTCGGGGAAACTCGACCGTGGGTTCAAATCCCACCCTCTCCGCCACCAATCATTGATTCGCCGCAATACACTCCGCTATGGTTTGCTCAAATTGCAGCTTCAGCAGCTCCGCTTGCTCCTCGGTGCGGACCCTCACCCACGCGCTCGAAACCATCGGCTGCTCGACAGAGGTAATGGGCCCCCGTTTTCTATTGAAGACAATGTTTTGGTCCACCACGCTCACGGTGTTCTTGCCACGCATGGATTGCAGCCGAACCACGTAGTAGTCTCCCGCTTCGATGCCGGGCCGCTCGCCCTGTCCCGCGCGCACCGGCTCTATAGTGATTTGCTTCGCGTCCATGGTTGCCAACGGAACCTCAAATCGGTGGGTCTCGATGTAAATCAGTTGAGCGGATGCAGTCCCTTCCTGCATTTGATTCCAAACAATAGAGCAGCCGTCAAAGTCGATCGGCGCCACCGAGATCGTCGTGGTCACGTCACCGAACTGCGGAACAGAATGCTTCCAGCGCGCGGTATGGTCGATTGAGAACTCCTGTGCCAGCTTTTTGAGAAATCGAAACTTTTCTGACGGCGCAGAGGATTGCGTTAACGCTGCAACCGGCGAGGAGTGCGATGAAGTGGCGAAGCTTTCGTCCCCCAGCAACAAAAGCAGAAAAATCAGCGCGCCCTCAAACCTACTCAGCTGTTTATGCATAGCCACCCCCAAATGCTCCGGATCAACCCAACGAGTTGTGCCGACTACCCCGCCATCGCAAGTTATCATCCTTTTGCTGCCGTCAAAACCTCCAGTTGGAACTGAGGATTACGTGATGATCTTCACGCACCACGTGGATTTTTTCAGCATCACGATGCGCGCGCCGGCTCACAAAATCGAGGCATTCTCGGATTTCAGAACGCTCACTCCTGTTGACGCGGGCTTCACGTCCGCGTCCGACCCGGACAAGGCGCATCACCAATACGTCTGGATCTTCCGCATCGCGCCCGGCACTTTCGATCCGGAGAATTCCTCGCCTCGCCGCCGCTACCAATTTTCCACCGTCGAATCCAATGCGCTAGGTTCGAAAGCCGGCCTAAAAGCGGTCAAGGACGCTATCCGCTTCGTAGCCACCGCGAACCACTCAAGTTTGGCCGACGGAACATGCCAGGCAGACCTTGAACAATGCGGATAGCGTCCGAACCTGCGTTGTCTTTAACGTCAGCCGCAAGCGATGCCGGCCGGTTTCTTACATCAATTACAAGGCTGGAATCGTCTACGTCTTGCATATTCTAAGTCACGTCGAATACGGCAAGCATGGATGGAAAAATGATTGCGACTGCGATTAAAGGCGATACGCTGGCCGGGTTCGACACGCCGAAACCGATCACATCGGACGCGCAAAATGAGCGATACATTTCTGCGCTTCTGGAAATGGAGCACCGCGGCCACTTGACGGCGGCGGAAAAAAAGTATGCGGAGGTGCTGGCGTTGTTGATCGAAGCGTACGAGGAGAAGCACTACCCAATTCGCGCAGCTTCACCGCTGGAGGTCTTAGCAGGATTAATGTCCGCCAATAATCTCAAGCAAAAAGATCTCGCTTCCACGCTAGGCTCAGAAAGCATCGTTTCCGAGATCCTGAGTGGCCGCCGCGAACTAAACCGGCGCCATATCGAGCGCCTCAGCAAACGATTCAAAGTCTCTCCGGAAGTATTTTTCGAATCCTCCACGAACGCACGCCGCCGCCGCTCAACGAGTCGACGTACCTACAATTGTATTGACCTCGCGATGCGCTACTGCAGAGGCATGGCGGTCTTCCGGAACACCATGGCTACTGCCACTTTCGACGCAACCGGTGTGGTCCCGTAAACTCCAGCAGTAAACTTCCAGGTTTTGAATGCGCCGCTCGCCGCCGCCGTCAGCATAGGAACGGCGCGGATAACCGTAACTTTGGTTAGAGTGCCTCCGCTGTCAACGGACGCGTCCAGCACCACGGCACCGCCCACCGAAGCGTCGGAAGGATATGGCGAATACGTCGCGGCCAGAAGTTGCGGTGGAGTGTACGGCGTCGCTTTGGAGTCCGGCGATTGGAACGTCTCTGCCGGCGCCAGCGGAACATTTTTCAGCTGCAGATACGCCGGATCGAACACCGCATTGACAAGTAGCGTTGCCGGAACATGCTTGCCGTTTAGACTTGCCGGCACGTACGTCCAGCCACGCACCGCCACCAATGCCGGGCTCGTTAACGCGGGAATGTCTCGCAGAACCTGCACATTGATGATATTCCCGCCGTCGTCCAGATTCACCGCCAGCGTCACCACGCCCGCCGCGGCCGTGGCAGCGGAATACGGAATATCGCTCGCGTAAATCACGTCCGGCGGAATGAAATGTTGCGGACGCTGCGCAACCGCCGGCGCGGCGAACGGCAAAACGAAAAGCGAAAATAGCGACAGCCCCACCGCAATTCTTAGGATACTCTTCATAAATCACGCTAATCATCCGACGATCCTGCGAAGTCAGTCGCGACGCAGTCGCGCGCAGTATCGCACCGGCCTTTCAATCTCTCACGAACTCTTCTTGCTGGTTTTGCCTGATGAGACCGGGCCGCCAATCTTGTTCAGCGTGTCCAGCGCGCGCGATTTGTAAGGGCTGTCCAACCCAACCACTTCCGTAAGCACCACGCGCGCCTCCGGGATGCGTTGCATTTTCGCCAGCGTGAAACCCAGTCGGTACTGATTCTGCGCGTAGCTGAACGTGTCGGACTTCAGCAGCGGACTAGCCTGCTTAAATTGGTCAATCGCTTGCGCGGTGCGGGTGCCCCCCTTGTTCACGTTCACTTCGCCGAGCGACGAATACGCCAAGCCCTTCTGCAGCGCCACCTGTTTCTGCCATTGCGCGTCGTCCACGTTGTCCGGCTTCTTGGCCTGCGCCAGCAAATCGAGAGCGTGCTGCGCGTTCGCCGCGGCTTTATCCAGATGCGCCGTATCATTGCACCAGGTGTCCGCCAGTAAGATGAGCATGGAAATGTCGTCCGGATTGGACGCCAGCAGGCTTTGCGCCGCCGCCAGCATCTTCGGCGCGTTTAGCGCTTGCTGATAGGCGATGGCGGTTTGCTCGCGCGCGCTCACCGTGTAGGTGGAATCCGGAAACGTCGCCGCATAGCGTTCCAGCAGGGCGGCGCGCGCCGCGGCGTTGCTGGTCTTGTAGGCAGCGTTGAGCAGCGCGTACTGCACGTAGCCGAGGTCGCCTTCCACGGTTTTCAAAACGACTTGCCGTTGCGCGGTCCACGTGTCAGCCGCGGTGCCTTCGGGAGCCGGCACCGCTTTGTAACGCGTCACGATCGCGGCAACCTTTTCGCCCGCATCGAAAAGTTTCGCGGTGTCGCCTTGTTCTTCCGCGGCGTGCACCATGATTACCGCCGTCGAAAAATTATCAGGATCGAGCGCCAGCACTTTGTCGCCATACTCGTAAACTTTCGCATAATTCTTCTGCGCCAAATACGATTGGACGTACAGCTGGTCGCCCAGCAGTTCCAGATCGCCCTTGCCGTAATCCGCCATGAATTTATCCAGCAGCGCGACTTTGTCCGGCCCATCCGTCGCGGCATAAATGTCAGTCAGCGCCTTGTCTTCCGGCGTGCCGGCAGCCACCGAGACGCTCTTGCCGATCTGCGCCGTGGCGCTGGCCGCTGCAACCGTGAGCAAGATCCCGCACATCGCCGCGCACACCATGAATCGTCGCATCGCGCACCTCCCGTGAAATACTCGCTCCCGCAAACCTTTTCGCGCCGCTAACCGTCGCGCGGATTCGCACGCCCGCCCAGCGGTCTCACGCGCGCATCTTAGTCGAACGGCGCCCCGCGCCACAATCTTTTCGTTTCGCCGCCGAGGCCATGACTGGCGCGTCGTCATCTGAGCGTAGCGAGGGATCTCTCTTCGATCTCACGCGCTTGTCGCCGCCGCAGCCCAAGCTAGATCCTTCCTCGCCGCGCTCCTCAGGATGACGGTCGCATCGCAGCGTCCAGCCATTGACGATTCCGCCGTTTCAGTAGACGATTCTCTGTCACGCAATTTCCAGGAAGAGGTGCCCGATGCCCGCAGCCACATCATTCGAAAAAGTAGAACACGAAAAACTCAACGCGCACATTTCCCGCCAGATGATGAGCGGCGAAGACGCCACGCTCGCCCGCATTTTCATCGCGCGCGGCGGCATCGTGCCGCGCCACTCGCACCGCAGCGAGCAGTTTTCGCTGATCATCTCCGGCGCGCTCAAATTTTCCTTCGACGACGGCGAAACCACCGTGGTACACGCCGGCGAAATCCTCCTGATTCCCGCGCACGTTCCGCACAAAGCCGAAGCCCTGGAAGACACCGTGGACATTGACTTCTTCGCCCCGCGCCGCGAAGATTGGATCAACAAGACCGACGCCTACCTGCGCACCGGCGAGCCCCAAAAAAAGGACTGAACGCATGGACCTCGGATTAAAAGGACGCGTCGCCATCGTGGCGGCGGCCAGTAAAGGACTGGGCCGCGCCATCGCCACGGAACTTGCCAAGGAAGGCTGCGAAGTCGCGATTTGCGCGCGCACCGCTGCGGATGTGGCGCGCACGGCCCAGGAAATCGGCGCCACCGTCGGCCGCGAAATTTTCTGGCGCGCGCTGGACGTAACCAACGCGGATGGCGTGCGCGATTTCGTCGCCGCCGTGGAAAAGAAATTCGGACGCATAGATATTTGCGTCACCAATACCGGCGGCCCTCCGTCGAAGAGGTTCCTGGAAATCACGCTCGAGGAATGGCGCACCGCCGTGAACCTCGTCTTGCTCAGCAGCGTCTATTTCGCGCGCGAAGTGCTGCCGCGCATGCAACGCCGCCGCTGGGGCCGCCTGCTCACCATCACTTCGATCTCCGTAAAGCAACCGATTGACGGCCTGATGCTATCTAACTCTTTGCGTGCCGGCGTCACGGGACTGGCCAAGACGCTGGCGAATGAATTCGGCGCCGACGGCATCACCGTCAACAATGTTTGCCCCGGATACACGCTCACCGACCGCTTGGCCGAGCTTTTCGAAAAGCGCGCGCAAGATGCAGGCGTCGCCTACGACGAGATCCTGAAGCAATCCACCGCGAACGTGCCCATCGGGCGCTTCGCGCGCCCGGAAGAATTGGCCGCGCTGGTAGCGTTCCTGGCATCCGAGCGCGCCAGTTCGATTAACGGCACCACGATCGCGGTGGACGGCGGCAGCACGAAGGGACTTCTATAATTTGATCTGCGCCAGAAACACGAAACGCAAACGCCCCGCCGCGCGTTATATAGTATCCACTTTGTCGCCATCTTTGTTTCGTCATAGGGAGAACGGAATGACTCAGATTTCCGGACGCTTTCGTCCGCTTGTGCCCGCGGGGCTGTGCGCTTTAATTTTGTCGCTCGCGCTGCTGCTTCCCGCGCCAGGACGCGCGGATGAACCCTACGCGCGCAGCCGCGATTACGATTTGCAGAATGTGAAAACGCATCTCTGGTTCGATACAGACCAGCGCAAAGTCCGCGGTGAAGTCACCCACACCATCGCGATGCTGCGCGACGACGTCGCGCAAATTCAATTCGATTCCGTCGAACTGAAAATCGCCGCGGTGACGCTCGACGGCAAGAGCGCGCAATTCTCCACCACCGACACAGCGCTGATCGTACCGCTGCCCAGTCCTTCCCGGCGCGGCGAGCATCACGAAGTCTTCATCCGCTACGATGGCCAACCGAAAAAAGGCTTGTACTTCGTCCTCCCGGATAAAAATTATCCCAATCGCCCCAAAGAAGTCTGGACCCAGGGCGAAGCCGAAGACACGCGCTACTACATTCCCATTTACGATTACCCGAACGCTCGCACCACTTCCGAAATGATTCTCACCGTCCCCGGCACGTGGCTCACCATTTCCAATGGCAAGCTCGTCGGCGTGCAGGACGAACCAGACGGCAACAAAACTTGGGACTGGAAACAGTCCGAACCGCTTTCCACGTATCTGATCACCGCCGTAGCCGGTGAATTCGTCGAGAAAAAAGACACCTGGCGCGGAATTCCCGTGCGTTACGTCGTGCCGCGCGGCCAGGAAGACACCATTGATTCCACATTTTCCCGCACGCGCCAAATGCTCGATCTCTTTTCAGACAAGCTCGGCGTGCCATATCCCTGGGCGCAGTACGCGCAATCTTCGGTGAACGATTTCGTCGAAGGCGGGATGGAAAATACCAGCGCCACCACGCTAACCACCCGCGGCCTCGTCGCTCCCGGCCTCGCGCCCGAACTCCGCCGCGGTTCCGACGACCTGGACTCGCACGAACTCGCGCACCAGTGGTTCGGTGATCTGGTTACGTGCAAAGACTGGGCCAATATCTGGCTGAACGAAGGCTTCGCCACTTATTTCGAACATTATTGGGCCGAGCAGCGTTACGGCGCCGACGAAGCCGCTTACGAATTCTGGCGCGATCAAGCCGGATGGTTCCGGCAGAAGCGTTTGTACGGCGTGCCGATCGTCACGCGCAATTTCGAGGACAGCATCGAGTACGCCGGCAATGTATATGACAAAGGCGGCTGGGTGCTGAAGATGTTGCGCACCAAGCTCGGCGATGAGGATTTTTTCCGCGGCCTGCATTACTACCTGGAAACGAATCGCGGACAGAATGTCGTCACCGCCGACCTGGAAAAAGCGATTGACCACTCCACTGCGACGAACGTTGACCATTTCTTCCACCAATGGATCTGGCGGGCCGGCGCGCCGAAATTTGAAGTCGGCTACACCTACGACGATGCCGCGCACCAGGTGAAACTGAACGTCAAGCAAACCCAGAAGGTCGAAGGCATGGTGGATTTGTTCGACATGCCCGTTGAAATCGAAATCGCTACGGCCAGCGGACGCAAAACTTCCACCATTCAGGTGAGCAAATCCGAAGAGACTTTCACCCTGCGCGCCGACAGCACGCCACAGATGGTTCTGTTCGATAAGGGCGACAACATTCTAAAGACACTCGAATTCAAGAAAGACGCTGCCGCACTGATCTATCAATTGAAAAACGCGGAAACCGTGCCGGACCGTGCCGACGCCGCCGTCGCGCTTGGCGCCATCAAAGATAATCCCGATGTCGTCGCCGCACTCAGCAACGCGGCACAGCACGATCCCTTCTGGGGCGTGCGCGCCGAATCGCTGAAAGCGTTGGGAAAAATTGGCGGCTCCGCGGCTGAAAAACAAATTCTCACTTCAGTGAACGACCCCAAGCCGTGGGTTCGCCAGGTTGCCGTGCAAGAGCTTGGCGGTTTCACGGATGACGCGTCGCTCGGCTCGCAACTCACTGCGATTGCGACGAACGACAACGCCTATCGCGTCCGCGCCGCCGCGCTGAACGCGCTCGGTAAAATCAAAGCGCCCAGCGCCTACGATGTGCTCACCGCCGCCGTGAAACTCGACTCACCGGACGACACTCTGCGCAACGGCGCTCTCGAAGGCCTCGGCTCCCTCGCCGACGATCGCTCCGTGCCGCTGCTGCTGGAATGGTCCGCCCTCGGCAAGGCTTTCGATACGCGCGGCGCGGCGATCGGTGCCGTCGCCAATCTGGATACGAAAAACAAAGCCATCACCAAAACGCTCATTTCTTATTTGCAAGAACCTTACATTGACGTGAAGTACGCCACGCTTTTTGCGTTGACCAAACGCGGAGACCCGGACGCTATTGCCCCGCTCGAAGCCATGCTCAAATCCGGCGACCTAAGTCTCGGCGCCGCCCCGTACATCCAAATGCAAATTGACACGCTAAAGGCCAAAGCCGCAGGAAATCACGCGAGCGGCCCGGGCAGCGGTACGGGTGCGGGCACTGGTGCTAATGCGGCTGCTAACGTTGATAGTGATACAGGCGCAGGAACCGGGTCCGCCTCTGGCACGAGCGCGGGTCAAAGCGCAGGACAAGGCGCATCTTCGAGTCAGCCGCCGGCCTCCTCCGCGGCAGGTTCGGAAGGCACTCTGGACGCGCTGAAAAAACTGCAGCAACAAATGGACGAAGTAAACGCACTCCTGGCAAAAATCGAATCGCAAATTAGCTCAACCAAGAAGAAGTAAACGCAACGCACCCTTATATGGAGTGCGGCGGCTTGCCGCCGCTTTCACCCAGCGAGGCTTGCCTCACGAACCAAACGCAAGAGCGCGCGTTCACCAGCGTCGTTGAATCTGTCGCCGCCAGCTGCACCCGGGTGCCGTCGACATTGACTTTGCCGTTGTAGCGCCGGCGTCCCGCCGGCTCTGTTGCATTTGCCGTTGCCTTTGAATTTGCCTTGGACTCTGTGGCGCCCGGCCGGCGACGCGGGACCGGCGCCGTTGAATTTCGCGTGGCCTTTGTGTTCGGGCAAACCCCGCGCAGCCATCACTCCGCCAGCAAAATCCGCAAATCGCACAAATTATTCCCCGTCGGCCCGGTAACGATGGCGTCATCGATCCGCGCAAAAAATCCATGAGCATCACTACGCCGCAAATATTCCCCAGCATCCAACCCCATTGCCTGCGCCCGCGCCAACGTCTGGCCATCGGCCACCGCGCCAGCCGCAGGACTGTTCCCATCCACTCCATCCGTCCCCGCACTCAAAACCGCAATTTTCTTCCCGGCAATTTTCGGTACACAAGCCAACACAAAGGCCGAATTACGCCCGCCGATTCCCTGCCCCGTCACCGGGCTGCTGACTTCTCCTCCCGCAAAAATCGCCACGCGCCTGCGCGGATTTTCCTTCTTCAGAATTTCCAGCTGCGCCAGCAAATGTTCCGCGGCCTTTTCCAGTGGCCAATTATCCGTCTCGGTATCCACCAGGCACGTGAACCCCTCCGCCTCGCAACAATGATGCGCCGCGTGCAATAACTCGCGTTCCCCCAGCAAAATTTCAAATCGCGAACGCGCAAACGCCGCATCGCCGTCCTTGGGCGTCTCGCCAAACGCCCGCCCCTCGATCAACTCCCGCACCGACTCCGGCAATTTCGCGAGCAACCCATATTTCCGCACGATGCGCTCCACATCGTCCACGGTCGTCGGATCCGGCACAGTAGGCCCCGAAGCCAGCGCGGATTCCTCCCCTTCGGGCACGTCGCTGATCGCAAACGTTATTTTCATCGAGCGCGCCGCCGCCGCCGCGAGCCGCCCGCCTTTCGTAGCAGAAAGATGCTTGCGCACCACGTTGATCTCTTCGATCGGCGCGCCGCAAGTAACCAGCGCCGAATGCAATTGCTGAAAATCCGCCAGCGTCATGCCAGGATCCAAGGGCTGCTCCACCAGCGACGACCCGCCCCCAGAAATCAGAAAAAATATCAGCGTCCCCTCGTCACAAAGCGCCAGCCGCTCCAAAATCGCCCGCCCCGCCGCAAAACTCTCCGCCGTAGGCAAGGGGTGCCCACCGACAAACGTTTTCCATCCGCGCAAAGGCGACGAAGGAGCAGCAGGAACCACAAGAATTTCGTCAGGAGGAAATTCAGGCGTCAGGACTTCGTGCAAACCCCGCGCCATCGCTAGCGCGGCCTTCCCAAACGCGATCCCCACGACTTCGCGGAATTCGCGCAGATCAATGTCGGATCCAGCAGCGCAAAGCAACGAGCCGCGCCGGTCCAGTTTTCGCGTCAGCGCCGAGGGAATATCAATCGCCGCCAAGGTATGCCGAAATACGCGCTCAGCCGTTTGTTTCACAGCGCTATTTTAATCCCAATGCATCCGCGTTCAGCGCATTAGGCGGCCGCCGCCCTTCAAAACTCGCCACCACATTATTCGCCGCCATCACCGCCATCTTGGTGCGCGTATCGAGCGACGCACTCGCAATATGCGGCGTCAAAATCACATCGCGCCGCCCGACCAGCGCAGGATTCACCAGCGGCTCGTGCTCGTAAACATCCAGGGCGGCCCCGGCAATTTTTTTATTCTCCAGCGCCTCCGCCAGCGCCGCCTCGTCCACCACCGGCCCCCGCGAAGTATTCACCAGATACGCCGTGCGCTTCATTTTCTGCAAATTCTCGCGCGAAATCAGGTGCCGCGTATCGGGCAACAGCGGCACATGCAAGCTGATGAAGTCGGATTCGCGGAACAAGCGGTCGCGATCCACAAATTCAGCGTGCAACTCGCGCTCCACATCTTCCGGCGCGCGAACCGCGTCGCTATAAAGCACACGCATGTTAAAACCCGACGCCCGTCGCGCCACGCCGCGCCCGATTCGCCCAAATCCCAGAACGCCCAAAGTTTTCCCCCACACGTCGCCGCCCACGAGTTGATCGAGGTCCCAACCCGGCCAAGTTCCGCTGCGCATCCACGCGTCGCCCTCCAGCAGGCGCCGCGCGATGGCCATCAGCAAGGTCCACGCAAAATCCGCCGTCGTATCGTCCAGCACGCCCGGCGTGTTCGTCGCTGCCACCTTGTGCCCAGTGCACGCCGCTACATCTATATTGTCGTAGCCCACTGAAACCGTCGCCGCGATCCGCAATTTCGGCGCGCGCGTCAGCAGCTCCTCGTCCACTTTCTCCGTGAGCAGGCACACCAGCCCATCTTTATCCGCCACGCGCTTCAACAATTCCTCGCGCGAGATGCGTTCGGCCGGCGTCCAGTAATCCACCTCGAAATGCCGGTCCAGCACAGCCCGCGCCGCCGGAAATAGCGGCCGTGTCGAGAGTATTTTCGGTTTAGTCAACGAATGCCTCGTAAAAAACCCGTGCGCAGAATTTGTAACATATACTGCCAAATTAGTGAATCGCGCTACGGCGCAATTCATCCTGAGAACCGGCGGTGCCGGTTCGAAGGGTTGGCGCTAGAGCGCGATTCATCCTGAGCTCCCGCAGCGCGGGATCGCAGGGCAGGACGAAAACCGACGCGATGACGCGACATAATTAGTGACATATTTAATGTTGCGGGAGAAAGACTCATGACGCATCTACGAAGAGCCATCCTACTTGTATTCTTCAGCTGCTGTATTGCCCCGCTGGCAATGGCCCAGCTCACGCTGAAAGTAAAAATCCAATCCACGCCGATGGAGCGCCAACTACTCTTCGCCAAACTCAATGAACGCGCCGCGACTCACCATATCCAATTCGTCCTGGTCGAATCCGGATTCGACTACCGCGTAGCCTACGGTGTCGCCGGCCCGGTCATGACCCCCTACGGCCCAGCAGCCGCCAGCGCCTCCGTAACAAAAGTTTTCGACCCCAGCGGCACCGAGCTGTTCACCTTCGCGCGCGATGGCCGCTGGACCCCCGACGCCGCCGCCAACGCCACCGCCAAAGAAATCATCAAGCGCATAAGAAGGCTCCGCGGGATCTAATCGCGCCACCGCCGCAGCCAGATGAGTGAGTTGGTCTTCGATTTCTCTGTCGTTGGCTAACAATCTTCCTCGAGGCCATTACTACAAATCTCGCTCATAAATTCCTCAGACTTCACAAGCTTACTAGATGCGCTGATGCTACGGTCCAGCCTGCGGCACCATCACGCATCGCGACTACGAGATGAGTACCTCTATCGGGGAGTCCCTGTGACGCGTCCGGAGACGGCCATGCAATCGTCAAAGCGGCGACGTCTTCCGCAAGGACCAGTACGTTTTTCACCACGGCTGCCTCAACGCCGGTGCCGGCAGCCGCAAAATAAGCGCCAATCGCTTCGCTTACCTGAGGGCCGAGCCAAAGATCACCCTGCCTATCCCAAAACTGACCATCGTCTTCGAACAGGCTTGAAACCTTTTCCACGTCCCGCGCACGCCAAGCTTCGAGCAATTCTGCTGCGGTCGAGTGCAAGTCGAGGCCTGGGGAGCTGGGCGACGACGAACCGGAAACGGATCTCGTTCTTGGATCATCACCTGCGATGAGCTCCTTCGCCTCTCGTTCGATCACATCCGCGCCCAGGCAATACTTTTGTACAACGCGCGCCGCCGTGCACCGTCCTTCTCGCAGGGTGCCTAGGAGCAGATGCACCGAATCGACGTGCCGGTGCCCTAGTTTCTCCGCCGAGTCTGAGGCGTATTGCAACACGCGCTTGCACTCCAGGCTGAGTGGTATTTCGACAGCCGCGGAAATGCGTTCGCCGCGCACGATGTGGGCTTCAATTTCTGTTCGAATCGATTCGGCCGCGCCAGGCCGTTGCAAGACACGTCGCGCCAAGCGCTTGTCCTCCCTGAGCAAGCCCAGGAGCAAATGCTCCGTGTCGATGGAACGGCTGCCGTATTGGCTCGCCTCGTAGCGCGCAAAGAAAATTGCTCGCCGCGCCGCTTCCGTATATCGTTCAAACATGATTCAGATCCTTGCAGAGGGCTTCTTCTTTTCCACTCGGGTTGCTTTGGTCATAAGCCAAAATACGACAGAACTCCTGAGGCAATCTTAGCCGAGTCCCGGACGTGCTTGCAGGCAATGCATTTCTAGATCGCCGCGCTTCTGGCCGTGCGGTTGGCGCAAGATCGGCCAGTTTGCCGAACACCGATCCGCGACCAGCGCTTCGCGCTCGTTGACGCCCATCGCCGCACACGGCTATAGTGGCCGTGTGAGCGCGCGCAATTCCATTCGCTGCCGCCGCTCGAAACGCGCATGGATTCGCAACTACTCCGCGATCTGAAATCGCTCCTCGGCCCCGAAGCCGTGCTCCACCGCCCCGAGGAGCTAATGCTTTACGAATACGACGGTTCAGTCGAAGTCGCGCGTCCGAACTGCGTCGTCTTCCCCCGCACCACCGCCGAAGTCCTAGCTATCGTAAAACTAGCGAACCAATATCAAACCCCGCTAGTAGGCCGCGGCGCCGGCACCGGCCTCTCCGGCGGCGCGCTTTCGCGCAAAGGCGGCATCCTCACAGTTTTTTCGCGCATGAACCGCATCCTTGAAATTGACATCGAAAATCAGCGCGCCACGGTCCAGCCAGGCGTAGTGAATTCCGATCTCAGCGCCGCCGTCGCCCACGCTGGACTGCATTTTGCGCCCGACCCGTCCAGCCAGAAAGCCTGCACCATCGGCGGCAACGTCTCGGAAAATTCCGGCGGGCCGCACACCCTCGCCTATGGAGTCACCACCAATCACGTCCTCTCGCTCGAAGCGATTCTCCCCACCGGCGAACTCATCCGCATCGGCAGCTCCGCGCTCGATACTCCGGGTTACGATCTTCTCGGCCTGTTCGTCGGCTCCGAAGGCACGCTCGCGCTGATCACCGAAATCACCGTAAAACTCACGCGCCTGCCCGAAGCAGTAAAAACTCTCCTCGCGATTTTCGACACTCTCGACGACGCCACCGAAACCGTGGTGGACATCACCGCGCGCGGCATCACGCCCGCCGCCTGCGAAATGCTCGACGGCTGGACGCTCCGCGCCGTCGAAGCCTACGTGCACGCCGGATTTCCTCTCGATTGCGCCGCCGTGCTGCTGCTGGAAGTGGATGGCGTCGCCGAAGCCGTGCAACAACACGCCGAAGAGGTCGCCGACATCTGCCGCGCGCATCATGCCCGCGAAGTCCGCGTGGCTCGCGACGCGCGCGAACGCGACTTGCTCTGGAAAGGCCGCAAGAATGCTTTCGGCGCCGTCGGCCGCCTTTCGCCCACCTATTACGTCCAGGACGGCGTGATCCCCCGCACCAAACTTCCCGCCACCCTCCGCCGCATCAATGAAATCGGCGTCAAATACGGCTTCCAGATCGGCAATATTTTTCACGCAGGCGATGGCAACTTGCACCCGCTGATTCTTTTCGACGCGCGCGACGAAGCGCAGTTCCGTGGCGTAGTCGCAGCCGCTGATGAAATCATCAAGTTCTGCATCGAAATGGGCGGCTCCATCACCGGCGAACACGGCGTCGGCATGGAAAAAGATCGTTTGATGCCGCTGCTTTTTAGTGAAGCCGATCTCGACGTGATGCGCAACGTACGCGCTGCCTTCAATCCGCAGGGCCTGCTGAACCCCGACAAAATTTTCCCGTCGAAAAAAGGCTGCGGCGAAATTCACGTCCGCCCGCTGCCTCTGACCGGCGCACCCAGCGCATAATAAAGATGACCTCCTCTGCCATCAGCGCCAGCGTCACCTCGCGACTCTGCGAAATTGTCGGAGCCGCGAATGTCGCCAGCGATTTCGCGCAGTTGGCCACATACGAAATTGACCGCAAGCTGCCAGCTGCCGCAGTGCGCCCCGGCTCAAGCGAAGAAGTAGCCGAAATCGTAAAATTTGCCGCATCGGAAAAATTGGCGCTGGTGGCCACGGGCGCGCGCACAAAACTAGGAATCGGCTACACTCCCAGCTGCTACGACCTCGCGCTCGATATGACGCGCCTCAACAAAGTGATCGCCTACGATCCCGGCGATCTCACCCTCAGCGTCGAAGCCGGCGTGCCGCTCGCCAAACTGGCGCAAGTGCTCGCCGAACATCGTCAGTTTCTCCCGCTGCCGGTCCCGTTCGTGAATCGCACGACGATCGGCGGCCTCATCGCCTCCGGCGTGGACTCTCCACTGCGCCAATTTTACGGTACCGCGCGCGATTTTCTGCTGGGCATGGAATACGTCACCGGCGAAGGCGTCGCAACGAAAAGCGGCGGCCGCGTCGTAAAAAATGTCACCGGCTACGACATCCACAAATTAATGATCGGCGCTCTCGGCACCCTCGGCGTCATCACCCGCGTAAATTTCAAGACGTTTCCCATGCCGCTCGCCACCCGCGGCTTCATCGCCCGCTTCCCAACAGTCGAAAACGCGCTGGAAATGCGGCGCCGCATCGCGCAATCCGCCCTCACCCCGCTGACGCTGGAAATCTTTAGCCCGCGCGTAGCCGAACTTTTCTCGAGCGACGCAGCCTCGCACTATGAGCGCGCGCCCATGCCAGCCAACGTAATTTCAAACACGGAATGGGCACTCACCACGGGCTATGCCGGGAACGAACGCGTCCTCGAGCGATTTGCCAACGACCTAAAGCGCATGGCTCAAGAATCCGGCGCCACCGGAGCCACCACCCTCGCCGACAACTTGCCGCCAGCCTGGGCCCGCAAGCGCGAATTTGTCCCCATCGCGCTAGCATCCTCACCGGCCACCACCATCATGAAGATAAGCGTGCCGCCCATGCGCATGAAAGACGCCCTGGCAGCCGCGCAAAAAGCAGCCGAAAGCAGCAATCTCGGCTGGGCCGCCATGGCCCGCGGCGTGGGCATAATTTATTTCGCGATCTTGCCGAACGATCACACCGAGGAATACCGCGAGCGCGTCGCCAACGCCACAGGCGCCACACAAGAAGCCTGCGCCAAACTGACAGGCCACGCCACAATCCCGTGGGCCCCCGCCGAGTGGAAGCACACGCTGCAAATCTGGGGCCCACCGCGCCCCGACGCCGCGCAAATGCAAAAAATAAAATCCGTCTTCGATCCGCAAAATATCCTAAGCCCCGGCCGATTTGCGGGAGGCATCTAAAATCATGTCGTCCACGCCGCCTCCTGCTGGCCGGCCGCAAGGCTCGCCGCCTGTCGCTCACGAAGAAGCCCAGCGCGAATTTCAACTCACGCTCAGCGGTTTCTCCGCGATTGACAAGCCCGAGTACGAAGACTACTCCCGCTGCGTTCACTGCGGCCTGTGCGCCAACAATTGCCCCACCTATCGCCTGTGGGGCCGCGAAGCCGATTCCCCGCGCGGACGCATCAAGCAAATGGCCCTAGTCGATCAAGGCCGCTTGGAACTCGGCGAATCCTTCGTCCTGCACATTGACCGCTGCCTGAATTGCCGCAACTGCGAAACCGTCTGCCCCTCCGGCGTCGAATACGGCAAAATTCTGGAACTGGCCCGCGCGCAGATCGAACAAAAATATAAACGCCCGCTCGTCTCGCGCATCGCGCGCGATTTCGTGTATCGCCGCCTGCTTCCCTACCCTGGCCGAATCGCAAGCGCCGCGCGCGCGCTAAAAATTTACCAGCGCTCAGGACTCGCAGCCGTAGCCCGCGCCGCCGGAATCCTCCGCCTGTTCGGCCTGCAAAATCGCGAGAAGCTGCTGCCGCGCATCGATTCCGATTTTTTCTTCAGCGCGCTGGGCAAGACGTTCCCAGCAAAAGGCACCCGTCGCGCCCGCGTGGCATTTTTCGCCGGATGCGTCGCGCAAGTCACCTTCAGCGATTTAAACCGCGCCACGATCCGCGTCCTGCAAGCCAACGGCTGCGAAGTTGTCGTCCCCGCGGCCCAAACCTGCTGCGGTGCGCTAGCAGCGCATGCAGGCGTCCGCGATGTAGCCCGGGAACTAGCCCGCAAAAATTTCGCTGCCTTCCTCTCCGACGATTTCGATGCGATCATCACCAACGCGGCCGGCTGCGGCTCGACTCTGAAGGAATACGCGCACCTTTTCAACGAAGACAGTACTTCGCACTCGCGCGCAGAAAAATTCTCCGCGAAAATGCGCGACATCACCGAATTTCTAGCGGACCTCGGCCTCACCGCCCCGCTGCGTCCGCTGCCCGTACGCGTCACCTATCAGGATTCCTGCCACCTCGTCCACGGTCAAAAAATCCGCGAAGCGCCGCGCCGCCTCCTGCACGCCATCCCCGGCCTCGATTTCGTCGAAATGCCGCTCGCCGATCAATGCTGCGGCTCCGCCGGCGTCTACAACGTAACCGAAACCGAAACCGCGCTAGAACTCCTAGACCGCAAAATGGACAACGTGCAACAAACGAAAGCCCAAATCATCGCCACCGCCAACCCTGGCTGCATCCTGCAACTCCGCGCCGGCGCCGCCCTCCGCCGCACCAACCAGGAAGTCCTGCACGTGGTCGAACTTTTAGACCGCGCCCTAGCCTAGCCTGATCGGGAGTGCGGCGGCTTGCTGCCGCTTTCGCCGAAACCAAGTGTCCGCCACTAAAACGACCAGCCGAGGCTTGCCTCGCGTACTCAGCATTTGGCGAGAGCAATAGTGCCCGCACTGCGCGTACTGCTGGACTGGCGAACAAAGGAGGGGTTGCGGGCGGAGCGTGGGGGAAATTTTCCGCCCGCAATTTGAGGCTGAGCAACTGGGGCCGTGCAATATTGAACGTGCCGGTTATTCTTCCGCAGGCGGCGGTCCAGCCATCCGCACCGCGCCGCGCGCGTGCGCGGTCGTCTGAGCCACCGTGTAATCCGCCGGCACCTGGAACAAACTCGCCGCCGGTTCCGTCCGCGCAATGCTGGTCATCTGAAATACGGTGTCGCCCGAACGCGGATCGCTGCGCTTGGTCATCACCACCATCTGCAATTCCGACGAATACCAGCGCTCTGTGACGACCACGATCGGCTTCACGTTCCCAATCTGCCCCGCGGGAATGGTGCGCGTGTAACGCGTGCCTTCGGCCGTCACGCCGCCAATGGTTTGCGTTCCCAGCGAAGTGGTTACCGTTTCCTTGTCCGCCGCTTCCGCGCCCGGGCCGCCGGTGTGCGCCTTCCGCGTGAACTCCGCCTTGTTGGGAGGCGGCGGCATCTGCCGCGCAGTTTTCGTATCGGCTTCCAGAATGTAACGCGTGCCCGCCACCGGATCGTTCACGAAAGTCACGTGCGGCGGCGCACTCCGCCCCGCCACCGCCATCGGTCCGAACGCCGGCCAAGTCATATCGCGCCGCGTGCGTCCCTGGCTATCGCGCGCAATCGTACCGGTGGAGGTGTGCTTGATCTGGTTTCCATCGGCGAGCGTCTCGGTGGACTCCGTCGAAAAACTCGCGCTGAAAGGCGCGCCCGTCACGGTCTTTTCGCCGAGCCCTGCTTCAAAACCTAAAAATCGAATCTCGTCGCGCCCCGGCCCGTGCCCGTGTCCGTGGCCTGCAAGTGGTGGCGGAGGTGGCGCTGACGCCGCATCCTGCGCCCGCAGCCCAGCGCCGGACAGCAGCAGAATCATCGCCACCCCCGCCATCGCAATAAACTTTGCCGCGTTCCTCATCTCAAGCTCCTCTGAAAAAATCTCTAGCGATTACTAAAAATCCGTATCGGAATCAGAGTTCGCATTGGCGTGCGCCACCAACCGAATTGCTTGCGGCGTGCCGTCCTGGCTCACCACCATGTCCGCCGTCACATGTTCCGCCACGCCCAGTCCCTCCACCGGCAAACCGTAAGAAACCAGAGCCGCGCGCGGCAGCACTACGCGCACCACCGCCCCGCCTTCCAGTTCCGATGGATCGTAAGCACCCGGCAGCGGCATATAAGCGGTCGCATATTCGCTGTCATCACTTGCAGCCGCGCTCGCCGAATCACCGGCCGCTTGCGAACTCGAATTCGTCGCAGCCACCGGTGTTTTCGTCGCGCCCGGATTATCAGGCACCTGCGCGGAAGTCTGTCTAGCAGTCGGCGTAGAAGTCTGCGTGGCGTTCACGCCGCCCGGCGTCACCAAATTTTGCCGGTGCAAGGAAAGCCCCAGCGCCAGCAACACCGCCGCGGCAATTCCAAACGCCGCCAACTGCCAGCGCACTCCGCGCGAAGCCGCCGCGGATTTCTCCCGGCGAAATTCCTGCAGCAACAGAGTTTCCAGCCGCGGCGGAGCCTGCAATTCCGAGGAATCCGCAGCCGCCTGCCGCAACGAAAAATCCAACGATTCCACTTCGATCAGTAGCGTCGCGCAACCGCTGCACGATTCCGCATGAGCCAGCGCACGCTCACACAGCGTCGCGCCCTCGGTTCCGGGCCGGTCCAGTTCATGCAGCACTTGCTGAAATTGCGCGCAGTCCATGCGGTTCATCCTTTGCACTTCCGTGAAAATGTCCTTGCCGGGTTTCTGTTTCATTCGCCCACCGCCGACGCACGCCGCATGGGCTGCACGTCGCGCAATTTCTCCACCAGAATCGCGCGCGCGCGATGCAGCCGTGAACGCACCGTTCCCACCGGGCAATCCAGCGCCGCCGCCGCGTCCTCATAACTCAATTCATCCAGCTCGCACAGCACCACCACTTCGCGATAGTTTTCCGGGAGCGTCGCAATGGCCTGGCGCACGCGGTTCACATTTTCCAGCGTCGCGAAATCGTCGCGATGCAGCAAATACGCGCTGATGCCCGCGCCGTTGCCGTTCCCGTGCCCATTCCCGTTGCCATTTCCATAACTTGACGTGCCGTTCCTTCCGCTCGCTTTGCTGCGCGCCATGATCGCATCCAGCTCATCCGCCGATTCCGGCAGCGGCACGGAATTCCGTTCCTGCTCCCAGCGCCGCCGCAAATGATTCCGCGCGATGCCGTACAAAAACCCGCCCAGGGTCCCACGCCCCGGATCAAACCGCTTGGCGTCGCGAATCAAGGTCATGAAAACCTCTTGCGTCACATCCTCTGCAATCGCGGCGTTCCCGCTCATGTGCAGCGCAAACCGGTATATCGCCGGATGCTTCCGCCGGTACAACAGCGTGAAGGCAGCCTCGTCCCCGGCCACCATCCGCCGGAGCAGCAGCCCCTCATCCATGGTTTCAATGCCCCTGTTCATCTCAGACGGTTGGACGGCCCGGCGCAAGTCTCGTTACATATTCCACAATCCGCGGGCGAAAGTTCCATGAAAATCCAGCTTTTGACTCTGGTCTTGACTCTGTAGCGGCCAGCTTCGGTTGGGCGCCTTTGACGTTGCCGTTGAATTTGTGAATCGGCCCGCCGGGCGCTTCAGTCTGAGATTCGGCTGTGCCGAATCGAAGGGTAGCGGCCGCCTGCTTTTTAGGCGGGCGCATTTGAGTTTGCCGTTGAATTTGTAGCGGCCGGTTCGGGTTCATCGAACCGGGCAGCCGTTTACTTCTGTTGCCCTCGTAACGGCGCACTGCAGACCGCCGCCACGAACCCTCCCGCGCTCCGCACAATCCCCTCCTTGACCAAACCCCTCCGGTTCAATAACGTATGGGCGGACCGAAGCTGCCGGGCCGCAGCTAATCCGTAATCCCAAGGCGTCGCCGCACAAATACCACGGAGGAACCCCAGTCATGCAGGAATTTGATCCCCATGTCTTAGAAGAAAAGCCTATCCCGCCGCCCGACGAATTCAGCAAGAAAGCGCGCGTGCGCTCGCTCGAAGACTACCGCGAAATGTATGCCGCCGCCGAGGCCAATCCCGCAGCCTTCTGGGGCGAGCAGGCCAAACTGCTCCACTGGTTCGAAGCCCCGAAAAAAGTCCTGGAGTGGAAACCGCCCCACGCGAAATGGTTCGTTGGCGGCAAACTGAACGTCTCCTACAACTGCGTGGACCGCCACCTCGAAAAAAACGCCAATAAGCCCGCGCTGATGTGGGAAGCCGAAGACGGCTCGACCATTCAACTCACCTTCGCCGAGCTGCACGAACGCGTCTGCAAATTTGCCAACGTGCTGCTTACGCTCGGCGTGAAGCCTGGCGATTGCATCGCCATCTACATGCCCATGATCCCGGAGCTGGCCATCGCCATGCTGGGCTGCGCGCGCGTCGGCGCCGTGCATTCCGTGATTTTTGGCGGCTTCAGTGCGACGGCCATCTCCGACCGCGTCGCCGATTGCAAAGCCAAAATCCTGATCACCGCCGACGGCGGCTTCCGCCGCGGAAAAATCGTTCCGCTGAAAGAAACCGCCGACGCCGCGATGAAGAATTGCCCCACCATTGAAAAATGCATCGCAGTGCAACGCACCAAGGAAGAAGTCAGCTGGAAAGAAGGCCGCGACCTGTGGTGGCACGAACTCGAAGAAAAGGCCTCGAAGGAGAATATCGCCGCGCCCTTTGATTCCGAACACCCGCTCTACATTCTCTATACCAGCGGCACTACCGGAAAACCGAAGGGCGTGCTGCACACCTCCGGCGGTTACCTGCTGCAATGTACCTGGAGCACGCAACTCGTCTTCGATCTGCAAGAGGACGACATCTACTGGTGCACCGCCGACATCGGCTGGGTCACCGGCCACAGCTACGTCGTCTACGGCCCGCTATCGAATGGCGCCAGTATCGTGATGTACGAAGGCGCGCCGGACTTCCCGCAGAAAGATCGCTTCTGGGAAATTATTGACCGCTACAACGTCACCATCTTTTACAGTTCCGCCACCGCCGTGCGCGCCTTCATGGCCTGGGGCATGGAGTGGATCAATCCGCACAAACTCACCAGCCTCCGCCTGCTCGGCACGGTAGGCGAACCGATCAATCCCGCCGCGTGGAAATGGTATTTCGAAGCCATTGGAAAAAATCGCTGCCCCATCGTGGATACCTGGTGGCAAACCGAAACCGGCTCGATCCTGATTTCTCCGCTGCCCGGCGCCACGCCCACCAAACCCGGTTCAGCCACGCTGCCGCTACCGGGCGTGATCGCGAAAGTTGTCAACATGAAAGGCGAGCCAGTCGGTCCCGGCGAAACTGGTTACCTCACCATCCAAAAACCTTGGCCCTCGATGCTCCGCACCATCTACGGCGACGACGAACGCTACGCCCGCGAATACTGGACGCGCATTCCCGGCGTCTACTTCGCCGGCGACGCAGCCCAGTGCGACAAAGACGGTTATATCTGGGTCCTCGGCCGCGTGGACGACGTCATCAAAGTCGCCGGCCACCGCCTTAGCTCCATGGAAATCGAAAGCGTCCTGGTAAGCCATCCGGCAGTAGCAGAAGCCGCAGTCGTAGCGCGGCCCGACGAAATCAAAGGCGAAGCCATCGTCTGCTTCGTCGCCCTGCGCGTCGGCTACCAGCCCAGCAAAGAGCTGCGCGCTGCGTTGATGGATCACGTCGCCAACACCATCGGCTCCATCGCCCGCCCATCGGATATTCGTTTCACTTCCCTGCTGCCCAAAACGCGCAGCGGCAAAATCATGCGCCGCCTCCTCCGCGAACTAGCCACTAAAGGCGCAGTAACCGGCGACACGACAACGCTAGAAGACATGGCCGTAATCGAGCGCCTGCTAAAAGCCCAAGCCGACGACGAAGAATAGTCGCGGAATAATCCGAGGAACAATCTGCCGTTTTCGGCCTCTCGTTACTGACGCTGCTTACGTAGGGGCACGGCATGCCGCGCCCGCTTCGTCGTGGCACAGCCACTCTTGGCGGCGCTCCTCGGCTTTCTGGCGATGCGTCGAGCATCGTCATCCTGCCTGCCCTGAGTGATTTTGCGAAGGGAGGCCGGCGCCGTTGCCTCATGCCGGCCCAAGGATCTCTCTTTCTTTCTCTGCGCCGCCTACGTCGCTGCGGCAAATTACTTTTTGCGTTGGCGGCGGGCGGAGGACATCGCTGGCAGGGTGCGCTTGCCGTATTGACGTGCGAACATAGGTTTGCGTGCTTGCGGAAGCGTGGCTAGCATTTGTTCCGGGATTAGGCCGAGGCCTGTGAGCGCTTTGCGTGCAGACGGGTCTGCGAGTCACAGGGAAAGAAGTTTACGAACTTTTCCCGCAGGCATCGTTCGGCCCGCCTTGGCGTCGCGCACGCCTTCGCGAACGGCGGCAAGCGTCGCCTCGTCTTCGTCATTCGCAACAGCTACTGTTTTTTCGAAATTGAATTTGCGAGGCTTCGCCATGCGGTCATCTCAGACCATCAAAGCGCGTGTCTTCCCGGCTCATCAAACTCAAGCAGGATCTTGAACCCAATCACATCCGCTCCAAAACGTATCTTGAGTTCCTTGATCCCAAATGCAAAGTTTTTCGGCGGTGATCCCGCAGACGCCGCTTGCGGATCCTCGGGCAGTCTCCAGGAAAAATTGCAATGCGGGCACGCGGTGGGAATATCGCGGATGTCGTCAGGCGAAACTGTGAGCCGGGACTTGCATTGATGGCATTCAAACGTGATGGCGCGTATCTCTTCCAGACCCACCACAATTTTGCGTTCGAAGGTCACGATACCGAAGTGTATCACGGCAAAGCGCGGCCGCGCTCACCCCACCCGCGTCTCAACGCAGCCACAACTGCATGATATGAAACAGCCCCGCCCCCATCAGCGCCGCCCCCGGAATCGTCAGCACCCAGGCGCACACGATCCGTCGCGTCACGCCCCAGCGCACCGCCGTCAACCGATGCGCCGCCCCCACGCCCACAATCGCGCCCGTAATCGTATGCGTGGTGCTCACCGGAATGCCGAAATGCGCGGTAGTAATCAAAGTAAGCGCGCCCGCGGTCTCCGCAGAAAATCCCCCGAACGGATTCAGTTTCGTAATCCGCTGCCCCATGGTCTTGATAATCCGCCAGCCGCCAGCCATTGTCCCGCCCGCCATCGCCAGGTGACAACAAATGATCACCCAAAACGGCACCTTGAAATCATGCATCAAGCCGCCCGCCACCAGCGCGGTGGTGATGATCCCCATCCCCTTCTGCGCATCATTGGTCCCGTGTCCCAGACTATATCCCGCCGCCGAAACCAATTGCAGCCGCCGAAACCAGCGATCCACTTTCTGCGGCCGCATTTTCCGCACAATCCAACTCGTCCCGATGCTCGTCGTGAAACCCAAAAACATTCCGATCACCGGCGAGAGAAAAAGAAACAGAATGGGCTTCGTCCATCCGCTCAGAATCAATGCGTTCATTCCGGCGTGCGCCACCGCCGCGCCGCCATATCCGCCCATCAACGCGTGCGACGAACTCGTCGGCAATCCCAGAATCAGCGTGATCGTATTCCACAGGATCGCGCCCAGCAATCCCGCTAGCAGCACGCGTTGATTCACCATGTCAATGTGCACCATCCCGCTGCCCAAGGTTTTCGCCACCGCCGTCCCAAACACAAACGCCGCGATGAAATTCCAGAAAGCCGCCCACACCACCGCGCGGAAGGGCGTCAGTACGCGCGTGGACACCACGGTAGCAATGGAATTCGCGGCGTCGTGCCAGCCGTTGGAAAATTCAAATGCCAAGGTCAGGCCGACGGTCACTAACAGGAGGGGGAAGCTATTCACGGGGTCAGGCGCTTTTCAGGATGATGCTTTCGATCACGTTGGCTACGTCCTCGCATTTATCCACAGCGGTTTCTATCACTTCAAAAATTTCCTTCCACTTGATGATCTGCACCGGGTCCTTCTCTTCATCGAATAATTGCGCGATCAACGTCCGGCAAATCCGGTCGCTCTCATTTTCGTAGCGGTTGATCTCGATGCAATGCTTCATCGCGGTATCCGGCTTCTCGATCGCGTGAATCGCCGCGGCCAGCTCCTTCGTCGCGGACACCAGCACCCCCGCCAGATCCAGCGTTCCTACGCGCAAGGTTTCTACGCGATACAGAACGAAGCGGCTCGCCGCCGCGTCAACCAGGTCAATCACGTCGTCCATCGTGCTCACCAGTTCGTGAATGTCCTCGCGGTCAAACGGCGTAATAAACGTGCGGTTGAGCATGAGAAATGTCTGGTGCGTGACGTCGTCGCCGGCATGTTCGATAGCCTTGATGTTCTGCACTTGCTCCGGAACTCCCGTGTAGTGTAGCAACATCTTCAGAAAAGCCTCGGCGCTGCGATGAATATTTTCCGCCTGCTTGCGGAACAGATCGAAAAAACCCTCTTCGCGCGGCAGCAGCCGTTGCAGCAATCCGGTCATCGCGTTTCATTTCCCCAGGCCCAACATTTGAAACAGCCAGACCATAACAGAGTTAGCAATCCAGAGGCAAGGAACCCCCGCGAACCCCGAGAACCCGCAAGCTCAATTTCTCTATGCGCCCCGGCGACACGCTCACGCATCAGCCAGGCTAGGGGCGCTGTTTGTGAATCGCGCTGCAGCGCGGATTCATCCTGAGATCCCGCCGTGCGGGATCGAAGGGCGGCGCCCCAGCTTGCCCGGGCGTCAACTGCGCGACGCGTTTCCCATGACTTTTTGATCCGCCTTTTCCCAAATTGGGAAGCCAGGCGCCTATTAAGAGCTTGATTATCATGTTTCAACTATGATATAATAGTTACTAGAATATGCTGCCATTCGCTCATGATGTGGGAGCCAGCATCACGCGGGGCGCAAAGAATACCGGCGCCCGCCCCGCTCCTTGCCCGCTATGGACCCGCAGCTCTGCGTCGCCAAACCGCTCCTCGAATTTCGAATCGACAGTCCCGGCGATTAGAAATCGCCGGGACTGCTAGAAAACAGACGGCGACGTCTCTTCTAACCGACACCATTTTCGCATCCACAGCGCCGCTGAGTGTACGCAGAGCATCCGCAGTTCTAGCGATGTCCACAGCCAACAACGGTAGCCCGCTGCCCCAGATGCTGCTATTCTTGCCGCGAACCATTCCGCAGAGGTCGCGCTCATGGTACAAACCGCAACCCCCTCAATCCCCTACTCGGCCGCAAGCGCCGAAGCCCACGCTCCGGTCCCCTGGTACATCTGGTGCGGCCTGCTCGGCGTCATTTCCATCGTCTTCGGCCTGTACTGGGATATTTCCTGGCACATGAGCGTCGGGCGCGACACTTTCTGGACGCCCGCGCACCTGGCCATCCAGCTGGGCGGCATATTGGTCGCGCTCACCAGCGTATATCTGATCCTATCCACTACTTGGGGCAATAATCGCGCGGCTAAGGCCGCTTCCATTCAAGTTTGGGGGTTCCGCGGACCGCTCGGCGCGTTCCTCGCCTGCTGGGGCGGCGTCGTGATGGTCACGTCCGCGCCCTTCGACAACTGGTGGCACAGTTCTTTCGGCCTCGATGTCGCCATCGTCAGCCCGCCGCACATGGTTCTCGGCGTGGGAATCCTGGCCGTCGCGATCGGCGCCCTGCTATTACTCGTGAGTTCGATGAATCGCGCCGCAGGCGACGCGCACAGGCGGCTGCGCTGGATGTATCTGCTGCTCGGCGGAGTGATTCTTGCGCTCCATTGCGTGCTGCTTTCGGAATACACCAACGGCAGCCAGATGCACGGTCCCAGTTTCTATCGAGCCTTGTCGCTGGCGGTGCCGATCATCCTGGTGGGGCTGTCGCGTGCCAGCGGCTACCGCTGGGGCGCGACGATCGTCGCGGGAATATACACCGCTTGGGTGGTGGGCCAGCTGTGGCTGCTGCCATTATTTCCCGCGACGCCGAAACTCGGGCCGGTGTTCACCAAGATCACGCACATGGTGCCGCTGGAATTTCCGACGCTCATCATCGTGCCTGCAATCGCTTTGGATTTTTTGCTGAATCGCTACGCTAATAAAAATAAATGGGCTCTCGCGGCCGTGCTCGGCACCGCTTATCTCGTCGTGCTGCTGCTCGTGCATTGGCCGCTCGGAGATTTCCTGATTTCACCGGCCGCGCGCAACTGGGTCTTCGGCCAGAACTATTTTCCCTACATGCAATCGCCTTCGGAATATCACTACAACTGGGAATTCGTGGACCTCGCGCCAACTACGGGGCTCTTCCTGTACGGAATCGGCATCGCTCTGGTGACAGCGATTATCGGCTCGCGCATCGGACTCGCCGCCGGTGACGCATTGCGCGGCCTGCGCAGATGAACACCATGCCGCGGCGTGGAATCGCCTCGCGCGCGCGCGAGCTGGCACTTGCGTCGCTCGCGGTTGTGCTGTTGATCACGCCTGCATGGGCGCACGTTGGAAATCCTGACGTTTATTTTCAAGGCACGGCCGGCCCCTATCACCTGATCATCACGATTCGCACGCCGCAGATGATTCCCGGCACCGCGGATGTGGAAATTCTCAGCGCCACTCCGGGTATTTCGAAAATCACCGTCGTCCCGCTTTATATTGTCGGCCCCGGCGCGAAATATCCGCCCGTTGGAGACTTGCTCGCCCAAGCGAAAGAAGACCCGCAATATTTCTCCGGCACAATCTGGCTGATGGAATCCGGTTCGTGGCAGGTGCGCGTCCAAGTGGAGGGCGCGCGAGGCGCGGGTGAACTCGCCGTGCCGGTGCCGGCCGCCGCGCGCCGCACCTTGCCGATGCAAAGATCGCTCGGCATTCTGCTTTTCGCTTTGATGTCGCTGCTGGTCGTCGCCATCATTTCCATCGTGGGCGCCGCGCGCCGGGAAGCCACGCTCGCGCCCGGCGAATTGCCGTCCGCGGAAAGGTCCCGTCGCGGCCGCTGGATGATGCTCGGGACAGCCGTCGTGGTTTTCGGCGTCCTCTATTTCGGCAACTCGTGGTGGAATTCCGAAGCCAGCGCAAAAGCCCGTCAGATGATTTACAAGCCGCCGCCGCTCGACGTTTCTCTGGAGCCCGGCGGAAAGCTCCTGCTGAAAATGGGCGAATCCGCGTGGCATCGCACCCGCCCCGAAACCGTGATGACCACTCTCATGCCCGACCACGGCCACCTGATGCATTTATTCCTTATTCGTGAACCTGGCATGGATCGCTTTTATCATCTGCATCCGCAGATCGTTCCTCTCGAGCCGGGACTTCATGCCATGTCTGGCATTTCCTTCGAAACCGATCTGCCGGCGATACCGGCGGGACGTTATCAGGTTTTTGCCGACGTCGTGCGCGTGTCCGGCTTCCCCGATACCATGATCGCCGAAATTGATTTGCCAAATATTCCCGGCGTCGCGCTCACTGGCGATAATTCTGCCGCCGCGTCTTCACCGCTTCCCGCCGACAGCGCGCGCGCAAACGGCAACGCCGATCCCAGCAGCGCGCGCGGCCCACACGGCGCCGTGGCCGCGACAGTCAGCGTCACGCCAGACGGCACCACCGCGATTCTGCCCGATGGGTACGAAATGATCTGGGAGCGCGGGACGGCGCCATTCACCGCTAATCATTTCATCTGGCTGCGCTTTCGCCTGGAGACACCGGACGGCAAGCCCGTCAGCGATTCCGAACCTTACATGGGAATGGCGGGACACGCGGAAATTGTAAGTTCCGATCGCTCCGTTTTCGCGCACATCCATCCCGACGGTTCGGTCGCTATGGCCGCGCTGGAACTCGCGCAGAAAAATTCAGCACAGGGAAACGCAGCGCCGAACGCGCTAGCAGGAGTGAACGCGAGCGGCGAGATGGGCGGCATGGAGATGTCCATGGATCCGCGCTCCGCAGAGGTGTCGTTCCCCTACGGTTTCCCCAAAGCCGGTGAGTACCGCCTCTTCGTGCAGCTGAAGCGCGGCGGAACAATCGAAACAGGCGTATTCGATACGCAGGTGCTTCCGTGAGCCGCGGCGCGCTACGAGTCCGAAGCGCGCATCATCTTCGCGGCCATTTTCGTGACGAGGCTTCTGGGCGCGAGGCGCTGCCCTTCTTTCATCAGACGATTCATGAAGCCCGAAATCACGTATGACTTTCCTGCCGCTTGCGCTTCCAGACCGACGCGCGCCACTTTCTCCGCCGTCTCCGCATTCTTGAAGGCGCGATCCGGTTGGTGCGCGACCTCCTGGAATTCCGTCACGGTGGAACCCGGACACAGCGCGCACACGCGCACTCCATGCGGACGCACTTCCTCGGCGATTCCTTCCGCGAACAGCAGATCGAACGCCTTGGTTGCCGCGTAGCAGGCATTGTAGGGAAGCGGCTGAAACGCCGCGAGCGAAGCGACAATCATTACGTCGCCATGCCGCCGCTGCACCATTCCTGGCAGGTACAGCCGCGTGAGATGTACCACCGCGGAACAATTCACCTGGACCATCTCCAGCATCGTTCCGGCGGGAATCTTGTACGCGTTGCCATATGCGCCAAACCCCGCGTTGTTGATCAGGAATTCGATCTCGATCTTCTTGTTGGCCGTAAACGCGTAAATCTCACCCGGCGCTTCCGGACGCGTCAAATCCGCGGAGAAGACCTCGGTTCTGATGCCGTGCTGCGACGACAGGTCAGCAGCCAGCTTTTGCAGCCGGTCAATCCGCCGCGCCGTGAGCACCATGTTCGCGCCTTCGGCCGCGAGCAGCTTGGCCAGCTCCAGACCGATTCCGGCGCTCGCGCCGGTGATCAGCGCCCACTTGCCCCGCCATTCCTGCTGCCACTTTTCCGCCACGGAAACCTCCGATCAGGCGACGATCAGTCCTGAGCGCCGCTCCTCGAGACTCTATCACAGCGACCCTGGCGTTTTTCGAACCGGCTAGGACGAAAGACTGATGTGATGAAGGCCCAACTAGGGGAGCCGCCCAAGGATGAAATGCCGAGAAACAGGTCAGGCGTTGTTGGGCTTTTCGCGGGGCATCACGGTATCGCGAATTCGCACGCCCTGCTCTTTCAGGCGATCGAGCAGACGCCGCGCCCAGACGAATTCCGCCGCGAGGATGCCGAGCGCCAGCATGATGGTGAGCCAGCCAGGCCCAGGAGTCGCGATCATTGCGATTCCCAGCGCGAGCAGAGTGAACCCGATGAGTGCCTTGATGATCCGTTTGGCCTGCTGGAACGAATTGAACAGCACCAATCGTCTCGTTTCACGAGAATCGCATGCGCTCCTGGCCGCTTATTGCCCGCTCACGGCTTAGATGCGCGTCAACCAATTAAGTATCGGCATGCACGCGGATTTCCATCGTAAAAAGTTCGCCGAAAACTCATATACTGATTCCTGTACGGACAACAGTGGGTTTGCGTCGCGCGTCGTGGCCCGAATCTGTGTTTGGCGGCGAGCGATGACCACAAATGGAAAGTTTCTGCCGGGTAAGTGGCAATACGGAACCGCAAGCACGAACCAGTTGAAAATCCCGCGGGTGGGATTCAGACGATCAGACTGCGCAGCGACTATTAGAACTTGTACACGATGCCGACCGAAACTTTCGGGCTGATCTGATAGGTTCTGAAGAAACCGCTCGCGATGCCATCAATGGCAAGTCGTACCGCCGCGTGCCGATGGTGGCCGTTCAAATCCACGCCCGCGCCTACCAATCCAGCGACCGCGCCTTGGCTGCCAAAGGGCGTTCGCGGCGTGATGAACATTCCTCCTACCATCGCATGTGCCCACAGATCGATCCCTTTTGGCCCCACGTAGCGGAACCGTGGACCCAAGCCTACGAATACCAGCCAGGAATTCTGTCCGGGCTGGCTGCCGTATGTGGCCATGACTTCTGCGTCGGCTCCCAGCCAATCCCGATACCAGTACACCGCGGAAGCATTCCCGCCGTTCATGTTCGAGATGATGCCGGGAACTTCGTAGAAACGGAAGAACGTGTAACCTGCGTAGAGGTCCCAGCTGTACTTGTCAAAAACACCTTGTACGTCCTGCGGCATGGCCGCCGGAAACGCAGGCGCCGGACTGGCAAACGCTGGCGCCGCGAATACGGCCGGGGAATTTGCCGATGGGCTTGCGGGAGTCGCAGGCGTAGCTGGAGTAACCGAGTAGGTCATGAAGGAAGGGGTCGCGAGCGTAACGGAATTCCCGAAGTTCGCTTGTGCTCCGGCGTTTGCGGCCACGAATAGCAGGCCACCCAATAGAACAGAGATGTATTTCATCGCCTATTGCCCCCAAACGAAGGAATGCCTAGCCACCTTCTCTATCACTCTGAAGGATAGCCAAAGGGCGTGTCTATAGCTTTGATTGGCTTTGCCGCCTGGATATCACCCTGTTCTCTCGGACAGTCCGGAGCTGGGCGACTACGCCTGCGACGAGCTGGGGCGACCGGTGCTGGGGCACTCGGTGGCGAGGTTCGAACAGCGCGAGGGGTGCACCGCCGCGGCGCAGAGCTCGCAGAGAAAGGCTCTGCTGTGAGCGCTGCGGCTGCTGCGCAATGTGCGGGAACATTGCGCGACGAGGCGCCCGCACACAGTGATTCCGCAACCGACCTTTTTCCGCGCTCGTAATTATTTGATTCCGTTCCTGTTTTGACCTCATCCTGACTCCTGAGCAAATTCGCATTCGATTTTGATGCTTGACATCAGTGCTTATCTGA
>JABCZK010000026.1 GCA_013289695.1 Acidobacteriota bacterium
ACGCGCGCGTTGTGGATCGTGCCGGTTTCGGTGGGCGCGGCGGTGCTGAAGCGTTCAGACAGCCGCATTCAGTGGCCGTGGTTCATTGCGCTGTTTTGTTTGGCCGCGGTGGCGAACACGTACTTGCCTGGGTTTGCGGGTGCATGGCATGTACTGAGCGTGATGGGGAAATTGGGACTGACAGCGACTTTGTATTTGATTGGCACGGGGATTTCGCGGGCTACGCTCCGGCAGGTGGGCGTGCGTCCGATGCTGCAGGGAGTGATTTTGTGGATTTTGGTGGGGATTACTTCGTTGTGGCTGATTCATGCGGGGTGGATTTCGCTGTAGGGTGGCGGGATGTTGCGTAGCGAAAAATCAAGGCAACGGCGGAAAATTACCGCAGCGGCGCAGAGAATGGCAACGGCTGCCCGGTCCCGCGTTGCGGAACCGGGCGCTAGGAATTCAACCGCAAGAAGCCGACGAGCGGCCGACGCCGTGCGGTGGCGCAAAACTTAGTCGCCGATTTCCGGTGCTGGCGGGGGGACGCGGGTTGGCAGAAACGTCGAGTATAGAGCTACCACGGCGACAATTATGTTCGCGACCATTACTGGTTTGGAGTTGATCAGCACGCCGTAGGTTAACCAGACGACCGCGCCGAGGGCCTGGACGGCGCGCAGCGTTTTGTGATTGCGAAAGAAGTAGGATGCGGTGACGATGGCGGTGGCGAGCCAACCGATTAAGCTGATCATAGCGATGAACCTTCCCCGGAGTGAGATTCGACGACTTCTTCCGCCGCGGGACGCAGCGTGAGCCAGTCGGTGCGAACTTTGTCCCATTCCTGAATGAGAAAGCCGTAGGATTCCAGGAACGCGCGGATTTGCGCACGGCCTTTGCCGACAATTCTTTCAAGGATGGGGACGAGGACGCCCAGAGCGCTGGCACTGAGAATTGTGCGCTGGGCAATGTGCGAAACGTGTTTGGTTTCGGAAACAGCGATGGTGAAGCCGTCGCGAGCATTGATGTGGAGCATGACGTGAATGTCCGAGCTGCCGTCGCCCGCGTAGATCACATGGTCCGGGCCGATTTTCATGGCGGCCTGAAGCTCGTCGAGAAACGCGACTTTGCCGTAGCCGGCAGTAGCGCGCACGATGGTGTCAATTTCTCCGCTGCTTTTGTATTTGAATTCCGTGCCGTGGATGCGGTCGGGAGGCAAAATTCCCTCGAGCGCGGATCGGATTACCTCCACCGGTGCGGCGGAGAGTACGTAAAAATCGAAGTGGTAGCCCTGGATTCCGTGGTCGAGAATTTCGTTGAGCAGGCCGATATTGGCTTTCAGGCGGATTTCCTTACCGACCTGGATCAGGTGTTCCTTGCGGACGCGCGAGCGAAATTCCGGATCGTGCAGCAGAAGATAGGCGAGTTCGGCTCCCTGCTGCACCAGATTGAGCTTGGCCATGCCTTCGGCTTTGCGTTCGAATTCCGCGGTGGGGATTCCCACGATTTCGCTGAGAACGTAACCGGAATCGTTGAATGTGAGAGTCTGATCGAAATCGCTGACGAATAAATAGGATTTTAGTGCGGCATCGCTCATGAAAGTAATTTACCTCCGGCTGACTTTGCTGGCTGCTATTACTCTATTTTACATCAGATTGATGCGGCGATGGCCGTCGGGTGTACGCGTGAATGGAACGCATCAGTAAGTTGAATTTGCAAGATGGCGCGGGTTATTGCTTGCGGTCGCGAGCCGGTGCACCGCAAGCGGGGCAGGTGGCGCGATTGGCACGCGTGGACAGCAGCGACGCATGGCAGCGCGGCGGGAACGAAGTGAAGATGCCGCGCTCGCTTCAGGCGCGATGTATAGTGTTGGTGAGGAAAAATGTATGAGCAACCTGCCCGGATACCGACGCGCGCTTACTGGAACGCAGCCGGAATATTTGCATCCCGCCTATGTGTCGTCGCGGAAGCGCGCGCCTGCGCAGCCGCTTGTTTATCTGCCGCACACGCTTTCGGAAATTACCGGGCCGGTGTTCGCGCCGGAAACCGTGAATGTGAAGGCTTGCGATTTGACGCGGCAGCATTCCGGCGAGCCGCTGGGCGAGCGGATCATCGTCAGCGGGCGCGTACTGGACGAGGACGGGAAGCCGGTGCGAAAAACTTTGGTGGAAGTCTGGCAGGCGAACGCGGCAGGGCGTTACCGGCACAAAGTGGATCAGCATCAGGCTCCGCTGGATGCCAATTTCAGCGGCCACGGCTACGCGCTGACCGATAGCGAAGGCCGCTATCGTTTCATAACCGTGCGGCCCGGAGCATACCCCTGGGGCAACCATCACAATGCGTGGCGGCCGGCGCACGTTCATTTTTCCGTGTTCGGTCCGGCGTTCGCGACGCGTTTGGTGACGCAGATGTATTTTCCCGGCGATCCGCTGCTGCCGTTTGACCCGATCTATAACTGCACGGCGGATGAATCGGCGCGGCAGCAATTGATTTCTGCTTTCGATTGGGAAAGCACGATTCCGGGACACGCTCTGGGATATAAGTTCGACATTATTCTGAACGGCCGCGAAGCAACGCCGATGGAGAAATAAATGACGCTGCGCGCTACCACATCACAAACGGTCGGCCCGTTCTTCAGCATTGGACTGGAACGACTCAATCGCGCGGGGCTTGCCGGCCCCGGCATTGCGGGCGAGCGCGTGACGATCGAGGGGCGCGTGCTGGACGCCGATGGCGTGGGAGTGCCGGACGCGATCATCGAACTGTGGCAGGCGAATTCGTATGGGAAATATGCGCACCCGGAGGATCCACAAGATAAGCCTATGGAAGCGGCCTTCCAGGGTTACGGCCGAATTCCGACGGATGAAGATGGGAAATTTCGTTTTGCGACGGTCAAGCCGGGGGCCGTGCCGGGGCCGGATGGGAAATTGCAGGCACCACACATCGCGGTTTCTGTGTTCATGCGCGGATTGTTGCGGCGATTGGTGACGCGGATTTATTTTCCGGATGAGCCGGGGAACGCGGGGGATTTTGCGTTGAGTTTGGTGGCGCCGGAGCGGCGCCAGACTTTGATTGCGCGGAAGACGCCGGGAACGGATGAGTTGCTAAAGTGGGACGTGATTATGCAGGGGCCAGGGGAGACGGTATTTTTTGATTGTTGAATGGTCAACCAAGCGAAAAGCAAACGGTCAAAGGCGCCCCGCTGAAGCTGGCCGCTACAACCTCAAAATCTTGGCCCGCGCGGCTGTACGATTCACGTTCGGGTGGATTTTTCTCCTACGCTCCGCCCTCGACGCACGCAGCCGCAAACGCGCGATTCCCGCATTCTGCACGCACTGCGGAATTTGCCGCGATCAGGTATTCACGGTAGAGCTAATGCGGTTGGGTGCGCGTAAGATAGACGCGGTGACAAGGTGACCGATCGAGCGGACAGAACCGGCCAGAGTTTGATGCGCAAATGGGTCATTGCCGGCGTCGTCGTGCTGTCGTTGCTGCTGGTGGCGGCAATACTGCTGGGACCGACGCTGCACGGCTTCGTTCGCGAACGAACGCAGAAAGCATTGCAAACCCATTTTGCCAGCACGGTGGAATTTTCCGACTTCGAGGTCAGTTTGTTTCCGCGGCTGCGCGTCACCATCACCGGTTTGGCGTTGCGCTACAAGGGACGCACCGACATCCCGCCGCTGATCCAGGTGCAGACGGTTTCGATGTACGCGCAGTTGCCGGCCTTGCTGCGCCCCAGACCGTACATTTCTTTCGTGCAACTGGACGGACTGCAAATTCGCATGCCGCCGCGTGAGCCGGGCGGAGCGCCGCTGATTCAGAAGACCGATCAAGACCTGGCGAAAAAGTATCCGGCGCTGATTGGCGAATTGCGCGCCGACGACGCGAACATCGAAGTGCTGCGAGCGCAATCCGACAAGCCGCCGCGCGAATTCCCGATTCATCATTTGGATCTCCACAACGTCAGCTTCGATCACCCGGCGCAATTCCACGCCCTGCTGACCAACGCAGTGCCGAAAGGTGAAATCGATTCCACCGGCGAATTCGGACCTTGGCAGGCGGAAGAGCCGAGCGCGACTCCGGCCGACGGACACTATACGTTTCAGGACGCGGACCTGGGCACGCTGAAGGGGCTGCGCGGGATTCTTTCTTCGAAGGGAACATTTTCCGGGCCGCTGGATTATTTGGCGGTAGAGGGCTACACGGATACGCCCGACTTCGGACTGCGCACGGGCGGCAGACCGGTCGCGCTGCACACGGAATTTTCAGCGCTCGTCGACGGAACCAACGGCGACGTGGTACTGAAAACCGTAGCTGCAAAATTTCTGCACACCACGCTGGCGGTGAACGGGAAGATCGTGGACGTCAGCAAGGACATAAAGGGGCGCACGATTTTTCTGAACGCCTCATCGGAAAACGCGCGCATCGAAGATCTGCTGCGCCTGGCCGTCAACTCCGACGAGCCGCTTATGACCGGCTCCGCGAACCTGAAGACCATCATCGATATTCCCGAAGGCGACGAGGATCTGCTGGCGCGCATGAAACTCACGGGACAATTCGGAGTCGGTCAGGGGCAATTTACCAGCGCCACCGTTCAGGAAAAGGTGGACACGCTCAGCCGCAAAGGACAGGGCAGGCCGAAGGACACGGACATCAGCGAAGTCGCCTCCGATCTTCGTGGAAGTTTTAGACTCGCGGACGGCATGGTGACATTTTCCAACCTGAGCTTTGCGGTGCAGGGCGCGGCGGTGCGACTGAACGGAACCTACAGCCTGAACAGCACCGAGATGGATTTTCACGGAAAGCTTTCAATGAACGCCAAGCTCTCGCAAACCACCACTGGCGCAAAATCGTTCTTCCTGAAGGCGGTCGACCCGTTCTTCAAAGGGAAAAACGGGGGGACGGAGCTGGCCATCCAGATTACCGGCACGAAAGACCATCCGACGTTCGGCCTGGATAAAGGCGCAGGAGCGAAGAAGGGCGATACGACCGCCGCGAAGACGGGCGAATAGCGCTTCTTTACGTCTGGCCGTGCAAATTTTCGTGTGAACGCTTCCGGACTGACAGAATTGCAGCGAACGATTGCTTTGCTGCCACACCGCTTGCGGTTCTGTTCCTAACTAAAATCAAAAATGTTCTGGCATGTGCGCCGCGATGGTATGAGAATGCAACGGCTGTGAAACGCCGCTTGGCCGGCGTGCGTCGGTAACGTTGTGCTGCAAGACTTGCTCGTGTGCGTCCCTTTTGGGCCGACCATTTCAACTCAGGAGAAACTTTTCATGTCTTTGCGTTCGATGTGCTGCTCGCTGCTTACGATTACTGCGTTACTCTCGGCCCAAATCAGCTCGGGGCAGAACACGGACGCGCAGAGTGCAACGACGATTGTCGGATACAGCCGGCCATCCGCGGAGGCGGAAGGTGCGCTCGAGAAAAAGTTTCAAGACGGCGTCGTGCCTGGAAATATTCGCGAAAACATGCGCCGCTTGAGCGCGCGGCCTCATCACGTGGGTTCGCCCTACGATAAAGACAACGCCGAATGGATCCTGGCGCGATTTAAAGAGTGGGGCTTCGACGCGCATATCGAAACGTTCAGCGTATTGTTTCCCACGCCCAAAGAACGCGTTGTCGAGTTGCTCGAACCCTCGCACTTTCGCGCGAAACTGCAGGAGCCCACGCTGCCGATTGATCCTACCAGCGATCAGACCGCGGAACAGCTGCCGACGTACAACGCGTATTCGGTGGATGGGGACGTGACCGCGCCGCTGGTCTATGTGAACTACGGCATTCGTGAAGATTACGAGCAGCTCGATCGCCTGGGAATTTCGGTGAAGGGGGCGATCGTCATCGCGCGGTACGGTTCCGGCTGGCGCGGCACTAAACCAAAAGTTGCCGCCGAGCATGGCGCCATCGGTTGCATCATTTACTCCGATCCGCGCGGCGACGGATATTACCGGGGCGACGATTATCCCGCGGGCGGCTGGCGGCCGCGCGAAGGCGTGCAACGCGGCAGTGTGATGGATACAGATTATCCCGGCGATCCACTCACGCCCGGCGTCGGCGCCACACCCGATGCAAAACGCCTGGCGATCAAAGACGCCAAGACCATCACAAAAATTCCGGTGCTGCCAATCTCCTACGCCGACGCGCTGCCGCTGCTTTCCGCGCTGCAAGGTCCCGTGGCGCCGGAAAATTGGCGCGGCGCGCTGGCCATCACGTATCACATCGGCCCCGGGCCGGCGAAAGTGCATCTGAAAGTCGCGTCCAACTGGGACATGAAACCAATTTATGACGTGATTGGCACATTGCATGGCGGCGACGATGCCGGGCAGTGGGTGATCCGCGGCAATCATTTCGACGCGTGGGTGAACGGCGCGGACGATCCAATTTCCGGGCAGTCGGAAATGCTGGAGGAAGCGCGCATGCTCGGCGAATTGCACAAGCAAGGTTGGACGCCGAAACGCACCATTATTTATTGCGCGTGGGACGGCGAAGAGCCTGGGTTGCTCGGTTCCGTCGAGTGGGTGGAAACACATTTGGCCGAACTGCAACAGCACGCCGTCGCGTATCTCAATTCCGACAGCAACGAAAGGGGCCACTTTTCTGCGGGAGGGACGCAGGATTTGCAGGGCGTCGTCAGCAGTGTGGCGCGCGAAATCGAGGATCCGGAGACGCATTTGTCCGTTTTTCAGCGCGCGCATCTGGTGGGTATCAGCGAAGCGAAGGACGCCGAAGAACATGCGAAAGCTCGCAAGCGCGCGGACCTGGAGATTTCCGCGCTGGGAGACGGATCGGACTATACCGCCTTTCAAGATTTCGCCGGGATTTCCACGCTGGATCTGGGATTTGGCGGCGAGGACGATGGCGATCAGTATCATTCGATCTATGACGATTTCTACTTTTACACGCATTTCGTGGACACCGATTTTTCGTACGGCCGCGCGCTGGCGCAAACCGCGGGCACTACAATTTTGCGTTTGGCCGGCGCGGATTTAATCCCGGTGGACTACGCGCCGCAAGCCGAAGCCATCGCAAAATACGAAACGGAATTGGAAAAATTGCTGAAAGACAAGCAGGACGAAATCGCCGAGCGCAATCTGGAATTGCAGGAAGGCGTGTTTGCGGCAGCGGCGGACCCGCGCAAGACCTACGTCGCGCCGCCGGCGGAAGCGGTGCCGCCGTACATGAATTTTACGCCGATGAAAAATTCCCTCGAGACGCTGAAGAAGAGCGCGGAGCGTTATTCCAAGGCGCTCGCGCAATGGCAGGCTGCGGGTTCGCCGGCTTTGGCGCCGCAATCTTTGCAAACGCTGAACGCAGATTTGCTGCGAATTTCGCGATTGTTCCTGAACGAAAAAGGATTGCCGGAACGTCCCTGGTTCAAGAACCAGATTTATGCGCCTGGCGCCTACACGGGTTACGGGGCGAAGACGGTCGCGGCGGTTCATGAATACATGGACGAGAAAAAATGGAAAGAAGCGGAAGCGCAGATCCCGCAAGTCGCGCAAACAATCGAAAACGTGGCTGCCGGAATCGATAAGGCGGCGGCAGATTTCGAAACGGCTCTGACGCAGAAACGCTAACAGGCCTTGGTAGCGGCCAGGCTCTTCTGGGTAGCTTTGACTCTGACTTCGCCCTCAAAGTCGTCGCGGCGCTCGTGTGGTTCGTATGCGGATGGACTGTCAATTCGCCGCCCTGGGACTTCGGCAAACTGCTCGGCCGCTACGTGGTGTTTTTCTTTCTCACCGCTCAAGCCATCTCGTGGCTGGCGTTCCAGCAGATTCCATCTCTGGCAGTGCTCGTCGGCGGACTGTTCATCGTCACAGGCGGCATAATCATCGCAATCCCGAACACGTAAAGTCAGCCCGCAGTTGAGCTGCCGCTGGCGCGCGAGGATCCGGCGCGCGGAAATTCTTAGTGCGATCGTTCGGGTGCTGTGGAAGGGTGTGCCACCCGCCGTATAATGTTGGCGCCTACTTTAGCCACCGCGACGTGGCGCACGACCCACAGGCGCGCGGAGTCGATCCTATAACTAAACAGAGTAGGTACCCTGCAGATATCTTTCCCGTGTACAGTGTTCCGGAAGGAACGCCGTATCACAAGCCCCTTCCGCTGGCGTCTGTGACGGGCGGTGGTGAGTGTGCCAAGCAGTAACACGAAAACCTGTAGCGGAGGGAAGCTAATGTGGCGGACGCTGCTGCTCGTTGCGATTGCGATCCTGTGCGTTGCGAGAACTGGCTGGCCACAAGGATCGCGCGCGCCCGCTACGGACGCGAATTGTCCTGCCGATTCAGCAAAGGATACAGTTCAACAATTGTGGGACATGGCGGCCTCCGGTGAGTTGGTGGATCGCTGGGGCGAAGGAGCCCGTTTGTTCAGCGAACCCGGTCCGTGGCCCAAGGACGGATCGGTTCGCGTCGTCTCGGACTACTGGTGGGTGGAATATTTCAAATGCTCCGAAGAGTCTCAAGCAATAGTAGTAGTGCATTCCCACTGGGGGGAGGCACCCGGAGTGATAGACTCACAACTTCGCTTCACCCCGCCACCGCCGGCGGCCTACCAGGCGGGTACGGGCTACAGACTGATATTCACAACCCCTCACATCTACGCCTGGGGCCCTGATGGTAAGGCAATCCCGGGCGGGCTGTTTCCACCCAAGCGGTGGTTGATCGCGGGACCTGCGCCTTCGCCCTTCGTCACTGTGACGGCAGCGATTCGCTACGTTCTTGAGAAGCGCTATGAAAGCACCGATCCAGAAATCAGGAAGAACGCCGACCAGACTCTAGCGAAGCTATTGAAAATGCACTGAAGCTGCCCTGGAATAGCGTCCATTCTAACCGGTGGTTTTTCTGGCCTTTCGTGGCACCGGCCCCCCGCCGCGGAGGCCAATCTTGTGAATCGCCCCGCAGGGCGATTCATCGTGAGATCCCGCAGCGCGGGATCGAAGGGCCGTGCTCTTCGGTCTTGCATTGGGGCGCTACGAAATTGTTCAAATCAAATGCGCACAGGCAAGATTGCCTGACTAGCGCAGCCAGGCCTGTGCCACGTTGCTCGAATCGCAGGACGCGCTTCGAGGCTCGCGCTAGCGCGGAGCTGGCATCGCCTGCCGTCCATGGGGTTCGTTCGCGGCCGCGGGCAAGGCTGACTTCGGATGCAATGCCGCTAACCAATCGAGCTTGATCTTTTGCCGGAACAAAACGCGCCGGTAAGGTGGATGGTTGCCGTCCATCCGGACATAGTACAGATAAGGACTGTCCGTGATCGTCATGAAGCTGGAATCGGCGGATTTTGGATCGATGAGCGAAAAATATGCATACGACCAGTTTCCTTCCGGCTCGCGCCGGAGCATTTGATTCTGTGTTGTCGCCAGCTCCGGCTTGCTCCAATGAATGAAGTCCGGCGAGGTCGTGAAGTAGAGGCCGATCGGTCCCCAAGCGGCCGAGCCCTGATTCCAAAGCGTCGCGACAAACAGATGAGACGCCGGGTGATAGTTGATTCCCGTGGAATAGTCCAGATAGGGAACCGTAACGCAAACATGGGCTTTTGGATTTGCCACCGGGGCTCGGTAAGGATCCACGAACTCGACGGTAAAATTTCTGCCGTCCCAGCCGCGCCATGACGAAGGGTCCAGAATATTCGCCGTGCGAATCGCGCACGCGCCGTCGGGAACGAGGCATGGCTTCTGCCCGTTGCCCTCGCCGCACTTAGGCGGCCAGGCCCACGAGTACACTTCATCGTAGTACCACTCGCCGACCTTCACGACGTTCGCATCCACGCTGTAGCCTTCCGGGCCCTGATTCACTTCGTATTTAACCGGAAGGCTGAGGAAGTAATTTCCCGGTGGTTTCGGCCGCGCAAAATGATAGCCGCCATCGTCGGATAGGTTGTAGGTGTCCACGTTATACCAGCAGGTGGCTGTGTCGGTTTTCTGCGCGCACATCCCGGCGTGCTCCCAGCCGTGGTACTCCATGTGGCCAAGTGCGACGATTCGCTTGCCGTCGAGATTGTAAAACGCGTTCAACCACGTGGCGTCGTTGAAATTCGTAATGTTACCGTCGTGCGCCGAGTTGAAAATCACTTGGCAATTATGCTTCGCCGTTTCCAGCGTCGGGCCCAGTCCCGCGCGCGTTACGTAGTGCGAGGCGATCAGATGGATCGTTCCTTTGTAGTCTTTGAAGGCGCGGGCGGCGGCATCTGGAATATCGATCTGCTCGCAGGATTCCTTCTGCGTATCGAACGCCGCGGCGCGCGTACCGTCCAGTAAATTGGGCGTGGGCGGATCCGGCGGCCACTTGGGAGCAGGAAATGAAAACTTTCCGGACCCTGCCAGCAGAGAGTTTTCGACGTTGCCTGCGAGCGCGATGCCGTGGATGTAGAGTTTTTTGCGCTGGAAAGTTCGCAGCAGTTGGTTGGGCAGCGCGGTATGGAATCTGTGCTTGCCGCCGTCGGCGTCATGGCACTCATGGTCAACGGCAGGCTCGTTCACGAGATTGGCAGTGTCCGCCGTGACGTATATTCCGGAAGGCTTGGCACCCGCCGGGTGATTCGCGTAGATATTGATGCTGATGGAACCTCGCTCGCCCTCCTGGCAAGCCCAGCCGTGTACGAAATACTGGTCGCCCTCGACCGACACGCCATCAATGACGCCGGTCACTGGACCCGCTTTCGAATTCTGGCCGATTGCCACGGAGCAGACCAGCGTCGGGAGAAATAGGCCGACGACCAACGCGACGACCAAACTTGATGGCGCCAACTTCGGTGCAATTCGAAGCATCGACTGTCTCGCCCCAGAGGATCATCTCCGATGACGCGAGCCGTGCCAAGAGTGGTTTTGTCCTTGTTCTCGGCGTCTTGTGAAATTTAGTTTCCTCGATGCGCGCAACCCTACGACGTACGCCACTGATCGTTTGACTTTCGAGTAACTAGCTCCGTTTCGCAGATCCTGCCAAAACAGCGTCCTGTGCCGGTCCCGAGGTCATCGCGATTCCGGGCGAACAGCTCGTCACTGGTTTTCAGGCGTCGTGCACATGAATTCCTGAGACATGTTGGAGATATATCGGCGACAAAAGCTTTACATCCATTTCTGTGACTCGGCAGCGGACCAGCGCGTCCAATCGTTGTAAGCGTTTGGAAGATGATTCCGCCAAGTATCACTTTGGCGGAATAAAAGCTGCGAAGCGACAGTTAATTCAGATGTACGGAAGTGAATTGCGAGCATGCGGCGGCCGCAATACTACAAAAAAGGAGTTGTTATGAAAAGAGTTACCATCGTAAAGAGTTTTGCCTCTGTCGGGCTTTTGTTTTTGCTTGCGTTCCTGATCGCCACACCAGCTGTACGCGCGGATGAGTCAGATCAGGCCACCAGAGTCACCTTTAGCCAGCCCGTTCAGATTCCCGGCCGCGTCCTGCCGGCGGGAACTTACGTGTTCGTGCTGCCATCCGACGCTAACCAACACTATCTGGTCCATGTCTTCAACGCCGATCGAACCGAGTTGTACGCGACGGTCTTCACGATTTCCGCGGAACGTCAACAGGTGACCGACAACACCGCGTTCACTTTTGCGGACCGTGGATCCGCGGGGCCGGAGGCGATCGTGACGTGGTTCTATCCGGGTGACACGACGGGCCATGAGTTCATCTACCCCAAACAGGTGGAGAAGGAACTCGCGAGCGCCAAGCTGGTCACCGTCGTGGCAGGCAAGTAACCACGTGGCGATGTACGGCATCAACTGGTCGGCGGTGAAATTCAAGGGCCGCCGGCCTAGTTGGCGCAGCACACTTCCGAGCACGGGGATGGTTTCCAACCGGCTACCGCTTTTGACGGGCAGCATTTTTGGACGAGCAGGCAAAGATCTGAAGGACGATACCGTGACGGCATCAAGGCAAGACGAACGACGAGAGTTGACTGACGCGAATGCCGTGCGACTGGCACAACAGGGTGATGCCGCCGCGTTTGAACGAATCTACCGTTTGCACAGCCGCAAGGTTTACACCCTTTGCCTGCGCATGGCGGGTGACCGAACGGAGGCTGAAGATCTGACGCAGGAGGTCTTTCTGCAGCTGTTCCGGAAGATCAACACGTTTCGCGGCGAATCGGCCTTTTCCACGTGGCTGCATCGCATGTCCGTGAATATCGTACTGATGCGTTTCCGCAAAAAGCCCATCGCGCAAGCGTCGTTGGACCCAAGTACCAGCTCTGAGCAGGAGTCCGATTCGCCGCCCCAGGAATTTGGCGGACCCGATCTGCGACTGAATGGCGTTGTTGACCGCGTCACGCTGGAATCGCTAATCAACGAATTACCGCCCGGATACAAAGCGATGTTTATTCTCCACGACGTGCAAGGATACAACCACGACGAGATTGCCGAGATTTTCGGATGCACGCCGGGAAACTCAAAATCGCAGGTGCACAAGGCTAGAACACGACTACGTGAGCTTTTGCAACGGAGAGTCGGGGACGGCGCCCTTCGCCACCATAACGCCGACGCCCGTTCGGCCGCCACGGATCGGCTGAAATACACGTTCGATTGCGTCAACGCTTGAATGATTTGCACTCCGCACGGGATGGAGTGTTGCCGAGACTCGAGCTTCGGGGGGGGCAGATAAAGAGCAATCGGTTCCCAATAATCACAACACACAGCACTTCCCGTTTTCTCGTCGCGATTCGTGCCAACTTCAAGCGAGCGAGCGACGCCTGTGGTGCAAGCAACGCTCTGTTTCCGCGAAATAAGTTTGCGCGGTTCGGGAATTTCTTTGGGAGCTTCGCGGTCTAGACACTTGCAAGGGTGCGGGAGGAGCACAGCGCGGTCGCAACCGCCGCCGGCTATACAGAAGCAACGTGCGGGACCAGAAAAGGTTTCAAAAAAATTTACATTTATCTTTTGAGTGCAAATTGAAATTGTACAACTCACTCGAAAGACGATGCGTCGAAAGCACTGGAGCTCTGCGGAGTTTTTCAGGACCGATCGCGCTGTCAGGCCCGAAACCTCAGTGTAGCCCAGGAGGGGGAAGAAACAAGAACGATGAACTTGCAGTAAGTACGGGTGTGTTCGCTCGCAGGAATGGGCCTGCCTAAAACGGACGGTCTGAGCTTGCGGCGAAGGGTGTGGGAGAAACACAATTTGCGGGGGGAGGGTGAGAAACAATGAATCTTAAAAGATGGGGCTTACTGAGCTTTGCACTGCTATTAGCGGTGGTGTCTTCCGCGCTGCAACTTCGCGCGCAGACTCAGACCACAGGTGAAATCACCGGGATCGTAACCGATCCGTCAGGCGCGGTGGTGGCAGCCGCAAAGGTTACGCTCAAGGACAATGCAAAAGGATCCACGCTGAGCACCGAGACCAACAAGGATGGCGTCTACCATTTCCAACTCTTGAATCCGAGCAGCTACACCGTCGCTGTCGCGTCCTCCGGCTTCGAGGAAACGAAAAAGACATTCACCGTCGCGCTCGGACAGGTCACCGCCGGGGATATACAGCTCACGATCGGCTCTGCCGCGGTGACTGTGAACGTCGAAGGTGAAGCGGAGCCGCTGCTGCAAACAGAAAATGGTAACGTAGCGACTACTTTTAGTCAGCAGCAGCTCAGCGAAACGCCGAACCCCGGCAATGACCTCACCGCGATTGTTCAGACAGCTCCGGGCCTGGTGATGAACACCGCAGGTGGATTGGGCAACTTCTCCGACCATGGTGTGGGCGCCGCGTCAAACCTGTTCACTCTCGACGGCATGGATGACAACGATCCCTTCCTCAATTTAAATAACTCCGGGGCCACGAACCTGCTTCTCGGCGCAAACGACATCCAAGAGAGCACGATAGTGAGCAGCGGATATTCGGGAGGATACGGCAGCCTGGCAGGAGCCACCGTCAGCTACGTCACAAAGTCCGGCAGTAACGACTTTCACGGCAACGCGGTCTATTACTGGAACGGCAGCGCTTTCAACGCGAACGATTGGTTCCTGAATCATGCGGGCGATCCGAAGAACTTCAGCAACGCCAACCAGTGGGCTGGTTCCATTGGGGGGCCGATCAAGAAGGATAAGTTGTTCTTCTTTTTCAATACCGAGGGCTTGCGGGTAATCATTCCCGTAAGCACGGCAGTCGCGTTTCCCAGCCAGGCGTTCCAGACCGCGACCATTGCTAATTTGGAGAACAACCGCGGTTTCGCCGCCAATTCCGCAACCGTCAATTTCTACCAAAACATTTTCAATCTCTACAATAACGCCAAGGGCGCGAACAAAGCCGTCCCGGGCGCCGGACCTTTGTCCACCGACCCGCTGGGATGTAACGGCTTCACGGGCCTGGGAGCTGGGGTCGCTTGCTCGTCCTTCTTTCAGGCGGCGGATACCAACCTCACAACCGAAGCGCAATATTCCGGCCGCGTGGATTTCAATGCTACGGCAAACGATCGCGTGTTTCTGCGGATTCTTTACGATAAAGGCAATCAAGCGTCCGATACCGACCCGATCAGTCCGCTTTTCAACATCATCAGCGTCCAGCCGCAATGGCAGGGCCAATTGAATGAAACGCACACGTTCGGCTCGAGCATGGTGAACCAGTTCATTCTGTCGGGCCAGTGGTACGGCGCGGCGTTCGACAACGCGGATCGCACCGCAACGCTTGCGGCGTTTCCCACCACCATACTCTTCGGGGCTGCCAACATTCCGTGGTTCAACATCGGCGGAGCTGCCGCCGGTGGCGCCGGGGATGCGTTCTTCCCGCAGGGACGAAACGTCACGCAGTATCAGATCGGCGATGACTTTTCGAAGACGTTGGGCAATCACACTCTGAAATTCGGAACCAAATTCCTACGCTACGATGTGAGCGATCTGGACTTTGGCGAGTTCACGAGCGGGCTGGTGACGCCCAATTCGGTTGCGGCATTCTTTAATGGTGGCGTGGACCCGGCGACCGGCAAGAGCTCGGTCTTGCAGCAGAGCTTCCCCACGGCACAGGAGCAGCCGATTGCTCTATACACGCTGGCCTTCTACGGGGAGGACGACTGGAAAGTAAAGCCGAACCTCACGCTCACCTTCGCTCTGCGGGTCGAGCACGAATCCAACCCCGTCTGCCAGACCAATTGCTTTAACCGCCTGAACGATCCGTTCCTGTTGGCGGACAACAACGTCAACACGCCGTTCAGCACCGATGTGTTGCAGGGACTGCACCAGGAACTGCAAGGTCTCAGCACGATTCTCTGGCAGCCTCGCTTCGGCTTCGCGTGGTCGCCTACGCACAGCACAGTGGTCCGCGGAGGAGTCGGGCTTTTCAACGACGCCTTCCCCGCCGTGTTCACGGACAACTTTGCTTCGAACGCGCCCGGAGTTAATACGTTTTTCGTCAGCGGAAACAACATCGCTCCCGGCGAAACCATGAACGGCGGCAGCATTTTCACGCAGGCGGCCGCCAACAACGTGGGCTTGATCAACGGCTTCAAGAACAACGAAACGTTGGCGCAAATCCAGGCGGCCGTTCCAGGCTTCGCGCCTCCCAGTCTGTTTAGCGCCAACAGAACGACGAAGATCGCGCAGTTCCAGAAATGGAGTTTGGAGGTCCAGCAGGGAATCGGCAAGAACAGTTCCTTCGACATCGCCTACAACGGAAACCACAGCATCCACGACTTGGTGGATCGCGGCGGCGTAAACGGATTCTGTAGTCCGGGCGCCGTTGGGACCGCTTGCCAGAACGTCCCAGCATTCGCCGGCCTGCCAGCTCAACCGTTCGATCCGCGGTTCGGCACCGTGAGCCTTCTCGATACCGGCGGCATATCAAACTATAATGGCGTCACCGTTTCGTTCAAGCACAACATTAACGGCGGCTGGGGGAAAGGCGTATTCCAAGCTAACTACACCTACAGCCACGCCCTTGACGATGTGTCCAACGGCGGAGACCCGAACGTCTTCTTCTCTGCGATTTCCGTTCCCTTCGCTATAAACCCATTCAACACTCGAGAGAACTACGGACCCGCCGACTACGACGTCCGCCATTACTTCAACTCGAGCTACGTCTGGGAATTGCCCGTTCGTCGCGCTTTGTTGGGTCATGGCTGGGCGCCATTGGTGGACGGCTGGCAGGTCTCCGGCACCGTGTTCGTCCGCAGCGGTCTTCCTTACTCCGTGGTGGATGGCGGGCTCGACGGTCTTCTGGCCGGGCAGGGGTTCGGCGGTGCGGTGCTTCCGCAGTTTCTCGGCGGACCAATAGGCAGTTGCGGAGAAGGCGCAGCAACCGGTGTGACGCCCTGCCTTGCCACCACTCAGTTCGTTGGTTCGACGACGGAGACGAACTTTATCGGCGGCCTGCGCAATAAGTTCCGGGGACCCGGCTACTGGAACACCGACTTTACGGTCCAGAAGCAGACCCAAATTCCTCACTGGGAAAGGGGTCAATTCGGGCTGGCCTTTCAGTTCTTCAACCTGTTCAACCACCCGAATTTCAATCTGCCCAACAACAATTTGACTGGAGCGCTCGGATCCATCGCCTCGGCTGTCAGTGAACCGACCAGCATTCTCGGTTCGGGACTCGGCGGCGATGCTTCCGTCCGAATCATTCAAGTAAAAGCGTCCCTTACGTTTTAGCCCCCGCGACGGAACTGCGGCCCGCTCCCAGCAGCGGGCCGCAGACTCCGCGGGTCAGGACCTTGCTCCCGCGTTGTCAGCTTGAGCCGCGTCGGCTTGGCCCGCTCTGCATTACGGGCCAGTAGGAGGTATTTGTGCCAATAGCACGACTGTTGGAGATTCACGAACAACCGTGGTTTCCGCAATCTCTGCGCGATGAATTTGTGGACTCGCTGCAGATGATTCTGGAAGTCACTGATACCTATGAGCCGATCGCGACACTGTTGCGAAGTCGGCTGGAGGAGTGCGGTTCTGAGCGCGTGGTGGATTTGTGCTCGGGGGCCGGCGGACCGTGGCCGTCCCTGTTGCGCCATTTTGAAATGCACGGAGCGATTTCGCCTGAGGTTCTGCTGACGGACAAATATCCGGCCACAACAAAACTTCAGGATGTGGAATCTCCAGCCACGAATCGTATTCAGTTTCTCAGAGATTCGGTTGATGCGACGCGGGTCCCGAGATACCTGCGGGGATTCAGGACGTTGTTTTCCTCCTTTCACCATTTGAACCCCGACGAGGCGCGCGGCCTGCTGCAGGATAGCGTCGATAAGCGACAGGCCATCGGCGTGTTCGAGGCGCCCGCGTGTCACATGCTGACGTTCCTATCTATATTATTGATTCCCATCGGTACGTGGCTTTTCGTCCCGTTTCGGCGACCCTTCCGTTGGTCGCGCCTGCTTTGGACGTATTTAATTCCGGTGGTTCCTTTGGTTCTTTTGTTCGATGGCGTGGTTTCTTGCTTGCGGGCGTACTCGGTCGGGGAACTGCAGGAGATGACCAGCGGACTTGAGTCCAGCGGATACCGCTGGGAGATCGGAGAAAAGGCCGGGGGGTGGTTGTCCGTGCGGATTACGTACTTGATTGGCCGCCCCCAGAATTTAACCGCCGACGCCGCCGATTGAACGCCGCGATGCAAACGAGCGGACGGACGAACGCTTGCTCCTCTGTGCACATTCTGCGGATGAAAAACTACGCGGCGGAACTTGAGACGCTTGCAAGCGAATGCACGGTGACAGAATTGAACGGGAAGAATATGCAGCGGCACCACGAGAGGGGCGGCAATACGCCCTGGACTTTGAGTGAAGCCGAAATGTGCTCGATTGTGGAGGCCGGAGGCGGGAGATATGTTGGCGTTATGAACGAGATTCCCGGGAAAATAGAATCCTTTGTTCTGTTCGTTTCGCCACAAACGAGAACGACACTGGCTCTGCCGAGTTCACGCTTGACCGTCGCGGCTGTACGCGAGCAACTGGCCGAGTCCGATGCGGCTTTCAACCGCGCTGGCTCGATCTGACCATTGCCGTCGCCGCCGGCGCCATCGCGAATCCGGAGCTTGGCGATATTGAAGTAGGACGTCCACCGAAGCATCGGAAACTTCTGGCGCTCGGCTTGCCGCTGCGGCTACCCTGTTGACGTCGTTCCGGTCGATGCCAACACAAACCGTTACAAAATCGGCTGGAGTAACCCAACCGATGTGTTGCATGGGCTGAAGGCAAAGCCATGCATCAATTGCCCAAAAGACCCTGTCCTTAGTTTATTGCGCGTTCACCCACGCGTCTGACCCCGTCACCTTCACGGCCACGTCACTAATCCAAAGATGCAGGGGCTTGCCATCGGCGGTGCCGCGGTGCTCGGTCGAGATATCCAGACCACCAGCCTTTTTGTAGCCTGCCCACGTTGAGGTGACGACGCTAGGCTTCACGGGTCCGCCGCGGTGATAGACAAATTGCTCGACGCGGTTGTCTTTGCCGATGTAGAGATCCCAGGTGTCGCCAGGAGTGTAGCCACCGTCGCCAGAATATTTCACTGAGAGCAGCGTGGCCGTGCCGGCGCCCAACGGCAGTTTATGCTTACCTTGATCGGTGATGGTAGCGCTGGTGTCCCAGTAAGCATGGAACGGGAACAGCAGCCAATAGTTATCGTTATTGAAGGCCGGATCGATCTCCTTTTGCACGTTTTCAGGCTGGCTGCTGAGCTGGGAGCGCAGATAGGTAGCCGAGACCGGCTTGCCGTCTTTGCCTTTTCCCTCGTAGGTAACTTTGTTCGTCTTGGGCTCCCAAGTCCACGTACGGGAGACATCCACCCCTGGAAACTGTGCATGCCATGTGTAACGGATCGCCGTGATGTTGTCCCACGAATCAAGGCCATAGGCTTTGGCAACCTGTTCGAGAATTGGCGGGCGGGTCTGTGCCCGAGAGGTTGCGGCGAGGATTAGCACTCCGCAAACCAGAAGAAGGGCCCTCATTGTTCGACTCGCTGATGTCATAGCGTTGGCTCCTTTGTGAATGGAACGGATAAGGTGTTGGATGACCGACAGAAGCCTCGGGATACAGGGAAAAATTTCGGCAGCATGAGTTTCGCCCACGCCACTCCGTCGCACCCCTGCCACACTCGGTCGCGAATTATACATCACACTGCGGGTGATCGTCCTCTCGCACGCTGATGCGCGCACACCCGCTAGTCCTTGCCAGTTTGCAGACCGTGCTCGCCAAGGACACTTAGTCCGATGAGCAATGGGCCACAGCCGGTCGTGTGAACCTGCGAAACATGATGATTGCACCGGCCGCTGCCACGGATCCGAATTCCAAGAACATGATCCAGTCGGGAACGAACCACTGACGACCAAGCGTGCGCAGATGCCAAACGTAGAAAGTCGGGATGATGCTAACAGTCCAGATGATGAGCGGCACGGTCGAGACTGTCCGCACCAAGGGCAACAGCCAGAGCAGATACCATGGATATACAACCGGTGCGCATAGAAGCGATGCCGCCATCGGCCATGCAAATGTCGAAGGCGAGTACTCACTGTGCCGTCTTCGCAGCCACACGGAGGTGGCTAGCCCGGCGAAGACTGCCAAAGCAGCCACCACTTGAGGACTGACGATTCGCTCGAGCGTGGCGAACACCGGGTCATTGAAGCGAAAGCGCTGCACGAACACACTGAGCGATCCCATTGGTACAGATCCGCGTTGCAGAAAAGGCACGTACAGCAACGCGATGATGAGAAGCGCCAGCAAACCATCGCGGACACGCACGCGACGCCAATAAAGCGGCGTCAACACAATCGGGAGAAATTTAACAGCGACAGCCAGCGCAAACGCGAGCGCGGCGAAGGCTCGCCAACGACGTTCGAGCGCTGCAGCGGAAAGCAGCAGGAGCAGGACTCCGAGGATGTCAACGTGACCGCTCTGAGCCACGCATGTGACAAGCAGAGGATTCCAGGCGTATGCGAGGACCCAATGTTCCCCGTGTCCGAGGCGACGCAATTCGGCGATCAGGAGTAGCACGATCGCTAATTCGCACGCTGCGAAAGCAACTTTGAACGCGACGGTTGACTCGTGGATCGCCGTTACAGCCCGAAAGAAAAGCTGGGCGCCGGCTGGATATGGGCTCGGGACTTCCGGGTTGTTCAGCGTGCGGGTCTCGGGTGTGTGCAATCCGGCGAGCGCAGGGTCGCTGGGAACGACAACGTACGGGTTGTAGCCAAGCCTCTGGACGCGGCCGTCCCAAACATAGCGATGAACATCATCATCGGAACCCGGCGGTAAAAGTAGAAATGGAATATGCCAGAGGGCAGCCAACACCAGCCCCATGACGATGACGCGGCGCGGGAATCTCGGCGTGGAGAAGAACTCACGAATGGCGAGCAGGTAAGCGAAGCCTGCGACGGCCAGTGTAATGAGGTAGGCAGGGGCTCCAACGCCACCCGGAATTCGCGCGCACGCTAGAAGCGCCGCAAGGATGACGGCGGCAAGCCCATAGAGCCGGTGCGATGCAGTGATCGTCATCGGTCTCCGCCGTTTTGGCCCGGCGGCACCGCTCGCCTCCATTCCGCGAGCCACTGCGCTGTTCTCGGAGCCCTCGCGGGAGCGTGTTGCAGTTCGGCGGCAAGCTGGCTGAGGTCTGCTGCCACGTCAATGTCGTAGAACGGATCGGTGAGTCGCACGGAAAGACCCAGGGCGCGAACTCGCGCCAGCAGCGCGTCAAACGCATTTGTGGTTCCGAGCCGGTCGCCGGAAAAGAGTCCGGGATGAGATGCGGTGGCGCCGACGAGGTAGTAACCTCCGTCGTGCGTCGGACCGACGACGACGTCGTGCTCGGTGAGTGCTTGGAACGCGCTCTTAAGCACGGACACCGGGAGGTGTGGACTGTCGCTATTGAAGGCGATGATTCGCCGGTGGCCCGCGGCCGCGAAATGCGCAAACACCGACGTGAGGCCGGCCGCAAGACCATCGCCCGACTGAGCCAGGACAGGAGCCGTGGCACTCGCTTCACGCGATAGAACTTCGACGTCGGACGCAGGGCACATGATGGCGACATCTACATCGTCGAGCGACTTTGCCAAGGCCATCGTATCGTCCAGAAGGCAGCGATATAACTCAACGACTGCCGTGGGAGGAAGGCTCTGGGCCAAACGGGTTTTCGCGCTGCCGGGCCTGGGTGCTTTGGCCATGATGACGAGCGCGCAGTCATGATTGGTTGAACCGGTCATCTGCTTGCCGTCCGAGCTGCTCCGAAAAAGCCCGTGTGAGCCGTCACGCAGACTCGGGCGTTCCGGCTCGTCGCAACCGGAAATAATAGAACAGAATGCGAGATAAAATGAACCATGCCGCGCCGACGGTGCCACTGATTGTGCCGCTGATCTTAGATTTTCCAATCCGGGGGTAGTAGCTGACGGGGACCTCGACGATGCGGAACCCGAGGAGCGCGCCTTTCAAGATCATTTCGACTGCCCAGCCGTAAGTGGTTTCTTCGAGCGCGAGCGCGCGGAGAACATCGGCGCGTGCGGCGCGGAAGGGGCCGAGGTCAGTGATCCTTTGATGAAATAGAAGCGAGATCAATCCCGCAGCGAGACTATTGCCGAATGCCGCGTGCCACGGAAGCGCCCCAGACATTTGCGGCGCCGCCAAGCGCGAGCCGAGCGTGATGTCCGCGCGCCCGTCCGAAATGGGAGCGAGGAGGAGTGGAAGTTCAGCCGGTCGGTCGCTGTAGTCACCATCAAGGAATACGACGACATCGGGCGCATTGGCACAGGCGAGACCGGTCAGGCAGGCTCGGCCATATCCGCGGCGTTTTTCGGAGACGACCCGAGCGCCCATGCGATCAGCAATCTCAGGCGTCCCGTCGGTCGAGTTGCTGTCAACGACAATGACCTCGGTCACCAGACCGTTCGGGAGATCCGCGAGTACGCGACCGATAGCCCACGCCTCGTTATGGGTGGGGATGATGACTGAGACCCGCACTCGATCTCCATTTAATTCACCACCAGAGCGACGACGGCCACCGGCGCGCCAGGAACGCGTCAAGCCCCCACGTGCGGCCTGCGCTTCCGATCGCCAGCCCAAGCGATGCGAGCACTGGAACCAGCAGCTCCCAAATCCACGCCGTGCCCCACTCAGATACCCAAAGGCTGCCCAGATACAGAAAAGCCACGAAGGCAGCCGGGCGCGTCAGCAGACCGACAACGAGCAGGATCCCGAGACCGATTTCGGTGATCGCCTGTATCGGAGCCGCCATCGCGGCATGACTCGCCGCTGCCGCCATCACGGCCTTCCATAGGGCAGGAGCGTGATCATGTTGAATGTAATAGTTGATCAATCCGGCGTAGCCGCTCGGCGTGTAGAGCCCTTTCCCTAAATTCTCGAAGAAGACCCACACGAACATCGCACCAATGGTTAGGCGAACGATCGCCAGCCCGTTTCGCGCATAAGGTTGTTCGGGCATTTAGGAAGTCCTCACCTGAGATTCGCTTGCTTTCATCGCTATCGCCGATGTGGCAATCGCTTTATAGCAGATCGGACAGCGAACTCGCAGTTTTGTTTGCGGACCGCGCGAGCGGCATTATACAGGGGCCAGTTGTCGCGTTCCAGCGCAGGCGCCAGTCGCGCATTCTTGGAGCAGGCAAGCCGTGTCTGATTACTCTGCCTGCCTATAACCCGCCCACGTTCTAATCGCGCGCAATCACGATCGTCGTACATGAGCTTTCCATTTTGGGAAGTTCGCGAGCGGCTGCCATGCGAACCTCCAACTTTTCTACTCGTCCTTTGACAACAGGACAATAGAAGTCCGGCTGATCAAGTGCGTTCTGGAGACGGCGCCGACCGGCACATCCGCCGTAACAACTCTCGAGATACGCGCACGGGCGGCAGGCTCCGGGCACCCTGCGCGCCTCTACGAAGGGCGAAGTTTCCACAATTGCCGAGCCCAGGGAGCACAACAGCGAGAGGGGCTCTCCAGCTCCCGGCCAGTACACGCAAGGCTGAGTGGTCGCGCGGGGGGTAATCCGCACAGTGCTTACTCCGCATCCGCCGGTCCTCGGAGGCAGACCGGCCATGGCGCGAACCAACGGTTCGCCGATGGCGATCACGTCAGTCTCCGCAAACAACGCTCGAAATCCTTGCCAATACTCGTGATAGCTCAAGGCGTACAGGTCGGAGCGCACCGCTTGGTATACATTGATGCGCAGCGGCGAGTCATAGCGCTTTACCGCACGCGCCACTTCGGCCAGACGCAAATAGTTCGACTTCATCATTACCGCGATGAAGGTGACAGGGATTGCCAAGCGGACACAGCGTGCCGCTTGATCGTGGATCAATGCCCAATTGCCAGCGCCGCGCTGCGCGTCCTGCTGAGCCTCGGTGGGATAATCCAGGGAGAACTCGATATCGTGGAAAGCACGGAGCTCATCATCGGTGAGCACGGCTGCGCTGTGGCCATTCGAAGTGATGGTGAGCTTCACCGGCAGAGTACGGAGATAACTCAGAATCTCACGGAATTGCGGGTGCATTCCGTTCTCACCCGTTCCCAGATTTACCGAACGGACCGGGAGACTTTCCATCACAGATCTTACTTGCTCGAGGCTAAGCCGGTCCGTCCGAGCCGGGTCGCGGTAGCAGAATGAACAAGCCAGGTTGCACTCGTTGGTAAGACCGAGTCCAAGAGCAAATGCACCCGTCGCTGTGGGACGGACCATAGGAGAGTTTAGAGTGGAATGAGCGCTTGGCAGCGTCACGGTCCGGTTACCTCGCTGGAGGAGGCGTCGGAACGGCGAGCGATTGCCTGAATGTAGCGCGCAATCGCGAAAAACTCTGGGCGCGCTCCCAGCGTCGCTTCCAACTCGAATACTTGAGAGTATGTTGCATCCGTCGGATTCTCCAGGCCCAGATAGTCGAAAAATACGCGGACGCCATGTTCGGCGATAACTTCCAATCCGGCTCGGGCAAGCATTTCGTGTAAATCCGAGGGGGCAAATACGCGCATGAGGTTCCCGTAGAGGGTATCCACCACCGTTTCCGCGGTGAGATTGGCATTTGCAAGTTTCCAGTCTCGCGATTTAACGGCGTCCTTCAGTACTTCTCCGGCGCGATTGCGCACCAACACAGAAAGCACGCCGTCCTGCCGCAGGACATGAGCGATGTCGCGAACAGTCGCGGAAGGATTCTCGGAATACTCCAGCAGGTTGTGGCAAACGACGACAGCAAAGGAGTCCGCCGCAAAGAGTTCGCGCAATTGCCTCGTCTCGGCGCGGCAAAAGGAAATTCGCGGCGCCACCCCGGAGGATTCCGCCTGCTGACGTGCAATCCGGAGCATCTGTTCGGAACTGTCAAGCAGCACGACGTCACGGCCCATCCGCGCGAGCTGCACCGTCGCAAAGCCGGTGCCACCGCCCACGTCGAGCGCACGATGTTTCGATGCATCGCGCGGCAGGAAGCGTCGCAGGTTCTCCCATGCCAGCTCGGAGCGCAGCCTGCCCGCCGGCGTCTTCAAGTAAGCCGCGTATTTTTCCGCGTCTTGGAACCGCAAAGTATCCGGTATTCCGATCGCAAACTCCAACGATCCGCCTCGTATGTTGCCTGCCGAGCGCGTCGAGTGTACGCTATCCGTTGGTGAGTGGGTAGGAGCAGAATTCCTGGTCTGAGGGGTTGGAGCATGAACCGACGCGATTTTCTGCGATCGACAGGAGTTTTTTCAGCAGGCCTCGCGTTCGCGAAAGCTGAGCGAATTTTTGCGAGCGACACCAAGGCTGAACATTGGCGCACGTTCGAAGTCACGACGCGCGTCGAAATCCTCAAAACTTCCGGGACCACGCGCATTTGGGTCCCCGCTCCGCTCATCCGCGAATCGCCCTTTCAGCAGACCCTCTCCAGTGCGTTCCACGCTGACGGCGGCGCTGCGAAAATCACACAAGACCAGCCTGACGCGCTCGGCATCGTCACCGCAGAATTTCCATCTGGCGTGAAGCCAGTCCTCACCCTCACCAGCCGGATCGCGACTAAGAACTACGTTGTCGATCTCTCCGCACCCAACAACGCGCCGAAACTCGACCCCGCAGACATGCAGCATTTTTTGCGCGCGACGAAGCTCCTACCCACCGATGGCATTGTGCGAGCGACGGCAGCCGAAATCACGAGCGGCGCGAAAACGGATGTCGAGAAAGCGCGCGCCATCTACGAATGGATCGTCGAAAACACGTTTCGAAATCCGAAAACGCGCGGCTGCGGTGTGGGCGACATTCGTTTCATGCTGGATTCTCGCGATCTGGGTGGAAAGTGCGCGGATCTAAATGCGCTGTATGTTGGCCTCGCACGTGCGGCCGGCCTTCCCGCGCGCGACGTGTACGGGATCCGCGTCGGCAAATCCGAAATGGGATACAAGAGCCTGGGCGCTTCGACAGAGACCGTCACAAAATCGCAGCATTGCCGCGCGGAGGTTTACCTGAGCGATTTTGGCTGGGTGCCAGTTGACCCGGCCGATGTGCGGAAGGTCGTGCTGGAAGAACCGCCCGGCAATCGTCCTCTGGAGGACGACATGGTGAAGAATGCCCGGGCGCGGCTATTCGGCTCCTGGGAGATGAATTGGATGGCATACAACTTCGCGCATGACGTCGCGCTACCGGGATCGACCGGCGCCCCGGTCGGCTTCCTCATGTATCCGCAGGCGGAAACTGCCGACGGCCGGCTCGACTCCCTCGACCCCGACAACTTCAAGTACGAGATCACGTCCAGAGAGACCACCTCCACGAACGATTGACAGAAGCGGACGATCCCACTTTGGTCATGGTCAGTCGCGCTGATCGTGAGCTGAGTTTTCGCTCCGCTCTTCACATCAGCGGGCGCGGGCGAATACTCACATTTTTTTGGCGCTGCAAGTGAAACCCTGAGGCGACTCCATAAATTGTCGCCGTGAGCTGAGTCACGTACTTGACGCACCGGGTCCGCATCCCCAGCGCTTCAAACTAATTCTTCGGCATCAACTCGGGAGGAATCGGATTGATGTTGTTCTCGGCGTCCCAAGACACTGAGGAAATCCACCACCTGTTCGCAGCGTAGTAAAGCTGGTAGATGTTGACACCCCGTGAATAGAGTTTTCCAGTCCTCGCCACTGATACTTCATAACTGCTAAAGACTGTCGCCACATTCCCGTACTTGTAAATCTTGTGGGCGACCTCATGTTCACTGAACCCGTCGCGCACAAGCTGCGCATCGGATTCGTCCGCGTATTCCTGCTGCGTCGGGTGCCAAACGACAAGCGCGCCCGTCTTTTCATCCTTGGACGGAACGAACGACCGCGCAAACGGGTCGTAGAGGCTGAAGTCTCGCGCCCACCGTCTCGCGACTCCGATTCCGCCGGAGACACACTCGTAGTCCGTGCTGACGATTGCCTCGATGCTGCTGACGTCTTCGGGCCTGGCCGCAATAACAGCGCCTTCGCCGTGTGGTTTCGGTTTGTCTTGTGCGAGAGCGTGCGGCAGGGACAAAACGAAGGCACACAAAACGATTCGGAAGGCAGGGATTTCCATGCGTTTCCTCCTGCGGGCAATTTCCAATACGGTACCATAACGGCTTGGGCCCCATGAAAATTCAAACACAGTCGGGGCTTCAGTCGAGTCGTTCGGTTAACTCTCGGTAAGTGGCGTTACCAGACCAGTCTGGTTACTTCTGCAACTGGCGAGCCGGGAGCGCCGCGGAACTGCGGAGTAGGGAAGGAGCCGAATCGGAATCTTTCGTGAACGATGTATTATGACTTCCTCAGAACCCTATGCACTTACCCCTAAACAAACAGACAGCGATCGTTACCGGCGCGGGAAGCGCCGAAGGAATTGGTTTCGCGGTTGCGCGGCGACTGCAAGCTGCGGGGGTGCGCGTGGTAATTACTTCCACGACGGATCGCATTCATGCCCGCGCGCGGGAGCTCAACGGCGACGGCGAGGAAGTTCTTTCCTACATTGCTGATCTCACCGTCGAAACCGATGTGGCGAGATTGGCCGATGCGGTGCTCTCGCGGTGCGGCCGCATTGATATCCTGGTGAACAACGCCGGCATGGCGCAAACTGGCCGGCCCACGAAAAGCAAGCCGCTGGTCGAAACCTCGTTCGCGGAGTGGCAAAACCAAATTGCGCTTACATTGCACACTGCCTTCTACATGACCCGCGCGGTGTTGCCTGGAATGAGCAGGCAAAAGTACGGCCGGATTGTGAATGTCACCTCGGTGACGGGACCACTTTCTAGCAACCCGGGTGACGCGCCTTATGGCGCGGCGAAGGCGGCCATGGACGGGATGATGCGCGGCGTCGCGCTGGAAACGGCCGGCGATGGAATCACGATTAATGGCGTGGCTCCCGGCTGGATCGCAACGGCGTCCTCGACGCCGTACGAAAAAATCGCAGGTCTCCATACGCCGCTCGGCCGCTCCGGCACGCCGGAGGAAGTGGCTGCCGCGGTCTGTTTTCTGGCTTCGCCCGAAGCTTCCTACATTACTGGACAAGTCTTGGTGGTTGATGGAGGCAACATCGTTCAGGAGAACAAGGGCGATTGATGCGAATGTTCTAGGTAGCTTATCCGACGCACTTCCGGGCAATGGAATCTGGAACTGCGTGGTCCGGCCCGAAGCGGTTGGTGAGCCATTCAGCGAAGATCGCGCCCAGCCAACGTAGCCGAGGCCGGTGAGATAAGCGATTGGCAATGAAACGAGTGGGAATGCAGTGTCACGCACGGTATCGCGCAAATCAACGAACCACACGGCTGACTCTGCCGACGCTATAGCCCCTTTATGTGGACGTAGATGGCTCTAATTTTGTATTGCCAGGTGCCCTACATTGAACATTGTATTCCGTAGTGGAAGCTTGCTGGAGTAGCTTCCTAGATATGAATTCAGGGCAGCACAAACATGTACTGATAGCGGACGATAGCGACACGGTTCGACAAATCCTCAAACGGTATTTATCAACACGCGGGGACGTGGTTGTCTGCGGTGAGGCAGTCAACGGCCGCGAGGCAGTGCAGCAAGCGATGACACTCAACCCGGATCTGATTCTGCTTGACCTGGCGATGCCAGAGTTGAACGGCGCCGAAGTTGCGTCCGTGCTGAAAGCCGCGATACCGGAAACCCGCATTATATTATTCACGATGTATAGCGAGAACGTTGGGAAGTACCTTACCTCTGCGCTCGGCATTGACGCCGTCCTTGCAAAGCCTGACGGAGTAACAGAGCTGGCCGCGGCCATTGATTCCGCGCTAGTGCGACGCTCAGATTCCGCCGAGTAGCCCCGTCTGCGAGCCCAAAACAAAGTTTTGTTGTCTGATTAAGCGCCGCGATAGCTGAGTAGTGTTGGTCCAGGCTGGCGCGCAAATGGCGCACATTGATTCGAAGTCTACTGGGACGAGCTTCAAAAGCTGCAGTCGTTCGCAAGCGTTGATTCGAACAGAACACTACCCTGTCAGGAACTAATTGGGTGCGGCCAGGCCCATCGGTTCTCTGGCGGAAATACGATCGTATCAAGCGACTAGATGGCGTTGCATCGCCCGTTGCGCTCGCAGCGTTAATCAGAACCCAGGCGTTTACTGGTTAGCGGTCCACAATAATTCCCGACGCTGCATCGAGGCTCAGGCTTCTCCAGGCTTCTCCAGCTTGACACTCCGCTGCGACGTTCCTATACTGCCCCACGCTACGAATTCTCGTCCGGGGGAGTCCTATGTTGAAATATTCGCTGGCCATTTTCCTGATTACTACCTCCGCAGCGTTTGCGCAAGAGCCCGGGAAACTTCATCCGCCCAAACTCACTCCGCAGCAAAGCGGCACTACGCAGCTGCTAATTTCTGTCAGTCCAGTGAACGACCGTGTGGTCTGGGCAGCCGGAACTGGCGGTACGTATGTGGTCACGACTGACGGCGGGGAACACTGGAAATCCGCTGTCGTGCCGGGAGCTGAAAACGAGCAATTCCGCGATGTGCACGGCGTGAGCGACGAGGTTGCCTATCTCATGTCCATTGGAAACGACACCACGGACTTTCGGGTTTACAAAACCACTGACGGCGGCGCGCATTGGACGATTCAATTCATGAATGAGGATCCCCTTGCGTTCTATGATTGCTTCGCGTTCTGGACTCCGGACCGGGGGATCACGCACAGCGATTCGGGGAACGGGGTATTTCCTGACATTCGCACGAAGAATGGAAACACATGGGAGTCCATCGCCGCCAATATGCCGCCTGCGCTTCCCGGCGAAGCCTCGTTTGCGGCCAGCGGAACCTGCATTGCCGCGCAGGGCGAAACAAATGCCTGGATTACCACCGGCGGCTCGACGATTGCCAGGATCCTCGCCACCAGAGACGGAGGCAATACTTGGAACGCGTATGACACCCCGCTGGTGAGCTCGCCCAGCGCTGGCGGAATCTCGGTGGCCTTTCGCGACTCCCGTCACGGAATCGTCGGCGGCGGCGATTTGAATTCAAACACCAGCGCCGACACGGCAACCTCTGCTGATGGCGGCCGAACATGGAATCTTACGAACGCGCCGCCCGTGCAGGGAGCCATATTCTGCCTGGCCTATGTCCGCGGCATGCACCAGAGTGGCGATGAAGGCTTCGGCTACGGCGACGAGCTCGAGCATGCCGTGGTGATCACCACCGAGACGGAGCCGGACTTCACCTCAGGAGAAGCTGCTTTTACTCCCGATGAGGGTATCACTTGGGTTCCCATACCCGGAGCGAGTGGCTACTGGGCCGTCGCTTTTGCGAATCAGCATGCGGGCTGGTTCGTAGGCAATAACGGTCAGATCCTGAAGATCAGCTTTTAACCAAGCCGACGGATCGTTTTGCCTGCGTGGCCGCCAAACTGCAGAAGCGGCGTTAGGCGATCGAAACCCTTCGGCAGTGAAAAATTTATTCCGCGCGCTTGCTCGCTGAGCCAAAACAGAAGACCTAGCCACTTGCGGCCGGGTGTGGGCTGCGGTCAACATGCTACAGCGCCTCCGAATTGCACTTTGCTCGACTCGCCAAATACCAGGATTACCGATTCGTTCTCATGTACTGGCTCCAGATGCGGGCCAAAGTCCTCGTTCGTGAGGACTTTGCTCGTATGGGGTGCCTGAGACTTCTCGGTACGCGCCGCGCGCGCCACGTCTCCCAACGGAACGTCCTGCGCAGCCGACACGCTCGCAAGAATCAAAATCGGCGCTAACAGCGAGGCGATCGCTCGCATTCTAGGTGCCCATGAACGGGGGGAATTGATACCACCCGAGCAAACGGAAACTGAGCCATTGCCCGACGCTGGCGAGCAGCGCCCCATCGGGTTGCCGCCGGTACATTCAAACCGATAGAATGGCTGCATGAGAGACGATACCGGACGCACGCGGCTTCACGGTCGGATTCTTCTGGCGTTCGCAGCGGTCCTGATTCTGGCGCTTGTTGCCGCTCGCCCCGGGCGCACGCAAACGGATGCGGGCAAAACCGCACCGCACGCGGGCAAGGGCGCTGGCCCCGCCGATCCGCCGCTGATTGACCTCCCCGGCTACCGTCAACTTCTTGCAAAATATAAAGGGAAGCCGCTGGTGGTGAATTTCTGGGCCACGTGGTGCGAGCCGTGCCGCGATGAATACCCCATGATTGTGGAGCTGGCCAAGGAATTCAAACCGCAAGGCGTCAGCGTGATTGGCGTGGACATGGACGACGAATCGGATATGAACCTGGTGCGCCGATTCATCGCGCGCACGCAGCCGCAATTCCCCAACTACCGCCAGAAGCCCGGGATTGATCTGGACGCATTCTACGAGGGCGTGAACCCGGAGTGGAAAGGCACCATGCCGCAGACAATTTTCTACGGCCGCGACGGACAGATCCTGGGATTCTTCCTGGGCACGCGGCCGCAAGCCGTTTTCGAGCAAGCGTTCCGCGCGACGCTCGGCCCGGCAGGCGCCGCAGGCGATACCGGGCACGGCGGCACGCAGTAATTCGCAACGTTTTCGGCCAATCGTAAAAATAGGAGGCACGCACGAATGCTTCACACCCGCGGCAATAAACTCACCTGGCTGGGGCACGCGGCATTTCGCATTGACACTCCCAGCGGCAAAGTAATTCTGGTGGATCCCTGGATTCTCACGAACCCGCTCTGCCCTGAAGCGCAAAAGAAATTCGAGCATGTGGACACCATGTTCATCACCCACGGACATTTCGATCACATCGCCGACGCCGTGGACTTTGGGAAGCGATTCAAACCGCAAGTCGTAGGGATTTATGAGCTGTGCGCGTGGCTGGAATCAAAAGGCGTGCAGAACACTAACGCGATGAATAAAGGTGGCACGCAGAAAGTCGGCGAAATCGAAGTGACCATGGTCAACGCCGTGCATTCCTGCGGCATACTCGACGGCGATCACATCGTCTATGGCGGCGAAGCTTGCGGCTACGTGCTGCGGCTTCCCGGCGGCCTAACGATATATCACTCCGGCGACACTGCACTGTTCAGCGACATGAAGCTGATCGCGGAGCTGTACGCGCCGGATGTGGCGCTGCTGCCGATCGGTGATCACTTCACCATGGGCCCGCGCGAAGCCGCCATGGCGATTCGTTTCTTGAACGTGCGCCACGTGATCCCCATGCACTTCGGAACGTTTCCGCAGCTGGTGGGCCGGCCCGAACAGGTTCGCCAGCTCACACAAGACATCAGCGGCCTGGAAATACACGTTCTGAAGCCCGGTGAATCCATCGGAGAAACCAGCTCGCACTTCACTGCGCAGACCTAGGGGCGAAAATGCCGGGAATTCTGGAACCGCAAGTCGAAAAATATCTGTCGAGCCTGCTGCCGGAGCGCGATGAAGTGCTAGCGGATATCGAAAAGTACGCGCAGGAGCGCGACATCCCCATCATCGGGCCGGATTGCGGGCGGCTGCTTGCGCTGATGGCCAAGATTTCCGGAGCGAAGCGAATCTTTGAGATGGGTTCGGCCATCGGATATTCGGCGATCTGGTTCGCGCGCGCGGCCGGAGCGGGCGCGGAAATTTACTGCACCGATGGCGACCCGGCAAACGCGGAACTGGCGCGTAAGAACTTCGAACGCGCCGGCGTGAGCAAGAAGGTCCGATTTATGACCGGAGAAGCGGTCGATTTGATTGACACTACCGACGGCACGTTCGACATCATCCTGATAGACGTTTACAAACATCAATATCCCGCGGCGCTGAAGAAGGCTTTGCCTCGGCTGAAGAGCGGAGGCCTGGTGATCACGGACAACGTGCTGTGGTCCGGCCGCGTCACCCAGCCGCCCCAGGATGACAATACGCGCGGCATTCTGGAATTTAACCGCGCGGTCTACAGTTCGCCGGAACTTTTTCCCGTGATCGTCCCGCTGCGTGATGGCGTCGCCATCTGCCGCAAGTCGTAGCGCAAAACGAGTCTCCGGATTATGCCGCGTCTTAGGTAGTGGGTACCCTTCGGGCCGTTTCCTGGGCCCGCGCTCAGCCTGTTAATTCTGTCCCCTCCCGGGGTAGATTAAAGGAATGAACCCGGCTGAATATACCCCGGCGCAAGCTTCGGCCGTTGCGAACCTGTCCCTCCCCGCTGTTCATAAGCTTATCGAGCGTCGCCTCATTCGGCCGCGACGCCGCCGCGCTGGCCGTTCCATCCAACGAATGCTCAGTCGCGGGCAAGTGCTTTATCTCCGGCTTGAAGCCTAAGGCGTGCGGCTCTTGCCACTCGCTGCGCGCCGTGCGATCGCCAGCAAGATTGAGTCCTCCCCCGAAGTTGACGCGGTGGTTCTTCCGGAAGGTTCAGCCGTGGTGATTCAAGTCAAGCCAGTGCGGTTGGAACTCGAGTTGGACCTGAGGAAGCTTGAGCGTGCGGAGAACATGATCGTTTCCGATCCTGGGATCATGCGCGGTGCGCCTGTCTATCGCGGGACACGTATTCCCGTCGCATTGATTGCCGAGATGTTGAATCGCGGAGCGAAGAAGGAGGAGATTCTGGATGGCTACCCAGCTCTGGATCAAGAGAAAATCGAACTCGCTCCGCTTTACGTTCAAGCCTTCCCGCGGCGAGGGCGTCCTGCTTCCCGCCCTGGGGCAAAACGAGGGCCGATTCGTCCGACCCGGGATGGCCGCGCCCTGGCGGGGTGACAGTGCAGTTCTTGATCGATGAATGCCTGCACACATCCTTGGTCGAGGTCGCGCACGCCGCGGGCCACTTGGCAGATCCTGTCAATTATCTCGGGCTCGGCCGTTCCAAAGATTGGCAACCTATCGCGACAATCCGCGCACAGGACTACGCGTTTGTAACCAACGATCGGTCCGATTGCCTCGCCTTGCACGGATAGGGACCGTGGCACGCCGGTGTAATCATTATTGTTCCCGGCGCGACGCCAGTTCGTCAGCGGGACCTGTTTAGCGCGGCGCTCAAACATATCGGCCCGAGAGATCCGACGAATACCGTGGTTGAGGTCAAATATGCGGGAAAGGCGATCGTGTGTTCCGCGTGTGACCTACCAAAACTACGACAACGACGCCAGGAACGGTCCCGCGCCCAAAGGATCATGAGCCCAACGAAGAGCGTGCGTTGCTCTTCTCTGAGGAACGCGGCAGCAGATTGCGCAGGAAGAATGTCACATTGGCGGGCCGCTCAGCCAAGCGGCGCATGAAGTAAGGAAACCAGTCCACGCCGAACGGGATATACACGCGCACGCGGAATCCGCCGCGCACCAATTTCTGCTGTAAATCGGTGCGGATGCCGTAAAGCATCTGAAATTCGAAGCGGTCGCGCTTGATATTTTGTTCGCGCACAAAATCCAGCGTGGCGCGAATCATGGCGGGATCGTGCGTAGCGATGCCGTGATAAAACCCGCTTGCCAAAAGTATTTTCATCAGCTTCACGTAGTTGGCGTCCACGTCGGCCTTCTTCGGGAACGCCACCTCGGGCGGCTCCTGGTAAGCTCCCTTGCAAAGCCGCAGCCGGCAACCCACGGCAAGTAAATCCTGCACGTCCTTCTCGGCGCGATAGAGATACGCCTGCATCACGGTGCCCACGTTCGTGTGCACGGAGCGCACACGCTTCACCATCTCGACGGTGCGCTGCGTATAGGCCGAGCCTTCCATATCCACGCGCACGAAATTCGATTGGCTGGCGGCGTGCGCGACGATTTTTTCCAGGAGTTCCTGGCAGAGCGCTTCGTTCAGGTCGAGGCCGAGCTGCGTCAGCTTTAACGAAATATTCGCGTCCAGGTGTTCCTGCGCGATGCGGTCGAAGATCGCAATATATTCGTCGGCGGCACGCCGCGCGCCGGCTTCGTCCGATACGTTTTCGCCGAGCAAATCCAGGCTGGCGAGCTGCAGCGCGCGATTCACTTCCCGCGCGGCTACCAGGGCGTCGTCCAGAGTTTCACCGGCTACGAAGCGGCGAGCGACGCGGCGGCTCACACTACTGCGCATCATCAGCGGCGCGAGGCGCTTGCTCTCCGATAGACGCAGCAGGAGCGCGCGCATCAGAAAAGGCCGAGCCTCATGAATTGGGATTGGAACAACTGGTGCAGTTGTGACGGCATGAACTCTGCATTATGCAGCAAATGAGACAGCTGCGTCAGCCTCTGTGCCTTTCCAGGAAACGTTCCGCTTCGATAGCGGCCATGCAACCGGAACCGGCCGCGGTGATGGCCTGGCGATAGTGATGATCTTGCACATCTCCCGCGGCGAAAACGCCTTCGATGTTGGTTTTCGGGCCGTCATGAGTGATCAGGTAGCCGTTTTCGTCCATAGCGAGCTGGCCCTTGAATAACTTGGTGTTCGGATCGTGGCCGATGGCGACGAAAACGCCGGAGGTCTCGATTTCGCTGGTCACGTTCGTGTCGGTGTTGCGGATTCTCACTTTTTCCACGGATTTGCTGTTCACGTCGTGAACTTCCTCGATGACGTAAGGCGTGAGGAACTCGATTTTTTCGTTGGCGTGCGCCCGATCCAACATGATTTTGGTGGCGCGGAATTCGTTGCGGCGATGGAGCAGCGTGACTTTCTTCGCGAATTTCGTAAGGAACGTGGCCTCTTCCATTGCGGTGTCTCCGCCGCCCACCACGATGATGTCTTTCCCGCGAAAGAAGAAACCGTCGCACGTCGCGCAGGTGGAAACTCCGTGTCCCAGCAGGTGCCGCTCCGATTCGATGCCCAGCATCCTCGCCGACGCACCCGCTGCAATGATCAGGCTCTGGGTTTCGTACGTCTCTTTTCCGGCAACCACGGTGAACGGCGTGCGGCTCAGGTCCACAGAGGTGACCGCGCCGGACTGAAACTCAGCGCCGAAGCGTTGCGCTTGCTTGCGCGAATTCTCGATCAATTCCGGCCCCAAAATGCCGTCAGGAAACCCTGGGAAATTTTCCACCATGGTCGTCAACGACAATTGGCCGCCCGGCTCGTAGCCATCCAGCACCAACGGATGCAAATCCGCGCGGGCCGCATAGATCGCCGCAGTCAGCCCGGCGCAACCACTGCCGATGATAATTACCTTGTGCACTGAATTTTCTCCCAGGTATTTGGATGATGCAAACCGGCGCGGCGAACCAAACTAAACACCTATTGTATCATTGCGCGCCCGACCCGCCAGCGCCCGCTCCTGCACCACCGGCTGGCAGGGCGATCACACGGCACCCGATTGCGTCGGTCGGCGGCTTGTCTGATAATGGCGCGCGGACTGAACACGTGCATGGCGACACCGAGCAATCTTTTTCGACTTCTCAGCGAATTCATTGTGCTGCTGCTGGGCGCGCTGCTGATCTTGCTGGCCGCGACGGGCCGGATTGGGCTGCCCGCGCGCCCCGGAGGCGTGGTGGCGCTGGGTGCGATCTTCATATTTTGGGGCGTGCGGGCGGCCACGCGGCCCGAAGCGAAAGCCGCGCGCCTGGAGACCATGATTCGCGCCGGTTCGCTCGCGCTGGTGGGCATCTTTATTCTCGCCGTGCCGTTCGTCCCCGCGCGTCATGCGTCGCAGTTGTTTGTCCTGGCCGGCGGCGTACTTGTCTTGCGCGGCGTGCTCGCGGCGGCGATTTCGGTCGCGCGGCGTTGATTTCCCGGCACCCCACAAAAAAGAAAGCGATCCCATTCGCGCTTGCCAGCCGTGCGCGTTCCGGATAACCTCCGCCGCAGCAGCACGGGATGCGGAGCAAGCACGGCTCACCCCATGGCACGGAACCGGTTGCTCATTGCGGCGCGCAATAAGATGCGAGGAGAACAACCATGCTGAAAGCGTTCAAAGAATTTGCGATGAAGGGAAACGTGTTGGACCTGGCCGTTGGTTTCATCATCGGCGCCGCGTTCGGGAAAATCGTCACGTCGTTGGTGGCGGACATCATCATGCCGCCGATCGGCCTGATCGTTGGAAAGATTGATTTTGCCGGCTTATTCCTGAATCTCTCTGGCAAATCCTACGCCACGCTGGCCGAAGCGAAAGCCGCTGGAGCGCCCACGCTCAATTACGGACTTTTTCTGAACAACGTGGTGGACTTCCTGATCGTAGCGTTCGCCGTATTCCTGGTGGTGAGAATGGTGAACCGCTGGAACAAACCGGCGCCTGCTCCCGTGGCGGCCACGAAGGAATGCCCGTACTGCGCTTCTTCGATTTCACTCAAGGCGACGCGCTGCCCGAACTGCACGTCGGAACTGCGCGCGTAGGCGATTGCGGCTTTCGATTGCGGTCTTTGGATTGCGCGTTTCGGCGACTGAGAGGCAAGAACGAGGTTCGGGCGCGGACTCAGCTTTCTGGCAATTTCTTAGGCGCGTCGCCTGTCTCCAGCCGGCGGTCGCCAATTTCATGCACGTGCTGGCGCAGCCGCTCGAGCACGGCGTCCGTTTCGCCCTGCGCCATCTCCCGCTCGACTTCTCCCAGCGCGAAATGAATGATGTCGTGGTGATGAATTTCCTCGCCAGGCAGTTTGTCGCTTAATTCCAGCCAGACTCTGTGCAGCAAATCAATTTCCTTGGGTGTCAGCCGCGGCGCGTGCGGACCCAGATAGAAAATCTGCTCCTGGCCGGAGGGCGTGAAAATTTCCAGGGTGACGCGCGGGCGCGGCTCGGGCATGCGCTCCCAGGCGAGTCCGATTTCGCGCGCCTGCTCCGTCACTGGCATTTTCGATGAGCTGCCCGCCACGATGGTGCTCGACTGCAAGTTCATGGAGGTGCGCAGAATGCCTTCCCACAAATCGTTCGCCGCGGCCACGGCCAGCCGCACCGGTTTGCCTTCTTTTTCCGCCAGCGCCAGCACTTTCGTGAAAAGCAATTGCTCGATGGTGCTGAAAAGCTGGTCCGGAGCTAGATCGTATTCGCCGGAGGCGGCGCGGCGCAACATGCGCACGTGCAGCACCACGATCTCTGCTTGCTTCTGACGAACTCGCCGCAGCGCCGCTTCCAGGTGGTACAGCGCGTAGTAAGTGCTTACCGGAACCAGAATGCTTCCCGGCGCGACGCCGACACTGGTGGGAGTCAATTCCGCTTCTTGCGCCAGATTGAACTGATCGAGCTCCACGTGCGCGGCGCCCGCGGCGTGCATGCGCATGCGATGCTCAGAAATCTCGAAAACCGTGAACAGCACCACCGTGAAAATGATGCCTGCGATGGTCGCTTGCGGTTTCGTAAAGAGGTTGATAATCGCGATCGTCACCAGCACGAGCGTGATCATCCCCAGGCCGATGGGAATTTCCTTGCCGAAAATTACCGGGTTGAGCGGCACGCGGTATTCGCGATCCTGTGGATGCGTGTAACGCAGCACCAGGACCGCGATGCCCTTCATCGAAAAACTCCAGATCACGCCAAAGGCATACAGGTTGCCGAGAAATGTTACGTCGCCGCGGCTGACTATGATGGTGACGATCTGAAACGCCACCACCAAATTAATGATGCGGTGCGTCGTGCCAAAGCGCGGATGCGGATGGCGGAACCAATCAGTGAGCACTCCATCTTCGGAAACGCGATTCAGCACGCCGTTGGAACCGACGATCGCGGTGTTCACCGCTCCGGCAAGAATCAGCGTGCCGACCACCACAACGAATACGTGGAAAGTCAGCCGCACCGGAAAACTTCCGACCAGGTGCATCGCCAGGCCGCCGATCAGGTTCTCGGTAAAGTTTCCGCGCACGCTGTCCGGAATGATCATCACCGCGAAGAAGGAAACCAGCGAAGTGAACACCAGGCTGTAGATGAAAATCACCAGCCCCGCTTTTTTCAGGTTCTTCAGCTTGGGATGCTCGATTTCGCGATACACCTGCGCGAGGGATTCTTCGCCGCTCATCGCCAGCACCGAATGACCCAGGCCGACGAAGATAATGATCAAGGTAATCGTGTGCGCCCAGTGATAGCGGTCCAGCCAGCCGAGCGAGCCGCCGTCGAGCTTCATGTTATGCGCGTTGGGCAACGGAGGCAGACTCCAGCCACTGCGCACCCACAGCGTGTAAAAGCACCAGCTGATTAGGACCACCACCATGATGGTCGTGAGTTGCATGATGCGCAGAGCTTTGCCGCTGGATTCCGGAACGCCTTTGATGTTCTCCCACCAGAAATAGAGCGTGATGACGATCGCCACGGTCGCGGCCGTCGCGTCCACGTTCAAATGCATCGTCGACCTGGCATGGTGGAAAAGTTCGTTGATCACACCGACCAGATATTGCCCCGCAGAAACGCCGCTGATCGGGCCGGTGAGCACGTAATCGAACATCAGCGCGGAAACGGAGAATTTCGCGAGCGTCCCGCCCAGCGCTTCCTTCACCACGCGGTACACGCCGCCGCGCACGAACATGCTGCAGCTTTCCACGTAGATCGCGCGCACCGCATACGAGAACAGCATGATGCCCAGGATGAACCACGGCGCCGTCTTGCCTATGAACTGCTCGGCCTCGCCGCCGGCGTAATAAGCGGAAGAAGCCAGGTCGTTCAGCACGATGGCCGCCGCGCGCCAAAACGATATGAAAGCCAGCATGGCCGTAGTGGCCACCAAGACTTTCGTTACGGGACGGGCGCGACCCGGCGTGAATGTGGGACCTGTGGAATTGGAAACCATACGCGATTGAGTGTGGACAGGAACTATACGTTGAAAAGCGGCCAAAAAGGAAGTCTCGCGGCGGAAGTGCCACTGCTAAAGGTAACTACTCGCCGGTTTTTCAACCGTGTGCCATGCGCCCGGTTGTTGCGCGCGGCGCAAACGGCGCATTACGCAGTCGTTTCTTTTGCCGCCGAACGAAAATCGCGCTCGCAGGCTTCGCAGGGACAAATCTCGCGTAGGTGCTCAAAGCTGAAAATTCCCGTCGCGTGACTGTCGGAAAATTGGATCTGCAGCGCGTAGTTCCCCACCGCGTTGGCGCTCTTGGCCGTGACGCGCGGCTTGTACATGGGAAGCAACGCCGAGCTGCTGCTGGCGCCGCTCTTGGCTTTCTTCTCGCGCTCGTCGTTGCACAGCGCGCAAGGACAATGATCCCGCAAGTACGGAAAATCGTAGCGGCTGGTGTGCATGTCCGACCAGGCGATTTCCACGCCTTCGCCCGTCGAGACGTGTACTTTGATGCTCAGCGGTTTTTTTCGTGCGTCTTGTGCGATTGGCATTGAAAGTCTAGCCCGCGATTTGGAAATCTACCCTGTTGGCTTCCGTGACGCGTCGCGCAGCATCGAGGATTTCCATCGAAACCAGATCTCCCTGACCATCGTAGTCGAGTATGATGCCGGGCTTTCCTTCATCGCTTTCGGTAACGGAGGCATTTTCCTTGAAAATGAAGCTGAGCGTGTCCGTCTTCGTGTCGTAGTTAACTTTCACTTGCGCCACCGTTGATTCTCGAACGGTCGGGTCTCCAATAACATAGTGTGCCATAGTTGCGCCCGGTCACGCGGTCAGGCGAGTTCAGGTTTCAAAGACGCCACGGCAGCTTGCACCAAATGCCCATGCGCGAATTCGATGCGGCGGTCGGCAAGGCGGCCGATGGACGGAGCGTGCGTCACCATCAGGATCGTGTGGCCTTCGTTGTGCAGTTCGCGCAGCAGGCTGAGCACGATTTCCTCGTTTGCCTCGTCGAGGTTTCCGGTGGGCTCGTCCGCCAAAATCAGTTTGGGATGATTGATCAGCGCGCGGGCCACCGCAACGCGCTGCTGCTCGCCGCCGGAAAGCTGCGAAGGCAGGTGCTCGATGCGGTCGCCCAGGCCCACGCGCTCCAGCGATTGCTGCGCTTCCTTCTCGTCCGTGGTGCTGTGAAAATACTGCGCGAGCATCACGTTTTCCACCGCCGTCAGATATGGCACCAGATGGAATTGCTGGAAGATGAAGCCGATTTTTTCGGCGCGGAAACGCGTCAGCCCTGCTTCGTCGAGGCGCGCCACGTCGGTGCCGTCCACAACCGCTTGCCCAGCCGTCGGCGTATCCAGCCCGCCAAGAATATTGATGAGCGTGGTCTTGCCCGAGCCCGATGGCCCCATGATGGCGATCCATTCGCCGGCATCCACGCGGAAAGAAACTCCGTCGAGCGCGCGCACGTTTCCGAATTCCTTGCGCAGATTTTCCACCTGGACGAGCGTCGCCACGTTCCTCTATTCCCCTCGCAAAATTTCCGCCGGCTTCACGTTGCCCAGCATGCGCAACGGAAGCGCGCCCGCCAGCGTCACCACAATCATCAGCGCGATCGTCGCCGGGAAAACTTCCCAGCGCGGCGAAATCGCTGTGCCAAATACGCGCAGACCCATCCAGTACGCGAGAGCCGCGCCTAAAATTGTGCCGAGCAGTCCGCCGACGGCGCCCAGCACGCCCACCTCGGCGAGAAAGATTCCCACAATGCGCGAGATCGAGCCACCCAGCGATTTCATCAGGCCCACATCTTTGCGCCTTTCCATCGCCAGCGCGGCCATCGTGCCCAGCACGCACAGCGCCGTGAGAATCAGGATTAGCAGCACCATGGAAACGATCAGGAGACGAATGCGGCCGAGCAACGCGCCCTCCGCTTCGGTCACCTGGCGGATGGGCCGTACTTGATATTGCGGCAGCGCGGCGGCCAAGCGTGCGGCGTAATCAGCCACGATCTGCGCTGTGCCCGTCACGCTTAGTTGCGCAACGCCGATCTGCCCCGGCAAGTTTGCAAGCGATTGCACCGCGCTTAGGCTCGCGAAAACTTGATTGTCTTCGGAGCCGCCCGCATCCACGATGCCCGCGACCCTGCATTGCGCGCTGCGGTCCATGTAATGCAGCTCGAGCGGATTTCCCAGCGCGAGCTGCATTCGCCGCGCGACGTTGCGGCCCACGAGACACTGCGATTGATCCTCGCGCGACCGAACCCAGTTCCCTTCCAGCTTCCACGTGGCGTCGAGCTTCTGCGCCTGATCCGGCCAAGTGCCCGCCACCACGACCCGAATATTTTGCGCGCGCGCAACAATATAGAGATACGGCGCGGCAGCGGACACCTGCGCCGATGGCAGCTGTTGCAGCGCCGCCAGCACATCGCGCTCCGGCATCAAGCTGGGCACTTCAGCTCCGCTGATCTGCGCTGGCGCGCCACTTGCCGGAGATATCACAATGTTCGCTCCGAGCGTGCGGAACTCCTGCGTCAATTTATTCTGGACGCCGAGATCCAGATTCAGCAGCGCGGAGATTACCGCTGCTCCGCTGACAATCGCGAGTATCGCGACGCCCAGCCGTCCGCGGCTCCCGCGCAAAAGTTGAAATACCAGCCGCCAGAACATCACTCGCCCCTCAGAATCACGGCGGGACGAAAATGCGCCGCGCGCCGCAACGGAACCAGGCTGCCGATCATCGCGATGACCGCCGCAAGCGCCAGCACGACTGGAAACAGAATCGGACGCGGCGCAGCAGGCGTCCCAAAGACACTTTCGCCCAAAAATCGCGCCAGACCCGCGCCCACAAAAAACCCGATGGCTCCGCCGGCAATCGCCAGCAGCACTTGTTCGGCGAGGAAAATCCCTCCCACCAAAGCGTTGCTCGCGCCCAGCGCCTTCATCACGCCGATTTCCGCCCGCCGTTCGAGTACCGTAGTCGCGGAGGTCGCGGCGATGGCCAGAGCAGCCGCGCCCAGCGCCGCCAGCGTCACAATCCACAGCAGCGTCCCGACGCGCGTGAGGATGCGGCCTTCGGTTTCCGCCACGCGCCGAATGGCATGCACGTCGGTCCCCGGCAGCACAGTTCTAATCTGAAAACCGATGGACGAAATATAGGGCGAGCAGAACCAGCGGTCATACTCCGTGGGGGTGAGTTGAATATTCTTATCCGTCTGCGCGCGCTCGCCGCGTTCCGCCAGCGCATCGGCGGGCTTGGTCAACGCGCTAACGAAGAGTTGCCGGAATTTGCCGGGATGACCGGAAATTTCCTGCGCCACGGGCAACGGTAGCAACACCGCGTTGTCTTCCGCGTCGCCAGTGGAAATAATTCCGGTGACAACCAGCGGGCGGCCGTCGCCCGAAACTTGGTTCTGCGTCAAGTGGATGGTCTTTCCGATCGCAAAGGCCGCAGGATATTTCTCGGCCAAGCCCGCTCCCACGACGCATTCATCAGCACCATCCTGAAACCACCGTCCTTGTACCTTCCACCAGGGATGAGTAGCACTCGCACCAGTCTCGAACTTCGTTCCGTCAGGCACCGGCACTTCGTGCTTGTACCACGTGCCGATCAAGGTCGTTGCGCCACCGGTCTCCGAAACATACGCAGGAACATCGAGGAACGGCGTGAATCCCAGAATATTGTGCCGCCAGAAAATTGTTTTCAGCTTGCCGAGGTCTGCTTCGTTCAGATACGCGCCTTCATCCACGGGCCGATAATCCACGCCGCCAATTTCCACCGGCAAAGTATCCGATTCCGGCGTGACCAGAAGGTTCGCGCCCAGGCTGCGGAATTCGCGCGCGAGCCGATCGCCCACTTCCAGGGCAATTGTCAGCGTAGCCGTGGCGACGGCCATGCCGATCACCAAGGCCGCAGCCGTCAGCACTTTTCGCCGCGGATTGCGCGCGAAGGATTCTCCAAGCAGGCGGGCAAACATTGCGTCAGGAGTGAATCTTGGAGGCGGCTTCGCCCAGCGCCGACAGGTCCACGATCACTTCGCCTCCTTCCACGCGGGACTTCACGCTGATGGGATTGCAGCCGCCGGATTGGCCGATGGAGGGAATATAAATCGCAGCGCCGCAATTCCGGCAGATCACGCTCTGGCCTTCCTGGCGGTAGCCGGCCGTGCCGCAGATCTGGCAGGCATCCAGCGCGGCGGCGTAATCGCCGCTCAGCTTGTGAATCACCAGAAAGCGAATCACGCTGCCGTCCACGTCCGCCGTGTAGAAGTGCAGGCTGGAATCGGCAAGGTCGGAAAGTGGGATGTGAACTTGATTGTCCTCGACGGTCAGCATTCGGGCCGGCGAAGGCGCCGCGGCAACGCGCCCGTACACATAGTCCCCGGCAAACGAAACCACCACGCCGACACACAAGATCGCCGCGGCGAAACTCCAGCGCCGCTGCCGGCGGAACTCATATTCGCGCATGCGTCGCGCCGCGGGATTCGCGGCTTCATCCGCCGCCGGTTGCTTTGCGCCGAACCACTCGCGCAGAGCCACCAGCGCCGCAGCGCCCAGAATCAAAACAAAGAAGAATACTTCGTTGCGCACGATCGGCCCGATGGTGGACATTTCGAGCTTGCTGGAAGGAATCCACAGGGCTTCGCTGAGCTCGTGCACGCCGGTCAGCGCCAACTGAAACGCCACGACCATCAGAATCACGCTGGTGGCTCTGAAGAAACGCTGCAAAGGAATTCGCAGCGTGCCTTGAAAGAAGAACAGACCCACAGCCACGGCGATCGCAATTCCAATCGCCGTGCCGATCCAAACCTGCACTCCGGCGCTGGAAAGTTCCACGGCGCGAAGAACCAGCACAAGCTCCGCGCCTTCCCGAACCACCATCATGAAAACAAATGCGCCGATCGCCCATCCGCCGGCGCGCGTGGACTTCTGCGCGTACCCTTCCACGCGCTCTTCGATGTGTTTCTTCAGATGGCGCGCCGCGCGGTTCATCCACACGATCATGGAAACCACCAGCGCAGACGCCACCAGCATCAGCAGGCCTTCAAAGCCATCTTCACTCACCTGCCAACGATCCAGCAGCACCGCAGCGGCGAAACTGGCCAGCACAGCCAGCATCACGCCGCCCCAAACGTACCGGGTAAGCGCGCGGCGGCCCGTGCGATTCAGGTACACCAGGACGATGCCGACAACCAGAGCGGCTTCGACGCCTTCGCGCAGAGCTAGCAGGAGTGCGGAGAGCATAAAGTTTCCAGTTGTAAACCAGTTGCAACTGGAAATTTAAGTCTAGCGCTGGGGTGCCCCGAAATCAAGCAAATTCAATGCACTTAATCCCTTGCTCACGTTTCCCTGTAGAATAGCATCTTATAACTGAATGACTTCTCCGCACCATTCCCACACGCGGCCACAAAGCCGCGCGAAAACCGGGCCGAGTTCACGGGAGTGGGCCGTGGTGCTCGCAATTGCCTTGTTTTTTTCACTGGCGGCCACGCTGGCCCTACCGTCTTTGAATGCTGCTCCGCAATCCGCCGCGAAATCCTCGGCTGCGACGCAACAGACTCAAACTCCTGCAGCGCCGAACGGCAATTCGGCGCGCGAACAAAAGCTTCCCTCGCCTCCCCGCAAACAGGACGTGAAGAAGGGCAAAGAAGCCTACAAACAAGGCCTGAAACTCGAGCAGAACGGCGATTGGCAGGCCGCTTACGACGCCTACTCCGACGCCGTGGAATGGGACCCCAGCAGCCGCGAATATCTGGTGCGGCAGGCCGTCGCCAAGGGCCAGGTGGTGCAAATGAAAGTTGACCTCGCCGAACGCGAGGCGGTTGCCGGCCATTTCGCAAATGCGCTGCATGCCTTGCGCGATGCGATGCAGCTCGATCCTTCGAACCGCACGATCCGCGAACGCCTGACCGAACTGGAAGCGCTGGACCCCAGTCGCGCGCGCCAAATCATCGCCGAGCCTGTACTGGTGCCGGCCGTTCAGCTCGACCATCGTCCTGGCACGCAATCCTTTCCGTTGCGCGGACAAACGCAAGCCGCATATCAGGAAATCGCGCAACGCTTCGGCGTCGAAGTCGCCTTTGATGTGGACGTGCGCGAGGTCCCGGTGCATCTGGATTTGCAGGATGTGGATTTTGCGACAGCCACGCGCGTTCTGGGAAGCGCGACCAACACTTTTTGGAGGCCGTTGACGAAGCGCTTGTTTTTTGTGGCGCCCGACACGACGCAGAAGCGCAAGGACTACGAAGTCTCGATTGTGCGCACGGTGCCGCTGGCTTCCTCGGAAACGAACGAGCAGATGACCGAGCTGTCGCGGCTCGTCCGCGAAATCGCCGGCATTACTCGCACGGACTTGGACACCAAGAGCCGCACGCTGACGATGCGCGCTTCGCCGCAAGCCATCGCGGTGGCCAGCGGCATCATCGAAGATCTACAACGCCCGCCCGACGAACTGATCTTGGAAATCGAAGTGATGGAAGTGGATCGCAATCACAACGTGGATTTCGGGATCACCGGCCCGCAAACCGCGAAAATTTATTCGATTCCCTCGAACGCCGCGCAGCTTGTACAACAGGGCGGCGCCACGGCACTGAATGCTTTGCTGACGCAGGTTTTTGGATCGGCCTCTTCGATTCCGCCGGTGTTGGCATTCGGCGGTGGCAAGACGACCTTCTTCTACACACTGCCCGGGGCCACCACCACGCTTTCGAATTTTCTTTCGACCGTGCACTCCGGCCGGCGGGTTCTGCTGCGCGCCGAGGATGGCCAGCCTGCGACGTTCTTTGTCGGCGAGCGCTTTCCCGTTTCGCTGGCGCAGTTTTCTTCGAGCCTGGTTGGTAACGCCAATTCCGTGGCTACGCAGACGCCGACGGCATCCGCCCCCAACTCGGCTTTGCCCGTGATCACGGTCAGCACCGGAACGAATCCCGACTTCGTCGCAACTGCCGATTTTAATAACGACAATTTTCAGGATTTCGTCGTCGCGAATTTCACCGACGGGACGCTATCACTCTACGACGGCAATCCCACTACTCCTGGTACATTCTTGACTCCCACCACGATCCCCGTCGGAGCAGGTCCCACCTGGATCTCTACTGGTTTTTTCAACACCAAGACGGACACCAGCAACACGATCGTAGATCTCGCCGTCGCCAACCAGACTGCGGGCACCGTTTCCATCCTGCACGGAAATGGGAACGGCACATTCACAGTGGAACCAACCTTGACCCTGCCCGCTGGAGCGGGACCCACCGCCATCGCGGTTGCTGATTTCAATGGTGACGGTTTCTCGGATCTGGCCGTGGTAAACAAGAACGCGAATACTGTGAGCATTTTTCTTGGAAATGGTGATGAGACCTTTCAGACCCCTACGACGCTCACCACTGGCAACACTCCAACCTCCATCGTGGCCCAGGCCTTCAATCCGAATGCGCCGACAATCATTGACCTGGCCGTCACCAATTCCAGCGACAACACGCTGCAAATCTTCATCGGCAACGGAAAGGGAGCGTTCACCAACGGCATCACCTACGATACCGGCGTAACCCCCGTCTACGTCGGATCCGCTGACGTGAATCTGGACGGCAATTTGGATTTGGTGGTGGCGGATAGCGGCGCTGCCACTAGCGCGAATTCCGTGGGCAATAGCGTTTCCGTTTTCCTCGGCAATGGCGACGGCACTTTCATCCTGCCGGGCGGCACCAGAATGGACTTTCCCGCCGGCACCACGCCAACATCTTTTGTCATCGCCGATTTCAACGATGACGGTATTCCCGATCTGCTCGTCACCGCCAGCGGCGACAATGCCGCTGCGCTGCTGCTCGGCGCCGGTGGCGGCTTTTTCAATGGGGCCATCGAAGTGCCGGTGGGCACGACACCCGATTCCATCGCCACCGCCGACTTCAATGGTGATGGACTGCCCGACGCCGTCCTTACGAATTTCGGATCAAACACGGCATCGGTGATTCTGGACTCGTCCTCGCTGATCAGCCTGCTTTCCGGCAGTGCAACGGGCACGCAGTTCCCCAACGCGGAGTACATTGACATCGGCTTGAAGGTGAAAGCCACTCCGCGTGTGCACGAGAACGGCGATGTCTCCTTGCAATTTGAATTCACGCAGAGCAGCCTGGCGGGCAACAGCCTCAACAACATTCCGGTGGTGAATAATCAGGAAATTCATCAGAGCGTGCGCGTGCACGCCGATGAGTCCGCGTTGCTGGCGGGCTATCTGGCGCCGCAATACATGACTACGCTGAATGGCACGCCGGGAATCGCAAACCTGCCGTTGAGCGGAATCGTCGGAGGGGCCACGTCAAACCAGTTTTCGAATACGGAGGTATTGATTCTGGTGACGCCGCGGATTGTGGACTCCGCAACGCGCAACAAAGATCATTTGATCTACGCAGGACGCGGCCAACTCGGCGGCCCCGGCGCGCTAGGCCCCACGATTCAAGAACGCCGTAATAGTGGATTCGTGAATCCTGCTGCGCAACCGACGGAGCCAGCCGCCGCGCCGCCACAACCGGGACCCACGCCGCAGCCGGCGCCCCCGCCAGTGCAAACGCCGCCGGAGCAGCCGCCATCCGTTCCGCCGCAACAACAGCAGCCGGACAACACTCCGCGGCAGTAACGGCGGCGCGCCACGTCTTCGCGCTGGTACCGCGCGCAGCGGATTGGCGCTATGGCGTAGCTTCCAGCACCACCACCGGCTGATATGTGCGCGGGACCACCGGCTCGGCAATCGCGATCAATCGTCCTTGCTGGCTGAAAACGCGCAGCCGCGCCGGCTTCCAATCGCCGGAATCAAGCTGGGCCGGCGCGTTCTGCGCCACGTTGGTTTGGCCCGGCTGAATCTGCGCGAGCGTCAGATTGAATTTCGCGCCGTGCCGCACGCGCTTCTCGATCACCGGCAGTATGGTCGTGCGCGGCAAGTCCGTGAGCAATTTCTCCAGAGGAATCACGCGCTCGAGCAACCGCCCGGCCCTGGCATCCTGCGCCAGATCGTCCAGCGAGACGGCCTGATCCAGCGTGAATTCACCGACGGCCGTGCGCGTAATCCCCGCCAAGTGCGCGCCGCTTCCCTGCAGCTTTCCCAATTCATGTGCCAGTGAACGAATGTATGTGCCTGCGCCACACTCGACTACAAATCGCGCGGCAAAACCTTCCACTGCCGTCAGCCGAAATTCGAATACTTCCACTTCCACGGGCTGCAGATTCACGGGCTTATTTTTCCGCGCGAGCTCGTGCGCGGGGCGCCCCAGTATTTTTTTCGCGGAATACGCCGGCGGAGTCTGCTGGATCTTCCCGAGAAAGCGCGCCGCATATGCCGCAATTTCGTCGGCGTTCAATGCGGGGGCCAGGTCCGGACCCAACGCTTCTCCATCGGCGTCGTAGGTATCGGTCTCAAATCCGAAGCGCACCGCGCAGGTGTAACGCTTGCGGCGTCCGGTGTAAAAACGCGCCAGGCGCGTGGCGCGGCCCAGCGCCAGCACCAGCACGCCCGTGGCCTGCGGATCGAGCGTGCCCAAATGGCCGATGCCGCGAAATCCCGCGAGCTGGCGCACGGATTCCACCACGTCGTGCGAAGTTTTTCCCGACGGCTTGTCTATAACCAGGATTCCATCAACCGGAGGTTGCTTGGGTGTGCGAGACATGAATGGTTTGGTGGCGCAGCCGCTACCGCGGCCACTTCCGCCCGCGGGCGCGCTCAATTTTGCGCGCCGATTGCGAAAGCGAAGGCCGGCTTCGGCCTGCGGCGGAGTATCGCTGCGTTACGAACTATGCTCCTCGGGATTCCTGGCCTTACGCAACAGATTCTCGATGCGATTACCGTACTCCTCCGTCTCATCGAGAATGAACAGCACTTCCGGCGCGCGCCGCATGTGCAGGCGTTCCACCAATTCATGCCGCACGTAGCCTTTAGCGGCCTGCAGTCCTTCCAGCGTCGTGGCGCGTTCCGCCTCGTCGCCCGCCAGGCTCACAAACACGCGCACCGTGCGCATGCCCGCGCCCAGGCGCACTTCCGTGACCATGACCGGAGCAGCCAGCCGCGGATCCTTCAATTCTCCGGCGAGCATCAGGCTCACTTCATTGCGAATTTCTTCGGCGATGCGTTCGGAGCGGTGTCCTTGGATCGTCATGCGCCTTCCTCGTCCTGGTCTTCGAAATATTCCACGTTCTGCGAAAGCAAATCGCGCCCCAACAGCCGTTCCGATTCCGCCGCGATTTCCGCCAGCGTTTTTTCCAGATACCCCGTGTCGCTGGAAATCGTCACCACGCCCACTCGCGAGCGCTGCCAGGTTTCCTGATGTTCCAGTTCCGCCACGGCCACATTGTAGTGAGCGCGCAGCCGGTCTTTCAAGCTGCGCAAGACTTGCCGCTTGTCCTTGAGGGACTGCGCATCCAGTATATGGATTTCCAGGGTAAGGAGGCCGATCGGCATTTCCGTGTGGCGCAACAACTCCCGTTGCGCTGGTGAAGCTTATACCATCAAGAAATTCTGCGCGCTCGAGTCAAAATCGCAGCTCGATAGTCTTGGTGGGTCGTGGCTTCAGCCACGACATTCTCTTTCCGAATACCGGGCGGCCTTAGCCGCTGCGGTACCTTCTTGCGGCGGCTCGTTACGCGCTCTCCTGCCGTGGCGCACGCGGACGCGGCGGAGGTGGCGGGGGCAGCGCCGCGATCTTCTCAACCGTGAAACATTCCAGACTGTCGCCCACCTTCACGTCCGCGAAATTCGCAATCCCGATGCCGCATTCAAAACCCTGGCGTACTTCCTTCGCGTCGTCCTTGAAGCGCTTCAGCGAATTGATCCGTCCGGTGAACAGCACCGCCGCCTCGCGAATCACGCGCACTTCCGCGTCGCGCCGGATAATTCCTTCCACCACCGAACAGCCCGCAATCGTGCCCACGCCCTTGACGCGGAACGTATCGCGCACTTCGGCGCGGCCCAGATGCTGTTCCTTGATGATCGGCGCCAGCAATCCAGCCACGGCCTTCTGCAATTCGTCCAGCAATTCGTAAATGATCGTGTAGCTGCGAATGTCCACGCCTTCGCGCTGCGCCAGTTCCGCAGCTTTGCGCTCGGGCTTCACGTTGAAGGCCACGACCACCGCGCCGGAAGTGGAAGCCAGCAGCACGTCGCTTTCGTTCACCGCGCCCACGTTTGCCAGAATGACTTTCAGCTTCACTTGATCGTTCGAAAGCTTGGGCAGCATTTCGTTCAGCACTTCCACCGAGCCTTGCACGTCGGCCTTGACGACCACCGGCAATTCCTTCACTTCGCCGATTTTCAATTGTTCGTGCAATTGGTCCAGCGTCAAGCGGCCACTAGAGGATTTCGCCAGAGTCGCTTCGCGCGCCTTGCCCTGACGATACTCAACGATATGCCGCGCCTTGGCTTCGTCCGCCACCTGGAATTGATCGCCCGCTTCGGGCACGCCCTGCAGACCGAGAACTTCCACGGGCGTCGAAGGCCCTGCCTGTTTGATCGCGCCGCCGCGATCGTCAAACATCGCGCGCACCTTGCCATAAACCGCGCCCACGATAAACACATCGCCCACGTGCAACGTGCCGTTCTGCACGATCATCGTGGCCACAGGGCCGCGGCCCTTATCCACGCGCGATTCCAGCACAGTTCCCTTCGCCGGAACGTCGGGATCGGCTTTCAATTCGCGCATGTCACCGACCAGCAGAATCATTTCCAGCAGCTTGGGAATATTCTTCTTGGTTTTGGCGGAAACTTCCACCATTACCGTGTCGCCGCCCCAATCTTCGGGCATCAGACCTTTTTCGGAAAGCTGGCGCTTCACTCGCTCCACTTGCGCGTCCGGCTTATCCACTTTGTTGATCGCGACGATGATCGGCACACCCGCAGCGCGCGCGTGCGAAATCGCTTCTTCGGTCTGTGGCATCATGCCGTCATCGGCCGCCACCACCAGCACCACGATGTCCGTTACCTTCGCGCCGCGGGCGCGCATGCGCGTGAACGCTTCGTGACCCGGCGTATCCACGAACACGATGCGCTTGCCCTGCACGTGCGCTTCGTAGGCGCCGATGTGTTGCGTGATTCCGCCCGCTTCGCCGCCCGCCACGTCTGCTTCACGAATGGCGTCCAGCAAACTCGTCTTGCCGTGATCTACGTGGCCCATCACGGTTACCACCGGAGCGCGCGGCACCTCGTTGCCGGTGCGCTCTTCCTTTACTTTCTCTTCCTGCACCAGTTGCTCTTCGAAGGTTACGACTTGCACCACACCGTTGAACGCCTCGGCCAGGTTCGTCGCCGTTGGCACGTCCAGCGCCTGATTGATGCTCGCAAATACGCCGCGGTCGAGTAAAGTCTTCAGCAGGTCTTTGGCACGGATGTCCAACTTCTCCGCCAGCTCGCGTACGGTAATTCCTTCCGTTACGGTCAGCGCGCGCGGCTCACGCTTTACCGGCGCGACTGGTTCGACGGCTGTGGCGCGTCCGCCTGGACCTGCGCCAGCGCGTGGACGAACTGGATGCAACTTGCGCTCGCCTTCGGCGTAGCGCTTCTCGATCAGCGGCCGCCCGCGCGCTGCCGGCTTACGCGCATAAAGCGGCTTGCCTGGCTCCGCCTTGGGGACTCCCGCGCCGGGGCGCTGCGTGCCGACTGGTCCTTTATTATCGCGACCGCCTGGTCCGCCGCCGCTGCCAGGACGCTGCGGGAATCGCGAAGCGGGTCCACCCGGACGCTGCCCTGGCGCACCACCAGGACGACTCTGCGGCGCGCTGCTGGGACGATATGTCTGAGGGGCGCCAGCCGGGCGCATGCTTTGCGGCGCACCAGGACGAGCTTGCCCAGGCCCCGAAGTAGGCGCGCCGGGACGTGATGGATAACGTTGCAATGTTGACGGTGCGCCGGCAGGACGTGGCGCGCCAGGCGCTTCCGCTGCGGGACGTGCCCCTCCGGGCGCGCCCGGTGCTGCAGCAGGCCGCAGCGGAACGCCGGGACGCGGCGCAGATGATCCGAGAGGAACGCCAGGTCGCCCAGCCGTAGCTGAAGCAGGAGACGCGGGTGCGGATGCAGCAGGCTTCGCAGCGGCAGGCGCTGCGCCAGTCGCGTGCGTCGCTGGATGAGCAGTCGAACCAGCAGGCGCAGCAGGACGCGCAACGCCTGGAGCCGCAGATCCAGTCGCGGGAGCGTGTGCCCCAACACCAGGCCTTGCGGCAGGCGCCGGAGCAGCAGGCGCCACACCAGCAGCAGGCTTCGCGCCCACAGCGGCCGGCGCTGCCGCGGCGGGCTTCGCCGCCGGTCTCTTCGCCGCCGAAGCTTTCGCGGCCTTTTCCGCCGCTTCAGCTTCTTCAGCAGCCGCCAAGCCGCGGAAGTGCTTGCGCACCAGCTCAGCGTGCTTCAGGTCAATCGAACTCGAGTGGGTCTTTTTTTCCGTGACGCCGGCTTCCGGGAGGTAATCGATCAGGACTTTCGCCTTGATCTCCAGTTCCCTGGCCAGCTCATTAATTCGGACTTGATTGGAATCTGCCATTCGCCTCTTTTCAGCAGCGCCAGCACTCGTGCCCGCGCTCTGCAGCCATTACAAAATCGTGCCAACAACAAACTACCCGCCAAAATCCCGTTACTGTTCGGCGCCTTCTTCCGATGTGCCGATCTCTTCTTCTCTTACTTCCTCGGTCGCTTCTTCGGTCGCTTCATCCACTGCCTCCGCTTCAGCTTCCAGGTTTGGAGGAGGTGCATCGGGTGTAGCTTCGCCTTCGCCCGCCGCAATTTCTTCGGTGGCTTCCTCGGTGGCTTCATCCACCAGCGCTGCTTCTTCGCCTGCCGCGGCGGCGGCTTCTTCCGTCACCACGCCATCGCCTTCGGCGACGGCTGCTGCCTCCGGCGCGGCGGTCGCTGCCGTTTCCAGCGCTTCAAAATACGCGGCGACGGATTGGTGAATCTTCTCCACCATTTTCTCGCCGATGCCGGGAATTTCTACCAGCTGTTCGGGCGTCATGTCCGCCAGTTTTTCGATCGAAGTCACACCCGCTGCTTCCAGCTTCTCGATCGTCTTCGGACCTACGCCGGCAAGTTGTGTCAGCGCGGTTCCTGGCGCGGTGAGCGCAGCCATCTGCGCTTCGATTTCGCGGCGCTTCTCTTCCTCGCTCTTAATATCAATGTTCCAGCCAATCAATTTGCTGGCGAGGCGGACGTTCTGGCCTTTTTTCCCGATGGCCAGCGAAAGCTGCGTATCTTCCACAATCACTTCCAGCCGCTTTTCTTCCGGGTCAATAATCTGCACGCGTGTGACCTTCGCAGGGCTGAGCGCCTTCTGCGCGAACGCGACGGTCTCTTCATTGAAGGGAATAATGTCAATCTTCTCGCCGCGCAGCTCGCGAATGATGGACTGCACGCGCATGCCCTTCATGCCCACGCACGCGCCCACCGGGTCCACGTCCTTGTCGCGGCTTTCCACTGCGATCTTGGTGCGCTCGCCGGCTTCGCGCGCCACGGCGCGAATTTGCACCGTGCCGTCGTAAATTTCCGGCACTTCCATTTCGAATAAGCGCTGCACCAGGGCGGGATCGGCGCGCGAAACCACCACCTGCGGCCCTTTCGCAGCCCGTTCCACCGCGCGAATCGTCACGCGCAGGCGGTCGCCCACGTTGTACGCTTCCAGGCGCGATTGCTCGCGCTTGGGCAGTCGCGCTTCCGTGCGGCCCATGTCCACGATAATGTCCGGGCCTTCCATGCGCTTCACGACGCTATTGATCAGCTCGCCCACGCGCGTGTGGAATTCGTTGTAAATAGTGTCGCGCTCGGCCTCGCGCACTTTCTGTAAGATCACTTGCTTGGCGGTCTGCGCGGCGATGCGGCCCAGCACGTCGGTCGGCTTGGTCTGCGTGATTTCGCCGCCCACTTCCACGTCCGGCTGCCGCTTGCGCGCGTCGTTCAAGGAAATCTCGCGCACCGGGTCGGCCACTTCCTCCACAACCGTGTGCACCGAATACACGTCCACCTGCCCCGTCGTGGGGTTGAATTTCGATCGCAACTCTTCTTCGGTGCGGTAATACTTCCGCGCCGCAACCACCATCGCGTCTTCAATCGCCGCGATGATGATTTCCGGTTCAATATGCTTTTCCCGGCTGATCAGCTCGATCTGCTGGTACAGCTGACTCGCCATTCGCGTCTCTCCCATACTTCCCAAGAAAAATTTGCCATCGCCTGCCGCTACAACTCCACCACCAAATTCGCCTTCTTGATGCCGGCGTACGGCACGACGATCTCGCGATCGCGCACTGTGAACTTGACCACGCCGTCGGTGATTCCCGCCAGGCGCCCTTCAAAATACGCCTGCTTCTCGAGCGGCTCGTGCAGCCAAATCTTCGCGAGCCGTCCCACGAAGCGCTGGTAATCCGCGGGCTTGATCAATTTCCTATCCAGCCCCGGCGAGCTCAGTTCCAAAATGTAAGCCGGCCCCGGAACCAAATCCTCCATGTCCAGGATCACGCTCAACTGCTCACTCACTCGCTCGCAATCCTTGTGAGTGACACCCAACCCTTGCGGATTCTGCGGGCCGGGCAGCCGGTCAATGTACACACGCAGCAGACGCTGTTTTCCAACCTTCCATTCGATGTCGAAGATCTCAAGACCAAGCGAGCCTGCCACCCGCTCGGCTGCCTCTCGAACCTTTTCCAGTTGCATTCTATTCCAAGGGCGATATTTAGCTTCGCTCAGACAGTTGGCCGCGAACCCTCCGACGACGCCAACGGCTTCGAACCAAGCGCGAGAGCTCGTCCCAGTACTGCCCTTCGAGCAGCTTCCTTCTTTCCTGTCAGATCGCCCTTCGACCGCAGGCACCCCGGGCATTGACGCACCGGCATCCCGCCATCCGTCGCGTCCAACAAAAAAGTGGGCTTGCGCCCACTGGCTCATGCGACCTGTCTGGAAGCAACCCAGTATAATTTCAAGCGGCCAAAAAGGCAAGAACAGCCGCGACGCCGTCTGGCCGCCAGATTCATCGAACCAGGAACGGATCGCGAAATGTTTGTATTTGGAACGACTGCCGAGTCAAACAACATTCGCCGTCGCCACAAAAAAAGGCCACCCGGTCGCAACTCCGGGGGGCCTTTTTCATTTAGCGGCCGGGCAACAATAATCGTTGCGCTGCGAAATTACTGCTGCGGCGGTGTAGCTGGCTTGGGAGCCGGTGCACGCTGCGGCGCGGGGGTCCGCGGAGTTGTGGCCGCGGCCTTGGCCGGGTAGCTCTGGTCGAACAAACGAATAATTTCCTGCGTGACGTCCACCGAATTCGCCGCGAAGATCACCGGCGAAGTCTGCCCGGATCGATCCAGAATCACGGTGAACGCGTTGTCGCGGGCGTATTTGCTCAGCACGTCAATCATCCGGCGGCCGATGCGGTCCACAATCTCGCGCTGCGCTTCGTTGAAATCATCCTGAGCGTCTTGCGATCTCCGTTGGAACGTGCGCTGGAGCTGTTCGCCCTCCCGTTGCAGCCGCGCTTTTTCATCGTCGCTCAGCGTGGTCTGTCCGGTGCGCAATCTGGTCTGGATATCTTCCATCTGCTTCTGCATGTTGGAAAGCTCGGTCTGCCGGGGCGCGAATTGCGATTGCAATTCCGCCGCCGCCTGCTTCCCTTCCGCCGTGCTGGTGATCGCTACCTGTACGTCAATCACGCCTACTTTGCTTGCTGCTGCCGCGACGGACGCGCCGCCCGTCTGCGCCCACACGGCGGGAACCATCAACATCGCCGCCAGGGCCGGAACTGCGAATCGAATCTTCATTCTCACTCCTTAAAGTAGATAGTCTTTCGGATGCCGGTGCCAGGAACTGTGCCGCATATCATGCAGGACACAAATCGGAGATTATAGCTGTCGCCCGAGAAGCCGGTCAATCGCTTTCGCGTCGCCTGCCGGTTGCGCCCCATGCAACCGCTCGCCTGTGAGATGCATTCGCGGAACGCATGGTTGGTCTAGGCCGCGCCGCTACCCGAGCGCTCACCCGCGTCGCCCGCCTCGATCGCCAACCTCGCACCGCGATTCCGGTCTCGGCTAATTCGGCAGCGGCACCAGCAGAATGCGGTTATTTGCCTGGTCAACCTGTACCGCGAGATTGAGCCGCGGATCGATCTGCAGCGAATTCACGCCCAGAACCACGGATGACGACTGGGGCTGCACGGCGCCAATGTCGAGAATCTCCCGCACCTGCGGCACCGGGCAATTCGAAGCGACATTCGTAGACGGCAGACAAGCGTAGTCGAGAATGGAGAGTGTGTTACTGGTCGCATTCGACGTGACCAAAGTGCTGGTGTTGAAATTGTAATCCACCGAACTTGGGTTAATACCCGTGCTGACAGTGAACTGCACGATGGATGTCAAAGGATCTACGAAAATCACGTCGTTCAGTGCGCTGTCCACAACCACGAAGACCTGATTCAGCGCATCGAATATCACCCCGGCGGGAAGCTGCACATTGAAGACGCGCGGAAGCGCCGTCCCGCCTCCCAGCGGGATTAATTGCACGTCACTGGCCTGCGCGGCGGCGACCGTAACGGCCGCGACATCCTGTGTCGGATCATTGTTCGGAGCGGGATCGAATGCGACCCCCTGCGGTAGATAATCAACGGAGATGCTCCCGGCCGACGCGCCGGGAGCCACGCCAGCAACAATGAAACTGGAAAGTTCCCCCGAAAAATTGGGCCCCACAAGTACACTGTCCGTGATGCCAGCGAGCCCAGTGTCTTGATTGATCCCTACCCCGATGGGCAGTGTTGCCGAGCCAAGTTCCACTGTCACCGGGCTATTGAATACCAGGTTGGCTCCCTTCTCATCGAGGACCGTCACGTCATTGCTGCCGTTATTGGCCACAACGGCCTGACCGGTCCGCGCCAGAATCGCCACGCCGTACGGCGTCGCACCGGTCGAGAAGAAGCTGGGCGATTGCGGCGTGATTTGCGAACCATCCAGCAAGTTCACGACGGAAATGCTGTTGCTCCCGGAATTCGTCACCACCGCCTGATCCAGATAAGGATCCACAGCCACGCCCACGGGCGAGATGCCCACCGCGACGGGCTGAATCACCGTGAGTTCGCTCACGTTTGAAATAGCCGTGCCCGTTTGCACGTACACGGCATAGCGCCGTGCGGTCGCGAGGTCGCTGGATGGAATCGCAGCGGTAAGCTGACGGCTGCTCACAAAAGTGGCGGGCACCGCGGTGCCGTCCAGGAACACCTGCGAACCGCCGGTGAATCCATTACCAATAATGGATAGAGTCAATCCCGCGGCCGGATTCTGCACAAACGTTGTGGAAGGGCTCATTTCCAGAATCTGCAGCGGGTTGGGCGTGGTGCTGGCCATGGGAAAAACCGAGACCGTATTGTTGCCGCGGTTGACGATGTAAGCCGTGTTGGTAAGGGGATTCACCGCCACCGCCTGCGGCGAGTTGAATCCCGCGACGGTCTGCAAAACCAGATTGTTCGCTAGGTCCAGCACGTATCCGTTGTTCGCGGTGCCGTTCACCACGATTCCGATGTTGGCGAGCGGATTTACCGCAGCGGCGACCAGCCCCAAATTAGTGAACGGAATTCCCCCTTGCGTAAACGTAACCGCGCCTACCCCTTGATTGAGCATGCTGAACAAGGAAGCCGACGGCGCGGCCGGCACATCGTTCGCACCCTGCGGATCAGCAAAAATCGCCACGTGTGTCGCGCCATTAATGCCGACGCCCTGCACGGTGCTTGAAATCGAAAGGCTGGCGATCACCGCCGGAGTGCGCCCCAAGTCGGCGGGATTCACGCCGGCACCGGGATTGCGCCCCAAATCCACGATGCTGATCGTGCCTGCGCCTCCCGGAGTAATCACGGCCCAGTTCAATTTCGGATCCACCGCGACATTGGGACTCGTGCCGGTGCCGATAGGCGTCAGCGTGCCTCCCAGATTTTCAACAAAAGCGGGAACACCGGAGGAAAAATCGAGAATGACAACGGTGTTGGTAGATTGGAAAGCCACCACCCCGCGATGCGTCAACGGATTGATGCCGATCGAGTAGGGCACAGGTGGGGCGTTGGGCGACGTATTCAGATTGGGCAGCGGATATGGCGCTCCCGCAAGCAACGTGGTCAAGTCGACCACCGTGAGGGTGTTGTCGCCGCTGTTGGTGACAACCGCGATGTGATCGCCCAGCGCGCCTCCCGCCGTGGTGATTTGATCGTCAATCGCCACAGACGTGGGGGCGGTCCCCACGGCAAGGTTCGTAGTCGCCAGCGTCGTAAGATTCACGACGCTGACCGAGTTGCTCCCCGTATTGGCGATTACGGCCAGGTTCAACGCCGGATCAATGGCGATGCCCTGCGGCGATGCGCCTACCGGGAAGCTGGAGCTTACTCCGGTAGAAATGTCGCTGGGCCGCGGTTCGACGGTGAGGTTCACGGCGGACATCGCCGGGTTCGGCGGCAGCACATCGTTGTTTTGCACAATCAGCGGATACTGCCCCGGCGCCGGCGCGCATGTGCCCGGTATCGTGACGCCCAGTTGCTGACTGCTTGTAGCCGTCGCCGCCACCCGCGAACTCGGCGTCGCTCCGTTACAATCAACAACCGTGCTCGACGAGAAAAATCCGCCAATCAGGTTCACGCCAGCCGTCCCGCCATTCGGCACGATCGTATCCGGCACGAGCGCCACCACCGCGGGACGCGACGGCATTACCATCAGTCCGTTTGTTGGTCCGGTAAGAACATTCGATAGATCGCCGTTCTGCGCTTGGACAACCATGGGGACGGGGCCCGCAGTAGCCAGTGGGGCCGCGGGAATCGTCGCATGCAGCAGCGTCGCGCTAAGAAACAACGTCGGCACTGCCGCGGGCGGCGTTCCGACCAGCACCACGCTATTCGAGGTGAAGTTTGCTCCGGTGAGAAATACCTCTTGCTGCGCCGATCCTTCCCCCACGATATTCGGCGTCGAAGAGCTGAGCGTCGGGGCGGCAGAAGTGATAATCGTGACCGCCGCAGTGCCGGACTCGGCCGGATCGAATCCCGAAACCGCCGTGATCGTCACGCTGCCCGGCGAATTACTTATCGGAGCGGTGTATTTGGCGGTGTTGCCATTTCCCCCACCCGACACAATAAAACCGTCCGTCACGCTGCCGTTCGCGATTCCATTCACTTCCCAGGTCACCGCCGTATTCGTCGTGCCGGTCACATTCGCAGTAAATGAGTAGGACTCCCCCGGCGCAATGGTGGCAGTGGAAGGCGAGACGGCCACGCGAACCGAAGAATCAATGTGCACCACGCTGATGCCGAATATTTTCGTGTTGACCGTGCTGGTCGCCACCACATAAAAGTCGTTCGTGGGGGGCAGCGACGCCGGAGCGGTGTAAAAGCCTCCCGCCGGCGTGTTGGTCTGCCCGCTCGTGATGATTCCGTACCCAGTCGGCAATTGCGTGTCTCCGGTTGTGGGCGGGCTGCAAACCGTTGGCTGCAGGTTGGTCGGAGTGGGCGGCAAACAGATTTGCCAGGTCACCGACGTCGTTGGCGTTCCGGTGACGGTTGCTTGAAACTGCAACTGGCCGCCCAAGGGGACATCGGGGGTTGGCGGGCTTACCGTGACGCCCACGGGCGTGGAGTTCCCTCCGCAAGCCGACAGGAACGCGGATGCCGCGACGAACAGCGCCGTTGCGCCCAACCTCAATATCTTGTTGCGCATTTCTCTCACCCTCTCAACTGAATTCGCTGCGCGCCTCGGATGCCTTGGACTGCGTCGCATCCGATCGTGCGTTCGCTTTACTCGTGCCAATTCCTAGAATGTCTTACCCACCGTAAAGCGGAAGGTATGCTGCGGCTCGATCAAGCCCGCTGGTATATGTTGCGTGTTCGCGACGATGAATGCCTGCAGCTGCGGCGCGATCTGCGTCTGGAGCACGCCCGGGGGCAGCGCGTTCTTCACTGCATCGCTCAGAGCGTATCCGCCGCTCAATCCGTTGATGGTGTCGTCCAGACGCAAATAGTTGTACGCATAATAAATACGGAACGGCGCATTCACGATCGGCAGGATCACGTCCAGCTCCACGCCCGCCGAAGTGTGTATTTTGAAATTGGTGCCGGGATAGATCGGCAGATTGCTGGCGATCTTCAAGTTCGGAAAATCCGGATTCGGATATTGCTGCTGATACAGCGTGACGGCCGAGGGATCCAGCGCCAATTGCGATTTCCGCAGGATGCCATTGACGCCGATGTCGTTGAATAATGTCAGCGTCACCGGCCCGGCAATCGGAATGCGGTATTCCATGTTGCCTACGTTCTGAAAGTCGCCGCCCGGCCGCGTGGGCAGGAACTGGATCATCGGCACACCGATCGATTGCAGCGTCGGTTTTCCCTGCGCATTCAACACCGTGGGGTTGAAGAAGGTCACCGATTGCGTCGTGGGGTAAGGAATTTCCACGAAGGGCGAAATGGTATAGAAATTGAACCCGCGCACGTCGTTTTCGCCGCCCAGAAAGAACCGGCTGAACGGCGGAACATTCGTCCCGTTGTAACCCGTGATCATTCCCGTCTGGAATTTCAGGCCAATCACGTTGCGGCGCTTATTCACCGGATGGAAATAAGTCGTCACGAAGGAATTCGTAATGGTGTTGACGTTCCCTTGCAGCGGCCCGCCCTCAAATCCGATCCCGTAATAAAAGCTCTTCCCGTTCGTCGGGTTTTGCGGATTGTTCACCGTGCTGTAGGAAACCGTCGCCGTGATCTTGCTCGACTCGATTCCGTTCAGCGCCGAAGGCCCGGCCAACCCCGTGAATTTAACGCTGTCGAACAATAATTGGGCGGAGGTGCTGAACGTCTGGATGTTTGTGGTGGAATAGCCATACGTGATGCCCAGGCGCGTGAAGGAAAATCTCCGCAGCGGATAGCTCGCGAACACCGTCAAGCCCTTGGAGTTGGTCGTGTAGTTCTCTTGCAGCGCGGGATTGATCGCGATTTCCTGGTTGTAGGCAATGCCCAGCTGTTTGGCCTGGTTGTAATCAAACTTCGTCGAAAAAATCGTGAAGCCGGTGGAAATCGGGCGATCAAACAGATACGGCTCGGTGAAACCGAATCGCACGTCGCGTTGAAAACTGCCTACTTGCGCGGAAAGCGAAAGCGTCTCGCCCAGCCCAAGGAAATTGTTGGTGGTGTAGGATCCGCCGATGAACGTGCCGGCGATGCCGCTGACGCCGCCGTTAAAGCTGATGGACTGCTTGCCCTTTTCGTGCAGCTTGAGTTTGATGTCCACCGTTCCGGCCTTCACGTTGCGTTTCAGCTCCGCGTTTTCCGGCTTGATGGTGTCGAAATAATTCAGCTGGTTCAGCCGCAATAGGCTGACCTCCCACAAACGATTGTTGAATACTTGGCCTTCGTCCAGCAGCAACTCGCGCCGGATTACCTTGTCGCGCGTCGTGGTGTTTCCGGAAAACTCAATGCGCCGCACGAAGAATTGCTTCTGCTGGTCGAATTCAATCGTCAGATCCACGACTTTCTTCGCGTCATTGATCTCGGTCAAGGGCGTGGCCACAAAGTCGATGTACCCGTACTCTCCGTAAAGCTTTTTGTAGTTGTCGAGGGCCTTGCGCAGCTTGTCCGCTGCGAGGATATCGCCTTCCTTCAGCGGAAAGGCGCGCGCCAGAACTTCGGACTTGAACACCAGTCCCTGCTCGGGGTCGGAACTGCGAAACCGCAGGCTGCCCATGCGATACTGCGCGCCCTCATCAATCGTAATCGTGATGTCGGCGCGCTTGCCGTTCTTCGATCCAAATATCGGCCACGGCCCGGGGATGCCGCTACGCTTGTCATCGGATACTTTCACCACCGGATCGCTCACCGAGACCTTGAAATATCCGTGGTCCTGGTAGATACCGTGGATGCCCACTCCCAGATCTTCATCCAGCTTGGCCTTGTC
>JABCZK010000027.1 GCA_013289695.1 Acidobacteriota bacterium
CTAGATTCAGAGAACCGGAGGTCCAGGAAAAGACGGAATCGACCCGAGCAGCACAGGCGCAAGAGACAAAATCTTTCCCGCCCCACAAACACCAACCTGCGCGAGACGTTTCTTCACAGCTTCAAACCGAAGGTATGCGGCAGCCGACAATTCCAAGACGTTCATTGGGGTGTTTACGGGGGTGGGCCACCCGGGCAAAATGATCCAAGAGGAGCGAAACATGGAGGCGGGAGAACCGTGAACCAAGATATCTGATGACCGGATCAATTCAAATAAAAGGGCAAAAATTCTTGATTTTCGCTTGACAGGCGACCCCAGTCGGCGTACACCTGCGGACACCCATCGAGTATTCACGCCCCGCGAGTGACCAGCCCCCCGGGGCCGGCCCCTAGTACTTTTTGAGCCTCCTAAATGCGATACGCGACAGGCTGTACGTATTCGGTAACCATGTCCAAAACGTGTGCTCAATCTCTCAGTCTTGCTGAATGCCCTTCGATATAGGCGATCGAAGACCAAGGCAAAGTAAGATGCGCCAAAGCCTACGGTAGGAGGATACATCATGAAAATTTTCGAATTGACGCCGCGCCGAATCGCGCCGTTGGTTTTGCTCTGCTGTTTGGTTTGGCTAAAGAGCCCGTCGCTGCACGCCCAAGATTTTAAGTTCACGGATTTCAGTTCCCCCACCCAATTAGAAGAATTAGCCTTGAACGGGAGCGCTATAGCGGCAATCAATGGTTCGGGCGCTCACGTCTTGCGAATTACTCCGGCTGTAGCATCCCCATTCCAGGTGGGCAGTGCCTGGTTCTGCGGCATTGACTGCTCCAACGGAAACCAAGAGCTTCTGGCACAGGGGTTCTCGACAACTTTCAAGTTCCAATTGAGTGGGAGCAACACCCCCGCATACGGCCCTGCCGACGGCTTCGCTTTCGTGATTCAATCGGGCGCTCCAAATGCCTGTTTCGCGCCAAGTCTCACCAATTGCGGGATTGCTGCGGTCGATCCGACTGCGGGAGGCACTCATGGCTATGACGGCCTCACCAACAGCCTAGCGGTTGAATTCGTCACTTACCGCAACATCCCAGATAATGATATCCCCGATAGCATCAGCACAGCTAACAACGGGACCAGCACAGCTAACGAGGTTGGGATTCAGAGCTGCGGCACTGCTGCAAATACAGCCAACACTGACACCTGTGACTTTGGCCAACTGGACCTCGCCAGACTTTTCTTTAGCGACGGCACTTCCGCCGCCACAACGGCCGGCTCGCCAACGGTGACGCTGACAGGCACTCCGTATACTCTCACCCAGATGCAGAATATGGTGGGACTCTCTTTTGTCATTAATGGACTGGATTTTGGGCTGATTACGGCAACCAACGCAACGGCACAGACGCTCACATTGGCCACAGCAGCACCCTCGACGCAAGCAGCAACGGTGACTTATGCCATCGAGCCGGTCCTGGCCGATGGAAACGTCCACACTGTGACGATCACGGACACGCCGACGCAAGCGGAATCATGCGTGGAAGAAGCATGTTCAGCGCCAAGTCTGCTGACTGTCACTCTGGACAATAATGTTGTCTTGTCGACCCCCCTCGATATCGTAGGCTCTGTGCTGGGCGGAAGTGATGGTGCTTTGGTTGGGTTCACCGGCTCTAGCGCGAGCGGCGACGACAATCAGGATATCCTGAGTTGGACCTACGACACGGCTAAAAGCCAGCCGGTGACATCGGGGGAGACCGTGACCGATTCCTATGACGGCGGCGCTGACACCTGGACAATCGTCTTACCGGAGGGGCTGCCGGCCGGTGCCATGCTAACAGCTTGGCGGACGGAACTGACGCAGGCTGACTGGGCCCAGCGCGTTGCGGGAACTTCATATGTGAACACCACGCTTGCACCGATAAACGCTCCAGGCTTTATTTCACCTGGAGACGGGGCGGTCTGGTCGGCGATACTTAGCGTTAATGGTGTGGAGTATAACCCTGCCACCCCCGCCGCCTACGCCCTTAGAGGAACCTGGACTTCGTCGGACAACAATTACCTCAATGAGTCCCCTGGGCAGTTGAAGGCTCATCCTACCGACTCGGATAATTGGACGGACATCTATCTCAGTACCACTGAGAATAATGATCCGGTGTATACCAACACAGGTGGGTCGAAAACTCCCTGCTCTGATTATGCGAACGTTTCTGGCGTGACTGGAACGCCGCCAGCCGTGACAATTACGTCGCCGGCAGACGGTTCGACATATACACCTAACCAAATCGTGGATGCGAACTTTTCGTGCAGCGGCAACTCTGTCACGGGGTGTGTGGGCATACTGAACCCCCTCGGCTCGAACACACCGGTGAACTTCGGCGCCCCTGTCGATACCTCCGTGAACGGAAGCACCAATACGTTCTCGGTGGTTGCAGATGTTAGCTCCGGTCCGAGCGGTACTGGGTCGGCAACCTACCATATTTCGAGCGGGCTATATGGCGTTCAGTTGCTCTACGCATCGAACCGTGTCGTCAAGAGCGGCGCTGACTTTCCGATCAGGATGTATCTCACCGATGTAAATGGGAATGATGTTTCGAGCTCAACCTTGGTCGTGCACGCTTTGGAAGTGATACTCGTTAGCACAAACGTTTCGGATACCGTCACTGAAACGGGCGGTTCGAACCCGGACCTGGATTTCCGGTTTGACGGCACGCAGGGGCCGAAGGGCGGATATGACTTCAATCTCAAGACGACGGGCTTGGGGACGGGCCAGTACGTTCTGCAATTCCAGGTCATCGGGGATATTCCGTCTACCACTACGTATACGGTTCCGTTCGGAGTGAAATGATGCCGATGGGATAGGCTCGGGCACATTCTCAATCGCGTTGGCGGGCGAGTGAGCCTTCCGCCGCAGACGACAACTTGTTCTCAGCTTCGCGATGAGGAGCCGGGCATGCAGTCGCCCGACTCTTTTTATGCACCCTTATCCTGGGACCAGCGAGCGGATTCGGTGTAAATCGCATTTAGATCGGAGCGTTGGAGAAAGGAGTCGGCTCCAAGGTCGTTGCGAATCTCGTCCAGATAGCGAAGTGCTTCGCGATAGTGGCTGGTGGCTTCCGCTCCGTGGCCGCTTAGTCGAAGAGCGGTTGCCAGCGAGTAATGAGCTTGAGCGAGCACGGCTCGGAGTTCCAGCTTTTCGGCTTTCGCCGCTACGCGTTCAAGTTCCTGCCGGGCACGTTCGTAATCTTTGGTTTCAACAAGGGCTTCCCCCAAATAAACGGACGACGCAAGAGACAAGTACTTCACGCCCATGGTGTCCGCCTCTGCGGCCAATTTTCGGAGCGCGGCCGCGGCCTCCGGCGCTTTGCCTTGTTTGAGCATCGCTTTGGCAATATGAACCTTGGAAAGCATGACTTTCTCTGGTTCCTTTGCGCGCGTTGCGAATTGCAAAGCCTGTTCGTAAAGGTTTCGGGCGGATTTGAAATCACCGCGATAGAAAGAGCACTCTCCCTGATAATCAAGGGCCTGGGCGATGGAGCCGTCGATCTTCAGTTCGCGAGACAAGGCAAGAGCCTCGTCGAGGGGTTTCCGGGCGTCGTCGAGCCGGCCCGCATCAGCCAAAGCCATGCCGTAGCCACTCAAGACCTCAGTCATCCAATAGGTGCGGTCTTGCAGCTCCGTGAAGCTCTTGAGCGCGTCTTGCTTGGCCTTAATGGCAGCGCCAAATCGTCCCTGGTAGCCAAAGAGCATCCCCATGCCATAGGAGTCCATCGCGGCGCTGCGTTTGTCTCCAGCATTGCGGTATAGGTCGAGGGCCCTCACGTAATAGGCCAGGGCCTTGTCATATTGGCCCAATTTCTCGGATGTCACCGCCAGGTTGTGCACGGTGAGGGCGATGTCCGCGGGGACCTGGGACTTCTGGCGCAACTCAAGAGCTTGCTGAAAGTAGGTGAGAGCGTTTTCGTAATCGCCTTTGTCCAGATAGGTGATTCCAATGTTGTTCAGGCAGAGTCCCTGATTGATCTCGCTGCCCAACTCCCTCTGAACTTGTAGGGCTTCCTTATAGAATCCCAAAGCTTGGTCGTAATGGCCGCTGTTCTCGTAGAAGCCACCCAAGTCGAGCAGGGTGTCGCCCACACCTCCCTTGTCTCCAATCTCTCGCCGGATTTGCAGCGCTTCTTGATAGCCCTTTAGAGCCTGGTCTGACTTTCCCAATTGCTCCTGGAGCTGAGCCATTGAGTCCAGAGTCAACGCCATTCCGCGCTTGTCGCCGAGGCGCTGTTTGATCTCGAGCGACTGTTGATAATAGCGAAGCGCTTCGTCGTTCTTGTCCAGTTGGCGATAACAGAAGCCAATCCCTTGCAAGACCGTCGCTCTTGCTTCGTCGTTTTCGAGCTGAATAGCCAGGGTGAGAGCGCGATTGAAGTAATCCAAGGCGCTTTGAGGATTGTCGCTTTTGGCTTCGGTGCGGCCCATGGCGATCAGAACGTTCAAATATTTCGGATCAATCGCTAAGACTTTCGCGTAGTGATCGCGGGCCTTATCGAAGGCGCCGGTATCCTCATAGAGGCGCCCGAGGGTGAACTGAATCTCGGGATCGTCGGGCGTAGCGGCCGCCAGATTCTCGTAGGATTCGATGGCTTTGGGGTAGTCCCTCTCGATGCGGGCATCGTTTGCCGCGATCAAATATTTTTCTCGCGTGGGAAGTTTCTCGGCCAAAGCAACGGCCTTGCGTGAGGCTTGCTCGGCTTCGTTGTCGTGGCCCAAGTTTGCGTATGTCTGACCGAGCCTTGCGTAAGCGAGAGCAAATTCGGGATCTGCTTGTGTGGATGCCTGAAAACGTTTCAGAGCTTCGAGATTGTTGCCCTGGCCTGCGAGATCGACTCCTTCGCTGTAAAGCCGGATTGCGTCCAGCGATTGCGATGAAGGCTTGAAGGATTGCGCTTGGAGTTCGTTCACAATCTTCGGCGATAGAGCCAAATTGTCGCGAATGGTCTGCGCGAGTTGATCGACAGCACTCAGCAAATCCTTTTCGTTCGGCGCCAGCGTCTTGAGATTTACGGCGCGATCCTGTTTCATGTCTCGCAAGGTGGCGTCGATGCGAATTTGATCTCCGAATTTTGCGTATTGCCCCGACACCACGGAATCCGCGTTCATCATCGAAGTGATCCGGCGCAGTGTCGCAGCATCCGATGTGGCGTCGGGCGTGACCTGCAGATCGTGCAGCACCTGACGTAGCCGATCGGAAGATACGGGATGCAGGTGAGCGGACTCTCCCACGTCCGTGCTCAGCATGTCCGCGAGACTTGATCCCAGCCAGTCTAGCGATGGATCACCGGACGCGTTTCGAAACGGAAGGATCGCAAGCGCGATGGCAGGCTGCGCCGGTTGATCCGGTTTTGCTGCAGAGTGGAATCCAGGTTTCTCAATGACCACGAACGCGCCCGCCGCAATCGCAGCAGCCAGAGCAGGCACAAGCCACTTCCGAGAACTTCTGAACCGGTCTAGCACGGAAACGGGCCGAGCCGCCACTGACGCTATTGCGCCTGGAGCGCGACCGGCCACTGTCCCAGGGCGCACGCCGCGCCAGATCGCCAGGTCCTCGAGAATTTCGGTGGCGCTCCCGAAGCGTTTCGTTTTGTCGATTTCAAGGCAGTGCAGAACGATGTCATTCAGCTCTTGGGGGATGTCGGAGAACAGCTCGATCGGAGGACGCGCCGGCTCGCTCGTGCGCTTGTAAAGCGACTCCATAGCCGTTTCCGCCTTGTAAGGCGAATTTCCCGTGAGCAGCTCGTAGAAGATGATGCCGAGCGAAAACAAATCCGACTGCGCGTCCACTTTCACGCCCTTGGCCTGTTCGGGCGACATGTATTCGGGAGTGCCCACTAGGGTACCAGTCTGTGTCATTCCGCCGCTGCCGATTTCCATACTGCGCGCAATTCCGAAGTCCATCACCGAAGCTTTGCCTTGCGCATCGATCATCACGTTTTGCGGCTTCAGGTCGCGGTGAATTACGCCTTCCATGTGCGCAACTTCGAGAGCACGGCAAATCTGTTCGATAATGCCCACCGCTTCCGCGGGCGGGAGTTTTCCTTTTTCGCGCAGCAGCGCTTTCAGATCCCGCCCATCGATGTAATCCATTGTGATGAACTTCACGCCGTCCGCTTCGCCCAGATCGAAAATGCGGATCACGTTACGATGGGTCACCTGGCGGGCCAGAATCAGCTCCTGCTTGAACCGGTGCAGCGCATTCGCGTCCTGCGCCAGCTCGGGACGGATTACCTTCAGTGCTACCAGGCGGTCGAGTTCACGGTCGCGCGCTTTGTAAACCGCGCCCATGCCACCCTCCCCCAGCAGCTGCAGAATTTCGTAGCGGTTGCCAAGCACGCGGCCCGGCTCAAGGGGACTCGAAGATCGCGCGAGCCCGGCGGCGCCCGGAGCCGACCACCCGCTCACGTCATCGATTGTGCGGTCGGAAGCCACTTGCGCGCCGGGAGTGGTGATCGGGGTGATCGTAAGTGTGCGATCGCTAGCAGGCAGCGGGGTGCTGCACGCTGTGCAGATGATGATTCCGTCGGAATTCGTCAATCCGCATTGCGGGCATTGCATGGCGGATGTGCCTCGCTATTTTGAGTGTACGGTACACCTGCAAGGAGGCCTTTACAATCACCATGACGTCAGAAGTTTTTTCGCACCTTTCGCAACCAGCAAAGAGTGCGGGCGAGTAGCCCACCCCTTCGCGACGCATCGTTCTCTTTACTTCGCACGGTTGCGTTTGACGCACGGTGACGGGCGGTGATACCACTGCGGTAGTCGGCTCAGAATTTGATTGGATCTTTCGCTTTGCCGTTGCATTGAAACGCGCTCGTCCATTTCACTGCGCTCAATTTACTGGGCGCGGTTGAGGTTTCGCGCGAGGATTCGGAATCTCTACGGTGCGGGCTTGGTGACTTCCTTCGAGAGGTAAATAGTTCGGCCTACGTGATGGTAGGCGTGGGAGGCCGTGCGCAGGTATCCGGTGCAGCGGTCGTGCGCCTCGGGTTCGAGCGCGGCGGAGTAGGGCGCGGCGAAATCTTCGGCGGAGTGGTAAGCAGAGGCGCAGGAAATCGTGGGAAGAAGCCACGAAGAAAGAGGAAGCCGTTTTAGAATCATAATTCCTCCACGGCAATCAAATGTCGCTGCCATCTAACGGAGCGCGTGTAGGCTGTCAAGGGAACAACCACTCGCGGAACAACCACTTGCGGATATAGGTACTCAATGATAGTGGCGTGGAGGATATCCAAATGGGCTCGTGATCCTATGCAGGGATAGTTGGACCGCTGGGCGGAGAGTATTTTTCAGAAGTCCAATAAACCAATCGAGTCTTACTTAACTCCGCCAACTCTAAACTTTAGAGTAGGCCGCGCCCAATTCATCGCTCCGCGACAGGACAGTGATTCCAGAAGCATCTGATTTCGGAACGCGATCTGGAGCGGTTTCCAAGTTCGCTAATTCAACAATTTACGGCTGCCGATTCGGCGTGGTTTTTGGAACGCCCGGATCTTCGTGCGTTTTAGACCGATGCGACGTGAAGCGCTACTTCCGGGCGTTTACCAGGCATCGCTCAAAACATCTACTCGATGGGTTGCGATGCTCGGAGACTGGTGGCCGACAATGCCTGAGCGGCGGCTGGGGTACTCCGATCGGAGGGGGTTCCAGCCGCCGATAGGCGAGCCCAGAGCGCTCCTCCCGGAGCGTGACCGGGAGCTTCAGGGCTGGGGCTTCCTTACGCTAATTTTGGATGCGTGGCTTCGACACCCCGGTTGCCGGGCCCGACTTAGGGAGGTCGTGGGTCATTGTCCGGTAAATGCTGTTAATCAGACCTAGAGCGAGCAGTCGTCTACGAATGCGGCCCGTCGCGCAGATTCAGACTGGAATCCTCCGGCAGGTAAATCTCTATCTTTGGCGATAAAGCGTACTTGTGGAAATTAGCCCCGACGTAGAGGACAGGCACGAATGCGACTAAGACTGCTCCAACCAAGTGAAGCCCACGAAGCCCTAGCGCAGCGAAGAAGAATATCGGGACCAAGAGACTTACCCACCCGATAAATTGGGTATAGGACGCCGCAACTTGAAGGCGTGTGCCGCAGGTCGCGCACGAAAACGGTCCTGCGGGCATGACTCTTGCACGCTTGAGCGTAGCGCCGCATTTGACGCACTTGAGTAAGGGTCTCGTCATAGCAAGACGATAAGGTGTTCTGGGCGAAGTTTACATCATTGATTGAACCCAAGTCCTGAAGAGTCTAGGAACGCTGTGCCCGATGCCTTGTTAGAGCCTGTGCGCCGAGAACACCCGAAATGGTGAGATGCCCCGCCACCGTGGAGGACTTCTCTTGGTGGAGTTGGTTTTGCTAGCAGCCTTTAGCTAAGTAACTCTACGTCAACTTCCCGGTGGCGTTGTTTTGGGATGACATGGAAACTTGCACCTCCTGAGAACGCGCCCACCCGGCCATCGGCCAAATACACACTTCCATGCATCGCGCTTTTTAGTCTGCGCGTCTAATCTAGCGGAATAACCCGGGAGCCAGACGCCAAAGCGGTCAATATCTCCAAGCGGTTACCCCTTAGTGGAATTCCCTAATTTACAAACACCATCCCCGGGCATAGTTTGTTCTCGGTACATCATCCGAAGCACGCGTTTTGCATTCGCAACCTTAGCTGATCGTCACGTGCGTCGCCCAGCCCCCAGTCCACGAAAGAGGAGGGCGCTGTTGTGCGCAGAGAGGCCGGGCACGCCCACGTTGCAAAGAAAAGTTATAGCAAGCCACAGTGCATTTCCCGATCCCCTTCCGAATTGGTTCATCTCTTGCGCGAAAGGCTCTCAGCGCAAGTCCAGTCTCGAAACGTGACGCCGCCCACCCTCGAAGGGCTCACGCCAATTCTATTGGTACAAGGCTACGGCGGCGATCCAAGGTCGATCGAGGACGCGGCTCGCAGTCAGAACTTGCGCGGCCGTTCATGTGACGCTGCCAGCGGTTCCGAGCTGGTTCGCATGGTGTCGCGAGGTTCGGAGCGGACCGGCGCGGAGCAGTCGGATTTCTTGGTGCTGGACCTGAGAGTTCATGGCGGAAATGCACCTGCAATCCTGCGCGAGATTAGCAGTGAACCCATTTTTGGCGGCGTTCCGCTGACGATCCTCACATCCGCGGGCTTTGGCACCCAGCTTGCGGAACGAGAAGTTCGCGCTGCGCGCTGCGCGTGGCGCATGAGCGAGGTTTCGGATCCGGCTCAAGTAGTGCACGCGTTGAAGGCGGTGTTGCGGCTGTGGGCCGAGGGTCGGAAGCTGCGGGCCTCCTCGAAGTCGGCGCCATGATCGAAGTTGCCCTCCCGATCGAAGCGGTCGACCTACCGGTCCGGGCAGCTTTCTAGCCAGCGCACGCCGTAAGCCAGGACTGCCCGAAAATCAACAGGCCGCCGTCGCCAACTATCGACGGTGCGAAAGGACTCCGATGACCCGTCGCACGCCGTCTCTTTGGCAGTTCTTGGAGCACAATGTTAAGGGAAGAGACAGCGGTCGTTACTCGGCCATCTTTCGCGAGCAGCTGGATCGGTCGGAACTCCTCGCGACAATGGGTCGCATCGCCGATACCGTCAACTTCAAGGCCGGTGAACTGCTGATCGATGTGCAGTCTTATCTCCCGCCGGAGGCCCTGGTGCGCAGCTTCTGCCTCCGGGGACACGGCGTGGGCGCGACGCTGGCGGCGAAACGGATGAGAGCAGGCAAGACGATTTACGGCGGGACGGGATCATGAACGATCAGGGATCGCCAGCGAACGGGTCCGCAGAGCTCGCGCCGCAGCGGCCAGAGCGACTCACATCGCAATTTGCGATAGACGTCTGCGGGTTTGACCGTTGGGGGCATTTTTTTATCGAGCGCGCGGAAACCTGTAACGTCAGCGTTCAGGGATGCAAGTTCTACCTGCGCACGGAAGTGGAGCGTGAAGCGATTGTAGCTTTGCGGGTGATCGAGCGATACTGCCGCCGCGGGAACGACGCGGCGCCGGTGCTGTTTCAAGTGGCCCACATCGAGCGCGAGTCGAATATATGGAGCTTGGGGGCCTGGAAGTTGCGCGCTGAGGATCTGTGGCCGATCCGGGCTGCGCATTCTGGGGGCCGGGCGCACTCGTGCGACTGATTTTCTTTCGCCTTGCCCGGCGGCGCGATCGAAAAATCGGCATTGCCGCGGCTGAACAGTTTGCGGAAAAATGCGTGAGGCCTTTGTAGCCGCGGTCGGCACGCCACCAATAGCGCACTAAACATTCACTTAGGCGGTGTGGTGGATTAGCCACCAAGAATGCGACCGTGCCGACTAGAGTCGCGAGACCACAATTAAACATGATCGCTGGAGCGGGCGCGAAAAACAGCGTGCCGGGGAGAAGCAGCAACTGAAAACGCCTTACGACTTCGTATGACAAGCCTGGTTCGTGGCTGAACATCGATTGAAGATCCACAAAGTCAAAGAGGAACACGATTACCGGCAACGCCCACGGTAGATGTTTGAAATATTTGCGTAAAGTCACAAACTGTCCCTCTCTCCCCACTCCCGCCGGTACGCTATGTTCGCAGGCCTCGTAGATAATAATCGCACGGGAGAATTTCGGAGGAATCGATTCTCAACTCCCGGTAAGTCGGGTACAAGTAGTTTTGCCCCGATTCCACTCCGGTAAAAGCGTTAGGAATTTGGAATTGCGGGCGCGAGCCACAAAATCCAGAATCGATCGCTAGGAACGGAAATCTGCACCGTAGTCGACCCCGAGGGCAGAGTGAAAACTTCGCTGAATCGCTGATGCGAGCAACACTGAAGACCTGCCCGTGCGATCGGTTTCAGGCGCAGTCAGGTGATTGTTCTGCGTCCATGGCGATTTGCAAGCTGAAAGATATTGAGCAGGACCTCTGACTGATGCGCTCGACTAGCAGGAAGGGGCCGCGTAATATACTGCACGCCGTTAGGTCCGTGGTGTCCGACGAAGGAGGAACAGGATGGCTGCCAGGACGTCACGATTGCTGTTGATTTTGGTAGCGTCGATGAGCCTCGCCGCGTGGGCGAATGCACAGACTCCAACAATCGTCCTCATCAAAGCCGGGAGGCTACTGGACGTGAAATCCGGCCAGGAACTAACGAATCAGGAAATTCTGATTGAAGGCGAGCGCATCAAGGAAGTAGGACCTGACTCAACGGTTGGTCCGCACGCTTCCAAAAATGTGCGGGTAATCGATCTTTCTAATGCCACGGTATTACCGGGACTAATCGACTGCCACACGCATCTGCTTCAAAACTATGACGGAGCGCTGGGCGAGGACGATCCGAACATGGTTTTGACTGTGGCAGGACTGAGTCCAGCCAAACGCGCACTGCTGGGCGCCAAAATGGGACGAGAGGACCTGGAGGCGGGAATCACCACCGTCCGGGACGTGGGCAATTCGGGATTAAACGGTGACGTGGCATTGCGCGACGCCATCAACGCTGGCTGGGTTGTCGGGCCTCGCATCCTGGCATCTACCCGCGCGCTGGCGGCTGCGGGTGGGCAATTCGGACCGCTACAGACCGGTGCTCAGAACCTGATAGAGCAGGAGTACGCGGTGGTCAGCGGCGTCGAGGAGGCGCGGCGCGCTGTTCGCCAAGCGTTCTATGACGGCGCCGACCAGATCAAGGTAATCGTCAACACAGGGCCGCGTGTCCTCTCGGTAGACGAGATGAAGGTGATTGTTGAAGAAGCCCATCGCGTTCACAAGAAGGTGGCCGCGCACGCGATTGGAGATCTCGCCACTCGCGTTGCCGCCGACGCAGGGGTGGACTCAATCGAGCATGGTTACGTGGTACCCGACGACGCCCTGGCGATGATGGCTGCGAAGAAGATTTATCTCGTACCCACCGATTACCCCTGGGAGTTCTATTACTCAATTCTTAAGTCCGGTAACTCTACGCCCGAACAGCAACAGAAAGAGGAAGCACTCTACAAGCAGATAGCGGACTCAAATGAGCGCCGTTTGGCGCGCGCCCTGAAGGCTGGTGTTCCGATCGCAGCGGGGTCCGACGAATACTATCAGGAACCGGGGAAAACCCGTGGTGAGAGCAGCGTCGCCATCTATCGCGCTTACATTGCTTCTGGGATGGCACCGATCGACGTCATTCGCGCGGCAACCGTTAACGCTGCTGACCTACTTGGGTGGCAAGACCGAGTCGGCACGATTGAGCCGGGCAAATTCGCGGATATCATCGCAGTGGACGGCGATCCGCTGAAAGACATTACCCAGCTTCAACACGCGAGCTTCGTCATGAAGGGCGGCGCAGTCATTAAGAGCCCGCCAACCATGCCTTAGCCGAGCTTCTCCGCGATAAAATCATCAAGAGCCAATTATGCCGGTAGTTCGTGAGGTGAAGCCGAGCTTAAGCTTGATTATTGCGTCGCGTTACCGTCCATCAGCGACTCGCCGATAATCCATATTGCCCATTGGTTTGTGCAGGACTAAAGTGTGCGCGTGTCTTCGCGAAGTGGCGTTGTGATGATCTGGTCGTGCTATTTCGCCTTGGGTTGCGCCCACCTTGCGCGTCAGCATTATTGGTCTGCTGCGATCTGGATGGGTCTTGGGCTGATTTGGTTTCTACGTGGAATCAAGGCTTCACGTCTGGACGATCTCAGCAGCGATAGACACAAGCGCGTTTCACGGGACTAATGTTGAGTTCGGTAAACATTGGTCGCTGAGCGCATTGGCCTGAAAGCGATAGTTGAGCCCAGGGTCACTTAGCCGGAAATGAGTGCTATTCGGCTAGGCGGCGAGAGGCCCCGTTCTTAGTAAGCCTCCGCCGCCAGCCTTAGCTGTATCGCGCGCACCACGACCATCAAAACTTCAACTTATTATTTCGCCTGCGCTAGCCCCGCAACAACTGCGGCAACTTTATCGAGGATCTCATTCCAGCCCTCCACTTGCCCGCTGTTTTTCGCCTCTTCCATGGTTTCATTTCCGATCATGGTGAGTTTCGTCTGGCCGTTTCCAAAATCCTCAAAAATAACCACGTCGCGCGCATCGTCTATGGCCTCATGTTCAATTCCATACCGCGCAGGATCAACCTTGTTTCCCTTCGAGTCGGCAAAGTACAGGGAGTAAACGATCTTCTCGTGCAGAACAATTTCGTGGTATTCCCCACCATTCCAGCCCTCCTGCCCATCCGGCGATTTCATGCAGCAGAGAAATTTTCCTCCTACGCGAAAATCAATCTTGCAAAAAGGCGCTGTAAAACCCTTCGGACCCCACCACTGCATCACATATTTCGGGTTTGTCCACGCCTCCCAAACCAATGCGCGTGGGGCATCAAAAACTCTAGTGATAACCATCCGCTCTTTCTCGTTAATCGTGTTTTTTGTCATCTCTGACCTCCGCTTTTTTCATTTGATTCAGAACCACATCCAGCTTGTCGAAACTCTCTTCCCAGAATCGGCGATAGCTAATCGCCCAGTCGCTGACTGTCTTTATCGCCTCTGGCCTGAGCGTGCACACGCTCTCTCTTCCACGCTTCTTCTTGATCACAATCCGCGCCCGCACCAAGTAGGCAATATGTTTTGAAATCATCTGCTGCGAGAGTGCAAACGGTTCCGTCAATCCATGCACGGAGGCAGGCCCATGGGAGAGTCGTTCGATCATCGCCCGGCGGGTTGGATCAGACAGAGCCGCAAATGTTGTATTTAACCTATCCACAACCATATGGTAGTGAATTATCCGTCGATGTCAAGTGTGGATTTTGGAGTTCCCGATTTCTGCGCGAATCGCACGAAAGGATAGGTACTGACAAGTCGGCTAGTGTTTACTGATGATTTTCGGGCGAGGGCAACGCCAGTCACATGCCAAGTCCTAACGCATTTACCGTCCAAATGAAGTGTTACTTTACATCGCCGGTTACTTATCAGTTGTCAGTCTCCAATCTGTCGTGCGCGTTGAATTTTTCAAGCCATGTTGATTTATTCAACGCCCTTGCTCGCCTGGCCGGGGGCGCGGAGCAAATCCGGCCGTCCCATCCTCCACATTCCACACGGGATGAGTTGCGGTCTCGTTCCCCTGGACATGTGGCCCCGCACTTGCCTATAAGTAACGATCGCCCATGGGGGCAGTTCGAAGCGAGGAGAAGAACTATGGCATCCAAAAAGCGCACGAAGCTCCAGAAGTCCAAGCGCCTGACGAAAGTGGCCAACACCACGGTTAAGAAAGTCTATCAATAACACCCAATCGAGCCAATCCGGGAGGCTGGTTTGGTTGACAGCCTCTCATTTCCATGAAAACCACCTCGAGTCTTCAACTTTCCCTCACCGCTCAGCAACGGATTTCACGGACATGCCCGTACAAACTGCGCGTGTGCCGATCAGGAATTCACCGGCTGGGTGTCCGCGCAGGGAAAAGTATTCCCAGGGGACGCAAGGTGATCGAGTATAGGGGGGAGAAGATCAACCGCGTAGAGACGCGAAGGCGGTTCCTGCATGGCTCGCCAGGGAGAAGCCACAAGCTGAACTACCTCGCTCAGTTGGACCCGTATTGGACCATTGACGGCGCAGTGGGCGGAACTGGCGCCGAGCTGATCAACCACAGCTGCGAGCCCAATCTGAAGCTGAGGAAGTTCAGGGGGCGCCTGTGGCTTTTTAGCATGCGGAGGATTCGCCCCGGAGAGGAACTGGGCTACGACTACGGATTTTCCGAGACTGGAAAGCGAGTGCGTTGCCGTTGCGGCTCTGCAATGTGCAGGGGAACGATCAACCGAGCCTGACCGAGAGAGCCCCTCAGGGTTGGCGATTCTAAACGTAATCCACACGCCTGATTAACGCTCAAACGGCCAGAATCCGCTATACAAACGTTATACGGCAATTCGTCCAAATGGTTAAACTAAATGCCAACAGCTAGATACAGATGGTGGAGGCGGGGGGAGTTGAACCCCCGTCCGAGAAACCTTGCAACACGAAGCCTACATGCTTATCCCGTTCCGTTGGTTTCGCTGCTAGCGCTCAGAACAGGCAAGACGCGCTAGCAACTAGTCCGATGATCTCGCCGCCGCATTGCGGACCGAAACGCGACAGCCAGCCTACTGTGTGACGCCCCGACCCACGCGCGTAGGTAACGCCTGGGGGAGCGCGTAGCCTAATTTAAGTTAGGCTGCGAGTGCCAACTGTGAGTTGCCAGTTGTGTTGTTCCACCAACTTTCGGGGAGGTGGGTCCCGGCATGCCTTCGAGCCGCTACAGTTTCCGTCGAAACCGTTGCGCCCCCGTCGGTCCCCACTAGAATATCACTTCAGCGAATCGCGCGCCAAATCGTTGGTCAAATCGTTCGTCACAAGGCCAGCCGCCATCAGCGGTTGGGGAACTCGAACCCAGCAGTGTTCGATTCGCCACTCACCTTTTCATCCGAATTTGGACCGAGATCACTCCAGATTATTAGTCTCTGACGCAACTCGTTCTTCCATCGTGGTCCGTGGAAGGATGTTGTCCTGCTGGGCATGATGGAGTCGCGCCGGGCCGGCCCGCGTCTCTGTCGCGGTCTTTGTCTCTGTCGCGATCTTTATCCCTGTCGCGATCTCTGTCCTGTCCTGACGCGCCTTGATCTCCGGGGGGTCCTTGCGGTCCTGCTGGCCCGGCCGCTGGGGTGGTGGAGCACCCACCAATCAGCAGCAGTAGCGACAACGTGCCCGTAAATAGCGATTTCTTCATTCCATTTCTCCCTTATGGCGTCGCTTGGGGCAAAACGCTGCCGACGCAAACGATTGCACATGGCTTGCATGGTACGCAGTGCGCACACGGGGGCGCTGTACCAATTCGCACAGTAGTCGAACAAGCTGAAACATCGAAGGTCGAAACCTCGCCGCTGCATGGCAGGCACGCACTTCCGTAATGTGAGTTGACACCCTTCGTTACCGTTTCCATAATCCAAAAGAGGCAGATATTCCTTTGACTTCAAGGAAAACGTCGCTCGAGCAGGCCCTGGAAGAGGCGGTTTCTCGCGCTCTGCGCGACAATCTCGCCCCGCTGCAGCGCACTGCGGACGAGCTACATCATGCCTATGCTGACCTGGTCGCCGCCTGCGGTTCCAGCCGCCCTAGTAACGCGTTGCCGGCGCTGCTGCGCGCGCAAACCGCCGCTGCCGCCCTGGCTGCGGGCCTTTCCGTCCTTTCAAATTTCGTCGCGGTAGCCCTGAATCCGCGCGAGCAGCAGTCCTCCGAGGACCGTGAATTTGCGGGCGCGACTTCAACTGTTGGCGTCGAAGCGCCCGAGGATGCGGCAGAGCGAGAAGCTCCTCCAGAATCGGCGCGCGGAACTGCAGGAGTCGAGGAGCCTGCGGCCGCCCAAGCGCCGCCCGAAGCTGAACTGGAATGGGTGGAAGAGCCCGAAGAGGTATTGAACGCAGCTCCCGAAACGGCTTCCGTTCCTCCCGCTGCGCCACCTCCGGAAGAGGACGTTGCCGAAGAAGCCTTCGACCTCGCGAGTTTGCCCAGGGAAGAACAGGAACTGCATCGTCGCGCGAACCGCGTAGCCAAAGTAGCAATGCAGGATATCAAGCTTTTGCAGCCGAAAGAAGTTCACCTGGGCCGCGAGCACAAGGACATCTGCGTCCGCCTGCGCGTTGATATTGATAAAGCACGCAAGGAATACGACCGCCGCTTTCGCGCGATTCAAGACCACCCCGTGGATTATTTCTACGATTGGATGGTGGAGATCCTCGCGGATGGCGATGCCAAGGCCCTCGGCGAATATCCGTATCCCTCGCCTGTTCTGCGGCAGTAAGATTAATCAGGATGAAATTCTTCGGCCCTGCAATGCGCGCAATCGCAGTTCTATTCGTCTTCTCGGTCGGGTTATGCTCCGCGCCGGCTGCCTTCCCGCAGCATGCCTCGCAAGGCCAGATGCACGCGCCGGCTTCCAATCACGCGGCGAAGCCCGCTGCTGCTTCCGACTTCGTGCCGGCACTCTCCGCAGCCGCCACGAAACAGCTTGAGCAATTGACGCGCGCGCTGAAACAAAAAAATCCTGGCGTGGCCTACGCAAAACTCAGCGCCTTGGCGATACAGAAATCGCCGGGAGTATTGGGCTACCGCGCCGCGCTGGCTCTGGGATATTACGATTACGGCAAAGCGCATTACGCGCAGTCCGCGAAATGGCTTAAGATCGCGCAAAGCGACGCGCTCCTGCGCGACTACGCCCTGTACTGGAGTTCGCAGACCAATCTCGCACTCAATCACAACGCGGAAGCTCTCGCCCAGCTGCAGGAATTTCGCAAAGACTATCCCGACTCTGTCATCACCGATCAGGCGCTGCAATCTCTAGGCGTCGCCGCGCTCGCCGCCAACCAGCCCGCGGAAATTCTCGCGGCCCTCGACGGTTATCCCCAAACCGCGCAAAAGCCCGCGCTGCTGTTCTTGCGCGCCGAAGCCCGCGAACAATCCGCGCAGCCTCTGCTGGCCGCCGCCGACTACCAAACAATTTATTTGCATTTTCCCATGAGCGATCAGGCCCGCGAAGCCGGCGAGAAACTATTGTTTTTACACAGCTCGCACGGCGACAAACTCGCCGCGATTCCCATCGAGCAACAGATTGACCACGCGAATACGCTTTTCGCAGCCCACCAGTGGAGCGATGCGCGCAACGAGTATGCGCGTTTGCTGCCGCAGGTGACGGGTTCGGACCGTGAACGCGCGGAAGTGCGCATACTGGAATGTGGCGTTGCCCAGGGCGCCAGCATATCGGAGCTTTCCGCGCACACCATTACGAACCCCGACGTGGATGCCGAGCGCTATTACACCATCGCGAATTACTTTCGCGACCGGCCGTCGGAAACGCAGATGATCGCCGCGGTGGAATCGGCGGTGGCGCGCGCTCCGGACAGCCGCTGGTCCGAATTCGCACTGTTCCTCGCGGGAAATTATTATTGGGTGCAGCTCGATCGCGATCGCGCCGCCGCCTACTACAAACGACTCTCCGACAATTTCCCAAATGCTGCCGACGCGCTCGCGGCCCAGTGGCGCCTCACGTGGGCAGCCATTCTGAAACGCCAGCCCGAGGCATCCGCGGATCTTGCCGAGCATCTGCGCCGCTTTGCCGGCTCGCAATTCTCGCCAGACGCACTGTACTGGCTCGGCCGCTTATCCGAGGAAGCAAGGAACTCCGCACTCGCGCGCGCTTACTACGCCAAGTTGATGGAGCGCTTTCCGCAAAATTATTTTGCGGCCACTGCCGGAAAGCGCCTGCGTGCGCTCGGTCCCGGCGCGGCAGCCGATGCGGACGTACTCGCAGCGATTCCGCCCGTGCCACCCGCACTACCGCTGGGTGCCAGCATTCCCGCAGCCGCCGCAAACCGCCAAATGCGCGCCGACGCGCTGCGCTCGATCAGCTTCGATGCTTCGGCCGAACTCGAATTGCGTGCGGCCTTCGCTGCAACCGGCGAGCCGCGGCTTTTGCTGGAAGCTGCTCAGGAAGCAGTGAACGCCGGACACATGGGCTCGGCGATCGCCACCGTGCGCCAGATTTATCCGCAGCTCGAATGGCGACCGTTCGCGCAAGTTCCGCGCGAAGTCTGGCTCACCGCCTACGCCATGCCTTTTGAATCTTCCATCGTGGCGCGCTCCACGACTGCCGGGGTTGACCCCATGCTCACCGCCGGACTGATTCGTCAGGAGTCGGCCTACGATCCTGAAGCTCATTCACACGCCAACGCCATCGGGCTGATGCAGCTCTTGCCAAAAACGGCGCAACGCTTCGCGAAGCAAGCCAAGGTTCGCTATTCCACGCCCATGCTCTTCGAGCCGGATTACAATATTCATATCGGCACAATTTATTTCGCTGGCCTACAGCGCAATTTCGGCAGCGTGGAATCCGCGCTCGCTGCTTACAATGCGGGGGAAGATCGCGTGGCGTTCTGGACCACCGGGCAGACGTATCGCGAGCCGGCCGAGTTTGTGGATTCCATCCCTTTCACCGAAACGCGCGAGTACGTGGAAATCGTTACGCGCAACGCGGATATTTATCGTAAGTTATACGGGACGCAACCCGTGCGAGGCGCGAAGAATGAATCCCGCAAAGCCGCAAGCAGCCCCGGCCACTAGCCCTCAGCTTTCCTGGAAGGCCGCGCAGTTCACTGAATCCGTGATTCGGGAAATGACGCGGCTGGCGCTGCAATATAAAGCTGTGAACCTCTCGCAGGGTTTTCCCGATTTTCCCGCGCCGGCGCTCATTAAAAGCGCGGCGCAGGACGCGATTGCCGCGGACATCAATCAATACGCCATCACCTGGGGAGCGAAATCGTTGCGCAACTCCATCGCCGAAAAATTCTCGCGCGCGAGCGGCATGGCCATCGACCCCGAGCGCGAAATCACGGTGTGCTGCGGCTCTACTGAGGCGATGATTTCCGCGATGCTGGCCGTGATTAATCCTAGAGATGAGGTGGTGGTGTTGGAGCCTTTCTACGAAAATTATGGGCCCGATGCGATTCTTTCAGGCGCCATCCCGCGCTTCGTCAAGCTGCATCCGCCCGATTGGACTTTTGATCCGGCGGAACTCGCGTCCGCGTTTGGACCCAAGACTAGGGCGATCATTCTCAACACGCCCAACAATCCCACCGGCAAAGTTTTCGCGCGCGCCGAGCTCGAGCAAATTCGCGATTTGTGCCTGCGCTGGAACGCTTACGCCATTACCGACGAGATCTACGAGCACATGCTGTACGACGGCGCGCAGCACATTTCCATGGCCACGCTAGAGGGAATGCGCGACCATACGATCACCATCAACGCGCTCTCGAAAACTTACAGCGTTACTGGCTGGCGTGTCGGTTGGGTGATTGCTTCGGCGGAAGCGAGCGCCGCCATTCGCAAGGTGCATGATTTTCTTACGGTTGGAGCGGCGGCGCCCTTGCAGGAGGCTGGAGCTGTCGCGCTGAAGTTTCCGGCCGAGTATTATACGACACTGGCCAGCGAATATGCGCAACGCCGCGACAGGCTGCTTGGCATTCTCACCAGCGCCGGTTTCAAGTGCTTCAAACCGCGCGGCGCGTATTACATCATGACCGATATTTCCGCGTTCGGTTTCCGCGACGATGTAGCGTTCGCGAAATATCTGGTCACCGAGATCGGCGTCGCCGCCGTCCCGGGCTCCAGCTTTTATCGCGACCCGGCCGACGGCCGCACGCATCTCCGCTTCACATTCTGCAAAACCGAAAAGACATTCCAAGCTGCCGCCGAGCGCCTGGCCAAACTCAAAAAGAGCGCCTGAGCATTTTACGGAAAATGGTGCGAGGCCTAGGTAGCGGGGGGCCCGCAAAGCGGGACCGCCATCGGGGCTTGCCGCCTCACAAATGGCGGACTGAAGTGCGCCGCTACAAAGTCAAAGGCAACGTCAAAGGCGCCCAGCTAAAGCTGGCCGCTACCCTTCGATTCGGCACTGCCGAATCTCAGGGTGCATCGCCCTCTGGGGCGATTCACCAAGTCAAAACCTGAGCCCGTGCGCATTTTTTCGCAAACTTTGGGGGCAGACTTCAGGTGCAGCCGCAGATGTTGCTCATGCAGTTGGTGTTTCGCGCAGCATTCTATGTGCCTCTGTGGCAGATTTAGCTTTCTTGGCCGCGCAAAAAATCCCGCACCCAGACCTGTGCTAGAATCCGCCAGTTCATTCAGGAGGCCCACGCATGGCCGTGGAATTCGTCTTGATCCCGCCGGGCACGCGGCTGACCGCGAACGGCGAAGGCCAGTCGTTTGAAATCTCCGCAAGCCAGACCCGCACGTTTCTCTGTTCCATGGAAATTACCGATCAGATGGAGCAGGAATCCGTGGACATTTCCGTGTGGGGATCGGTCGACGGCCAGGACTTCGGAAAAATGCCGCTGCTGAAGATGCCGCAGCGTTTTTATCGCGGCGAGACGCGCCAGGTGCTGGATCTTTCGCTCAAGCCCGAAATTCGTTTCATTCGCGCAAAATACGATCTAACCCGCTGGGGCCGCGTCGCGCCGCATCCCATGTTCGTTCTTGGTTTTCGCGCGATTGAAATCCCTGCGTTCGTCGCGCAAGCCGCCGCGCGCTGAATTGCCCGTCGACATTTGTTGCGAACGCTGTCAGTCGGGCGCGCGCCATCAGGGAGTTTTTTGCGCGGCAGGTGTCGCTTTCGCCGTATCCACTTTCTGCGCCACTTGCTCGCGCAGCTGTTTCGCGCGAATTCCTGCTGCGCTGTCCGGATCGAGCTTGATGTAAGCGTCAATGTCCGCGAGCAGCGCGGGATAATCCTTTTGCCGCAGATGAATGTTCGAGAGCAGCCGGTACACGATCGCGGCGCTCGGCGCGAGAGACTTTGCCTGGCTCGCGGACTTAAGCGCTTCCGGAAGTTTATCTTCGTTCACCAACGCGCGGCCCAATTCGTACTGTCCTAGCCAATAATCGGGATTCAATTCCACTCCCCGCCGAACTGTTTTCTCCCCCTGCGCGAAGTCCCGCCGGTCCAGCAGCATTGTTCCCAGCCCTACATCCGCTTCGCAGTATTTATCGCCACTCAGCTCGATGGATTTGCGAAAACTGGCTTCGGCTTCGTCGCGCTTCCCCAGCGAAAGATGGGCCATCCCCACTTGATAGTAAGCCTCGTAGTATCCCGGCGCGGCCGTTACGGCGGACTGAAAATCTTCCAGCGCGCCCTGCGCGTTCTTCTCCGTGTACAGTTTCTTTTTGCCCGCACTCACCAGCTCGCGCGCCTTTTCCGGCATGGAAAGTTCGTGCGCGGAAACGGAACTCGCTCCCGCCGTCTTTTTTTCGCCGGCGAGCGATCGTAGCCGGATGACTACGCCCTTTTCTGGCGTGAAGGACAGATTCACGGAGGTGGTCACGCGCTCGTAGCCCTGTACGTCAACCGCCAGCGCATAGGTGCCGCCACCCAAGCGCCGGAATTCGAACCAGCCGGAATCGGTGGTTTCTTCCGTTTGCCGCGACTCGCCCTCGGAGCCTTGCAATTGCACCATGACATGCGCGGCCGGCTGGTTTCCGTCGTCATAGTAAACATTACCGTTAATCGTGAAGTGGTTGTCGTCCGGGCGGCCTGCACCCATTTGCCAGGCGTCGGAACGAGGGGGGAACAGCAGACAGGTAGCGAACAAAAACGGTACGATGGGGCCGATGTGAAGCCGGCTCATGGGGCACCCCCGGCTAACTTGATGGGAGTATAGCACCACGAAGCACGCCAGGAAAATCCAGTTAAATTTCCACTGCTTGCTCATGGAAACTTTGACCGGGCGAGCCAACTTCTACGTATTTAGATCGAAGCTCTGCAAGTAGGCCGGCACCACCACCGGCCAGTGAAAGCGGCTGGCGATGCCGGCGCGCAGTCCTTCGAGGCCGCTCGGTTCGCCGTGCACCAGGAATGTTTGGCGCGGCGGCGCGGTAAATCCCGAAAGCCAGCGCAGCAGTTCGCTTCTTCCGGCGTGCGCGGAAAGTTGATCCAGCACCACGATCTCGGCGCGCACCGGCACTTCCTGGCCGTGGATGCGCACGAACTGCGCGCCATCCTGCAGCGCGCGGCCAAGCGTCGCGGCTGCCTGATAACCAACCAGCAGCACGGCACTGCGCGAATCCGGCAGCCGTTTGGCCAGGTGATGCAGGACGCGTCCGCCGGTGGCCATGCCGCTGGCGGAAATAATGATGCACGGCGACGTGACGTCGTTGATCTTCTTGGAATCTTCCACGGCGCGTGTCATGTGCACTTCGTGAAGATTCAGGGGGTCGCGATCGCCCTGCTGTTCGAACTTCGTGAAATCCAGATCGTGATCTTCGTGATGCCGCGCGTAAATATCCGTCACACTGATGGCCATCGGGCTGTCGACGTACACCGGCAGCTTCGGAATCCGTTGCGCAGCGTCCAGCTCGCGCAGGTAATACATCAGTGTTTGGGTGCGCCCCACGGCAAAAGAGGGAATCACCACCATGCCGCCGCGCTTGGCGACGCGGTTGATCACGTCCGCTAACTCATCCGCCACCGAAGCGGTGCCATGTTCGCGATCGCCGTACGTGGACTCGCACAGCAGGAAATCCGCGCGCGTCGGCGGCTCCGGATCCTTCAGTATCACCTGATCGTAGCGGCCGATATCGCCAGAGAAAACCACCAGCGTCTTCTTGCTGTTTTCGGTGACGGTCAATTCCAGCCAGGTCGAGCCCAGAATGTGTCCGGCATCGTGCGTGCGCACGGAAAATTCCGGGCCGATCGTGAATACATCCTCGCGCGGAATTTCCTGGAATCGCGCGAGGGCCTGCTGCGCTTGCGCCACGGTGTAAAGCGGCAGCGGTTGTTGGTGGCTGCTGTATCCTTTGCGCGCCGAGAATTGCGCGTCTTCTTCTTGCAGGTGCGCGGAATCCGGCAGCAGCAAGTTGCACAACTCGTGGGTCGCGGCATCGGCATACACCGGCCCGCGATAGCCGGCCGCCACCAGACGCGGCAGGTAACCCGTGTGATCGATGTGCGCGTGAGTGAGCAGGACCCAATCGATCGTCGCGGGATCCACCGTGAGCTGATTCCAATTCCTCTGTTGTAGTTCCTTCGATCCTTGGAACAGCCCGCAATCCACCAGCAATCGTTTGCCGCCTGCTTCGATCAGATACTTCGAACCTGTGACCGTTCCGGCCGCACCCAGAAATGTTATTTTCGTCATGGCCCGAGCATTCTAGACGCATCGCCGCCGCGACGCCATGTGCTTTGTGGCCGCCGCATTTTGTGGATTGTCTTTCCGCGATTTCTGCTTGACCCGCTGGCCATCCGCACGTAGTCTCGCCAATTCACGATCCGCGCACAACGTCGGCGCAAACTTGTAGCAGGTAGGATGATATGAAATTCCTGACCGCATTTCTTGGCTGTTTGATTCTGGCCGCAGCTGTCGCCGCGCAGGATGCGCCGGCCGCACCCGTCGCGCAGGATTGGGCTTCGCAATCGCTCACGAAGCACGCGTGGGAATTAGGTGTTCTCGGTGGCGGCGGAACGGGTCTTGGTAAATCCGATAACACGCAGTTTGCTTACGCCGGAGGGCGTGTCGGCTGGATCCTCACCGGCAACCATCTCCACGGCATACTGCGCGGAAATTTCGAATGGGCTGTGGACATCCTGCCTCTTTACGCCGTCCTTCCGCCTGCGAGCGCAGTTTATGGCGGCAGTTTTAAGCCCGTGATCTGGCAATGGAATTTCACCAGCTGGCAGAAGATGGCGCCGTATATCGCCATCGCCGGAGGCATCGTTTTCACCAAGAGCAATATTCCTCCCGGCGACACCTCGCAGGTGAATTTCACTCCGCAGTTCGTTGTGGGGACTCACCTGTTCGTGAAGCCCCGCCGCGCGCTTTTCCTCGAAGGCTCGTTCGGCCATCTCTCCAGCGCCAGCTTAGGCAATCACAACCCGGGGTACAACGGCACTTTCCTCTTCACCCTAGGCTACAGCTGGTTCAAAGGCGGTCGCTAAGGACGCGCCGCGCAGCCGCGTTCAAATCGTGGAAGCGACTTTCAATATCCTAACCGCACCACACGATTGGCACCGTGTATCTTCGAAAGACGCTGTCCGCAGTCAGGACGACCATCTCCTCCGTTAGGGCCTGCGCGATTAGCAACCGATCAAACGGATCCGTGTGATGCTTTGGCAGGTCGTAGACGGCGAGCGCATGCTGATGAAGAATCGGGAGAGGGGTAATACCTTGTTCAGCCAAAACCCTGGGAATGAAACTCGGTGGCGGCCCCGGCAATGGAAGCTTTCCCGACGACGCTTTAATGCTGATTTCCCAGCTACTGGCGGCGGAGAGATAAAAGTCCTGTTTTCCGTCCGCCAGTAGGTCGCGGCCTAGCTGATTGATCTTGCCGACCGACCCGATGCTCCATAACCATATAGAGGTATCGAGCAGGTACTTCATTTTCACTTCCGCCGTTTGCGCTTCTTTCTTGCGGAGCTATTGCGAGCTTCTTCTACTCCCAGAAATTGCGCGAGCAATTCGGGGGGCAGGGGATCGTTGAAGTCATCAGGAACCACGACGGAGCCCGCATACATGCCCAAGGGACGGGTGGTGTGCTCCGGCTGAATTCGGACCAATCGCGCAATAGGTTCGCCCGCACGGGCGATGACAACCTCTTCGCCCTCCGCCACGCGCTGCAGCAGTCGCGACAAATGGGTTTTGGCCTGATGAATGTTTACTTCCACATCGCTGATAGTAGACTAAGTCTATGGACTAAGTCAATGGTACGACCGAGCGGCGTTCAACGGCGACCGTGCTTGGAGAAAACCGTGCTGCGAGCGCGTTTGACGCTACGCCGCACGAGTGTTATAAGTTAATCAGCACCGTGGGGCCGTAGCGCAGTTGGGAGCGCGCATCGATGGCATCGATGAGGTCACGGGTTCGAACCCCGTCGGCTCCACCAAACTTCCACTCGTTAGTCTGTACCGCTCTGAAACGAAGCGATTTACGACTTTAAACTACGGCCGGCAATGGCAGTACCTTCGGCACATACCCCGCTCGGCATTTTCTGCTATGCTTGAAACGAATCAGGGCGTTCGGTGTCTAACTGTTCAGAAGGACACGCCCTGAAGCTCGGCGCTTCGGGAGGGTAAACAGAACGGCATGTCCGACTTTGCGCAATCACTGCCGTGGGGCCGCGACGAATCTGAATTAGTCACCGAGCTGCAAGCGGGCTCGGACGCGGCATTCGACTGGTTGGTCACCTATTATCACGCAGGGGTGTACAACCTGGTTTATGGCATTCTTTCGGATTCCGCCGACGCCGCCGACGTCACGCAAGAAGTTTTTCTGCGCGCCTTTCGCGGGATTCGTGGATTTCGGCAAGGCAGCTCGCTGAAGACGTGGCTGTATCGCATCTCGGTTCGTCAGGCCCTGAATCATCGCCGCTGGTGTTGGCGGCATCACCGACAACAAGTTTCGATCGACGCGGAAGAAGAAGGCAAGAATCCCGCGCTGGATCTGAAGGATTCCGAGGCCTCTCCTTTGCAACAGTGCGAGACGCGAGAAATGCAAGCCACGGTTCGCCGTGCGCTCTCGCAAGTGCCGGATGCATTCCGCGGCGCCGTGATTTTAAGAGATCTCGAAGGCTTGTCCTACGAAGAGGTGGCTGAAGTGCTGGAAGTATCTGTCGGCACCGTGAAATCCCGCATTCTGCGCGGCCGCCGCTTGTTGAAAGAAATTCTCGATCCGCTGGTGCGAGCTCCGGAACGGACTCCTTCCGCTTCTCCAGAGCATGCGAGTCTTTCGTATCCGGCAACTTCCGAGCTGCATCCTCATCAGCATCCATCGCCATCCTTCACGAAATCCGCGCCGCCACTTTCTGCCGTGGCCGCTCAAGTATCCGCACGGTCGTTGAGAGGTCTCCGATGAACTGCCGTCAGGCCGAACGCTACCTCCCGGGATATCTCGACGGCGCGATTTCGCCGCAGCAACATAGCCTGGTCCGCGAACATCTCGTCGCCTGCGCAGAATGCAACGTGCAACTGGAGCGCTTCCGCCGCTTGGCTGTTTGTCTTGCGACCGTTGCTGCTGCTCCGCCACCTGCGGATCTTGCGGTGCGCATTCGCATGAGAGCAGTGCAGTCCGGCGCACCCTGGGCGGACGTTCGCCGCATGTGGTCGCGCGCGGCCGTCACATTTGAAAATATTCTGAAGCCTCTGGCCGTGCCGGCGACGGGCGGAATCTTGACGGCTCTGGTCGCCTTTGTTCTGATTGTGCAGAATATTCTGGTCGGCGTTCCCATGGGCGGCATCGTGCCCGACGATTTGCCTCTGAACCTGGTGCAGCCCGCGCGCCTGGAAAGCTTGGCGCCGTTCCCAGTTCCCGGCGTGGTGGCGTCTTCCGCGCACTCCGAGTCCGGCGAATTGCTTTTGGAGGCCACGCTCAACGCATCGGGCGAAGTCGTCTATTACAAAATTCTTTCCGGCCCTAATGATCAGGCCGTGCAGCGCCAGCTCGATCAGGTGATGCTGTTCTCGCGCTTCCGCCCGCAGTTCAGTTTTGGGCGTCCGCAGGCAGGCGGCCGCGTCCTGGTAAGCTTCAGCGAAGTGCGCGTCCGCGGGTGACCTTGCGCGTCACCCCGTCGGCTTGTTCGTTCGACTTTGTAACGACCGCCGGTTTTTCAGGCGGGCGTCCTTGACGTTGTCGTTGATCTTGCGTTGTCGTCCTGTGATTTCGCGCCGTCATCCTGAGCGCGCTAGAGCGGGCGAAGGATCTCTCCACGCCTTTCTCTGCGTCCTTTGCGCTAAATGTTCTGCGTTGCTCGAAGCAGAAGGATGACGGCGCAAGTCGCGATTCAGCCGCTGCTGTTGGAGACGGGTCTTAGATCCGCGCCTACGGATTCAAAGGCAAAGTCAACTGCGCCCGTACCGCGGCGGCGGGACGGCCGGTACCCTTCGAACCGGCACTGCCGGCTCTCCGGATGAATCGCGCTGCAGCGCGATTCACAAATTCAACTGCAAAACCTGTACTTCAGCGGGTGGAGCCGCTCGGACTCTGCGCGCTCCATGTCGTGGCTGAAGCCAACGACCCACACGGATGTTCGAGTCTTCACACAGGCTCGATACTCTGCTGTCTCCTTGACTCTGCTCAGGCTGCCATTTAGAGTCTCTCTGCATCTTTTATACAAGACACGCGCACTGCACGGGGCAGCGCGCGAGTTCCTGAATCAAACGCAGCCAACTCGACGAAACAGGTGAGGAGTTCCATCATCCCAAAGCATTCCCAGAAATTTTCAGCGCACGTTTTTCTCGCTGCTATCATCATTTTGCTCGGCACCGCCGCCACTCCCACGACGCGCGGCCAGGCCGGCCCCGAAGGCGTCCAGACCGGAGTGAGCGTCGAGGCCAGCCAGCAGATTTTCTCCGTAATGTGCGCGCTGGATGCCGCCGGATTCGCCGCCGACGAGAGCACGCTCACCGAAATGCCTTCGCGCCTGGCGCTGCGCGGAGAATTGCTGAAGCTGCAAGGGCCCGCCACCGACGCTTTGCGCCAGTTCTATCGCGATTACGCGCTGGCCGATCCTGGTGAGACGCTTTCGCGCTACATCACGTTCTCGCTGGTGATCGGCCCGCCGCCGAAGTTTACGTTCCTGCTGGACCACGAGGCGCTGCCGCCCGACGTTCTGGCCATCGAAGGTTTTCAGGAAATCCTCGTCAATTTTTATCACGAGGCGCATCTCGATCTGCGCTGGGCTTCGGTGGAACCGGAATACAACCGCGCGATCGAGCGCTACCAGTCTTCGGTGCGCCGCGTCGTCACCGTCTCCGACGCTTACTTGCGTGAAATTTACAAACCGCGCTACGCGCATTCGTTTACCGTCTACATCGAGCCGCTGGTCGGCAATCGCACCAACTTCCGGAACAACGGCAACCATTACGCGATCGTGGTTGACGGCGGCCCGCAATTCCCGGAGGCCGACGTTCGTCATGCCTATTTGCATTTCCTGCTCGATCCACTTCCGCTGAAGTACCGCGAGTCCGTGATGAAAAAACGCGGCCTGCTGAATATTGCCGCGCGCGCGCCCCGCCTTTCCGCCGAATATAAGAACGACTTCATGGCCTACGCCGACGAATGCCTGATCAAGGCCGTCGAGTTGCGCATTCGCCATCTGAAGCCGGACAAAGAGGAAGCGGTGCTGGCCGAAGACGATCAGGCCGGATTCATCATGGTGCGGTCGTTCGTCGTGCAGTTGCAGAAGTTTGAGAAAGCGGAGCCTGCGATGTCGTATTATTTCCCCGATTTGATTGATGGGATTAACCTGGAGGCTGAACAGAAGCGCCTGCAGAATTTCCAGTTCGCGGCATTGACGGAAGCAGGGCCGGAAAAAGCGGCGCCGGGCAGCGCGCGCGGCGGATTGCAGCCGGGACAAGCGCCGAATCCGCAATCGGAGTTGGAAAGCGCCTTGGCGCAGGGCGATCATGAAGTCGCTTTGCAGGATGCCGTGGCGGCCGGCAAAACTTTTGAGAAGATCCTGGCGAAATATCCGGACAACGCCCGGGCGAATTTTGGTCTGGCCGTCGCTTCGCTGCTCAATCACGACGCAGACCGCGCACAGGAGCTGTTCGAAAAGTTGGTAAGCGCTGCGCCCGCGGCCTCCGCTACTGGCTCTGACGCGCAAACGAACGGGCCGGCCTCATCTGCGGCGGTGGCTGCTCAAACGCCTGCCGAGGCAAGTGCTGCTCCGGACCCGAGTATCGTAGCCTGGTCGCATGTGTATCTCGGACGCCTGCACGATTTCGCGGAAGAGCGCGACCAAGCTGTCAGCGAATATCGCGCAGCGCTCGCGATTGCCGGCGCTCCGGAAGCTGCTCGCGTGGCCGCGCAGCGCGGAATTGACGCGCCGTACAATCCGCGCGGCGCAGGCGGTGCCAACGGTACAGGTGCCACGGGCGCGCCGCCAAAACAATAAGCTTCGACCTGGGCTTTCAGCCGGCCGCGGGTTCGTAGCTATTCTAAAAAGGAAGGCAACAAAAAATGATGCTCCGTTCAATTCGCAGTGCTCTCTCAGCTCTTGTGGTGCTCCTCGCCATGTTCCTTGCGGCGCCGAATTCATCGGCGCAGTATCAACAGACCCCGCCGCCGGCTGCCCCGGGCTCCCAATCAAAGGCGCAGCCGCAAACTCAGAAGGACGGGCAAACCGCGCCCTCAGCTGCAGCGCCGAAGGTAGATCCGGAAGAAGAGGCCGCCTACAAAGCCTTCAGCGATACGAAACCCCAAGACGCGGACAAGCGCATTCAGCTGGGCGAGCAGTACGTCCAGAAATATCCCAGCGGCAGATATATCGAGCAAGTCTATCAAGGCCTGACGACCGCCGAATACGAAAAGCAGGAGTTTCCAAAGATGTACGCCGACGCGGATAAGGCGCTGGCCCTGAATCCGGACGACGTCACCGTGCTCGTCCTGGTCGGTTGGGTAATCCCGCACAACTTCGATCCGAACGATCTCGCAGCGGAAAGCCAGCTCGCCAAGGGCGAGAAGTACGAAAAGCGCGCTTTGGACGTTCTCGCGGCTCTTCCCAAGCCCGCGAACTTGACCGACGAACAGTTTGCCAAAGTGAAGGCGCAGGGCGAAGCTCAGGCGCACAGTGGACTGGGGCTGATCTATTTCCGCCGCCAGAACTATGAAGAATCCGTCGCCGAGCTGAAAAAATCCACCGCCGACCCCGCCAATCAAGACGCCACCGATTATTACGTGATGGGCAGGGAACTCAGTAGTCTGAAGCGTTTTTCCGAATCCGCCGACGCGTTCCAGAAGTGCGCGGCGATGCCCGGAGGCCTGCAGGACCGTTGCAAGCAAATGGGCGCCGACGCTAAGAAGCAGGCGGCCAGCCAGCCCGCTGCGCCGAAATAGTGGACGGGTGATCGCGCCATGACACCCGAGGAGCGCGCCGAACTCGAAGCAATTCTCGGCCACCATTTCCAGCGCCCCGAGGAACTCGATCGCGCGCTCACGCACCGCTCGCATCGCCAGACGTCCAAGGGCACGGACAATGAGCGCTTGGAATTTCTAGGTGATCGCGTTCTTGGGCTGATCGCCAGCGAGCACCTCTGTCGTTCATTTCCTGATTGGGATTCGGGGCAGCTTTCGAAGGGATTGGCGCGCGTGGTCAGCGCGACGTCTCTGCATGCCGCTGCGAAGAAACTAAGACTTGGGCACTATCTTCGTCTCGGCCCGGGCGAAGAAAAAACCGGTGGCCGCGACAAGAAGCGGCTGCTGGCCGATGCTTACGAAGCTGTGCTCGCAGCGATTTATCTTGATGCCGGGCTTGCCGCTGCGTCTTCCTTCTTGCGGCGCACGGTGCTCGATCCTGTTTTGTCCGGACACGGCGAAGGACTCGAACGCGCGGACCACAAGTCGGCCCTGCAGGAATGGCTGCAGCAACGCGCGCGTTCGCCCGTTGAGTACCGCATTCGCAGCGAGTCCGGGCCCGAACACCAAAAAGTTTTCGAAGTGGAAGTCTGGCACGGCGGCGAACGCCTCTCCGTATCCACGGGCCGCAGCAAAAAAGAAGCCGAGCAGCAGGCCGCCAGCGCAGCCCTGGAAATTCTGGAGTCCCGCGACGCCAACGTTTAGCCTGGGGTGCAACCCCATGTGCGGGCGCGGTCGCTCGGCGCCGTCATCCAGCCTGCCCTGCGCGATTTTGCGACGGGAGCGGAGCGAAGGGTCCCTGTTCGATTTTTCCGCGCCGCTCGCGCCCACAACCACCCTTGCTGATTTTTTCCCCAAGCTGCTACAGTGAACGCATGGCATCTGAAACCACCGCGCTTCCCGTGCCCGAAGTGTCATCTTCAGCCGAGTCGGGTGCGTCGGCCGCGCCGCCGCAGAAAATCGTGCGTCGCCGCAGCGGCCTGGCCGAATTTCTGGAGATGCTGCTGGTGACGATGCTGCTCGCCCTCTTCGGCACCACTTTCATCGTGCAAGCGTTCAAAATTCCTTCGGGCTCGATGGAACCAACTCTGCTGATCGGCGACCACGTCTTCGTGAACAAATTTGTCTTCGAAGGCACGGGCGCGTGGTACGAAAAATTTCTGCCGTATCGCAATATCCGCCGCGGCGACATCATCGTCTTCAAATTTCCCTTCGACGATCATCCGCACTATGTGAAGCGCGTGATCGGACTGCCGGGCGAACGCCTGCGCATCGTGAACGGCGGCGTTTACATCAACGGGGAATTGCTGCGCGAGCCCTACGTGGTGCGCGACCCGGCGTACCAAGATCCATATGGCGACAATTTTCCGCCGGCCAATCGCGAAGCTTTGGAATTCGTCGCGCGGCGCGAATGGGCCGATCAGCTTTTCGATTATGTGCGCAACGGCGAGCTGGTCGTTCCCCCCAATCATTATTTCGCGATGGGAGATAATCGCGACCACAGCGCGGACAGCCGCTACTGGGGATTGGTGGATCGCGACGCGATCATGGGCAAGCCGATGCTGATCTACTGGTCGGTGCGCGCCACCTCCAACGACTATCGCTCGCGCGACGCCTCCAGCGTGCTGCGCGGCATCGGGCAGACCCTGCTGCACCTGCGCGCGCAAACCCGCTGGAATCGCATGTTGCGCGAGGTCCATTAACGCGATGGCCGCGCGCCGTCGTTAATCATGCCGCACACACTTTCAGAACCCGTGCTGCACACCACGCCGCCGCTGGAATCGGCGCCGCCGCGTCGCAGCTGGACTCGCTGGCCGCGCTGGATCGTTCTGCTGTTGATACTTTTATGGCTCGGGGATTTCGGCGTCTCGCTCCTGATCCGCCACACGCGCCTGCAACGCAAACTGACCGCGCGTCTGGAATCCGTTTTCGGGCGCAGCGTCGAAGTCGGCCGCTACAATTTTTCTCTGTGGGGCGGCCCCACGCTCGAAGCGCAATCCGTCACTTTCGGCGAAGACCCGCGATTCGGACATGAATATTTCCTGCGCGCGGATTCGCTCACCGTGCGTCTGCGCTGGCAAAGTTTCTTCCGCGGACATATGGAACTGGGCGCCCTCTCCCTGGAAAGTCCCCGCCTGAATCTGGTGCGCAATGCCGAAGGCGACTGGAACGTCGCCGAATGGCTGCCCAAGTCCGCGGGGTCCGCGCCGCCCTCGTCATCCGCTCCCGCGGTGCGCTTCGGCCGCATCGACGTAACCGCCGGGCGCATCAATTTCAAGCGCGGCGACGAAAAACTTCCGTTCGCGCTTACCGATGTGAACGGCTACATGGAGCCCGACCGCTCCGGCCGCTGGACCCTGAACCTCGAGGCGGTTCCAGCGCGCGCCGCGTTAATCCTCCAACAAGCTGGTACGCTTCGCGTTTCCGGCCACGTCGGCGGCACCTCGTCGCGGCTGCGTCCCGCTGTTCTGGACCTGGCGTGGGACGATGCTTCGCTTTCCGACTTACTGCGCCTTGCGCACGGTTATGATTTTGGCGTTCGCGGAGATTTGGGCCTCGTTGTGCACGCGGAAACAGACGGCGATAATTGGGCGCTGCAAGGACGCGCCGAACTGCGCCGCTTGCATCGCTGGGATTTCGCCGTGCGTCCGGACAATCCGGCGGTCAACGTCAACGCGAAAATGATTCTCTTTCCGCTCGCGTCCGGGCTGGACATCACCGAAGCCACCATCGAGGCTCCGCATTCCTGGGCGCGCGCCGACGCGCATTTCGCCTGGCCGGCGCCCATTGAAACAGCGCTGGCGCCGCAGGGCCCCGTCGCTCCTCCCGCTCGAGTCGAAATCACCCAGTCGCAGCTGGATCTCGGCGACGTGCTCGCTTGGATCCGCGCATTTCACTCCAACCTCGCCGCCGATGTAGCGCTGCGCGGTTTCGCCAGCTTGCATGCGGGATTTTCGGCTTGGCCGCTGCATTTAACTTCTGCATCCGGCGCAATTGCCAACGCGAATCTGTTCGCGGCTGCGCTGCGTGTTCCCGCGCACCTCAGCCAGGCCCAGTTCCGTTACGACCACGAGGTCTTTACGCTTCTGCCCGCAACGGTTTCGTACGGCGCGACGGATGGCTCATTTCACATCGAAGCCGTTGCGAGCCCAGGCCAGCGCGAATTCCCCGTCTATCATTTGTCCGGCAATCTCGCGCAAGTGCGCGATCTGGTGGCCACGGCCGGAGCGCTCGGTTGGAACATCTCGCGCGGATGGGATCTTGGCGGTCCGGTGCGTTGCGATTTGCGGTGGCAGGGCGCGCGCTTTCCGTGGCAGACGCAGCCTGTCGGCACCATCGAGTGGGGAGGAGAACCGACCGGCGGCTCGCTGCTCACGCCATTCTTGAATCAGGCGGTGAAGCAGATCAGCGCGCGCGCAGAATTGAAGCCGGGCTCGCGCCACATCACGCTCACTTCCGCCGAGGCTTTCGGCGCGCGCTGGACCGGCACGTTCGATCGCCGCGACGATCGCCAAGACGCCCCCGCCGCATGGCAGTTCGCGCTGTCCACAGATGCGCTTTCCGTCGCGGACGTGGATGGCTGGCTCAATCCGCGCTGGCGGCAAAGTTTTCTGGACCGCATGTTGCCGTTCCTGAATCCCAGCTCTCCGGCGAATGCCGTGCCGGAAAATCTTCGCGCCGAAGGCCGCATCAATATAGAGGAATTTGCGCTTGCTCCCGTGGCTCTGCGCCATTTGGAGGGCGACGTTAAAATTGGTGGGCGCCACATCGAAGTTTCGCGCGCCACGGCGCAATTCTTTGGCGGCGCTCTCGAAGGCTCGCTTGACGCGCAACTCACCGCGGCACCTGTTTACCGGCTCAATCTCAATTATTCTCGCGTGGATCTTGCTGCGCTTTCTTCGGCCTTTCCCACACTGGCCGATTTGTTTGCCGGCTCGGCTTCCGGCGAGTTCACTGTCGATTCCAGCGGCGCGACGCGCGCCGATCTGGTTTCTTCGCTGGAATGCCGCGGTACCGCGCGCATCACCGATGCGAAGTTGCAAAAAATCAGCCTGCTGGAATCCTTGCGCGAAGCCGAGCCGCGTGCCGGCCCAAGTTCCTTCTCTTCGGCTTCTGCCGTGTTCGCTTGCGGCGATGAAAAAATCTTCTTCCAGCGATTACGCTTTGTCGGCGCGGCGCAGGACGTTGCCGGCTCGGGCTCGGTGGATTTCGCTCACAATCTAGACCTGCGGCTGCGCGTGATACCCGCCACCGGTGCGCTCGGCGCGCCGCACACAGCCGGCAACTCGACCAAGCTTGTTGAGCTGACCGGGTCCGTGCGTTCCCCGAATATCCGGGCAGTTATCCCATCCGCGCCCCGCGCCGCCGAGCAAGATACCACGGAGCAGAGGAATTGATTCGGCGGCGTCTGACTCCGTTCGCATATTTCCTGGCATCCATCGCAACTCTGATGCTGCTTCTTACGTTTGTCGGTAACGCCGCGTCGGCGCGCATCCACTTAACTCCGAATTTCACGATGGGCGAATCGTTCCGCTACCACATCGAATCGCGCACGACCACCACGGGAACCACCACCACGCCCATCGCCAATCCCGAAGCCGCCTCGCAGCTGAAGCAAGTTGCAGACCTGGAAGTGCGGCTCGACGTCGTCGGCGTGCAGCCCGCTGCGAACGGCACGCCCGGCGCCGCGCGCCTGCGCGCCACGTATGAAAAAGCCAGCGCCTCGACGGAAACCGACGCCTACGATCCAGCGGCTGCTTCGCTCGACGCGCAATACAATAATCTGCAAGGCCGCTTCGTCGAATTTACGATCGAATCCGACGGGAAAATTTCGCACATCACCGGCCTCGATGAAGCCGTCACAAATCCCTCCGCGGCCGCCGCCGTACGCGCCTGGATCAATGGATTTTCGCCCAGCGCGAATTTGCCGTCCGAGGGAATCGCCATCGGCCAGAAGTGGTCAGCCGAACGTCCGCTGGAAAACACGCCGCTTGCGAATCTACTCTGGCGCACTGCATCGAGTTATCTGCGCGATGAGCCGTGCCACGTACCGGGTCAAGCGACGGCGCCCGCGCCGGATTCGGCCGATGGTGCTGCCCCCCGTGCGACCCCGCCCGGTCCACTCTGTGCCGTAATCCTCACCAGCTTCGATATTCTGCGCCACGGCTCCGCGAGCGCCGACGCCACTCCGGAAGATTATCGCCACAACGGCCTGCGCTCCTCCGGCACATGGACCGGCAAGGGCCAAAGCCTCGACACCATTTCTCTCCAGTCCGGCATGTTGCTGCGCTCCACGCAAACCAGCACGCAAAAAATGGACTTCGAGATCGTCAGCGCGCTCTCCGGTTCGAAAATGCACTACGCCGGCCAAGTGGAAACCCAATCCGAAATCACGCTAATCGCCAACGCCAGCGCTGCGCAGTAACGCGTTTGTGTCGCGACAGCGAAAACAGTACTTCAGCGGCTAAAGCCGGGGTCGTTTGGCGAGGTCTGTGTCGTGGCTGAAGCCACGACCTACAAAGATTCCGAAGCAGCTGCGAAGGCTGGCGATGTGAAGTCCGCCGCTGCAAATTCAACGGCGGCGGTCCAAATCGCACAATCCGGGCTGTGCATCTTGGGTCGAGCTGCGACTTTCCGTCTCAACTAGTGTTAAACTTGACGAATCCGAGCGTATCCCCCCAGCCAGCCCGGTTCGTATACAAGAAGAACAAGTAGCGAGCGCCCTCGACTCGCTGAACTGATTTTAAACTCCAAAAAAACAGGAGCCGTCTGTGAATATGCCGCTAACAAAATCAAGCAGAACCTCATCTTTTTTGCTCCCGCTCATGGCCAGCGTGCTGTTTCTCGCGTTGCCGGGCATCACCGCCGGCCAAGACGATCCACCCAGCCGCGTCGCGCGGCTCAACTTCATGCAAGGTTCAGTCTCTTTTCAACCTGCCGGCACACAGGATTGGGTTGAAGCTGGTCCTAACCGCCCTTTGACCACGGGCGATCAGCTCTGGGCCGATGAAGGCTCCCGCGCCGAACTTCACCTCGGCAGCAGCGCCATTCGCGTTTCCGAACAGACCGGCATCTCGTTCCTGAACGTCGCCGACCAAGCCGTACAAATTCAAGTGGCCCAAGGCACGGCTGATATTCGCATTTTGCATATGTGGGACAACGAGGCCTATGAGATTGATACTGCAAACGTCGCGTTCACGATTCTGCGCCCCGGCGAATATCGCCTAGACGTGGACCCGGACGGCACAGCAACCCTGATCACGGTGCGCAGTGGCGCCGGCGCAGTCACTGCGGGTGGCCAAGAGTACGACCTAGCCGGAGGCCAGCAATATGCATTTCAGGGCACTGACGAGATTAACTACAGCGCCGACTATATTCCCGATCCCGACGATTTCGATGGCTGGTGCACGGACCGCGATCATCGCGAAGACAATGCAACGGCTGCGCGCTATGTCTCCCGCGAGGTTACTGGCTACGAAGATCTCGATACCTATGGAACCTGGCGGACGGACCCAACATACGGTCCCGTATGGATTCCGACGGGCGTCGCGGTTGATTGGGCGCCTTATCACACCGGCCACTGGGCCTTTGTCGGTCCTTGGGGATGGACATGGGTTGACGACGCGCCTTGGGGTTTCGCGCCATTCCACTATGGACGTTGGGCCTATGTCGGCGGCGCGTGGGGATGGGTGCCCGGTCCCGTGGCGGTGGTCGGCGTAGGAGGAGTCGCGGTGGTCGGTGGCGGATGGGGCGTGCGCCCCGTCTATGCTCCGGCGCTCGTCGGATTTGTCGGCGGCGGCGGATTTAGCGCGTCCATCGAAATTGGCGGTGGAGTTACCGGAGTCGCCTGGGTTCCGCTGGGACCGCGCGACGTATGGGTCCCGGGATACCACACCAGCGCTGCGTACATGACCAACGTAAACGTTACCAGCACAACCGTGATTAACAGGACGCAGATCAACAACGTATACAACACCACGGTCATCAACAACAACACTACCACCGTGACGAAGATCACCTATTCCAACCAGGCTGCTCCCGGTGCCGTTACCGCCGTCCCGCAGAGGGCGTTTCAAGGCGGGCAGCCCGTCGCTGTTGCATCGGTAAAAGTTTCGCCGGAGGTAGTGTCCAGCCCCAAGGTTATATCCGCAAAGCCCGTCGCACCGACCGCAGAGAGTGTCAGAGGACCGGCGCGTCCAGCTGCGGCCTCTGCGCGGCCGCCCGCATCGCTCGCGAACCATCCGGTCGTCACGAAGATGGCTCCGTCGCCCAAGGCCATACCCGTTGGGCATTCGGCGCCTTTGACCGCCGCAGCGTATAAGCCGGCTACCAAGCCGAATGCGCGTCCGAACACTAGCGTCAAGCCCGCGACGCGACCGACGATTGCGGCGAAGCCTGCGGGAGCGCCGGGTGCTAAACCCGCCAACGCGCCAGCTGCTAAACCCGTCACTGCGCCGGCGAGCAATCCCGCCAATTCAGCCCCGCCAGCTCGCAACGCTTCGAATCCAGCCGGCGCGGAACAGCCGAACAAGGCAACTCCACCTCCACCTGCGCGAAACGCGGAGCACAACGCAAACTCAAATCCCAATGCGGCCAAGGACGCGAACGGCGCGGCGCAGCCACCGAAGAAGTTCACGCCTCCGCCGTCGCGCGACAATACAAACTCCCGCGAAGAAGCCCCCAAGCCACCTGCTCCCGCGAAGCCGCCAGCGGCGGCCGTCAAGCCACCTCCGCCTCCTCCTCCCGCGCCGAAGCCGGAGGCTAAGCCCGCACCGAAGCCAGAACCCAAGCCTGCGCCCGCAGCACAGACACCGCCGAAGAACCAAAACAAAGAACCAAAAAACGACGAGAAGAAGCCGCCAAAACCAGAGGAAAAGTAGCCGAATAAGTACTGGCCGGTTTTAGATCGGAGTTCGAACCGGCCCCGAGCAATCGGGGCCGGTTCGGCTCTTTCCTCCCAAGCCGGACATCCGCGCCCTGCGCCGCAAACGACCGCCATAAACAGCTATAATCAAACCGGATGATTCCTGCATCCTACAAGCCGAAAACGAAGTTCATGGAGTTGGCTATTTCCGAAGCCAAGCTCGCCGGCGACCGCGGCGACTATCCGATTGGCGCGGTGATCACGCGCTTGGCGGGCAAGCGCGAGGTGGTCATTGCGAGTGCTGGCAACCGCGTGAAAACTTCGGGCTCGAGCATCAAGCACGTGGAACTTGAAACGCTCAAATACGTGTGCAGTGGCTACGGCCGCTATCTGCCCGACTTCGTTTTGTATTCCACGCATGAGCCTTGCGCGATGTGCGCCGGCGCTTGCGTGTGGTCCAGAATTGGCGCGGTGGTTTACGGCGTTTCGCAGGAAGACATTGCCGCCTACGGGCGCAAGTGCGGCAACGAGGACTACAAGTGGCGAGCGTGCCTTATTTCCTGCCGTTTCGTGTTCCGCAAAGGCAATCACCACATCCCGGTCACGGGCGGCTTTCTGCGCAAGGAATGCCAAAAACTTTTCAGTTACAAGACTACGCGCCGCTGACCAGCGCGAGCCGCCCACCGCCCGGGAACGCCAATCTCCTGATTGGCGATCCGCGCCACAGTTTCAAAGCGCGTCTCGCCGGGTGTGCAGTGGACTTTGCAGCGGCCGGTCCCGCATTGCGGGACCGGGCAGTCGTTGCTTTGCGGTTGTGCCGTTGCCGTTGAATTTGACTTACGGTGTAGTTTTTGAATTCGTAGCGGCCGCCTGTTTGCCCGCAGGGCTGGCGGGCGTCTTTACCTCTGCTGAGCGGCCCCCATCCGTTGCGTTTCGGCGGCTCTGAATCCCACGCCAGCACGCCGCCGCGAAATGCGATATAATTAAAATTTTCCGCATAGGGCGCCGAGCGCGCTGAGGACTTCTGCATGAATTTCAAGCTAGCCAGCGACTACGAACCTCGCGGCGACCAGCCGCAAGCCATCTCGCAGCTCCTTTCCGGCCTCGCGGCCGGAGACCGGCACCAGGTACTACTAGGCGTCACCGGCTCCGGGAAAACTTTCACGATGGCCAAGGTCATCGAGGAGATCAACCGGCCCACGATCGTGCTAGCGCACAATAAAACGCTGGCTGCTCAGCTTTTTCACGAATTCAAATCGTTCTTCCCCGATAACGCCGTCGAATATTTCGTCAGCTATTACGATTATTACCAGCCGGAGGCGTACGTGCCGGCCAGCGACACGTACATCGAAAAAGAATCGACGATTAATGACGAGCTGGACAAGCTGCGCATGAGCGCCACGCGCTCGCTGTTCGAGCGACGCGACGTGATTATCGTCGCTTCGGTCTCCTGCATCTACGGCCTCGGCTCGCCCGAAGCTTATTACGGCATGATGTTGCTGCTCGAAAAGGGCATGTCCATCAATCGCGAGACGATTCTGCGCAAGCTGGTGGAAATTCAGTACGAGCGCAGCGAAGATCTGCGGCGCGGCACTTTTCGCGTGCGCGGCGACATCATCGAGATTTATCCGCCCTACGACGATCTCGCCGTGCGCATCGAGCTCTGGGGCACGCAGATCGAAGCCATCCGCAGGATCGACCCGCTGACAGGGGAAATTCGACTGACGCGTGAAGGCGATATCACGCGCCAGCCCATCTATCCGAAGACGCACTACGTGCTGCCCGCCGAGCAGCGCGAGCGCGCCATTCAGAGCATCTACGAGGAAATGGAATGGTGGAAAGGCGAGCTGAGCCGGCAGGGAAAAATCGTGGAATCGCAGCGCATCGTGCAGCGCACCAATTTCGATATCGAGATGATGCGCACCATCGGTTATTGCCACGGCATCGAAAATTATTCGCGGCATCTTTCCGGGCGTTTGCCGGGAGAAGCGCCGCCGACGCTGCTGGATTACGTACCGTCCGATTACCTGCTGGTCGTGGACGAATCGCACCAGACCGTGCCGCAGTTGCACGCCATGTATCACGGCGACCGCTCGCGCAAACAGACACTGGTGAATTACGGTTTTCGCATGCCTTCGGCCCTCGATAATCGTCCGCTCACTTTTGAGGAGTTCGAGCATCGCACCAATCAAGTTGTGTACGTTTCCGCCACGCCCGGGCCCTACGAGCTCACCAAAACTGGCGGGGTGGTGGTCGAGCAGGTGATACGTCCGACAGGCTTGGTGGATCCAGAAGTGGAAGTTCGTCCGGTGAAGGGGCAGGTGGACGATCTGCTCGAGCAAATCCGCCAGCGCACTGCGCGCAACGAACGCATTTTGGTCACCACGCTCACCAAGCGCATGGCAGAAGATCTCGCCGAATATTTCGCGGAAGTCGGCATACGCGTGCGCTACCTGCACTCCGAAATTGATACGCTGGAACGCGTTCGCATCCTGCGCGATCTGCGCCGTGGCGAATTCGACGTTTTAATCGGCATCAATTTGCTGCGCGAAGGGCTCGACCTGCCGGAAGTTTCTCTCGTCGCGATTCTCGACGCGGATAAAGAAGGTTACCTGCGCAGCGCCACGTCTTTAATACAGACGATGGGCCGCTGTGCGCGCCACATCGAGGGCCGCGCGATTTTGTACGCGGATCGCATGACCGATTCCATGCGCCGGGCCATCGGTGAAACCAGCCGCCGCCGCGCGATTCAGGAAACCTACAATCGGGACCACAACATCACTCCGCAATCCATCATCAAGTCCGTGGATATGCAGCTTGCACGCATCATCGAGGCTGATTACTTGACCGTGCCGGCCGATGAACCCGTCATCGGCGAAATCACCAGCGAAGCCCAAATGGTGCAGGCCATCGCGCAACTCGAAACCCAAATGCGCGAAGCCGCAAAGAATTTCGAGTTCGAGCGCGCCGCCAGCATCCGCGATCGCGTCCGCGCCCTAAAGCAACGCGACTTCGCTGCCATATTTTCGCCGGTTGCGATTGATTCGCCGGTTGCGGCTTCCGCTGCCGCGGCGACGCTCGAAGATCCTCCTGTGGCGCAAGCACCGCAGCCAAAAACGCGGTCGCGCGTCGCAAAAGTATCGAAGAAATCCTGATTGCGATATTGCGATTCTGGTATGCTGTGGCGGTTTTGTGGCCCGGAGAGACCTGCAGTGCGCGAAATCTCATCCTTCACCAAATCGCGCCTGCCTGCGCTCCTGCTCTTGATCGTGGCCACCATTGCGTCTTTGTCGCCGGCCGACGCTCAGAACGCCCCGCAGCCGCAATATCCACCCGGGAACGAATTCGCCATTTGGGGCGGCTACTCCCTCGGCAATTCGCAGGTGTTTGGCATCGAGACCAACCGCCAGCTCGGCGTTCTGGCGCTGCGCTACGCTCGCACACTCTACGACAAGCCCTCCACCTCGCTGCAATACACCCTCGACGTAATACCGGTCGAGACCGTGCGGCAGTACACGTTCACCGAGTGCGTGCCCACACCGTCCACAACCGCCTTCTGCACGAATGGGCGTGAGACGGTGTACGGCGGCGGCATAAATCCCATCGGATTGAAGCTGAATTTTCGCCGCGAGCATCGTCTGCAGCCGTTCATCGCTTCAACGGCGGGATTCGTCGCGTCTGTGAGGCCCGTGCCCGTGGATGTTCCCGGCGGTACCCAATTTAATTTTACTTTCGATTTTCAAGCCGGAGTGGATCTGTTCAATTCTTCGCGCAACCGTGCCTGGCGCTTCGGCTACAAATACCAGCACATCTCCAACGCCTACCGCCGCGACTTCAATCCCGGCGTGGACTTCCACTTCATCTTCGTTTCTTACTCATTCTTCAAATAAGGCGACGCAGCGCCCTTGCATTGGACTTTGTAGGGGCGGTTCGCGAACCGCCCGCCGCCGCAACGCCACAGTCGGTCATCATGGAGCGGTCCTCAATCTCACACCACCCCGCGTTTCAGCTCCTCAATCGCATAGAACGTCCCGCGCCAGCGAATTCCTCCCTGGCGCAAAGTCACAAACGTGGATCGCACTATCATCCAACAAACAATTAAGGCCCCCAGCGGTTGCGTTACCGCATACAGCGGCGACTCCCCAAATTCCAGCGCAGCGCCTGCCTGCGCCATCACCGGCAGCACAATCGCCGCCACCGCAAATATTCGCGCCCATCCGTGCACAAACGGCAAAGCCACCCAGGGCAGCACGAACATCAGCAAATTCCCCGCGACCTGTCCCACCGCGAACCACAGTCGAAAACCCGTCGTCGCATAAAAGTTTTTCGTCGTTCCGCGAATGATATTCCCCAAGCCCGCGTGCCAGTGCACGGTCACCGCGCGTCCCGCTTTTGCGACGCCCGAGCGCAAGCCCGCTTCCTTCACCAGTTTTCCTACTTTCACATCGTCCACCACTTCCATCGCCAGGCGCCGGTGCGTTCCCATTTTTTCGTAAGCGCTGCGCCGGAGCAGTTGAAATGCTCCAACGCCGATGTAAGAGCGCGATTTGGGGTCGCTCGCTCGCCACGGCCGCAGGCCCAACATGAACGACATCGCGAAAAACGTCATCGCGATTTTTTCGCCCGGCGTGAACATTTCTGCGTGGCACAGCAGAGTCAGGTGGTCCCAATGTTTTTGTTCCGCGAGCGCGATCGTGGTGCGCAATACGTCCGGCTCAAAACGCACGTCCGCATCCGTCAGCACCAGCCACTCGCCGTTAGAATGTTCAAACGCCTGTTGCAATCCGTGCGGTTTGCCCAGCCAGCCGGCGGGAAGGGAAGTGACGTGCACCACTTTCAAGCGGGAATTCGCGCGCGCGGCCGCGTCCAAAATGCTGCCGGTCGCGTCTTCAGAGCGATCGTCAACGGCAACCACTTCATAATCCGGATAATCCAGCGCCAGAAAAGTCGCGAGCGCCGCGGGCAATTTTTCTGCTTCGTCCAGCGCCGAAAACAAAATCGAAACCCGCGGCACGCGGGCATCGTGTGAACGGCGCAAACTCAAATCGCTCTCATCGGCATCCGGTGCGGAAGGGCGGGGCTTCAGCCCCGCCGTCGGGCGTCGCAGTAAAAGGGTTTCAGCCCCTGAAGCCGTCCGTTCCGAGCGCAGCTGGACTTGTCGCAACGCCGGAATTGTCAGCGCCCCTCTCGCCAAATCAATGGCCGCAAGCAACCAGCCAAACGCAATGCAACCCAGCAAACCCGTCCAGAACAAGTGCAATTGTAAATTTCTCCCGACGCGCGGCGTGCGAACACGCTATGCTATCACTTTGCATGTCGCGCACTGTTTCCATCGTCGGCGCTGGACGCTTGGGCCGCGCGCTCGGCCGTGCTCTTCGCCAGCTCGGTTGGCACATCGGGCCAGTCGTCACGCGCTCTGGGGCTCATTCCCGCGCCGCCGTGCGCGCGATTGGCGGCGGAAAACCGTTCGCCACACTCACAAGCGAAGTCATGGATGCCGATGTTATTCTGTTAGCTACGCCAGACGATGCGCTGGCAGACGTGGCGCGCCAACTGGCCAAGCTTGCCGGCCGTAGATGCCGAGGCAAGGTAGTCCTGCACGCAAGTGGCGCTCTCGACGATTCCGTGCTGCGAGCGCTCGCGCGCTGCGGTGCCGCCACCGGTTCGATTCATCCGATGCAAACATTTACAAACAATTCGCAGCCGAATCTGAAAGGCGTGATTTTCGCAATCGAAGGCCATTCGCGCGCCCGACGCGCCGCCGGCGCAATGGCTCGCGCGCTCGGCGGCATTCCCGTGCCCGTCACAAGCAGCAGCAAACCCGCCTATCACGCGGCTGGCACGCTCGTCGCCGGCCACGCCCTGGCCTTGACCGAAGCCGCCGCGCAATTGCTTATCAAAGTCGGCTTCACGCGCGCCCACGCCGTCGTGACCTTGCTCCCACTGATGCGTCAGATGCTCGACAATTTCGAAAAGCACGGCCCGCGCGCGGCGTGGACCGGCCCCGCCTCGCGCGGTGATTACGCCACGGTCGCCAAGCATCGCGCGGCGCTGCGCCGCTATCCGCGCGAATTCGGCGATTCCTACGCGACGCTGGTTCGCCTGTCCGCGCGCGTGCTAGCCAAAAATCCGCGCGCAACCTTGAAACAGCTCGAACGCGCTCTGAAAAATTCCAGGAGGAAATCGCAGTGAAGAATCTGCACATCCCAGTCGAACACACGACGCTCGCGAACGGCTTGCGCGTGGTCATTTCGCCGGACCGCTCCGCGCCGGTCGTCACCGTCGGCGTATACTATCAAATCGGTTTTCGCCTGGAGCCGCGCGGCCGCAGCGGCTTCGCGCATCTCTTCGAGCATATGATGTTCCAGGGCTCGGAAAACGCCGGAAAGATGGAACACATTCGCTTGATCAATTCTTCCGGCGGCATGCTCAACGGCACCACGAATTACGACATTACCAATTATTTCGAATCCGTCCCGTCGAATGCGCTTGAACGCGTGCTGTGGCTCGAAGCCGATCGCATGCGCGCGCTGAAAGTGGACGACGAAAATCTGCGCAACCAGCGCGACGTGGTGAAAGAAGAAGTTCGCGTCAATGTGATGAACCAGCCCTACGGCGGTTTCCCGTGGCTGGACCTGCCGCCCGTGGCTTTCCGAAATTGGCCCAACGCGCACAATTTCTACGGCGATTTTGCCGATCTTGATGCTGCCACGCTCGCCGACGTGCAAACGTTTTTTCACACCTACTATTCGCCGAACAACGCCGTCCTGCTGATGGTCGGCGATCTCGATCCCGCCGAGGGCTTTGCCCTCGCGAAACGCCATTTCGAAAATATTCCCACGCATCCGCTGCCGCCCCGCGCGGATGTGTCCGAGCCGCCGCAATCTCAAGAGCGCCGCGGCGAGGTGATCGAAAAATTTGGTCCCTTGCCTGCGATCGCGATCGGCTACACCGTGCCGGATCGTCACAATCCCGAATGGTACGCCGCCTCCATTCTGGATCACGCGCTGCACGGCGGGCGCGTGGGACGCATCTATCGCCGCCTGGTCCTGGAAAAAGAAATTGCTGTGGAAACCGATGGCGGCGCGGACTTCGTCGAAACCAACGGGCCCACGCAAATGGTGACGCGCATTTTTCACAAACCCGAATTCACCTCGGAGGAAACCATCGCCGCGTATGACGAAATCATTCGCGAAATTCAGGAGCAGGGCATCAGCGAAGACGAGCTGGCGCCCGTAAAAGTGAAGCTGCGCGCCGATTACTATTCGAATCTCGAAGGCGGAATGGGAGCACACATGCCACGGTTTGGTTTGATGCACTACCTCGCGTGTTTCACTTTGTTCGACGGCGACCCTGGCCGAATCAATACTGTGCTCGATGGCTTTCAGGCTGTGACGCCCGCGCAGGTGCAGGCCGCCGCGCGGAAATATCTCGTCCCGGCGAATCGCGCGATTCTGGTGCGCCGCCCCATCGCAAAGGAAGTGGCGGCATGAGCGGAACAACAACCAAACCCATGACTACGACTGCAGGCTCTACCGCTGCGGCTCAAACGTCCGTCAGCTCGGTGCCTGCGCTCGGCCCGGAACGTCCCGTCGCGTGGCCCAAGCGCGCGGTGCGCAGACTTCCCAACGGCATGCAAGTCGTGCTGGCGGAACTGCGCACGTTTCCGAAAATTTCCGCGCAGCTTTTCTTTCGCAGCGGCAATGCCAGCGTCGCTCACCGCGCACCCGGCCTCGCCGAATTGACGGCTACCGTCGTGCGCACCGGCACTGCTTCGCGCACCAGCCGCCGGATTGAGGAAGACCTGCGCCGCATGGGCGCGGACCTGGGCTCGCACGCCGGCGCGGATTCCAGCGCCATCTCCATTTCCGGGCTCGCCGAATTCTCCGAAGGCCTTTTCGATCTGCTCGGCGATCTCGCGCGCAATGCCTCTTTTCCAAGCGAAGAATTCGAGCGCGAGCGCGGCCGCAAAATCGAAGGCTTGCGCATCGAACGCACCACGCCCGGTTTTCTCGCGAACGAACGCTTCCGCCGCGTCATTTTCGGCGAACATCCTTACGCGATCGTCTCGCCTACAGAAGAACAGGTGGCAGCCATCGAGCACCCGCAACTCGAGGAGTTCTATCACCATAATTATGCTCCGGCCAACGCGCTGCTCATCGTGGTCGGCGATTTTGCGGCTGATGCGATGTTTGCGCAAATTGAGAAAGTGTTCGGCAGTTGGACGGCTCCGCAGCCCCCGGGGCTGATATCGGTCGCCCCGCCGCGCAATGTCGGTCGCAAAGTTCATCTCGTGCACCTTCCCGGCAGCGTGCAGACGCAAGTCGTCCTCGGCAATCTGGCAATCACGCGCCGCGATCCGGATTGGTTTCGCCTGGTGCTGGCGAATTCGATTTATGGCGGCGCCTTCCACTCGCGCCTGGTCATTAATATTCGCGAACAGAAGGGCTACACCTACAGCCCGCGCAGCGGCCTGCAGTCGCTGCGCCAGCACGGTTATTTCAGCGTGCACGCCGCGGTGCGCAATGAAGTGGCCGCCGCCACTCTTACTGAAATGTTTTATGAAATGGACCGCATGCGCTCGCTGCCGGTCACGCCCGAAGAACTGGCAAGCGCGCGCAGCTACCTCACTGGCGTTTTTTCGCTGGGCGTCGCGACGCAGGATGGTTTGCTCGGCCAGCTTTCGACGATTTATCTGGATCACTTGCCTGAGGACCATCTGGAAACCTATCGCCAGAAAGTTCATGCGCTCACGGCCGACGACATTCTGGTCGCCGCGCGCCGCCATTTCGATTCGGCCAACGCGCAGATCGTCCTAGTCGGAGACCGCGCGCAAATCGCCGAACAAGCCGCGCTTTTTGGCGAAGTGACGGAATACGATGCGCAGGGAAATCGGCAAAGTTAGACACAGGTGGGCATAGCGACGAATGTATGACCGGCGATGAAGATACGATCGCGTGATCGCTCGCGGGCAGCGAGAGCCGTGAAACACGCCGCGATTATCGCGATTCTTTTTGCCGTTTGTGCGTTTGCGATCATGGCGCAGACGAAGCAGCCGCCGGCGCATCCGCTGGACCTGAACGTTGCGGACGTCAAGGAACGACAGCAAGTTCCCGGCATCGGCCCCTAAACTGCCCCAGCCATCGTGGATTTCCGCCATAAGCGCGGCCCGTTCCGGCGCGTCGAAGATTTGCTGGCAATCAAAGGGATCAGCCAGCGCAAGCTCGATAAGTTGCGCCCGTATTTGAAGGTCACGCCGCCACCGCCGCCGCATAAGTCCCCGTAACTGCAAAACGCACCGGATTTTCTCTGCGCCCGGAGGTTACCCCGACGCAGTCGGGGCGTCTCGGCGGTAAGTTCGCCTTTCTCTGTGTTCTCCGCTTTTCCTCTGCTGTCTGTGTTAAATCTTTTTTCTTGCCTTCCGCTCCGTCCGCAAAAGAAAATCGATGCTTGGAGACACCCATGCCAACGAAGCAGTATTATTTGCCAGCCATAACAGTGCCAGCACTGATCCTCGCAATGCTCGCCGCGAGCAGCGCAAGGGAACTCGCGACGCGCAGCGCATCCACTCCCGGGCCTTCCGGCTATCACCTGCTGAAGAAAATCCCGCTGGGCGGCGAAGGCGGTTGGGATTACGTCGCGTTCGATTCCCCCACCCGCCGCCTGTTCATTTCCCGGGGCACGAAAGTTGTAGTGCTCAATGTGGACACCGGCACCGTCGCCGGCGAAATTGCGAATACCGACGGTGTACACGGCATCGCCTTCGCGCCGGAGCTCGACCGCGGCTTCACCTCCAACGGCCGCGCCGGCACGGTCACCATTTTCGATCTGCAATCCCTGCAAGTCATCGGCAGCGCGAAAACGGGCATGAATCCCGACGCAATCGTTTACGATCCGGCGTCGAAGCGCGTCTTCACCATGAACGGCCACAGCAACGATGCGACCGCGATAGACGCCGCCACGGGCAACGTGCTCGGAACGATCCCGGTAACGGGCAAGCCGGAATTTGCAGTGGCGGATGGCGCGGGGCACGTGTACGTGAACATCGAGGACAAAAGCGAGGAGCTGCAGATCGACACGCAGAATCTGAAAGTCACAGCGCAGTGGCCGCTCGCGCCTTGCCAGGAGCCTTCCGGTCTCGCGATGGACATCGCGCACCGCAGGCTTTTCGCTGGCTGTCACAATGAAATGATGGCCGTGGTGGACGCCGATTCCGGAAAAGTGATTGCGACGCCCGCGATCGGCGATGGCGTGGATGCCAACGCGTTCGATCCGGGAACGGGCTTCGCCTTCGCGTCAAACGGAATGAGCGCAACGCTCACCGTAGTGCACGAAGACGCGCCGGACAAATCTTCAGTGGTGGAAAATGTGGCGACGCAGAAAGGCGCGCGCACTATGGCTCTGGATCCGAAATCGCACGAGGTGTATCTGGTGACCGCGGATTTCGCTCCGGCGCCGCCATCCGCGAACGAAAATCCCAAGCCGCGCATGATGCCAGTGCCCGGCACGTTCGTCGTCCTAATCTACGGCAAGTGACGCCGGGCCGCTGACGAAAGCCGTAACGCGCGCTACAAATTCTGGTGGCTCGATTTCGCCGCGTCAATCGCCAGCGGGACCTGATCGGCAATCTCCAGGCCATAGCCTTCCAGCGCCACAACTTTCCGCGGATGATTGGTCAGCACGCGAATCCGCCGCAACCCCAAATCAATCAATATCTGCGCGCCGATTCCGCTTTCGCGCTGCACCAGGCGCTGGCGTCCCAAATCCTGCTCCACTTCTTCGCGCGCGTGAAAACGAATCCGCGGCAACTCTCCATTTTCCGCTTCGCGCGGCGCGTCAATCTGAAATCCGCGCCCGGTGTGATGCAAATAGACGAACACGCCGCGATCTTCCTTGGCGATAGCCGCAAGCGACCGCTCGATGACGGCGTGGCAATCGCAGGCCGTCGAGCCGAAGACGTCGCCGGTGAGGCAGTGCGAGTGGACGCGCACCAGCGGAGGGCCGGATTTCGCGATGTCGGCCAACTCGCCGCGCACCAGCGCCACGTGCAATTCGTGGTCCGCATCGTTCGAATACGCAATCATGCGGAAATTCCCGTGGCGTGTCGGCAGCACGGATTCGGCGATGCGCCGCACATGCCGTTCGTGCTGCATGCGGTAGCGAATCAGGTCCGCGACGGTCAACAATTTCATCGAATGCAGGCGGCAAAATTCCACCAGCTGCGGAATGCGCGCCATGGTGCCGTCGTCATTCATGATTTCGCAGATCACGCCGGAATGGTCCAGGCCGGCGAGGCGCGCCAGGTCCACGGAAGCTTCCGTTTGTCCCGCGCGCACCAGCACGCCGCCATTCCGCGCGCGCAAAGTGTAAACATGGCCCGGCCGCGCGAGATCTTCGGGGCGAGTGTTCGGACTGGTCGCTGCCAGAATCGTTGTGGCGCGGTCCGCGGCGCTGGTGCCTGTGGTGGTGCCGCGCCGCGCGTCAATCGGCTCGCAAAAAGGCGTGCCGAACATCGAAGTGTTGCGGGGCGTGATCGGCGCTAGCGCCAGCGCGTCGCAACGTTGTTCGGTCATGGCCAGGCAAATCAAGCCGCGCCCGAATTTCGCCATGAAGTTGATGACTTCCGGCGTCACTTTTTCGGCGGCCATGGCCAGGTCGCCTTCGTTTTCGCGATCTTCATCATCCACCAGGACGATCATGCGGCCGGCGCGTATGTCTTCGAGCGCTTCTTCCACGCTGGCAAATGGCGGTTTTCGGTCGGTCATGTTGCTCCCTCGAGTGCTCTTTAAATATACCACTGAGTTGCGCGGAGGCTGCGATTCGCGAGTCGTGATGGGTGATTCCTGACCCGCGACCCGTGATTCCTGGCTCGCGATTTGTAATTCGTGAGCCGCACAGCCTGGAAAGTGGAGGGGCGCACTGGTGGCTGCGCCCGCCCTCGGTAGCGCCGACGTCCCGCCGGCGCTTTGCGGTCGCCATCGTTAACTGCTCGGAGACATTCCGCGATCCTGCCGCACGCAGCGCGCATTCTCGGTTTACGCTAGCGTCGGGCTTCCAGTTCAGCGCAACTTTCACGCAATGCTTGGAGACGCGCACATGCTAATCTCTCGCGCTCGTTTTATTCTGCCGTTCGTCATTGTTGCCGCGTGCCTCGGCGCGTGCTCGCACGCTCCCGATCCCGGATATCTGGAATTAAAGCGCTCGCAGGAAGCCATACAGCAGGCCACGAGCTGGCAATCCGACGTGGCCGCGAAATATCCAGGTGCCCAACCCGTGATCGTGGAACTTTCCAAGGTGGATTGCCCCGGCCGTATGGAGCGCGTCGGCATTCTGCGCGAACAGCACAACACCTCGGTGCGCGAAATCTGGGTTGACGGAATCTACTACAACAAAACTGAACGTGTATCCGTCTGGAGCAGCCATCCCGCCGCTGACAATCCCTTTCCGGAGTGCGGCCGAGGTCCGTACATGATATGGGACGGCGTGCTGTACGCCGATCTGGAGCAAGTTCACGCTACGGGTGAGATTCGCCGCGGCAAGACGGACAACTTCGACCATGTCTCCTGCGTCTGGTGGGATGTGATTGCGTGGAAAGGCGCCATGCCGCACTATTCGGTGTGCGTCGCGGAAGGCGATCATCTGCCGCGCCTGGTGAATTCGCTCGAGCACGATCTGCATTACACCTACACTCTCTCGCGCTGGAACGCCACCGTCGTAACCTTGCCCCCCGACGCCATGGTAACTTCGAACTGACAGCCCCGTCGAACAGTGATTAGTGAGCCGTGATCCGTGATTCAGGATTGGTGCAGTTGCGTGAACACCGAATCCGCTAGCCCGGCGTCGATTTCTTTGCGCGCCTGCGCACCCAGTGGCGAATCAGCTCATATTTCGGCACGGCGGTTGCAGAACCCTTGGTAATTTTGATCAGGCAGCGTCGTTTGAGCAGTCGAATCGCCGCTTGCACCGCCGATTTGGACAAGCCCGTAAGCTCAGCCAGCTGCTGCAGGCTCACGGCCACGCTCCGCTCTTCGGATCTGTAGAGTCGAGTCCACAGAACGACGTAGGTGAGGAACGCCGCGGGCGAGCGGTCGTGTCCAGTAAGGTCCGGAAGCAGCACATCCAGAACGTAGTCGTCAATCGGCACATGGAGCATAATCACTATACTAATTAATATCATAGATGGTTGCAATTGGGAGGCAGCTTGCGCAGAATCACGAACCGTGGAGGCACTATGATCAAAGGTGTGAAGTTCGCTAGCATTCCGGTCACCAATCAGGATCGCGCCCTCGCGTTCTATACGGAGAAGCTCGGGTTTCGTTTGCTTACGGACCAGCCGTTCAGCGACGAGCAGCGATGGATCGAACTCGGCATCCCCGGCGCGGACACGCGGGTGGTCCTGTTCAAATTCGGCGATAGTCTTAAGCCCGGCAGCCAGATGAACATCACATTCTGGGCGGATGACGTCGAAGCCACCGCGCGCGAGTTGAAGAGCAAGGGCGTGCAATTCGTGATGGAGCCGAAACGAGAAGCTTGGGGCACGGCCGCCGCGTTCAAGGACGTTGACGACAATACCTTCGTCCTCAGCTCCAAGTAAGCCGCACATCCGGTGAGTCGCGACAGCGACGATTCCCGGCCGGTGGCTATTCCTCCGCTGCCGAGTCTGTGCTGATGGCTGCAGGGTCCACGCCGATCCGTGTTGCGCAAGCAGCGAATCGCGACTTGATCCTCGTCGCCTGCGGCGCGCAGGACTCCGGTCGGGGTATAATCCCGGTCAACATATGCCCCTCCTTCCGGGTTCACATCTCGGGCCCTATGAAATTGGTGCGCTGCTCGGCTCGGGCGGCATGGGCGAGGTGTACCGCGCGCGCGATCCGCGCCTGGACCGCGCCGTGGCGATCAAGATTCTGCCCGCCGAATTATCCATGGACTCTGATCATTTGCACCGCTTCGAGCGCGAAGCGCGCTCCGCCTCCGCGCTCAATCATCCGAATATCGTCACCATCTACGAGCTCGGACACGACGGTTCCGCGCACTTTATCGCGATGGAGCTGATCGAGGGCGAGACGCTCCGCCAGTTGCTCGTCGCCGGCTCACTGCCGATACGAAAAACAATTGAAATCGCGGCGCAGGTTGCCGAGGGACTGGCCAAAGCGCATGAAGCGGGCATCGCGCACCGCGACTTGAAGCCTGAGAATCTGATGGTCTCCCGCGATGGATTCGTCAAAATCCTCGACTTCGGCTTGGCGAAGGTCGCGTCTCCTGCAGCAGACCAGCAGCAGACCCGCACATTTTCCTCGTGGCAGACTCAACCGGGGATCGTGATGGGAACCGTGCAGTACATGTCGCCGGAACAGGCCGGCGGTGGCCCACTGGATTTCCGCTCAGACCAATTCTCGTTCGGAGTGGTGCTGTACGAGATGGTCACCGGAAAGCGTCCCTTTCCCAGAAACACAGCGGCGGAGACGCTGGTGGCCATCATGCGCGAACAGGCCGAGCCGATCGCGGTGCAAAACCCCGAAGTTCCGGCGCCTTTGTGTTGGGCGATTGAGCGCTGCCTGGCGAAGGAGCCCGATAAGCGTTACGTCTCGACGCGGGATCTTGCGCGCGAACTCGCGGCCATACGCGACCGCTTCTCGGAGAAACCCGCCAGGCAAGCGGAGTCTCGCCCGGCCAATATTCCCGTACAGCGCACCGCGTTCGTAGGGCGCGAAAAGGAAATCGCCGCCGCCAAAGAACTACTGCTATCGAAGGATGCGCGCCTCGTCACCATCACGGGTCCGGGAGGGATCGGCAAGACGCGGCTGGGAGTGGAAGTAGCCACGGGCCTTATCGAAAACTTTACCGGCGGAATTCATTTTGTTCCGCTCTCGCCGCTGCGCGATCCCGATTTGATCGCTCCCGTCATCGTGCAGACGTTGGGCATCCGCGAGGCCGGAGGCCAGTCACCGCTCGAATTGCTCAGGCGGCATTTCCAAGAATCGTCGCGCGCGCCGGTGCTGTTCCTGCTGGATAATTTTGAGCACCTGATACAGGCCGCGCCCATCGTGGCGGACCTGCTGGCCATCGCTGACAATCTTAAGATCCTGGTGACCAGCCGTGCGGCGCTGCACGTTTACGGTGAACAAGAATTTCCAGTGCCGGCGCTGGCCGTGCCGGATGCGCAGTCGAAGCCCACGCTGGACGTGCTGTCACAATTCCCAGCGGTCGCATTGTTCGTGCAACGCGCGGCCGCCGCCAGACCGGATTTTGAACTGAATCGCCAAAATGCTTCCGCGGTCATGGAGATCTGTGCTCGCCTGGATGGCCTGCCTCTCGCCATCGAACTTGCCGCAGCGCGCATGAAAGTTCTCTCGCCTTTAGAGATGCGCACGCGTCTGGCCAGCCGCTTGCAATTACTCACCGGTGGCGCGCGCGACCTGCCGCAGCGGCAGCAGACCCTGCGGGCGGCATTCGATTGGAGCCATGATCTGCTCAGCGCGGCCGAGCAGAAACTTTTCCGCAGGTTGTCGGTGTTCGTCGGCGGATGCACATTGGAAGGCGTGGAAGCCGTCTGCGATACCAAGGGCGATCTGGAGCTGGATCTGCTCGACGGCATGTCGTCCATGGTGGACAAAAGCCTGCTGCAACAACTTGAGCAGGCTAGCGGTGAATCGCGCTTCGCGATGCTGGAAACCATTCGGGAGTACGCGCGTGAAAAACTGGAAGCGAGCAGCGAAGACGCGGCGACGAAGCGCGCACATGCCGCTTACTGCCTGGTGCTGGCGGAGGAAGCGGCTACGGCCGAAAGCGGGGCGGAAGGTGCCCAGGGTCGGGAGCGCCTCGCGCTCGAACACGATAATTTTCGCGCTGGTCTCGAGTGGCTGACGGTTACGGGAGACGCCGAATGGGGACTGCGCCTGGGCACGGCTCTGTTTCGGTTCTGGGAGTCCCGCGAGTACCTCGCCGAGGGGCGCGACAGGCTCGGGAAGATTCTGCGCATGCCAGCCGCCGCTGCTCCCACGAAGGCGCGGGCGCGCGCGCTTTTTGCCGCGGGTGTGCTCGCCAGCGAGCAGGGAGATTTCGCCGCGGCCGATGCGCTGATGATGGAAAGCCTGGAAATCGGGCGTCAGTTGGCAGACACGCGGGGCGTCGCCGTAACGATGAACGCGCGCGCCATTCTTGCTCGCGACCAGGGGAAGCTTTCTCTAGCGCACGCTCTGTTTCAGGAAAGCCTCACACTGTGGAGGGAATTGGGCGACCTCCAAGCCATCGCTCGCGCTCTGAGCAACCTCGCGAGCGTGCTGAAGATGCAGGGCGAGTACGACCTGGCGCGCTCGCTTTGCGCGGAGTGTCGCGCAATCTTTGAGGGACTCGGCGATCGCACCGGTGCTGCGTGGTCGCTTAACAATGAGGGAGATGTGGCGCGCGATCAGGGCGACTTGGCGGTCGCGCGCGCGTTGTTCGGACAGGCGCTCGCAATTTTCCGCGAGCTCGATGACCGTTGGGGCATTGCCGGCACGCTGGCCGATCTGGGAAACCTGGCGCGCGAACAACAGAATAGTGCCGCAGCGCTGGCGCTGTATCGCGAAAGCCTGAAAACTTTTCAGCAGCTGGAGCATAAGCGCGGCATCGCACGGCTGCTGGAATGTTGCGCGTGCTCGGCGGCGGTGCAACAGCAGGCCGAGCGTGCGTTGCGCCTGGCAGGAGCGGCGGCTGCGCTGCGGCAGAATATTGGCGCGCCTCTGACGCTCGCCGAGCAGGCCAAGCTGCACGCGATCCTGGAGCCGGCGCGGCAGGCGCTCGCCAACAGCGCAAGTGCGACGGCGTGGTTGGAGGGGTGGGATATGCCGCTCGATCACGCGATTGAAGAAGTGCTCGCGCCCGAGGCGACATCGCGGCCGGGTTAGCGGCGTGAGGCTGCAAGGTTCGCCGACACAGAGAATTGCATGTCATCCCGAACAGAGTCCCGCGCTTACAGCGGAAAAAATGGAGACGCCGCACAGCGGTTCTTACTCCGCGGTCGAGGGATCGATCAGCCGCCGCACTGCTGAGACGCGATTGCACGGAATCCCAGTGCGCTTGGCGTGCTCCTGCACGGTCGCTTCGTCTGGAGCCAGGTACACGCAGTACACTTTGTTGCCGGTGACGTAGCTGTGCAGCCACTGGATCTGAGGACCCATTTCTTTCAAGACGGCGACCGATTTTTGCGAGATTTCGCGCAGTTGCGCGTCGGTCAGACTTCCAGCTCCTGGAACATCGCGTTCGATCACAAACTTGGGCACGAGCATTCCTTGGACGCGTTCGCATGCTAGCATGCACATGGAGCGGCTTCAAGAAGGCGGCCCGAAGCTGGGGCCGAACTTGCACGAAGGCCGCGCACGGCACTTTGCACGACACTCTGCACGAGAATGCGCGAGAAATGAGGTTGCCATGGATCTTCGAACGTTGCAAAAACCGTTGAAAGAGCAATACCGCGCGGACCCTGCCGCGTCGCGCATCACCATTCGCGCGAAAGGCGTTCAGACCGGCGCGCCGATCGCTTGCTCGGTGGACATCGGGCGGGCCGTCCACCAGGCCGAAGCGCACAAGGGCGTCGGAGGCGCTGGCGCCGGGGCGTGTTCCGGCGACTTGCTGCTCGGCGCTCTGGCCGCTTGCGCGCAGATTACTTGTCAGATGGTGGCCGCGGCCATGAACATTCCCACCGAACGAATTGAGGTCACGGTGGAGGGAGACCTCGATCTTCGTGGCACGCTCGGCATTTCGAAAGACGTGCCCGTCGGCTTCGAAAACATTCGCCTGAATTTTGACATCGCCGCCCGCGACGCCACGGCGGAGCAAATCGCCGCGCTGCGCGAAAAAACCGAGCAGTACTGCGTGGTGATGCAGACGTTGCTGCATCCCCCGAAGCCGCAGAGTAACTGGATGCGCCACGATTGAGCGCGCGTGGCGCTAAATAACATGCGATTTTCGACCGATTAGAATTGGCTGCCGCCTTTTGTTTTCTGTGAGCTGCGTGGTTTTCTGATCGCCGCGGGGCCGATTAGAATTGCGCATCGTCTCAACTTGGCAATTTTGCGGAAGCCCCCATGCTTACCAGGTAAACGGGGGCGTCGCTTCGAGGTTGGGCATAATCTCTCCGCCACTGGTTGTCTGGACTGACGACACTCCGCGTTTCTACGAATGTGTTTCTACGAATAGCGCCTGAAATCGGACTGTGTTAGCGTGAGTCGGGGCAATGTTGAAGCCCCCGAAGGGACGCGACATGTTGGAGCTGGGCCGCCGTCGGAAGTCGATCCTCTCCCCGCCCGCCCTCGCGCCTTGGCCCGCCTCTCATCGCTCATCACTCGACACTCGTCACTGCATCAATCAGTCGCTAGCGACACATAATCGGAAGCCATCGCAAATCATTGAAAACAATCATCAGCGACCCAAATCAATCGCTAGTTTTTGTCGTGTATTGTGCGTTGCGGCTGAGCCTAGACTTGGCCCGCCTCCCCTTCGAGGCTTCCGCGGGAAGGCTCTCAGGATAAAAACGCAGACGCTACAAATTCCAGTTCAAATTCAACGGCAACTTCCGCTATGTTGGCGGGGGCGTGAAACACGATTTTACGGAAGGGCTCGCGGTGGACGACGAAGAAAAATGTCCGGTGAGCGGGAAGCGGAAGTACGCGAGCGAAGGCGAGGCGCTGGCGACAGCCGCGCACCAGATCGCGACCGCCGGTGCGCCTAAGGACCTTCGCGCGTATCGCTGTTCGTGGTGCGACGCTTGGCATCTGACGAAGCACCCGGGAAAAGGCGGGAAGGAGCGCGCATAGCCCGCGCGATCCTGCGGCGCGAGCGAGCGTAAAAAAAACCGGGAGACTGGTTGGCCTCCCGGTGTGCGGGCCATTTGCGTTCCCCAAAAATCCGTGGCGAATTATTTGGGGTCTTTTTTGCCGTTCTTATCGTTGTGAATTTCCTTGCTGGTTTTGTTCTGTTCCTTGTTGACCTGTTTCTTTTCCGTGGGAGTCAGCTTGCCGCCGTTGGCTGCGCGGTCGGATTTGACCTGCTGATTGATGTGCTGCTCCTGCTTTTCGACATGGGCAGTTTCGCCGGCCGACATTTTGCCGCTCGCGGCGCCGTTGCCGATGCGCTTCTGCTGGTTTTCGGCGCGTTCACCGACTCGGCTCATCGCGGGGTTTGCGGGCCGCCCGTGATTTTCGGAGGCGAAGTTGGAGCGGTCCTGGCTGGCCATGTGCTCGTGGCCCATCTGCTCCGAGGTCGCGTTCACGTGCTCTTCGTGTTCCGCAGCGCGTTCCTGGGCCGTCGGCATCGCCCTTACGCCGCCGGGGCCGCCATTGAAGCTGGCGCGCACGCCGACGTTTTCGTGGACGACCGTGCGATCAACGAAGGTGTTGTGCACGACTGTGGTGTTTACGTTGAGCACTGCGGTGTTATACGCGAATCGTCCGCCGCGCCATTCGCCGCCGACGAAGCCCGCGCCGCCATAACCGAATCCGTAATTCACGCCGCCGTAGAAGCCGACGTGCGGTCCCCAGTAACCGGCATGCCAGCCGTAAACGCCGCCGGCGAAGCCCCAGTAGCCGGGCGTCCAGAGAAGGCCCACGCGCGGGGGAGCAACCCAAACGCCGGGAACCCAGTAATAGCCTGCGTCACCGTAGGCCCAATAGCCGGGCGTCCAGAGATAGCCTTCGGTGGGGCAAGGGGGCTGAACATAAACCGGCAGCGCCGGGGGGCCTACGTGTACGGAGATGCCCACCGCAATCTGCGCGGTGGCTGGGGACGGCATGGACGCGAGCGCCAAGGGCACGCAAAGAGCGAGAAGAAGTGTTCGAATGAAATTGAGCTTACGCATTGCAAAGTCCTCCCTTTATCGAATTATTTTATCGTTAAAATTTCAGTTTTTTGCTGCGCTTCAGAAACCGAGCTGGGCTAGCTCCATGATTTGTTCAACACGGGAGAGCGCCGAAGGTTTCGCGGTGATTTCACTGCGATTCCAGCGGAAGCTAACTCCCTGGCTGAGAATTATTATAAGGGCCGGTGAAATGACTGGAAATCTCGGGATGCGGAAGTACTCTGTGAGTCGGTAAACACGAGCTGAAGCTACTGATAATAAATGACTTGCCTGCACCTCGAGAATTGGTTTGCGGAGGAAAACCTGCACTACTGGACAGAGTGATCCCGATACTTTCGGACAGCGTCTGGTCGAGCGGCGATACTTTCTGGTTCGCGATCGGCTACAGGAACAGAGCGAAGGTTTCCGGCTGTGTTCAATCCTTATACGGGTCGAATTCGTTGGCGCCAGCCATTGCGACACCTACCGGTGTCAACGTGTGCAGAATGCGAATGCTGGTGCTGTGTTCCGCAAGAACTTCGGGCAAGCGTTTGTAGCAATCGGGCGATTCGTCCAGGCCCGCGCCGCGCAGTTCCACGTGGGATTTTTGCAGCCACGAGTTCATCATTTCTTGAGTGACTTTTCCGGCGCGCTTTACTTCGCCGGTCCTCTTGTCTACTTTTCCTTTTGCTTCCATCCGACCCATGACGCGGCCCGCGCCGTGAACGGTGCTATAGAGAGAGTATTTCGCCTCGTCGTTTTCGATGCCTTCCAGAATCACTGACGTTTCGCCCATGGTGCCGCCTACGAAGCCTTTTTGACCCGGAAACGCGGGCGTGGCTCCTTTACGAACGACCCATAGTTGTTCGCCGCCATGAGTTTCGCGCCACGCGAAATTGTGATGGTTGTGAACTTCTGCAAGGATGGGCGCGCCGAGCAACGCTGCAATCCGTGCGCAGACCCAATCTCGTCCCGCGTAGGCATATTCACCGCCCAGTTGCATGCACTCGATATATTGCGCGCCGAGATCGCTGTGAGCGGGAATTACGCAGGGCTCGACGTCCATTCCATCGCATGCGCCGGCCTTTTTCAAGAACCACGTGGCGATTTTGTGGCCGAGGCCGCGGGAGCCAAAATGCACGCCGACCCATACCCGGTCCTGCTCGTCCGTAAACAAATCAACGTAGTGATTGCCGGAGCCGACCGTACCGAGCTGTTGGCGCGCCATTTCTTTCAGCGGCGAAGCAGCCTGGCATTTCCAGGCGCCGCTATCAAACAAGGAGTGATCAACGCGCTCCTCGTTACGGCGTCCTACGCCGAAGCTGATTGTTTGCCAGACGGAGTCCATGATTGGGCTGATGTCTTTGCGAAGCGCTGACCCCGGCATGTCCAGCAAGACGGCTTTATTGCCGCAGGCGATATCGAATCCGACGCCACTGGGACTGATAGAGTCTTTATAGGCCACCACCCCTCCGATTGGGACGGCGTAGCCTTTGTGATGGTCGGCCATTAGCGCGACTCGATCGGCGGTTTTCGCACACGTCCTGATCTGGCTGACTGCGCCTTCCTCTGGAGCGCCCCAGATGGGGATGTTGTCTAGGACTTGCATGTGGATTCAGAATAGTAGCAAGCCGATGCTGGCCGAGTCCAATTACTCCTGATTCAAGTCACGTCGGAGGAAATTTGGTGATATCTCGGCCGCGCAAACAAAAAGGGCGCCTTGGCAATTGCACCGAGGCGCCCCGTTAATCTAAAACGCCCGCCTAAAGGCGGCCGCTACAATTCTTAGTACATGCCGCCCATGCCGCCGGCGCCTGGGGCGCCGCCGCCGTGAGCTGCGCCGGCTTCCTTGGGTTCCTTGATGTCGGCCACCAGAGCTTCGGTGGTGAGCATGAGGCCCGCGATGGAAGCGGCGTTCTGCAGAGCGAGACGAGTTACCTTGGCCGGGT
>JABCZK010000028.1 GCA_013289695.1 Acidobacteriota bacterium
CGCATCAAAACTCACAAGGGAGCCTGCCGTATAGAGCTAACTTTCGACCACTAAGGTAAACTGCTTTGATTTCAGAATTTGCTCTGACCAGTCGACTTTGTCACGTCGCGTCTCCGTTTGAATTGTCATCTTAAACCGAAATCGCATGGCTCCTTTTCGAAGACTTGAATGGGTCGTCGGAGATCATTCCCGACTTAAGTGTGTGACACTCAAGTCCGTGTCGGGCTTGGAGAGAAAAGTGTCACCAAATTGTCACTAAAAGTGGCACAAAACAGGCAAAAACGAAGCAAGTCCAGAAAACAGAAAGTGGCGCTATCTTGCGGCTGGAAAAGGGATTTAGTTGAATTTTCTGCAAGATAGCGAATCGGCGATTTTATTTTTCAAGACCGCCGGAGTCAACCGCTTTCCTACCCCTCCGTTTTCGATGGCTTGCTCCATCCTAAGTTACGCTGCATTTGATGACAATCCATGCCGGGCAGCGAGCGGCGCCACGCTCGCGCTCACACTCACGCTCCGAACGCCGGATGAGACATGCGAAAGTTCCGGCGAGAATCGCCCATTCACACGTGCTGCAAGAATGATAAGATTCGATTGTAGAAAGTCGCTGTCGCCTGCTATGCCATTGATTGGGCGGCCTGCGCGGGAGATTCCGCGATGCTCCGAAGAAACTTGATTCTGGCAGTGGCCGCCATTGTTGCCTTGGCTGGATTCGGTGCCGCTCCTCTGCGCGCTCAGAATTCATCGGCGCAGGGGTCGCAGCCGGCTCCAGCTAGGTCGCCCGCTTCGGCTCCCAATCCAGCAGCGAAGTTTCTGCAAACCGAAGTGCCCGCCTATCACGCCGAGCCGCCCAAAGGCGCGCTTCCCGAGACGCTGGATCCAGCGCAATTCCTGGACGCGCAAACCAAAAACATCTACACGCTGGCGGCGAAAGTGAAACCGGTGCTGTATCAGGAGCCATGCTATTGCGGCTGCGACAAAGAAGTGGGACACAAGAGCCTGCTGGATTGCTTCACCGATTTACACGGCGCCCATTGCATCTTGTGCAAAAAAGAAGCGGCCTTCACCTATAGTGAAACGCAGCAGGGCAAAACCGCGGCCGAGATACGCAAAGAAATCATAGACGGAAAATGGAAAGACGTGGACCTCTCCAAGTACGACGCTCCCATCCCTTCCCACTAGCTCGAAACCTGCATATTCGGCCCGCTTCGACCTCTGGCGTTCCCATAAAATATGTTTGAACTACCAAGACGATCAAGGGATGTACGAGACATGAGACGGTTCGGGCGCGGCATCGAAATCGTCATGCAAAGATGACTGCGGGTCATTATCGCGGCTTCCCTTCACGACTCCTGTCTTCGATCCCCCGCCATAGCCGTGCGCGCCCGTGATACATACATCGCTGCGTCCAAAACGCGGCAACGCCATTGCTAACTTACAGGTGGCAATCTGGATAGAAGGCTGGCTAGCGTGACGGCTGGGCGGATGGGCGCGCGGGCCAATCTTGCGGAGCGAAATCGACACCCCAGAAATGAGGGCTCGGTGAGAGGAATTCGACACCGATACGTGTGCCCTTTTCGGACGTGTCGCCGATATAGACCACTCGGCATTCTTGCTCCTCTTCGGTGACTGGATTGATCAGCACGAGTTCGGCGCCGAGCGCGAGCGTTTCTTGGAGATAGAGCAGGCCACCATGCGCGTTGATGACGATGGTCTGGCTATTCTCGCGGAATTTCTTGCCGTCGCTGTTCTTGGCCATGGCGCGCACGGGAATTCGCGTGAAGACGCGTGAACTCCGCCGGGCCGTTGTGTTTTGCGGTTCACTCATGGTTATCTGGTATCCTGCATCTGGCCAGGGACTGAGTCAACCGTGCGCACCTGGAAAGTTTCCAAAAACGCAGCCCGCAAAAAGCTTGCTGAAATCGCACAAGGTTCCGTAGAATCGCAAATCTTGTTTGGCGGCACAGGAGTGATGCGCATTCATGCCGCGCCGCGGAATTCGCCGGCGCGGGCGTTACCATCTTATCGTTTGGGGGCCCCCTGGCAATGAACCTTATCGAGCACATCGAATCTAGGCGCGATGAACATCTGAACGAACTGAAGGAGTTTCTCCGCATTCCCAGCGTGAGTACCAAGAGCGAACATAAACCCGATATCGAGCGCGCGGCCCACTGGGTGGCTGAAAAATTGCGTGCCGCGGGCCTGGAAAACGTGGAGATCACGCCGACCAAAATGCATCCTCTGGTCTACGGCGAATCTCTGCACGCGCCCGGAAAACCCACCATTCTGTTTTACGGCCACTACGACGTGCAGCCGGCCGAGCCGCTGGATCTTTGGACTTCTCCAGCCTTCGAACCCACCGTCCGCGACGGCAAGCTTTTCGGCCGTGGCACCGCCGACGATAAGGGCCAGGTCCACATTCATATGAAGGCCCTCGAAGCGCTGAAAAACCAGACGGGCAAATTGCCGTTGAACGTCAAGGTGATGATTGAAGGCGAAGAAGAAGTCGGCAGCGTCAGCCTGTGGGATTTTGTGCAGCGCAATCGCGAGCGGCTGAAGGCCGACGCGCTGGTTGTTTCAGATACCTCGATGCTCGCCAAGGGCGTGCCCTCCATCACTTACGGATTGCGCGGCCTGAATTATTACCAGGTGGCGATCTCCGGCCCAACGCAGGATTTGCATTCCGGAGTTTTCGGTGGCGCGGTGCCCAATCCCATTACGATTCTCGCCGAAATGATCGCCAAGCTTCACGACAAAAATTTTCGCGTAGCGATTCCGGGCTTTTACGACGATGTCACACCTTTGTCTCGCCAGGAACGCAAAGCGCTCAATTCCCTCCCGTGGAAAGAAAAGGAATTTCGCAAAACGGTGGGAGCTCCCGCGCTCGACGGCGAAAAAGGATTTACGATTGTCGAGCGGCTCTGGATTCGGCCCACGCTCGAACTCAACGGCATTTGGGGCGGCTATCTTGGCGAAGGCGCGAAAACCGTAATTCCCGCGAAGGCGCACGCGAAACTTTCCACGCGCCTGGTTCCGAATCAGGATCCCGCGAAAATCGCGAAGCTCGTTGAGCGGCACATCCGCAAATTGCTTCCCAAGTCCGTCACTTGCAAATTCGAGGTTCTCAGCACCGGCAAGCCGTGGGTCGCTCCGTACACGCATCCGATTTTTCAGACGGCGATTCACGCGCTCGAGTCCGGGTTCGGCAAGAAAGCTGTGTTCATCCGCGAGGGCGGCTCCATTCCGTTCGTCACGCAGATGCACGACACCTTCAAAGTTCCTTGCGTGCTGCTGGGCTTCGGATTACCGGACGAAAATGCTCACGCCCCCGACGAACACATCGCGCTGGAAAATTATTTCGGCGGCATTAAGGCTGTCGCGCTCTTCTACCAGCAGCTTGCCGCGCAGTAAATTTCCCGTCGAAAAATGGCGCGCTCTGGAAAGGCCCGTTTTATCGGGCTTTTTTGAAGGTTTGACTTGCGTTCGGCCGCTACTGCCGCTATAGTCCCCAAGGCGTCCTGCAGCGCAGGCTCGCCAGGCAATTTAAACTGAGGAGGAAAACGCAACTCGATGGCAAATCCGCTGAGCAAGTCCAAGATTATTGCGCACATCACTGAAAAGGTAAGCACCCCGGAGAAGCCCATTTCCAAGAAGCAGACCGTGGCTTTCTTCGACGAATTGTTCAAGTTGGCTGTAAAAGAGGCCAAGAGCGCGGGCAAGTTCGTGATTCCCGGCATCGGCCGCGCCGTCAAGGCGCATCGCAAGGCGCGTCTGGGCCGCAATCCAGCCACAGGCGAAACCATCAAGATCAAGGCCAAGACCGTTGTGCGTTTGCGCGCAGCGAAGGCATTCAAAGACGCCGTCCTGAAGTAGTCCTTCCGGCGCAGGGATTGACGACGAACCCCCAGGCATGCCCGCTCCGGACAACGGATCGGAGGCTTGGGGGTTTTGTCTTTTCATCCTGCCCCGCGATGCGGGATAAACTGTCTGGTTCCTTAAACATGCGATAAATCACAGCGGCATTCGAGGAGCACATGACCTCGCAGTATTGGGACGCGGGTCAGGCCCACGCGTACCACGAGTTTCAGTACCACTTTCCCGAAAAGACTCTCGCCGGTAAGCCCGTCATCGTCGCCGGCGGCGCTGGCGGCTTGGGTGCCGCCACCGTCGCGCTCCTCGCGCGAGAAGGCGCCCACTTGGTCGTGGGCTACCGCGCCAATCGTGAACGCGCCGAAGCCCTGCGCCACGCGATGCAATCCAGCTTCGGCTGCACCCTCGCTCTGGTTGCCGGCGATATCGCTTCCGCTGAAGTCCGCGAGGCCTATCTCGCCGCCGCACAGAAATTTGCCGCGCCACTCGCGGGCGCGGCGATCTTTGCAGGCAACCCCGCGCGCGTGGCCTTTGAAAATCTGAATCGTGAAACTCTCGTCGCCTCGCTGGAATCCAACTACGTGGGGCCAATTCTCCTGGCAAAAGAGCTTGGCACGGCGATGGAGGGCAGCGCGGTCGGCGGCAGTGTCGTACTGCTCGCCACCATGCAAGCACTCGCTGTGTTTCCATCCAGCCTGAACTACGCTGCGCCAAAAGCAGCGCTGGTCCACGCCGCGCGCATCCTCGCGCAGCAATGGGATCATGTGCGCGTGAACGTTGTCGCTCCCGGAGCCACCACCGTCGGCATGGCCACAGCCAGCGTGCAATCGGGAAAATATGACCGGCACGTTGCCAGCGGCGCCGTGTCTCGCTTCGGCCGCCCGGAAGATGTCGCCCGCGCCGTGCGTTTTTTTCTTGAGCCGGACAATTACATTACCGGCCAGGCGATTGCCGTTGATGGCGGGCTTACCTTGCGCCGCGATCGTCCGTAGCCGCTGCATCCTGGAAAAGGAAAATGTTCGAACACTCGGGCCTCTTAACCGATCTGTACGAGCTGACGATGGCTGCGGGCTATCTGCAGACCCGCTTCGAAGCGCGCGCCACGTTTGAACTTTTCGTCCGCCATCTTCCACCGCATCGAAATTATTTGGTCGCCGCAGGCCTCGAACAGGCGCTCGATTTTCTCGAGAACGTGCACTTCTCGGCGAAGGAAATTGATTACCTCCGGAAGCATCCCGTATTCCGCAATATCCGCGGCGAATTTTTCGATTACCTAGCGAAATTTCGCTTCACTGGAGACGTCTGGGCCATGCCCGAAGGCTCGCTGGTATTTCCCGGCGAGCCGATGTTGCGCGTCGTCGCGCCCATCGTCGAAGGGCAGATCATGGAGACGTATTTTCTCTCGACCCTCAGCTACCAGACCATGATCGCCAGCAAAGCCGCGCGCGTCGTTACCGCCGCCCAAGGCCGCCAAGTCGTGGACTTCGGCGCCCGCCGCGCTCATGGCAGCCAGGCCAGTCTGCTCGCCGCGCGCGCCGCTGCGATCGGCGGTTGCCAGGGCACATCCAACGTGCTGGCAGGCCAGCAATTCGGCATGGAAACCTATGGCACGCAAGCGCACTCCTGGGTGATGGCGCACGAAGACGAGACCGAAGCCTTCGCGCAATTCCTGGACGCGTTCCCTGCACACGCCGTGCTGCTGCTTGATACTTACGACGTGCGCACCGCCGCGAAACGAATCATCTCCATGAATCGCAAACCGGCTGGCGTGCGGCTCGATAGCGGCGATCTGGCGAAAGACAGCCAGTGGGTGCGCCGCGAACTGGATCGTATCGGATGGAAAGATGTGAAAATTTTCGCGTCGGGCGATCTCGATGAAACGCGCATCGCCGCGCTGATCGCAAAACACGCAGCGATTGACGCGTTCGGCGTCGGCACCGCGCTTGCGACGCCGGGTGATGCTCCGCATCTGAATTTGATTTACAAGTTGGTCGAAGTAGAGCGTGGCGGCATCATTCGCGAAGCCGCAAAACTCAGCGCCGCGAAAGTCACCTATCCCGGACGCAAACAGGTGTTCCGGTACTCCGCGCCGTCCGGCGAATATCGGCATGACCGAATCGCTCTGGAGGGCGAGCCTGCCGATGCCGGTGAGCCGATGCTCGTGGAAGTAATGCGTGGCGGTCGCCGCGTCGCGCCAGCGCAGCCCGTCGCTGATTTGCGCGCGCGTTGCCTGGCAGGCCTGGCGCGGCTTCCGAAAACTTATCGCCAAATCAATCGCGCCGCGGTGTACCCAGTGCGTTACACCAAGCGCCTCGAAGCCCTGCTCGAAAAGCTTCGCCGCCGCATCCGTCGCTCCGCGCTAAAATAGCGGACAGACAAGCTCGTGCACACGCGTCGTCCTAGCGGTACGATGCAATTGCATTTCAGAACTACACTCGGTGAAAAATGCCATCGGATCACCAGGAACAAGCTTGGGCGCTGCTGCAGGAAGCGTATCGCGCGCAGATGGAGGGCGATTATGCCCAGGCTGTCGCACTATACAAAAAGTCTCTCGAGCTCTTCCCTACCGCCGAAGCGCACACGTTTCTAGGCTGGACCTACCATTTCCAGGGGAAAATCGAAGACGCGATTGCGGAATGTAAACGGGCCATCGAAGTGGATCCAGAATTCGGCAATCCCTACAACGACATCGGCTCGTACCTGATCCAGCTGCAAAAATATGATGAGGCCATCCCGTGGCTGGAACGCGCCGTCGCTGCCTCGCGCTACGAGCCGCGCCATTTCCCGCATTTCAATCTGGGCCGCGCCTACGCCGCGAAGGGCATGCTCACCCGCGCGCGCGAATGTTTCAACGAATCGCTGCGCATCGAACCGCGCTACACCCTGGCGCGCCAAGCCGTGGAAAATCTCCGGCGCATGGTGAACTAGGTCGCGTCAGCCGCAATTCTTCCCGGCTGGAATATCTTGTCGTAGAGCCAGGTGAGCCCCGCAGTAACCACGCCGATGGCTGCAATCACCCACCACATCTGCTGCGGCTGGTGCAGCACTTCTCCGAAATGATGAATCAGGTAGCCGCCCAGCCACCCCGCAATAAAATATCCAATCGCTACCGGAAGGAACGCATATCCCATGTACAGGCCTTGCTGCCCGGGCGGTGCTAGCCGCGAGATGTATTCGTAGTAGCGCGAAGCTTGCGTGATTTCACCGATGGCCACGCCCACCAGAGTCGCTACCAGCATCGGCACGGTCGGATGAATCGCCAAAAGAATCCAGGAAAGGCCGGTGATCAGAAATCCCAGCGCCATCGCGCGAACCGCCGGCATTTTTCTCGTCAGATAGGCCGCGAGTATCTGGAAACAAATCACCACAATGGGATCCACCGAAAGCAACAGGTCCACGTCCGCTTTCGGATTCACGTATCCGCGAATGAAGAGCGGCGCAGAAATATATTGTTGCCAAAAAACGATGTAGAAGCCGGAAGAGATCGCCAGGAACAGCACGAACCTAAAATTGGCTAGAACCACGAACATATTTGAAAGCGCGGTCCATACGCTCGCGACCTTCAGCTCCCCGGAACGCCCGGGCTCGCGATAAAAAAATAGCGTCGTCCAGAACATCAGAAACACCCATAGCGCCGAGACTCGAAATACGTTTTCTATGCCCCATCCCAGTTGCTTGCGCACCAGCCAGGCCACGATTGGACCCAGCGCTCCGCCGATATTCACCAGTGTGTAGTAAATCGAATATCCGAGTGACCGCACGTTCTCGTTTGAGGCGCGCGCTGTCGTTCCCGCCACGCATGGCTTCACCACGCCGGGGCCGAGTGCGGGAATCATCAGGATGGCCAGCACCAGCCATTTGTCGCCCAAGGATTGGCGCAGCGATTCCATCCAGGGAGCGGAAAGCGAGCCAAGCAGGAAATACCCGACCGTCATCACGAGGTACGCAAACATCAGCGCGCGGCGAAATCCAAATCGGTCCGCGAGCGTGCCGCCCAGTATGGGCAGGAACCATACGACCAGGCCGAATGTTCCTACTAGCCAGCCCGTCAATTCGCTCGAGAAATGCAGCTGCTCTTTCAGGTAGATGGCGAGAACGGCGGTCGTCCCGTAATACGCCACCCGCTCGAAAATTTCCGTGAAATTCGCCACCCAGAACGCCGGCTCAAACCCCGTGCGAATTTCTGCAAAGCGCTGTGAAAAACTCAACGTGCCTCCCTTGGCTGCGCGCGCTGGCAAGCGCTCGCGTGTGGCAGTGGCCAAATTGTAGCGGAAGCAACGCCACCGTGAACAGTGGGTTAGTCTTACGAATGCTGATCTGCCCCAACTATTTTGTGTCCAGAGCGAGCTTCGTGGACGAGTTTCCTGCGCAACGCTCGGTGAAGCCTGCGCAGGTCCTGAAATCGGGCGTGGGAAATGAGTTCTTCTGCTCGCAGCAGGTCCTCCTCCGTTCCACCAACTAGCTGATACATTGCGACCCATGCGTCTCTGGACGCTTGGTCACAAGAAATCCATGCCTCCGCATACGCCTCGCCGAGTTCTCGAGCGATGGCCTCACACTCGTGACAGGATGCGCGATTGTTCATCGTAGCCGCGACCATTATTCCATCGTGCCAGACTGGTGTTCAAATTGAACCGCTGCCCGCTTGCGCCCCCGATTTTTGCTTCCGCGAAGCGTGTGCTAAAATCGCGAGTTTGGCGGACTGCTGCACTTCCGCCTGTACACAATGTCTACTGCCACGATGAAAGCTTTGCGCAAGATGCGTCCCCAGCGCGGAGCGCAACTCGAATCCGTTCCCATCCCAACGCCGGGCCCCGCCGACGTTCTCGTCCGCGTGCGCGCCGCTTCCATCTGCGGCACTGACCTGCACATCTACGGCTGGGACCGCTGGTCCGCTTCCCGCATTCATCCGCCGATGACCCTCGGGCACGAATTCTGCGGCCACGTCGAAAAAGTCGGCTCCGAAGTCACTTCGGTCAAACCCGGCGACTTCGTCAGCGCCGAAATGCACGTCAATTGCGGCCATTGCCGCCCCTGCCGCATGGGCCAGCCGCACGTTTGCCAGAGTGTGAAAATCATCGGCATTGACGCCGACGGCTGCTTCGCCGAATACGTGCTCATTCCCATCCGCAACATCTGGAAAATCGATCCCGCGATTCCCGAGCACTACGCCGCGATTCTCGATCCGCTCGGCAATGCCGTGCACACCGTGCTGGCCGGCGAGATCGCCGCGCAAAATGTAGTCGTCACGGGCGCCGGGCCAATCGGTCTGATGGCCATCAACGTCGCGCGCGCCTGTGGCGCCGCCATGATCTTTGCCACTGAAGTGAATCCGCATCGCCGCGAGCTGGCAATAAAAATGGGCGCGGACGAAGCTCTCGATCCCGCGCAAGCGGACGTGGTCGCGCGCGTCCGCGAAGCCACCGAAGGCGCGGGCGCCGACGTGCTGCTGGAAATGAGCGGCCATCCCGCCGCGATTCACCAAGGCTTCGAAATGCTGCGCCAGGGCGGCCGCGCCTCGTTGCTAGGGATTCCCAAGGATCCCGTCACGTTCGATCTGGTGAACGATGTAATTTTCAAAGGCGCCACCGTGCAAGGCATATACGGCCGCAAGATGTTCGAGACCTGGGTGCAGATGACGGAACTCTTGAAGCACCATCGCCTAAATCTCGAACCGCTTTTCAACGAGCGCGTGCCTCTCGACAAATTCGAACAAGCCTTCTCACTTCTGGAATCCGGCCTCGCCGGTAAAATCCTGTTTTATCCTAACGGCGCAAATAAATAGCGCGCCACGAATCCGCCGGAGGAATTATGAGCACTGGCACACGTCCCCAACTTCAGTATGTGCATGATGCCATCGAAGACCTGAAAGCCAAGCATCTCTACTTCAACCTGAAAATTCTCGAAGGCGAGCAAAAACCCGTCGCGAATTTCGACGGCAAAGAAGTCATCAACCTCAGCTCGAATAATTATCTGGGCCTCACCACGCATCCGAAGCTCCGTCGCGCCGCCATCGAGGCCACGCGCAAATTCGGCGTCGGATCCGGCGCCGTACGCACCATCGCCGGGACGATGAAGATGCATATGGACCTGGAAGCGCAAATCGCGAGCTTCAAAAAAGTGGAAGCCTGCGTGGTCTTTCAATCCGGCTTCGCGGCCAACGCCGGCACCGTTTCCGCCATCCTCGGCAAAGACGATTTGGTCATCTCCGACGAACTGAATCACGCCTCCATCATTGATGGCTGCCGCCTCTCGCGCGCCACCATCAAAGTCTTCAAGCACAAGGACGCCGCCGATTGCGAGCGCGTCCTGCAGGAAACCAAAGATTGGAACGGCAAGAAGCTGCTCATCACCGATGGCGTCTTTTCCATGGACGGCGACATCGCGAATCTCCCCGCGCTCTGCGATCTCGCCGAAAAATATAATTGCATCATGATGGTGGACGACGCGCATTCCTCCGGCGTTCTCGGAAGCCGCGGCCGCGGCACCATTGACCACCACAATTGCCACGGGCGCGTGGATATTCAGGTGGGCACGCTCAGCAAAGCCATCGGATCGATCGGCGGCTACGTCTGCGGCTCGCGCGATTTGATTGATTTCCTGCGGCAGCGCGCCAGGCCATTCCTTTTTTCCACTTCGCATCCACCGTCGGTTACGGCCACTTGCCAAGCCGCATTCGAACTGCTGGATTCCGAAGCAGGCGAGAAGCTCATCAAAAAGCTGTGGGCCAATACAAATTTCTTCAAGCGCAAACTCAAGAAACTGGGATTTGACACCGGCAAGAGTGAGACGCCGATCACGCCCATCATGGTCGGCGAAGCAGCCAAAGCATTTCAATTTTCGCGGGAATTATTCGCTGAAGGAGTTTTCGCCGGCGCGATCGGCTTTCCCACCGTCCCCGAAGGCAAAGCGCGACTGCGCACCATCGTCACCGCCACACACAAACGCGCCGACCTGGAACGCGCCGCCGAGATCATCGGCCGCGTAGGAAAAAAATTAGAAGTCGTCTCGTAACGCGAGCCAAATGCCGGCGCTACCCGCCACCGCCGCGCGAACTTCACACCACCGCTGCAGCAGCCGCCAACTGGGGCCGCATGTTCTTGTAAATCGCCAGCGCTACCGCGCCCATTCCCCAGATCACCACCACAAACGAAATCCACCCGCCCAGGTACGGCAGCATCCCCAACGCGCGCAAGATCGCCAAGCCCAGTGCCAGACGTCCCAGCGCCGCTCCTACGCCGGCACCTTCGCCCAGAATTTTTTCTCCCAGCCACCCGCCCACCAACACTTGTGCGGCATAAATCGTTATCACCCAAAACATCATCGCGGAAATTCCCACTCCCAATCCCACCACCGTGATGCACACGATGACTGCCGCAATGGGTATCGCGAACAAGAACAGTACGCCGAATCCGATCGCCGGTGCGGTCTTGGCGCATGCCTTCACCGCGTCAAAGTAGAAACCGGGCACCAGGAACAGCAGCACCAGCCCGAACAAAAAGCTCGCGCCCCATTTCAAGATCTGGTGCACGTAGTAGCGCCCCGACGAGTAACGGGTTTCCGATCCGCTCTTGGTAATCGTCCAATCCAGCGGGCTGCCCAGTTTCGCGCCTGTTGAAACGTCCGGTGGCTGCCGCAGTTGGGCCGTCGTCTGTCCTGCGATCTCCGCCCGTGACCCAATCGTCAGGTTTCCACCGCGAATCCTCGCGTTGCGCCCCAACTGGCCGTTGATGTCCACATCTCCCGAAAACGCGAGCAAATCTCCCACCAGTTTCCCGTTCACTTCCAAGTGCCCGGAGCCCGTCGTCAATGTGCCATTCACTTTTGCGTCCTGATCCAGGTTCACATCGCCGGCCCACGCCAGCACATTTCGCGCGATCGTGCCATAAAGCTGCAAGTTCTGCACCATCGCGCGCACATTTCCATCGACCGGGCCATTCACGCGTAATTCCTGACTGAAGGCAATTATGTCGCCCTTGATGTGCCCGTTCACCGTCACGCTGTGCGAAAATATGATCAGGTCGCCTTCCACGTCGCCATCAATCCGCGTGGAAGCCGCCGACACAATTAAATCTGTATGTATCACTTCACCCGCCGGCAGCGAATAATTCGGATCGCCATGCTTCAGCTCCGCGGCTCCGGCGGAGGGAGGCAGCGCCACCGCAAGGGCCAGCGCACCCATCACCACCGCCAGCGCCGTGGTGCGACGCAGGTGACGCCGCAACAGCCACATCACCACCAGACCCAGTGTACCCATCGCCAGAAGTTCGATCAGACTTCGCATCGCGTCCCATCCTTTCCAGAATGCACCGCTGAAAAAAAGCATGGTCAGTAGATTTCCTTGCGTAAAACCGGCCTGAGCCGCCTGCGCTTGCCACGGCTCGATGAATCCGCTCCACACCGTGTAGGCTCCGCCCGCGCTCAGCCCCAGCGCCGAAATCCAGCCCCACGGCGCGCCGCCATGTTCCGGCGCTTGCACCAGCCGCGCGGGGACTGACTCATCGTCCGCTTCCAGCGATTCGCGCAGCCAGACACTCTCTGTTTGCAACGCGCGCAGCAGCCCGCGGCATTCCGTGCACGTAGCCGCGTGGGAGCGCACTTCCTCCGCGTGGTCCGCATCGAGCTGCCCTTCCATATACAGCAGGCACGTCATTTCATCGAAGTGGCTCATGACCTTCCCCCGGCAGCCGCGCCCTGCAATCCGCCGCCGCTTTCCGCCAGCACATCGCGCAATTGATGACGCGCGCGCAGCAATAGCACTCCCACGAACGCTCGCCGCACTCCGAGCGTGTCCGCGATTTCTTCGTAGCTCATCTCCGAGTAATAGCGCAGCACCAGCGCCATGCGTGCGCGGTCCGGCAATTTCGCCAGGCCGGCGCGAACGTGTTTGCTGTCGTGATCTATTTGTAGTTGTTCGAGCTGACTCGGATCAGGATGTTCCAGCGGCAGCGTCTCCAGGTCACCTGTTTCCAGGTCCTGACGAATCCGCCGCCGGCGTAGCGTGTCCCAACAATGATTGCTCGCAACTTTGTATAGCCACGCCGTAAAGGGCCGCGACGAGTCGTACATCCCGAGTTTTTGCCGTACCTTCATAAATATTTCCGTGGTGGCGTCTTCCGCATCTTCGCGCGTGGGCAATGCCCGCCGGCAGAATCGGAAAATCGCCGGAGCATACTGGCCATACAGGTCGCCCCAGGCGTCCGAATCGCCCGCCCGGACCTGCGCTAGCAAATCCGCTAGTTCCGCGGTACTCATCTCGCCGATGCTCTTGCGTCGCTCCATAGATGAATACGTATGATCCTATCGAAATATTTCAAATCCGTGACAGATCAGTGGCTTACAACGTGGCGCAAGCCCGCCCGCCGCAATAGGGCAATTTTGCCTGTCCGAATTATCCTGCCAGCTGCATCGAGCTCGAACGGCAACGGCAGGGGAACGCCATGCCGTCGCCGCCCACGTCACGCATTCTCCCTACAGGCTGTACATTGCACATTATAATGCACTTACGGTTGACATGACCCCAAAAGAAACACGGCCCGGCGACTTCCAGACTGGATGGCCACCGGGCCGCTGATGCTATCGAAAATCTGGTGATCGAACCTCGAGCCCTCCCCGCGGCCCCCTAGAACGTGAATTTAGCCGCGAGCTGTATCCCGCGTGGCGCGCCACCACCCAAGAACGGGTTGCCGATTCCAACATCGCCCGTCGCGCTCAGACCGTAAAATTTCTGGCTTACTCCGTTTGTCCCGATGCCCTGTTGCGCCGCATCGGCAATGAACGCTGGCAGGAACGGGTTTGAAAAGTTCGGATGATTCAGGATATTGAAAAATTCCGCTCGCAGTTGCATCCCCAAACGTTCGGTAATCTGCGTGTTCTTATAAATCGCGAAATCCCACTGCTTGAAGCTGGGTCCACGCAACGCGTCACGCCCTTCGTTACCGAAGTGCCGCGTGCCAGGAACGCAGTTCTGATCCGGTCCGTCGCCTGAGGCTTCAAAATCGAGCAAAGGTTGCCCCGACAGCGGAGTGCATGGCGTTGCGAATGAGGCAAGGTTCAGGAATTGCGCCGGATTGTTCGGTTGATATTGAATCGGCGCGACGACGTCCGGGCGATCAAATAACTCGCCGCTTCCGCTGAAATCGCCTTCAAAGTTGTAGTTCAGCTGAAACGGCTGGCCGTCCTGCAGCGTCACCGCGCTGTTCAACCCCCATCCGTTCTTCAATTTTTGCCAGTCTCCGCCCATGTGCGGTAAATCGTAGGCGAAGATCCATGTAAAGCGGTTGCGAATGTCAAAGTTCGAGTTGCCATATTCAAGGTTTGGCCTGGTGCTGTCATTCGGCTGAGCGGTATTGGGCTCAAAATCAAAACTGTCGCTAGCCGTATCCAGTGAATGTGACCAGACGTAGTTGACGATAGACGTTACGCCGTGCCATCCATTCACACGCAAGCTGGTTTGCAGGGAGTTGTAATTGGATCGCGCGTTTGCTTGCAACTGGTTGATGTAGAAAGCACCATACGGATTGCTGGCAAAAACGCGAGTAACACCTGAGTTCGTCAGGGCTGAGTTGATACATCCGGGGCCTCCATCCGGGAAGCACGGAGCTCCAGTCGAAGACGTATTCGCCTGCGCAAACGCGATGTCAGACGCATTGATCGTTGCCTGATTCGGTTGGTTCAGGTCAAGATAATGGAATAGCCGGTGCCCCTGCGCGCCCACGTACCCAACCTGCAGTATTACCTTGCTCGAGATCTGCTGCTGCACGTTGAGGTTGTAATTCTCCATATAGGGCGTCGGAAGGTTACGGTTGATCGCGAAAATGCTTCCGCCCGGCGTGCTGGAGGGTGGCGTGAATACGGGCACGTTCTGGGCGATTGGCCCTGCCGCAGTTCCCACCGAGAAAATCGGCGCCGGGCCCGCAGGGTTGTACGCAACGCCTGGACAGAAACTGCAGTTGTATGGCAGCTCGCCGAGAAACACGTCCTGAGAAACCGAGTCGTAAAAGAGCCCCCACCCCGCTCTAACCACAGTGTGGCCTTTGCCAAAGGGATCCCAAGCCAGACTCACACGCGGTCCGAAATTCTTGTAGTCGGGCTGATAAACCTGGCTCAGTCCCGGTTGACCCAGTTGCGTCAGAGTGACGGTTGGATCGAAGGACGTTATGTTCGTGAAGAGATCATTTTTTTCGCCTACCACGCCGTAATAATCCCAGCGTAATCCGTAGTCGAGCGTCAATCGCGAATTAAACTGGTAAGTATCCTGAACATACAAACCGTCATTGTTCTGGTAGGTATGGCGAATCGAGTTGCCCAGCGACTGGCCGCCTTCCTTCACGTCCGGCGTTCCGCTTAGAAAATCGTCCACACTGTCGAAATTTAGTTTTCCCCGGTAATTCACTCCGAAGAACTGTTGAATGGTCGTCCGCCGGTACTCGTACCCGAATTTCACATCGTGCTTTCCGATCTTCCACGAAAAATTATCCAGCGCCTGCCAGTTGGAATCCACGCGATGCCGGGGAGTCGAATGGTTTGCGCCAAGCTGCGAAAAAGGGCTCACATCAATCACCGGCAGCCCCTGGTTGGAAGTCACGGCGCCAGTACAAGCCGCTGTGGTCGTCGCCGCGCAGAGCCCCACGCTGCTCGGCTCGAAATTCTGGTCCTGCGGAAAAAATCCTTCCGCGAAGCGGTTCCAGCCAAGCCGTGCTTCATTCACTTTGTTCGATGAAAGCACGCTCACATACGAGATCGAAACCAGCTGCACCCTCGTTGGCGTGAACGTATTGAATCCCGGCAGCACGCCGCCGCCCGTCAGCGCCAGCGGAAAACTCTGCACGCTGTCTCCAAAATAGTAGCGCCCGGTCAAAATATTGTTTTGGTTGACGTTGTGATCCACTTTAGCAATCAGGCTGGTTAATTTGTTGAACGAAGGCGCCACCACCGAGGCGGCCAAGGCAGGGGCCGTACAATTCGTGTTCCCAGGGAGGTTTGGTAGCGGCCACGGGTCGCCGTTCGGGTAGTGCGCCAACAGGGCGGTAATGACGGAATTGGAAGATACCAGCGAAGCCGGATCCGGCACGCAAGCCACGCTTACCGTCCCCACCCTCTCCTGCTGCCCCTCATAATCCACATAGAAAAACGTCTTGTCCCTTATAATTGGACCGCCCAGTGACGCACCGAATTGATTGTTGTGAAAGGGCGCCTGCGTCGTTCCCACCGGATTGAAATAATTTCGCGCATCCAGGGCGTTGTTCCGAAAGTAATCGAAGAAATCTCCGTGCAGTTGGTTCTGCCCGCTCTTGGTCACGATATTGATCACTGCGCCGGCGTTGCGTCCGTATTCAGCCTGGTAATTGGACAGCACCTTCAATTCGCTCACCGCATCAATCGGCAATATCGTTGCCGGCGTCCCGAACACCCCCGCTTCATTAATCGCGGGATCGTTCCGGTAGCCGTCGTTCATGTCCGTGCCATCTAGCAGAAAGTTATTCGCCCGTCCGCGCGCCCCATTCATTGAAAACGTTCCGTAGGATCCCGGAGAATCGGAAATCTGGTCAGGCGAACCCGCAACGCCAGGCGTCAAATAGATCAATTTCGTATAGTCGCGTCCGTTCACCGGCAAATCTTTGACGGTATCCTGCGTGAGCGTTCCACCCAGCGTATCGTTGGTTGAATCCACCTGCGGCAAATCCTCGCCCGCCACCACGATCTGCTGGTTCACCTGCCCCGGCTTCAGCACCGCATCAATCCGCTTCTCGGTTGCCACGTCCACCACCACGCCGGTCGTCACCGTCTTCTGGAACCCGCTCATAGAAACCGAGACGGCGTACGTCCCGATCTGTAGCTCCGGCACCAGATAACTGCCGTCTGTGTTCGTCTGCGTGATCCGGTCAATTCCTGTGTCCACATTGTGGATCGTCACCGTCGCGCCCACCAACGCCGCGCCGCTACTGTCCGTCACCGTCCCCTGAATCGTTCCACGGAATGTTTGCGCCCAGCCCGGCGCTGCCGCCAGCATCGTCAATAGAATCGCGCACACGCTCGCAACAACTACACCCCAGCGGCTAGAAATCTTCATGGTTTTCTCCTGTGCAGGCTTATACGACTTCTGGGCAGGCTTGTCCCATCAAAAATGCAAATGACCGCTATGAATCCTGCGGACGACTCCCCGGGCCCCACCAATCCACCCCTCAAAATTGCTGGTATACCTATAAGCCTCAACGGGATGGGGAGTCAAGCAAGTTATCTGGCAGGAAACGTCTTTTCGCTCGACGGCATCGCGTCACGCGGCCGCTTCCATACCACGCGCTAAACGTACCTCTCGTGTTGCGGGGCGCTGCGGCGTGTTGCGGGGGGCTTCCAAGGCCGTTCGCCAACGCTTCAGTTCTGCGCCACCGGCGCGGTGCCGTTCACCGTATCCAGATGAAATTGCACCAGCACCGTGTTGGCAATCTTGTCGAACGGCAGGTTATGCGTCATTTCAAAATCCCGCCGGTTGAACGAAAAACTCCCGTCAATCCATTCATGCCCATCATCCTGCCGAAGCAGCGTAATGGAGACCGAAACCGGCTGGGTGATTCCGCGTATCGTGAGTTCTCCATCCATGTGAAATTTCGAGGGCGCACCGTCCGAGGCAATGCTCTTGGACCCGAACCGAATCTTGGGGTGTTCTTCGACCGCAAAAAAATTCTTCCCTTTCACCTCTTTGTCTCTCAACCCGCTTCCGGTGGTTACACTTGCCGCCTCGATTTCGAGTACCAACGAAGCGTCTGCAAATTTGTCCCCGGGCATCTTCATATTCGCTTCCCAGGAGTGGAACACGCCGACGACCTTCGCGAACGTCGAGCTGGAGTGAAATTCGATCCGGCTGCTCGTTTTCACAACGTAGCGGCTGTCCTCATCTTGCGCTGCGGATGCCAGCGAGCCAGCCCCGAAAATCAAGAGCATGCACGCAGCGAGTCCCCGCACCACCGAAGCGCGTCGGAACAAACCTTCCCAGTAATGCGGCATACGTCAAATATATGCGAACCCCCAGCGAATCACCAACAAGCCCAGAAGCACGGGGGGCGGCGTGCGCTCGCTCCTAAGTGGCCCGCCTCTCCCCGTCTGCTATACTTTCTTTCCCGCGCCCCACGCGCCGGAAAGCCAGCATGCCTCCCACAAACCGCAAGCGCCTGTTCCTGATTGACGCCATGGGCTACATCTTCCGCGCCTATTTCGCTCCCATGGACCGCCTGCAAACTTCCTCCGGCATCCCCACCAAAGTCCCCTACCTCTTCGCCACCATGATGCGCCGCCTGCTTTCGAACAAGGACCGCCTCCCCGACTACGTCGCCGTGGCCTTCGACGTTAGCGCGCCCACTTTTCGCGACAAGCTCTTCGCTGCCTACAAGGCCCAGCGCCCGCCTATGCCCGATGATCTTGCGGTGCAAATTCCCTTCGTGCGCCGCTATTGCGAAGCGATGCGCCTGCCCATCCTGGAATATCCCGGCTATGAAGCTGACGACGTCATCGGCACACTCGCGCGCCTCGCGTCCAAAAAAAATCTCGACGTGTTTATCGTCACCAGCGATAAGGACCTGCTGCAACTCGTCACCGAAAACGTCCTGGTCCTGAATCCCACCAAGGCTGACCTGCTCATTGGCGAAAAAAAAGTCGAAGAGCTCATGGGCGTGCCGCCCTCCAAAGTTGCGGACGTTATGGCCCTGATGGGCGATTCGATTGACAATATTCCCGGCGCGCGCGATCCCAACGAAAAGGTCGCTCCCGGCGAACGCCGCAAGCCTGGCATCGGCGAAGTGGGCGCGCGACAGCTAATTCAGCAGTTCGGCAGCGCCGAAGAAACCTTAAAACGCGCGAGCGAAGTGAAACGCGCGAGCTATCGCGAAGCCCTGGAAAAATGCGGCGAGTTCGTCATTCTCAGCAAGAAGCTCGCGACGATTCCGACGGACGCGCCCGTGGACCTCGATCTGGATGCGATGAAAGTCGGCGAGCCAGACGCTGCCGCTTTGCGCGAGCTTTACTCCGAATTGGGTTTCACTTCTCTTCTGCGCGAACTCGCGCCATTGGCCGACGCTCAGCAGACGGACTACGCGCCCATCGAGCAGCCTTCCGTATTTAAGAAATATCTCGACGCGATTCCGCGCAGCCATGAAACCGCCGCTTGGCTCGCCCTTGATGCGCAGGACCAGGATGAAGAAGGTTTTGGCACACGCGTTCTCGCCGTCGAAGTTTCCACCAAACCAGGACACGCGCGCATCGCCGCCAACAACGTCGAAGACAAGACCCTCGCCGCCATGCAAGATTGGCTCGCCGATTCGAAGCATCCGAAAGTCGTCCACGACCCGAAATTATTTCAATTGCTCGCGGCTCGCGCGGACCTTCGCGAAGGCACCGCCAAAGCCACGCCAAAGTCCGCAAAAAAATCAGCAGCTTCAGCCTCTGCGGGCTCGGTCCCCGGAATCCGCCACGCCACCATGCTCTATTCCTATCTGCTGCGCCCCACAACCGCGAATCACGAATTCGCCGAAGTCGTCCTGCGCCATCTGAATCGCACGCTCTCCGGCGCCCCCGGCGAACGCGCCGATTTTCTACTCCGCGTTGCGCCGGTCCTCCGCGCCGAAGTCGAAGCGCAAAGCCTCCTGGAACTCTACGAAAAAATCGATTTGCCGCTCGCCGCAGTTCTGGCGCGCATGGAATCCGCCGGCGTGCGCGTGGACCCCGTCGAACTGGAGCGCATCTCCACCACTACGCTCGAGGAAATCGGTAAGCTGGAAAAATCCATCTACGGTCTCGCCGGGGTCGAGTTCAATATCAATTCACCGCAGCAACTCGCCGAAATCCTCTTCGACAAACTAAAGCTGCAGCCGCCGCGCCGCAGCCGCGCCAAAGCGCGTTCCACCGCCGCCGACATCCTTGAAGAACTGGCAGCCGTTCACGAGTTGCCCAAGAAAATCATCGAATACCGCGAACTCGCCAAGCTCAAATCCACTTATTCCGACGTGCTGCCGCGCCTGATCCATCCCATCTCCGGCCGCCTGCACACGCGCTTCTCGCAAACCGGCACCGCGACGGGCCGCCTCAGCTCGTCCAATCCAAATCTGCAAAATATTCCCATCCGCACGGAGCTTGGCCGCGAAATTCGCGCCGCCTTCGTCGCCGCGCCAGGCTTTCAACTTCTTTCGGCGGATTACTCGCAGATCGAGCTGCGCATTCTCGCGCATCTCTCCGGCGATCCTGTTCTCATCGAAGCTTTCCGTCGTGGGGAGGACATCCACTCGCGCACCGCGCAGGAAGTTTTCGACGTTGCGCCCTTCGCGCAAACCCGCGAACATCGCCGCGTGGCTAAAGTCATCAATTTCGGTGTGATTTATGGCCTTTCCGCGTTCGGCCTGGCCCAGCAGCTCGGCATTGACCAAAAAGAAGCCGCGCAATTCATCGCCAAATATTTCGAACGCTATCGCGGCGTGAAGGATTTTCTCGACCGCCAGATCGCCGCAACGCGCCAGTCCGGCGTCACTAGGACTCTGTTCGGCCGCATCCGCCAGATCCCCGAAATCAATTCGCCGCAGCCCAACATGCGCAATTTCGCCGAGCGCACCGCCATGAATACACCCATGCAAGGCGCCGCCGCCGATCTCATCAAGCTCGCCATGATCGAACTCGACCGCCGCCTGCCCCAAGAAAATTTCCAATCGCAAATGATCCTGCAGGTCCACGATGAACTGCTCTTCGAAGGCCCCGAAGAAGAAGTTTCCAGCCTCACCAAACTCGTTAAAGAAGTAATGGAAGGCATCTACAAGCTAAGCGTCCCACTAGTTGCCGACACCAAAGTAGGCCCCAACTGGCGCGACATGAAATAGCAACTGTAGCGCCGGCGTCGCGCCGGCTGTTTGCCTTTCTCCGCACACTCCGCGTCGCTGTGGTTCGGCTTCTTTGAATGCGCCTCTGTGCCCTCTGTCTTCCTCAGTGTTCTCTGTGTTATGTTTTTGCTTTGGAATCTATGCTGCAGAAGAGGTGAAATCATGAGCCACCCCAATCATCCCGAAGGTTTTCTTCGCCTGGTAGCCGATGCCAAAAAACGCATCAAAGAAGAAGACGTCCAAGCCACCAAGAAAAAACTCGACGCCGGCGAAAAAATGATCCTGGTAGACACGCGCGAGGAAAGCGAATGGGCCCGCGGCCACATTCCGAACGCCCTGCATCTCGGCAAAGGCATTATCGAGCGCGACATCGAAAAAGCCATCCCCGACAAATCCGCCACCATCGTTCTCTACTGCGGCGGCGGTTTCCGCTCCGCCCTAGCGGCCGACAATCTGCAAAAAATGGGCTACAGCAACGTAATCTCTATGGACGGCGGCTGGCGCGGCTGGACCGAAGCCGGCTTCCCCGTTATCAAGGATTAAAAGGATTGAATTTATCGCGTGAGTGACTCAGCGGGAAGAATTTGGCTGGGGCGGTTGGACTCGAACCACAAGCAGCGTTGAAACAATATAAGTTGTTGATTCTACTTAAGGCGAAAAACGCCACAAGTTGCCGATTCGCTCTATCGTGCACAAGTACGCGATTATCTCGCGGCGACTGGAGCGCTGCTCGGGCTTGTCGTGTTTCTAACATCTAAATTAGTTGAGCGGATTTCGATTTGAGCCCGGGCACCGGAAAGCCCGTCCACTTTGTCCGAGCAGCTTCATTCAATCGTCCGTCCCCGGAAGCCGTCGACGCCGGACTCGGCGACAGGATCGCAGTTTCATTCCGCGGCATTGTCACGGAGCTGGTTGGGGTCGCAATTGCTAAATCATCATTGCCCGCGTCGGAGCAAAACAAGGCCCAGGACTATGGTTTCTTGTCTTGCTCAGACGCAGTCTTCAATTGCTGACGTCACCGCTCGCCGTAAATGCTTATATCCTATGCTTTGCAGATTGCCTATTGGGCAATTTTCTTGACATACAATATAACATTGCTTATACTGCATGCATCATTCTTTGCCTTATAGGCTATCCATTGAGCATACAGTATAACTCGAATCTGAGAACGTCCCGGAGTCAAATGGCCAAGCTCTTGATGGCTCTGTACGATTGTGGCCAAACGACATTTACGAGCGCTGACGCTTCTCGAATCACGGGCTTGAAACCGCCGCTCGCGAGCAGCCTTCTTCATAAAGCTGCCAAGCGGGGTCTCGTGTCCCGGCTGAAACGCGGTCTCTTCGCCATCGTTCCCCCTGAGCTCGGGACCTCGGTCGAGTATTCCGGAAATCCCTATTTGGTCTCGCGCTATCTGGTTGGCTCCGCTCCCTACTATCTCTCTCATGCATCCGCCATGGAACTCCATCGCATGGTGACTCAACCGCAATTTACCGTCTTCGTTTCCAGTACCAAGCGCATACCGAACCAGACGCTGCATGGAACCAAATTCCGCTTTGTTCTGCTGAAACGCGCGCATTTCTTTGGCACGATGAAACACTGGGTCACAAAACCGGAATCGATTGAAATCAGCGACCTCGAACGAACTGTCATCGACGGACTGCGCCGGCCAGAATACTGCGGCGGCGTGACTGACGTCGCGAAAGGCCTCTCGATGCGTCGCGCCGACATGAACGTCCAGAAACTGCTCGACTATGCCACGCGCCTTAACATCGGCTCCGTCAAGCGCCGTGTAGGCTATTTGCTCGAATTGTTCGGCATGGCCCCCGAACAGCAACTGCAAGCTTTTCGGAAATCCTTGACGGCGACCTACGTTCCGCTCGATCCTCTCCTTCCGCGCGAAGGACCCCACCTCGCTAAGTGGCGACTCCAGATCAATGTTTCGCCCGAAGAAATACAAGCGGCCAGGATCAGCTAAGCGATCCCGCAAAGAAGCATTTCACTCCTTTCCAACCGCCTCGCCGCGGGCGGCGACATGCGCATTCGAGAAGCTGTACTCGAACGGGACTATTGCCTCGCCTGGTTTTTGTGCGGCCTCGCTGAATCCGACTTGAAGCCGGTCCTGGCTTTCAAGGGAGGGACGGCGTTGAAGCGCTGCTACTTTGGCGATTATCGCTTTTCCGAAGATCTCGACTTTACGGTGCGAGAGGCGCTATCTTTCCAGGAAATTCGCGCGCGCCTTGAACGCGTGTATGCTGCTGTTCAAGAACAGTCCGGTGTCGCCTTCGCCTTCGACCGCGAGGATCCTCGGGCGCACGTCAACAGCCATACCTTCTATCAGAGATACACCGGACCGTTACCCAGAGGCAGTGACGTCAAAGTGGACATCACCATAAACGAGCTCCTGGTATTCCCAGTGGAGGAAGCAGAAGCCGACTAGCTCGGACTCCCGCAGTTTCACTCCCGGTCGTGACTATCCGGGCTTACACGGGAAGGTCGTAGACTGGGTCGAACACAGATTTGAGGAAGGCCTCTTGTATCTCCACGTTCGGTTTACCGACAAGACTGAGCTTTGCTGGCGGATCAGCACGCGCATGACGATCGAGGAAGCCGACCTTAGCAACTGGAAATCCGGCGACTTTGACCAGCTTTGCGTCTTCGTTAGCGACGAGCGCGACGGGAGCAGCTGATGCACCGCAACATCGCGCGCGCCTATAATTGTCTCCAGGATGAGCACCACCGTATCCGTATTGCTTCCGTCAAGATCCTCTCTCGAAACGACAAGGCCATAGAACGAGCAAAGGTTGGCTGGGGCGGTTGGACTCGAACCAACACCGTCCTCATTAACAGTGAGGTGTCCTACCAATTGGACCACGCCCCAGCCGTTCCTCGATTGTAAACGCGAATGGAATTTTCCTTCTCACGCATTTCTATTATATTGATTAGATTTCGCTGAAAATCGCAATCGTAGCTACGAAGCAGCACCAACAGAATGAAGACGCTCCCGCCTATATAGGCCTGTAGGAAAATTATGAATGTGACGGGAGAGGCCGAGGGAAGGAAGCCGGCCCAGCCCTCAATCCCCTAAAGGGATCCTCGGCTTTCCTTCCCTCTGACGGCCCTACCCATCGCACGCCGAGAACCAAACTCATCCTGCTGAAAACAAAGGCCTTTCGATTTTCGCCCCCGAGTAAAAAATCCAAGCTACAGGGCAAAATTTCCCCCTCGCCGAATCCGCTCCCTCATGAATTCAACCTACCTTCGCCTGATCCTTGACCGCGACTTGCTTGTCTTGCTATGCTGATAGATTACACTGGGCGCATTTTACCCGGTGTATGACGCCGCATCCTGTAGGGAGCATCCCATCCCAAAATGGGCCTGAAAAAAATCGTTATCCGGGGCGCCCGGCAGCACAACCTGAAAAATATTCATCTGGAAATACCCCGCAACACGCTCACCGTCATTACAGGGCTTTCCGGTTCGGGCAAATCCTCGCTCGCTTTCGACACCCTCTACGCCGAAGGCCAGCGCCGCTACGTCGAATCCCTTTCCGCCTACGCGCGCCAGTTTCTCGATCAGATGGAACGCCCAGACGTTGATTCCGTCGAAGGCCTTTCGCCTTCGATCGCTATCGAACAGAAAACCACCACGCGTTCGCCGCGTTCCACCGTCGGCACCATCACTGAAATCTACGATTACCTGCGCGTCGTTTATAGCGCCATCGGCTCTCCACACTGCCCCAACTGCGGCAAGCCCATTACGCGCCAGTCCACCGAACAAATTGTCCAGTCGGTTCTGGCGCTGAAGCCTGACGACCGCATTATGGTCCTGGCGCCGGTGGTTCGCGGTCGCAAAGGCGAATACAAAAAGGAACTCGAAAAATACGCCAAGGAAGGCTACGTTCGCGCTCGTGTGGATGGCGACCTCGTCAATCTCGATGAACCCATTCCGCTCGACCGTCGCAAAAATCACACCATCGAAATCGTCGTGGACCGCCTGCTTCTGAAAAATGGCATCGCGCAACGCCTCGAACAATCTATCGAAACCGCGCTGAAGCTCACCGGAGGCCTCGTCACCATCGTCGTCGTCGGCGGCGAAGAGCACGTCTATTCCGAGAAACTCGCCTGCCCCGATTGCGGCATTTCCGTTCCGCAACTGGAGCCGCGTTCCTTCAGTTTCAATTCGCCCTACGGCGCTTGCCCCGAATGCCACGGCCTCGGCTCGAAATACGATTTCGATCCTTCCAAAGTCATTGTGGATTGGACCAAGCCTCTGTTCGAAGGCGGCCTCGGCCCGGGTTCGGGTTCCACCTACCTGCAGCGAACCATGCGCCTGGCCGCCGCGGCCTACAAATTTGATCTCGACACGCCCTTCGAACAGCTCTCGCGTAAGACGCAGAACCTGATTCTCCACGGCAATCCTGCCGACGGCAAAAATGCCAAGGAGTTCAACTTTCCGGGCCTGCTGGCGCATTTGGAATCCAATCTTGAAGAATCGAAGTCGGACACTTACCGCGAGTGGCTCACCCAATATATGTCGCCCGCTCCCTGCGCCGCGTGCAATGAGCGCCGCTTGCGTCCCGAGAGTCTCGCCGTGAAAATTGCCGGCCTCTCCATCGCCGATTTCACCGAGCTGCCGCTCAGCGCCGCACGCGCCGCCGTGGACAAAATCCGCGCGAAGCTCACGCTGCGCCAGCATAAAATTGCCGGACGTCCGCTCACTGAAATCGCCGAGCGGCTGGAATTTCTTCTCAATGTCGGCCTCGGCTACCTCACCCTGGACCGTTCGGCCGCGACGCTTTCCGGCGGCGAAGCCCAGCGTATCCGCCTCGCCACTCAAATCGGCTCGCGCCTGCGCGGCGTGCTCTATGTGCTTGATGAGCCTTCGATCGGCCTGCACGCGCGCGACAATGGCCGCCTGCTCAACACTCTCGAAACGTTGCGCGACTTGGGCAACACCGTTCTCGTCGTCGAGCACGACGAAGAAACCATCCGTCGCGCCAATTACGTGGTTGATCTGGGCCCCGGCGCCGGAAAAGCCGGTGGATATCTTGTCGCCGCCGGCGCACCCGCCGAAATCGCCGCCAATCCCGCGTCACTCACGGGCCAGTATCTTTCGGGCAAAGTGAAAATCGCCGTACCGGAAACGCGCCGCAGCCCCAACGGAAAATCCATCGCGATCCTTGGCGCTCACGGCCACAACCTGAAAAATATTGATGTCACTCTTCCTCTCGGCCTCATGACCGTCGTCACCGGCGTCTCCGGCTCCGGAAAATCCACACTCATCAACGATATTCTCTACCGCGCGCTCGCCGCGAAACTCTACCGCTCGATGGAAAAACCCGGCGCGCATCGCGCCATCACCGGCATCGAGCACATTGATAAAGTCGTGCAGATTGACCAGGCGCCCATCGGCCGCACGCCGCGCTCGAATCCCGCCACCTATACCGGCGTTTTCGCGCCCATTCGCGAGCTGTACGCCATGCTGCCGGAATCTCGCGAACGCGGCTATCGCCCCGGCCGTTTCAGCTTCAATGTAAAAGGCGGACGCTGCGAGGCCTGCCAGGGCGACGGCCAGCGCCGAATCGAAATGAATTTTCTGCCCGACGTGTACGTCACCTGCGAGGTCTGCCGCGGCAAGCGCTACAACGCCGAAACGCTCGCCGTGCGTTACAAAGGCCTCTCCATTTCCGACCTCCTCGATCTCCCCATCGAAGAAGCTCTCAAAGTCCTGGAAAATATTCCCGCCATTCAGGTGAAGCTCCAAACCCTGGTGGACGTCGGTCTCGGCTACGTGCAGCTCGGACAATCCGCCACGACCATTTCTGGCGGCGAGGCGCAACGCACCAAACTCGCGCGCGAACTTTCCAAGCGCCAGACCGGACGCACGCTCTACATACTGGATGAGCCCACCACGGGCTTGCATTTTGACGACGTCAAAAAGCTTCTCGACGTGCTGAATCGCCTCGTCACCCTCGGCAATACCGTCTTGATCATCGAACATAATCTCGACGTCATCAAACAAGCCGATTGGATCATTGATCTCGGCCCGGAAGGCGGCGAAGAAGGCGGCCGCATCGTGGCGCAAGGCTCGCCCGAACAGGTCGCGCGCGTGAAAAAATCCTACACCGGACAAATTCTCGCTCGCGCGCTGAACGGCAACGGCACAACTTCCCATGGCGCCAACGGAGCAAACAAAAAGCCCGTATCCGAGCAGTAGTAGAGGCGCGCGGTACCGGCGATGGTTGGCAGCGGCGCTGCTTGCTGCCCCCTACTTGCCCGAGCGTCAACATCTCGATGCCCAGCGACGAATGAAGTATATTGAAAGAGGACGAACGCCATCGCTCTCGAATGACCTTCGACGATAACAATCTCCCACTGTCAGACTCCGAGCGCGCGACCGAGCCGACGCCAGCGCCCGGGCCGCCCAGTCCTCGTCTTGAGGCGTCCGTCACACCGGGCTATCTCGGGCCTACGCTTCGGCGCATTCCGGACGATCTGCGTGTCCCATGGGGCTGGCTGGATTTGCTTTTGCTCGTGGTAATCGGCTTCGCCGGACTTCTATTGTCGAGTTTACTGGTGCTCACTGCGTTCATAGCTGTGGGCATCACCATGAACCAGATCAAAAATTCCATCGTGGATCAAAGCCTGTTTTCTGTCATCGCCACGTGCTTGGTCTCCATCGCTCTGCTCGCTTATCTCCTCGCGCAAATGCGCTTGCGTTTCAACTTGCCTGCCTGGCACGCCCTCGGCTGGCGGAGTCTCCCTATCGGCCAGGTGCCCCGCCGCGCTGCGTATCTCGGACTCATCCTCTCGGGTTTTTTGCTTTCGCTGATCGTGGCCGCTTCGTCCTCGCTTTTCACAACCAACGCCAAGATGCCCATCGAACAGTTCCTGCAAGATCGCCGCAGCGCGCTGCTCCTTCTCATTTTGAGCGTCACCCTCGCCCCGCTGTTCGAAGAAACGATTTTTCGCGGATACATTTATCCGGTCGCCGCGCGCACGTTCGGCGCGCCCATCGGTATTCTTTTCACCGGCACGATATTTGGCCTGCTGCATTCCGCGCAATTGGGCAACAGTTGGCCACAGGTCGGCTTGCTGATTTTTGTCGGCATCGTATTCACCTATGCCCGCGCCAGAACCGGCACTGTTCTCGCCAGCTATTTGCTCCACGTCAGCTACAATTCATTTCTATTTTTGAGCTTTCTGGTGGCATCGCACGGCTTCCGTCATTTCCCCGCCGCGCCTTAACCACAAGGGCGGCTGCGCGGCCGTCGGAATCACCCTGCGAAGAACCGCGCAAAATCAGCTACAATAGAAATTTGTGCGCAGCACTCAGCGCGGCCCAGTAACGGAGACGAAAGCGTTGCACACGGTCGAACCCATTCAGTGGACATCCGCAGGCGTCGTGATTCTCGATCAGCTTAAGCTGCCGTCGGAGGTCGTCCATCACACCTACACGGATTATCGTGACGTCGCGAAGGCCATCAAGAAGATGATCATCCGCGGCGCCCCGGCCATCGGCGTGGCCGCGGCGATGGGCATCGCGCTGGGCGTGCAGCATTCCGAAGCCAAAACGCTCGAAGCTTTGCGCGCCGAATTTCCCGTGATCTGCGAGACCCTCGCGCACACCCGCCCCACCGCCGTGGATCTCTTCTGGGCCATCGCCCGCCTGAAGCGGCGCTTCGAGGAACTCGCGCTAGCCGCGTCGCGAAATGGCGCGGCCGGCTTGGAAGGAATTCGCGCTGCGATGGTGCAGGAAGCGCTCCTGGTGCACGAAGAGCGCCGCGCAGGCGACCGCTGCATCGGAAAATTTGGCGCTGCGCTCATGCCGAAATCCGGCCGCGTCATGACCCAATGCAACGCCGGAGCGCTCGCCACAGGCGGAATCGGCACCGCGCTGGGAGTTATCCGCATGGCGATCGAAGCGGGTAACCAGATCGAAGTTCTCGTCCCCGAAACACGCCCGTATCTTCAAGGATCGCGCCTGACCGCGTGGGAACTACATCAGGAAGGCATCCCGCTCACACTAATCACCGACAACATGGTCGGCCACTTCCTCAGAACGGGCGGAGTCGGAGCCGTCGTAGTCGGAGCCGACCGCATCGCCGCCAACGGCGACACCGCCAACAAAATCGGCACGTACGGAATCGCCGTCCTGGCCAAGGAAAATAACGTCCCGTTCTACGTCGCCGCCCCCATCTCCACCATTGACCTCTCGCTCCCCACCGGAGACGAAATTCCCATTGAAGAGCGCTCCGCCGCCGAGGTCACCCACAACGCCGGCATCCGCACTGCACCAGACGTCCGCGCCGCCCACATCGCCTTCGACGTTACCCCCCACCGCTACATCACCGCCATAATCACCGAGAACGGCGTCGCCCGCCCCCCCTTCACCGCTAGTCTCCACGCCGTCGCCAATTCCCATTCGTAGCGCCTCGCCCTCCGGTAACACCCCGATTTCCGCCATCCGCACCGCGCCAGTCCCCGGTGCGCCGCCCTGTCTTCAATCTCTCGATGAATCTGCGGGGGCGATTCACTGCGGCTTGCTGCGAACACAAAAAAAACGGCCCCAGCGAAATCGCCGAGGCCGATCGCGGATGCTCCAGATTCTAAGTCAGCTAAATTTCTTACAAGTCTTCACCTTGACTATCCACCATCTGCTTCGGAATAAAGAGTGTACGAATCCAAGCATCCCCGACTTGCAAATTGAAATCGATTTCCTTTTCATCCGAATCTATGCTCGGCTCGCCGCTGGCGTCCTTCTTGGGGAAGCTAAAGATCGCACCGACCACTTTTCCGTCCGCAGTCGCCTGAAACTCCACCTTGGAAGGCGAGAGCTTCTTTTTCGTTTTCTTGAGCTGGATGAACGCCGTGTTCTTGAACGCATCTTCGCCGCGAGCTTTAAAAATCGCCATGTTCTGCCCCGCAACCAGGATCTGATAGCTATCCGGGGCTGTCTTCAAAGCGTTGTCAGCCGCATCTTGCGTGGTAGTCCCCTTCAGCACCTGCCTGCGAAACGACGCCTCGCGAATCGTTCGTGACGACCACCAATAAATGTTGTACACCGACGAGCCCGCACTCGCCTCTTTTTCGCTGCCGCCCGCTTGACTGGGCATGGCGCCGTTGTTGTGCGAAGTATCGTTGCCTCCGCCCGCATACCCGACCGATCCACCCGTAATCGGTGTCGTGTCGGCCGGATGCCATGCTCCAGATGGGGTAACATTCACCTTTGCCCACGGCGAGGTTTGCAAGACCGTCATTACGTCCTTCTCATCCCACTGTTGATAGGGCTTGGACTTCCAGACGTCTCCTGCCCAAACGACCGCCGCCATCGCCAAAATTGCTAAAGTACCAAACAATGTTTTCCGCATCGCCCTCTCTCCTATCTCAACGAACTGTCCGCCGTAACTCGTTGCTTGCTACCGGCTGCGGCGCGTCGTCGAGCAGATCTTCCGATGGGTCGCGAATTACTCCGTCGCACCCAGCGCCTCTACGCCCATCTATCGGATACCACACCAGCAATTCTACAGCAAAAAAATCTGCCCGAAAGATCGTTCTTCGTATCCGAACATCCCCAGAGCGCCTGAACGCTGGTTCCCGGCAGCAAAAAAAAAGGAGCGCTCCAGCTTCTGGAGCGCTCCCGGTAATTCTCTCAGGCTACGCCGGAGCCCAGGTTAGAAGGTGAGTTGACCTTTGAGCTGGATCAACCGAGGTGACGCATCGCCACCCAGGAAAGAACCAAGAATGCTCGTCGGCGGGTTTACTTGCGACACAATTTTGCCAAACGAGCCGCTGTTGAGGTCGTTCACAGGGTTCGAGAAGTTCGGATGGTTGAACAGATTGAAGAACTGGAATCCGAGCTGGAACGAGCCGCGCTCCCAGTGCGGAATCGCAAACTTCTTCGTGACATTGAAGTCGGTGTCAAAGTAGTTCGGTCCGCGGAATGCGCCCCGCAACCCCTGGGACCCGAAGCCGGTTTCGGAGCCGGCTGGGACGAATTGGCTGTACGCCAAGCAAGGGACCGCTGCCGAGCCTGCGAACTTTGAGCTGTTGCAGTTGGATCCGAACGCCGACGCGGACAACGGTTCCGGGAAGATCGGACCGCCGAGGTTATTACCTGCGAGCGCGTTGGACGCCGCTGTGTCAACAACGGTAAACGGAAAGCCGGTTCGGTAGAACCAGGCACCCGAAATCTGCCATCCATCAACCAAAGGTGCCCAACCGTGGCCCATTAGAGCCTTCCGAACTGGCACCTGCCACACGTAGTTGGCGTTTATCACGTGCCGGGCATCGTAATCCGCCGGACCATAATTTCCCTTCAGGTCAAACGGATTCTGCGGATTCAAAATGTTGCCTACGCCCGAGAACGGAAAAAACCCTCCGTTCGAGATGTCATCCAGTGCCTTGCTGTAGGTGTAATTAAATTGAACCAAGCCTCCGCCCGCACCGCTGAAGCGGTGCTGATAGGATGCTGTCACGCCGTTGTAGTTTGAGACTCCGCCGCTGGTGACGTCCGTAACGGTCCCGAATTGCGTCGTAACGGGCGCCGTCGGAAGCCCGGTGAACGCCGGTGCAAATGCGTTCACGCCGTTGTCGAAGACCGGGATGTGGATACCGTGGTTTCCGTTGTAGCCGACGGTAATCAGATCGTTGGCGCCAAACCCTTTTTGAATTTGCAGATTCCACTTCTGGAACTGCGGCGCGTAGGTCTTCGGGTCCGTGAACGTGAATCCAGGCGGCAGAGCAACTGTGCTGGCACCCGAGTTAAAGGCGGTCAGGAACGCTGCATTGTCTGCGCTGGCACAGCCGAAAATGTTCCCCGGCTGATTCGGCGACAGAAACCCCGGGCATGCGGTCGAGCCCGAAAATTCGTTAAACACATTGAACTGCGGCGCGTTTTGCGCCAGATTGTCTGCGATTCCGCCCGGGAAGATGTCGTAGAAGATTCCCACTCCGCCGCGTATCACGAAGTTCGACTTCCACATGTCGGTGGAACTGCTGAACGGTTGCCAGGCAAAACTTAGGCGTGGCGACCACTGAACCCCTTGGTAGCTGTTCAGCCCTTCATTTCGGCCAGAAAGGATTTGCGTGTTGTACGGAGCTGTCGGATTGGCTCCAACATCGGCCAGCGTTCCATTCAACTGCGCAAAGCAATTGATCGCGCAGGTGGGGTTAGACGCATGTTCGATGCGCAGCCCCGGCGAGATCGTCAGGTTCGACTTCACTTTCCAATCGTCCTGAAAGTATCCGGCAACTTCATACAAACGTACCGGGACGTTGGTTACGGAACTGAAGTTCTGTTGGAGCTCGGTTCCCACTGACCCATTCGTTCCCGTTACCAAGCCACCGTTCGCGAAGTCCGCCAGAGAGAAAGGAATTTCGAGCCCTTCGATCCGGTTGCCGAAATCGTGATCGCTTACCCAGTTCTTGTGAAACTTCATCCCAAACTTCAACGTGTGATTTCCGATTAGCTTCGAAACGTCATCGTCGATTTGGAACTGCGTCACGTTTCGTCCCTGCGGGAATGCGAAGCCTTCTCCGCCGAGGTTCAATCCGCTGGTCTGATCTCCCAAGGAGACATCGCCCAAGATCAACGACGTGGGGAACGTCTGCAGCGACGGTCCCTGCTGAGTGTTCTTGAAGATCGCTGAGTACCATGTGGCGGCGATCAAGAACTGGTTCGTCAGGCTGGGGCTGAAAGTGTGCGTCTCGTTCAACTGACCTTGGTATTCCGGCTGCCAGCTGGACGCATTGAAAATCGGGTTCAGCGGGTCGGTATAGGTCGGCTGGGTTCCCGCGTCATACTGCACGCGCATAAATGCCCGGTCGTTCGCTCCGATATTCCAGTCAAGACGGCCGGCAATCTGCCATTCCGGCGCGAAGTTGATCGGGTTTTCACGAAGGTTCACGGCGCAAGGATTGCCGACGCCGAAGGCAGCAAACGGTCCGCCCGCGAAGTTCGCATTCGAGCAACCGCCATTTGTAATCTGAGACGCTGACTGCTGGTTCAGTGCGCCATTGAACGAATTGAACGCTCCCGCCCCGCTTCCCGGAACACCAGTCACGCCCGTGCAAACACCAGCGATATTCTGGCAGTAAAAGGGTACGGATGCTGCTAAACCCGTGGCGTTCAGATTGTTGACGACAGCGGTCTCAAAAGGCAGCGTTGGTACGTTGAAAGACGACGGCACCGGAATCAGTACGCGCAATCCTTCGGTGTTCAAAAAGAAGAACAGCTTGTCCTTCATGAACGGGCCACCGATTGATGCGGCCCACTGGTTCGCATTGTCGAACGGCTTCGGGACGCCGGCATTCTTGTCTAGCCAACCCTCGGCGTTCAGCGCGCGCCCGTTCCAGAAATACACCGCGTTCCCGTGGAAGGCATTTCCACCGGATTTGGTAACGTAGTTGACGTCAATGCCCGCGAAGGTTCCGTAGGCGGCGGAGAAACCGTTGGTCACCACATCCGCTTCCTGAATCTCGTTGGTTCCTAGCAGCAGGTTCGAGGCGCCAGAGTTGCCGAGGTTCAGGAACGGATCGTTGTCGTCCATTCCGTTCATCGTGAAAAGGTTCGACGTCGCCGGCAATCCGAAAGCCTCAACGTTGCCGTAACCGCCCTGGTTGTTCGCCACAACGCCCGGAGCAAGCTGCGCAATCGCGGTCAGATCGTTGCCAGGATTTGGAACGCTGGAGACTTGCTGCTGCGTGACTGCAGTCGATGTGTCACCGTTGTCTGTCTGCAACAAGGGCGCCGCTTCGGTCACCGTCACGGTCGTGCTAGCTGCACCGACCGTCAGCGTAAAGTTCACGCTCGCGATCTGGCCTACTCCGACGTCCGCTGGGCGCGTCACTGACTCGAACCCCGTGACGCTTACCGTCACGTCGTACCGGCTTGGCTTCAGCAGGTAAAAACGGAAGGTGCCCTCGCGGCTTGTCGTCGTCTCTTGCGTGTTACCCTTAGTTTCGTCCCTCAGAGTTACCTTAGCGTTGGGAACCACCGATCCGCTGGGATCGGTTACGGTGCCGGTGAGGTCGCCCGTCGTACTCGTCTGTGCCGCGACTCGCGTTGCACCCAGAGATAGCACTACCAGCAGCGCAAACACAGCTGCGAAAAAACGCTTCCAGTTCATACATCCTCCTAGAGATTGTGGCGAGAACATCGAAGAAGTTTGTGAACCCACCCCTGCCCCCATACACATAAACGATCAGCCACTCGTTCCATCGCACGTTTGTTTCCATGTAAAATCAAAAATAAAGACCCTACAATCAGCAGTTTACATAAGGTACCAAAATGCGTATGCAAACTCTCATACCATTTTCCATATACACGCACGCAATCCTGTATGTCCGAACGTAGGAAATTGCCTCATTTACGTCCCGCGATCGCACAATTGAATCAGCGTCGCACCACGGCCATTCCGCATTTACGCAACGCGACTATGCGAACCACCATATATAGAGTTCGGTTTAGATTTGAGAACTCGGATGGCGGGCCTACCTTTCCACATAAGAATGCAAGCCAACTAGCTTAGTTTCAATCGGATAAAAACAATTCAATATGGCAGGTTCGTTGCTTTCCCGTCTGCGGGCAGTGGGATGGATATGTGTCCGCAAGGATATCGCGCGCATGCGTATTCGCGCGCATCCTCCCACCTCAAATCAAGTTGAATCAGGAGCTACGAAGATGAAACCAAAGCATCTCCATCGCCTGATGGCGCTTATGGCCATCATTTGGGCCCTATCCTTAAGCTGTTCCGGTCTGGCTGCGCAAACGCAGACCACCGGGGACGTTGCGGGCGTGGTGACCGACGCGAGCGGCGCGGTCGTGCCCGACGCCAAGGTCGTTCTGAAAAGCAACGATCGCGGCGGTGCACAGGACATCACTACAAACAAAGACGGCGTCTATCGCTTCTTCTTGCTGGCACCCGGCAGCTACACCGTGACGGTCAGCGCCGCTGGATTTCAAACGTCCCAGCAGGTAGTCGAGATCAATCTAGGTCAGATCGCGACGGCGGATGTGCATCTGTCCGTGGGCTCATCCAGCACCACGGTTACGGTCTCCGAAGAAGCTCCGCTGGTTGAATCCGAGAACGGAAACGTATCCAGCACCTTGTCCGAAAAGCAAATTCAGGAGATGCCGAACTCCGGAAACGACATCACGTTTAACGCGCAACTGGCGGCCGGCTCGGTCTCGAACACTGCCGGAGGCGGCCTCGGCAATTTTTCAAGCTTCGGCATTTCCGCCACCGCCAATCTATTTACGCTGAATGGCATGGACGATAACGATCCGTTCCTCAGTCTCAACAACTCCGGCGCGACTAACTTGACGCTGGGAAACAACGAAGTGCAGGAAGTATCCGTCACCACCAACGGATATTCCGGGGAATATGGCACGCTGGCGGGTGCAAACGTCGCGTTCGTCACCAAGAGCGGCACCAACGAGTGGCACGGAAAGGATTCCTACTACTGGAACGGCCGCGCGCTCAACGCCAACAGCTGGTTCAACAACGCCGGCGGGGTTCCGCGTTCGTTCGTGAACGCCAATCAATGGGGTGCCGATATCGGCGGACCGATTCTGAAGAACAAGGTTTTTGGATACTTCAACACCGAGGGTTTGTATCTGTTCATACCCGCGGGCGGCGCCACCATCTCCATACCCAGCCCGCAGTTCTCAGCTGCCACCCAGGCTTTCATCAATTCCAGCTTCGGTGCCAGCTCTCCCACGGGTGCGTTCTATAACAGCGCTCTCTCACTGTACGCGGGAACACCGGGCGGGCCGGGCACCTCGGCTGCACCCTCAACAACGGTGAATCCGACGACGGGCACGCTTCTCGGCGGCGGATGCGACGCTTCGGTGGCGGATATTGACAAAGCCACGGGAACGACTCATTTCGCGGGCACTGCCACGACGCCAGGTACGCCTTGCGTCAATACTCTTACGTCAGTCGCGAGCAATATGACGCATGATTGGCTGGTCGCCGGCCGCGTGGATTGGAACATTGGCAACAACGACCGAATGTTTACGCGCATCCAAAAAGAGCATGGCTTGCAGGCTTCGATCACCGACCCGATTAACTCCATTTTCAACGCTCAGAGCGATCAACCCGAATATCAGGGTCAGTATCAATGGACTCACTCGTTCGCGGGGAGCGCGGTAAATCAGTTCATCGCGTCCGGCCAGTGGTACTCAGCGGTCTTCGACAACGTCGATCGCGCGGCGACGCTCGCTAAATTCCCCACGCTTCTGAATTTCGGCAACGGCGCCTTTCAGACGCTCGGCGGATTTTTCGGCTTGGGCAATAACCTGCCGCAAGGACGGAACGTCACGCAAGCTCAGTTGTCCGATGACTTCTCCAAAACAATCGGTGTTCACACGCTCAAGATCGGTCTGAAGTACCGGCGCAACGACGTCACCGATTTCGATTTGGGGTTGTTCACGGACGGAGTCGTCACGCCTTCCAACCTGGGCGCCTTCTTCTTCGGAGGGTTTGATCCCGGAACCATCGGCGGCGCCAGCAACCTCACGCAAGCTTTCACCAAGTCCACTGAGTTTCCCGCCGCTCTTTACAATTTGGGCGGCTATGTGGAAGACGATTGGAAAGTGAAGAGTAACTTGACGCTGACTCTGGCGCTGCGCCTGGAACATGATTCCAATCCCATCTGCACAACACTTTGTTTTGCAGCTCCGTTCAGTCCCTTCCTCTCGCTCGATCACGACGTGAACATCCCCTACAACGCGGCCATCCAAACCGGAAGAAAGCAAGCGTTGCCGTACCTCACCACCATCGCGCCGCAACCGCGCTTTGGTTTTGCTTACACCCCGCATATATTCGGAATGCACGGAGAGACGGTAATTCGCGGAGGAATTGGCATCTTCTATGACGCCTTTCCAGGCGTCGTAGTCGATAGTTTTGCGCAGAACTCTCCCGCATTTAACACGTTCTCGCTCAACTCATCCGCCGCTACGCCTAATGTCGCTCCCGGCGCGGCGAACAATCTCTTCGCGGCCGCCGCCGCATCGAACACCGCGTTCCTGGCGGGTTTCAACAACGGCGCGACTTTCCCGGAGATCAGCGCTTCGGTTCCGGGATTCTCTCCGCCAGGATTGTTTTCGGCATCGAAAATGCCTCTGAATCCGCAATACCAAAAGTGGAGCCTGGAAGTCGAACGCAGTTTTGGCCAGAACATGTCGTTCGATGTACAGTATGTCGGCAACCACGGCATTCACGAATTGTTCTTCGACAATGGCTTGAACGCTGCTGTGCCGATCTCCACGGCCTTTCCTACCGGCTTCAATGGCCTGCCGACCACGCCACTCGATGCGCGTTTCGGTCCTGTGACGCAAACGTTCTCGGGCGGTGTCTCCAACTACAACGGATTGGCGATGACTTTCACCCGACGCTGGGGCAGCGGAGTCGCCCAAATCAATTATGTCTATAGCCACGCGCTCGATGACTACTCCAATGGCGGAAACCCTGCCGTACCGTTCGTTAGTACTGCGTTCGGCGCCACCAACTCCGCCATCAGTTTCCCGGAGAATCCGTTCAATCCCCGCCAATTCAACTATGGCAATTCGGACTATGACGTAAGGCACTACCTAAGCGCCGACTACGTCTGGACCTTGCCGATTCGCAGATTGCTCCGCGATCGTGGCTGGCACCCGCTTACCGATGGATGGCAGGTTTCCGGAACTGTATTCGCTCGCAGCGGATTGCCCTTCACTCCGGTTGATCTCAGCACCAGCGGGACTCTTCTGGGCTCGGACTATGGGGGTACGATATTTGCCCAACAAGTATCGTCCGCGAATGTGTACGTGACTTGCCCGGCGGGTCAACCACAACAGAACATCTGTCTCAACAAGAATGACTTCACCACGTCGCCTTCAGGCTTCGGCAACGTAACCCGTAACCAACTCCGCGGTCCCCACTACTTCGACAGCGACTTCACGCTGATGAAGCAGACCAAGATTCCGGGCTGGGAGAAAGGGCAGATTGGATTCGGGGCGCAGTTTTTTAACGTATTCAACCACCCCAACTTCCAATCTCCGGTCGGGGACGCCAGCAACCAGGCCTTGTTCGGAAGCGTCATTGCCACGGTCAACCCTCCGACGAGCGTATTCGGGTCAGGTTTGGGCGCCAACGCATCGCCGCGCTTGATTCAGGCCAAACTGCAGTTCAGCTTCTAAGGTCCTGGATGAGCACGTGAATGCAAAAAGGGCGGTCCCGCGTTGCGGGACCGCCCATTGTTGCGCTTATCTTCACTCTATTTCGAGACTATCCGGACACCGCGTCTGCGCGATCACCTTCCCGGCTTGGACTGTTGCTCACCGAATCCGTCGCATCCGGCCGAGCGGCCGCGGCTCGGTCGATATCCCTCCGGCTTATTGCGCGTCTGTAACCTTGCCCTTCACGAATGTGACCTTGAGATCCTTATATACATAAATCTGCTTGGGGCCCAGGTTGAGGATTTTATCCGGCTGGCCAAGAATCGCCGTCACTTGATCGGGTGTCTGACCAATCTCCACCGTAGCAGGCGGAGCGGCCGGGGCCGCCGGTGCGGCTGCCGGAGCGTCCGCCGCTGCGGGCTGTTGATTCGCGTCGCCCCCTGCCGCTGCCTGCTGCTGGTTTCCGCTGTCGTCCGACTTCGCGGAATCATCCGGTTGAACCGTCAAAACCTCCGCGACCAGGCTCAGCACCTGATCCGCGCTGAGGTTCGAGCCCTTCGGGTAAATGAATTTGAGCTGCGAGTAATACCGAACATCCTGATAAGGATCGCTGAACAACGTGAAAAGAACGCCGTCGGGCTGCACGGCGATATCCGTCACCCAGAATTTCTCGCCGGTAACAAATTGCCGTCCTTGCACGGTCTGCGGCGGCGGATGTCCGATCATGCTGCCGAAACCCTGCAGCTTTTGATGCACTCCGTACGCGCCCTCGGAGAGTTTCCCACCGCTATAAGTGTTCACCGGCGGTACTTGCGTCGAGGTGGGGTACATCAGCAGCTTGTCTTTCTGCAGGACCAATACGGCGCCCGCAGTGACGATGTCGCTCTTATCGTCCGTCGGCTTGGTGAGCTGATACTTCGCTTGCAGTTGGCTCTGCAGCGAACCCTGCGCTCCCGCCGCGAACCATGGGAAAATTCCCGCAACCGCCAGGACGGCAATCTGCATCCGAATCGGAAGTCTGGCCTTCATTGATAACTTCTCCTTGGGCGTGGCAAGCCCTGCGGTGTTCTTCGGAAATTGTAAAACCCGGTGTCTGGGTTCTTGCTTCAAAAACCGCTCAAGCTGTGCCGGAGCGCCAGTGGTTTTCCCCAACTGACGCTCCGATCCCGCTTTCTGCAGTACGGTGTTACAGTCTTGATGCCGTAACTGTCAGAGTTATTTTGTGCTTAGTCCTGACCGCTGGACCCCGCCTGCGCTTGGACGTCAGCATCGGCCTTGTCCGCATCCGCCTGCTGCGCCTCCAATTCACCCTTAACCGATGTATCTGGCTTCACCTGGCCGTCGGGATTGGCGCGAGTCTTGGTGTCAGGAGCTGCCGGCAGTCCGTTCTTCCCTTGATTGTCCGCCAGCGTCTTGAGGCCGGAATCGAGTTGCTCGCGGAAGTGGTTGTGCATTTCCTGCAGATCGTCAACGGCCACCGCGACTTGCGAACCCGACGGGCAGTCGGATTTCTGGCTCGCGCTGACCAGCACCTTCACGCTCTTGTTCGCATCCGGAGTGTCTTCAATTCGCGTCACAACGTCTCCGGCGGATAGCGAACAATCCTGCCCATCCGGTCCCGTCTCGTTCAGGACGTCGCTGACGATAAACGTCCGGTGGTTGGGATCAAGAGCCGCCGGGACCTCTTCGGGCTGGTTTGCGTCCGCGGACGTGTCTGCCGCAGGCGCTGCTGCTGCTGCCGCCGCGGGTTGGGGTGCCTGTGCCGCGGCTTGCTCGGCCGCCAGCTGCGCCTTCACTTCATCTGCGATCGCCTGCTTCACTTCCGGCGTCAGCGCTACACCGCCGCCACCACCGCCGTTACTGGCATCCTGTTGTGCGCCAGCATCGCCCTGCGCAGCCGCGGCATTCGCATTCGCCGCTGCCTGCGCTTCATACGCCGCCTGCAGGTTCTGGCTGATCACGTAGTCGGTCATCCACAAGGCTGCGGTTGCATACGCTGGATACGGATTGAAGTAGTAGCCGTAGTATCCGTACCACGGCGCTCCTCCCCAGCCCCAGGAGTAAACCACCGGTGCCGCCCACGGATTGTAGGCCCAGCCATAAAATGCCGGACCATAGTAGTAGGCCGGCACGTAGCCATAGTAGTAGCCTCCATGGTAGTAGCCACCCCGGTATCCATACGCATAATACCGGCCGCCACGGTAGTAGGTTCGCCCCATATACCGGTGCCCGTCGCGTCCCCGGTAACCACGCTCGCCGTAACCCCCATGCCGCCCGGTGTTGACGAGCCGGCCGCCGCCAGCGCGCCGTCCCTCCACTCTCGTGCTGCCGTGCGCGCCGTGCGTGATCGTTGCACCATGGGCAGTCTTGACGGAGGTGACTCGGCCGCCTGAAACGCGCGCTGTATTGCCGCTCTTGGTTGTGACGGTCTTTGCAGGTGCCGCGTGTGCTGCGCCGGCCTTGCCGGCGGTGTTCGTCGCACCCTTTCCACCAGCTGCAGTCGTGCCTTTAGCGCCAGCCGTCGTCGTTGCGCCCTTGCCGGCGGTGGTCGTCGTCGCACCTTTCCCCGCGGTTGTCGTCGCTCCTTTTCCAGCAGTGGTGGTCGTCGTCCCTTTGCCAGCAGTGGCCGTCGTGGCACCTTTGCCGGCTGTGGTCGTCGTCGTGCCCTTATTCGCTGTGGTGGTCGTCGTTCCCTTGTTCGCGGTGGTCGTGGTTCCCTTATTGGCCGTAGTTGTCGCACCTTTGTTAGCTGTGGTCGTCGTTGTGCCGTGATTGGCGGTCGTCGTTGTCGTGCCATGGTTAGCCGTGGTCGTCGTGCCATGGTTGGCAGTCGTCGTAGTGTTGTGATTGGCCGTAGTGCCGTGGTTGGCAGTCGAGGCGCCGCCTCCGCTCGGGTGCGAGGCTGGGGCCGACGGGTGCGCTGCGGGTGCAGCCTTTGGCGCTGGCGCCGACCCTGTTTTGTTCTTCTGCCCCCAAGCCAAGCTCGGGACCGTGATCAGGAGGCTCAGAACTAAGAGCCATCTTGCTACGATGCTAATGCTGGGCCGAGTAGATTTCATCGTAACTCTCCTCTTGGTGTGAAATTCCGTCTGTAGCTCTGGTGCCAAGAACGTGAGATGTCTGAAAATGCCGTGACGCCTTGCGCGTTAGGACTCTCATACGCCGCCGCTCCGAAATCGGCCGACTTAGACCCTGTCATTAGCATCCGATGAATGTTTCAGGGTTGCGCCAGCACGGTCCGGAAAGATTCCGTTGTGCCGAGAGAATAAATAATAGAGATCCTCCACGCGACCTCCGCGCCAGCTCGCCCTGAAGCGGCCCTTCACCTCGCATTGCGCAAAAGCATCTGAAAAACCGTCATTCCCAGGAAAAATTTCTCGCGCCGCCCCGCGGCCCCCAAGCCGGGTGCCCTGCGAAAAGCTCGGCACAACGTTGCAGGCATCGGCAGCGCTTAGGACCGCATCGCGTGGAAATCGGCCACTCAAGCAAGCCGAACTACAAATCGTACGAAGTCGAACTCACTGTTCCGGGGCCGTCGAGAACACCCTGCCGCACAGCAAAACAAGGCCGCAACAGCCGTTGCAGCGTTACCAGCCATCACGCACAAACTTTGCAGACGTCGCTTGCCCGGGACTTCCGGTTTGAATTATAGGATGTTGTCCAAGAACATAGGCCCGCTGCGCGCCGCTGTCAAGCTCGGAAAATCACGCATGTCAAACCAAAATAGAAATGTCCCCTTCCTTACCAAATTAGAAATGTCCCCTTTTTGTGTTTTGTTTTTTTTCTCTTTGCTGTTTTTTTCTGTTTCCGCAGATTTTTTTAAATAATTTCGCGTCCAGAAGCCCTAGGAGCGACGATTCGCGCTGGGCTCGACCTGCGACCTCCTGGTTTTTTGTAATCCGTTGGCTTAGACCGGAGCGGAGCCCTGCGCAGCCCGAAGGGCGGAGCGTTTAGGGCGCAGCGCAGGGCTAAGCCAACGGTGCGCGGGCTACCTCCCGCAGCGCTTTTTGCTGCACGGCGCGCCGGGCCGCCTCGCGCCACGGGTGGTCCGCCGGCGGCGCCCACTTCCGTTTCGCTATCGCTACCGCGACGCGTGCACCCGCCGCTGCCGCCCTGGGCGCTGGCTGCAGCGGCGCCGCAATTTGCTTCCAGCCAAGGGCACGTCCGCGATACTCGATGCGGATGCCCCCGTGCCGTCCTTCGCAGACCAGCACTTTGCTCCGCGCCGGGGCATAATGCCGGCTCTGCGGCTCCAGCTGATAATAGTGATTCGCGTAGCGTACCACCCAGTCATTCCCGATCGTCCGCTCGTTCTCCAGCCGGAAAATCTCATCCAGTTCCGCCGCCCGCGGTGCCCGCCGGTGGTAGTCTTCCGGCCGCGCCGCCGCACGGGCGAACCGCCGGTTGTGTTCTGGCAGATATTCCCTCCGCAGGTACACATTCGCCGCTTCGTGACTGCCGATCTGCTTCCGCCGCAGTTTCTTCACCAGCCGGTCTTGATGCGTGCCGTGCATCCGCTCGATTCGTCCCTTGGCTTCCGGCGAACTGGCTGCGATTACCGCGATCCCCAGCTTCGCGCACATGCGCCCAAACTGCGTGATCGGTTCTTCCCCTCGTAAACGCTCCCGCGCATTGGCCGGCCGCTTGTACAAGTTCTTCCAGTCCACGTACAGTGCCGAGGGGACGCCGTACTGCTCGATCCAGGCGCGCAGCCCATCCGCCACCGCCCAGATCGTCTCTTGTTCCCCCAATTGCGCCCAGGTCGTGTTGGTCGCATCGTCGGCCATGTCGATCAAGCAGCCCTCCGCTCCGCGCTCCTCCAGCCAGGGATGAAAGCTGCCATCCATCTGCACCAGCTCTCCGAAATGTTCTTTGCGCTCTCGCCGTCGCCGGTGCTTCCGCCGCTTCCGTTGCCGACTCCACTGTCCTGCTTCCAGCATCCAGAGCCGCAGCGTCTCGGCATTCACCACAAGCCCATCTTCTGCGTCCAAGTGCTCGGCCGCCAGCGTCGGCCCGAAACGCTCGCCCACCGGTCCGCCGTACTTCTTCCGCACCAGATCCAGCACCCGCTGCCGAAACTTCGGCGCACAGGCATGATTCGAGGTGCACCCGGCACTGCGATGTTTCAAACTCGCAGGTCCCTCTTCGTGATAGCGCTTCCACAAGCGCTTGGCCTGCCGGTAACTCAGTCCCAGCAGCCGGCTCGCGTCGACCACCCGCAGTTGCTTGCTGTGCACTCTCGCCAGCACTTCCACCCTCCGCAATTCCTCTTGACTCATCTCCGTCCGTCCCAATCTGACCTCCTCTCGGAGGTCTACTTTAGGGGGACATTTCTATTTTGGAGAAAAGGGGACATTACTATTTTGGCGCAACAGCTCGGAAAATCACGCAGCCGTTCGTGAGTGGTTGCGCTGCGCCGCTGCACCCTTTGAGCGGCGCGCTGACAATATCCTATTCAGCATGCCCTTTCACTCTGGCGCAAATGTCGTAGAATGGCGGCAGCTTTCGGGCTTTCTCGACCATTCACGCTCAGACTTGTAGAGGCCAAATGACCGACGACGTCACTGGCGCGCGTAAAGGCGACTACTTGATCCTCGGCACTCTCGGCGCCGGAGGAATGGGCAAGGTCTACAAAGTCCGCAACACGCTTTCCGACCGCATCGAAGCCATGAAAGTTCTGTTGCCCGATCTATCCGAGCAGCAGGAACTCGCGGATCGTTTCTTGCGCGAGATCAAGGTTCTCGCCAGTCTGCATCATCCCAACATCGCCGAGCTGCGCACCGCGCTTACCATCGGCAATCAACTCGTGATGATCATGGAGTACGTCGAAGGCACGACGCTCGCCTCCCGCCTGCAACAAGGCGACATGCGCTACGCGGACGCGCTCGTCTGCTTCGATCAGGTGCTCGCCGCGCTCTCCTGCGCGCACGCGCAAAGAGTCGTGCATCGCGACATCAAGCCTGCCAACATCATGCTCGCTCCCTACGGCATCGTTAAGTTAATGGACTTTGGCATCGCGCGTTCCGCTAACGATATGGGTCTCACCATGACCGGCACGACGCTCGGCTCGGTCGCGTACATGTCGCCCGAACAAGTTCGCTGCGAACCGCTCGATGGCCGCTCCGATCTTTATTCCGTGGGCGTCTCGTTGTACGAGACCATCACCGGCCAGCGTCCCTACGTGAGCGACAACAATTTCGAAGTGATGCAAGCGCATCTGCAAGTGCCTGCGACCCCGCCGATTGACTTGAAGCCGGATATTCCGCCAGGCCTCAACCAGCTGATCCTCATGGCCATGGCCAAGAATCCGGCGCAACGATTCCAGACGGCTGAGGCGATGCGCGGCGCGCTGCGCAGCGTCGCGCCGGCGCTGGGCGAACCAACTCCTTTTGCGATGGAGATTCCCGAGTCAACGCTCGACATGTCCGCGCAGCAGACGCCCTACCCGGCAAGGCCCCGCACTCCGCGTTCAGTGACCGCTCGGCCTGTCGCGCAGCAGCCGATCACGGCGCGCCCGGTCACGGCGCGTCCAGTTACCGCTCGTCCGATTCCGGCGCAGCCTGTTGCGGCTCCACCGCTTGCGGCCGCTCATCCGCCGCTTGCGCCTACCATTCCGCTTTCCGGCTCGGCGCACCAGTATGCGCAGCCGCACGTCTCCGTGGCAGCGGTCACGCCGACGCAAGCGAGCGCCGGCAATCGCCGCGGAGTCTACATCGCACTCAGCGCGGTCGTCGTGCTCGCGGTGTTAGTTGCTGCGGGGTTCGGAGCGAAGCGCTGGTTGGGTTTGCACCGGTCCGAGGACTCGACTACTGCGCCTGCGGACAATCCAGCTCCTGCTGCGCCAGCGCCCGCTGCGGATCGGACCGCTTCGTCGGTGATGCCCGCGGCGCAATCGATTCCCGCGGCGGATACAACTCGCAAATCGGCAATTGATGCGGGAACGAAACGGCACGCTACTGCGCCGCAGGTCGCACAGAATCCATCGCCGCCGCAGCAGGACGTGCCGCGGCCAGCCGCGCCCCAACCAAGCACGCCACAGCAAAGCGTGGCACAGCAACCACCACCGGCAGCGCAGCAAGGGTCACCTGCACAACCGGACCATCGCGCGGCGGAACAATCCGCGCGGAAGACTGTGGCATCCGTAGCGCAGCTCGCGGCTCTGGAGCGCGAGGAGTTCGACGAGCTTTCCGCGCGCGACAACTCCGTGAACGCGCGCATCGCGGCGCTGCCGCAGCAGCCTGGCGTGGACGTCGCTGCGTCGCAGCAGAACGCGCGCAACGATCTGGCGCTGGCGCAACGCGCGCTGAAAAATGGCGATGTGCAAAACGCGCAGAAATACATGGAACAAGCGGACACGGAATTAAACAAGCTGGAAAAATCTCTCGGCCACTGACTTGATTCGCGGTGCGCGCCGCGAAAAAAATCGGCGACGAGACTTGAGAAGAAATCTTCTTGCGCTACTGCTTGGAAACGTTGACGAAATAAAGGTCCGTGGCCACGTCGAATTCATTTTTCTGCAGCGGGGTCTTCAGCGTCTGCCAGTAAGTTGTGGGCTGAATAATTTGCCAGTCGGTTTTCTTTCCCACGCGAATGGGCATGGCGAAGTCCGGCTCGTCCGCCTGCCAGCGATAGTCCACCGTGCCGTCCGCTTCGTTGAATCTCAGCTCGAGCGTGGGAATCGCGGTGTGGCGCAGGTACTGATCGAAGAGAGGAGTGAGATTCATCGCGGTCTGCTGGTTGAAATACTGCACGACGTCTTCGGTCATGATGTTCTGATATTTAAAATGCTGGTAGAAATCGTGGATCAGCGCCCACCAGCGGGCATCGTCGTTCATCACGCTGCGCAGAGTGTTCAGGAATAGCGCGCCCTTGAAATACATGTCCTGTGGCGGAGTGGCGGCGATGCCGCGCTCGGCGATGATCGGCTCGCGATTCTGCACCTTTGATTTGTAACCGTTGACGTACTTGATCGCGTCTTCGTGCCCGAAGGTGTATTCGACGTAGAGAACTTCCAGATACGTGGTCCAACCTTCGTGAATCCACATATCCGAACGGTCCGCGGCGGATACGCTGTTGCCAAACCATTCGTGCCCGCTCTCGTGAATGATGATGAAATCGAATTTCGGGCTGACGCCGACGCCGGTCCAGTCGCGTCCCAGGTAACCGTTGGTGAAATGGTTGCCGTAGGTGACCGCGCTCTGATGCTCCATGCCAGAGTAGGGCACTTCGACCAGCTTGTAGCCGTCTTTCTGGAAGGGATACTCGCCGAAATAATGTTGGTAGGCCTCGATCATTCCTTTGGCCTGCACGAATTGTTTTTTGGCTTTGTCCAGATCTTCGGGCAGCGCGTAGAAATCCAGCGGCAGGTCGCCGAGCTGATCTGAAAAGTGCACGTAGTTGCCGATGTTCAGCGATACGTCGTAATTGTTGATGGGATATTGCACCAGCCACTCCCAGCGCGTGTAGCCGTCGCCCAGATCGGTCTTGCCCATGAATTTTCCGTTGGAAACGTCCACCAGTCCGTTGGGAATCGCGACGCTGATCTGCATGTTCTCGACTTCATCGCGCCACTGATCTTTGTTGGGCCACCAGACGCTGGCGCCGATGTCTTCGCACGCGGTGTAAATCCACGGATGGCCGGCGGGATCTTTGCCGAATGTGAAGCCGCCGAATCGCGCGGTCTGCAGCGGATGCCCGGAATAATAAAAATCGATCGTGTATTCCTGCCCGGCATGCAGTGTTTCGGGAAAGTCCACGAACACGGCGCCGGAATCGCGGAAGTATTGGAGGGTGGTCGCGTCGAACAGAATCTTGTCCACGTTGAGCGCCGGATGCAGGTCGAGTTGGATGCGCGTGCCGTCGGCAAGCATCTTGAAGCGGATGGAATTCTTGCCGCTGATCGATTGCTGCTCGGGATCAACGCGGATATCGAGATGGTAGGACAGCAGATCGTTGTTGACGCGATACGGACCGTAGGCACCGCGCAAAATATCCGCGCGCGTCGGAGCGGCTGGCGCTAGCGGTGTTGCGGATGCGGGCGGTCGTTGCCAGGCTGGCGAAAAAGCGGAAGAGGGGTTCTGTAAGGCTGCGTGACCGGAGGTGGAGGCAGCCACAAACGACAGAAGCACGGCAACTTGCGCCAAGCGTCTGCTGAAATTTGATCCGAACATCCCGTGAGATCTCCGATGGGCAGGTGTGCCAAGTGACAGCAGAAAAATAACACGCGGCGAGTTGTGAAACCAGCGCGGCGGTCGCGCCGAAAAGGCCTTATTACCGGGCTTAGAATGGCATGCCATTGTTTTTTTCTGTGAGTTAAGGACGTTTTTAATGCCGCCTACCTGGATTCGAAATGCTCGAGTGGCGATATGCGATTGGCGATTCGTGCCGCGCAAACATGCGTTTCTCAGCCGATTAGAAATGGCGCCCTCCTTTTGCTTTCAGCAATTTAGGGCGATTTCGAATCGCAGCGGAGTCGATTAGAACAAGTGACGAGTGATCGGTGCAAAGCGATGAAAGAAGCGGAGCGCTTTCGTCGTGTTGTTGACGCGGGCCTCTCTTAGAGTGAGCGATCCGGGCGCGCCGGTGGCTGGCGTTCAGGCGAATCGCCACGGGACCCCGGCAGCTGTGACGCGAATTTGTGTCCGGTTTCATATTTTAGTGTCCGTATGACGTTAACACGCGGGGGTACGCGGAGACAGCTGCACGATCGGACAGAAAGGGCGGGCCGGGGGAACCCGCCCTTTTTTGTGGCTTCGATGTTCCGGCTAAAACAGCAGCTTCAATGCGAATTGAATCTGCCGCGCAGAACCGAAGTCACCCGCGGGGAATCGCATGCTGAGAATCTTGCCGAACGCGGAGCTGGTTACCGTGTTGCTGGGATCGCCCAAGTTGGGATGGTTGAAAACGTCGAACAACTCGGTACGGAATTGCAAGTTGAGCCGTTCCATGATTTTCGTGTTCTTGACGATGGAGAAGTCGGTATTGACGAAATCCGGACCAGGCAGCGAATCGCGTCCGGCGCTTCCGGGATGACAGCTACCGGGAACGATGGGATAGACGCTGTTCCCGGGGGTCCCCGGAGTCGTGTTCTCGGGGGTGGGGCTGAACGTACCAGGAACCTCATACGTGGGATTCGTTGCATCGGCACGGTCTGGAATCGCCGGGGGTGCACCAGTGAACGGTGCGGCGAACGGCTCGCACAGCAGCGTGTTGCTATAGAACTGGGCAGATCGACCCGTGCCGGAAACGGCTCGGAGTTGATCGGGCCGCACGGTGAGTGAGGAGCCCGGAGCCGGGCCAATAATCAGCAGCGGCGTAATCGGATTCTGTGCATGCGCGGCTGGCGAGAGAGAGACCGACAGGATAAATAGTAGAATAATCATAGCGATCAAGGCCGATGGAAAGACACCGCGTGCGATCTGAGAGTTCATCGCTGCTCCTGGTTTTGAGAGACGAAGTGGGATCGAGCTAGCGTTCGGGAATCAGGGAAAGCTTTGACACTCGCGCCGATGAGCCTTGCCGCAGCTGATTACACTGGGAAACTCGCCCAACATCCTCCGTTCCACCGACTAGACGTACACACCCGTACAGGCGCACTGGGGATGCGCCGAACTCGCTGATGTGTCGCTTGGCAATTTCATCGCCATGTTCACTGGAACGTAGCGTTATAGGCAAGTGACTGTCCTAACGAAATCTACGGAGAGTAGAGCTCGGTGAGAAGAATTTGTAGGTTACAGTGCATACAAATATTCGTATTCGCATTCCAATTCCTGGAACCCTGGGGATTTCCACATGTCCCCGAAAGTGCGTGAGGCGCGGCGAAGAGTAGCCCGCTAGGGCATTGCTTCTGACCGCGTAAAGTGTTTCCCCGATGGTCCTCGCATTTGGAATCGGCAATACTGCGCCGGCTTAGAAAGCTCGCGACGGGAGGATTTGCGCGGCGCGTGAGCGTGAGCGAGAGCGAGAACCTTTGTGACGCGGGCCTTGGCGCCCCAAGCGAGGATCGAGATGCGCACCATCCTGTTGATAATTCTTGTCGTGCTGATTCTGGGAGCGCTGCCCACGTGGCCGTATAGCTCGGGCTGGGGCTACTACCCGAGCGGCGGATTGGGGCTGATTTTATTGATCTTATTGATCCTGGCGGTGCTGGGCAAATTGTGAGGCGGAAGTATGAATCGTCCATCGGGTGAGAGAGTCGTCGCGGTGCTTACGTTTTCTGGTGCGATGATCCTAGCGCTAGGGTCATTGGGGTTTTTTCTGGTTAGCATCTTGGCGGCGACAGGAGACGAACGAGGAGAGCCGGTGTCGGTGGTGATCGCGGGAATGGCGGTGGCGGGCGGTTTCCTGTTGCTGATACTGGCGGGAGTGACCGGGTGGGTGGCCATGAACGTTGGAGGATTGCGGGAATGGGCGCGGACGGCGTCTATCTCTGTGGCGGCGATGGCCGCGAGCGTGGAACGAAAATGGCGCAGCGGCTCGATCGCAGCGCGTCATTTTAGAAGCTGGAAGAGTTTTTCGCGCGGCGAGAACTAACAATTCAATTGTGCGCCGCGGCGGTATGCTGAAGAGTTGAGCTGTGTTCGTGCGAAGGATTTACACCCACCGTGTGCTGCCTGCGATTAGTCTGCTTCGCTGGGAGTTGGGCTAATCCGATGCTCAACGGTGTCGCGCTGCTTTCCCTGCAGGCGTAGCCGCAGGCGGTCGAACTCCAGATAGACAACCGGGGTGGTGTAGAGCGTGAGCATCTGACTGAGGATGAGTCCTCCGACAATCGTGATGCCCAGAGGGCGGCGGAGTTCGTAGCCGGTACCTGTCCCGAGAGCTAGCGGTAGCGCGCCTAATAGCGCAGCCATCGTGGTCATCAGGATCGGCCGGAAGCGCAACATGCACGCTTCGAAAATCGCGTCGCGCGTGCTCTTTCCTTCCTCGCGCTCTGCCTGCAGAGCGAAATCAATCATCATGATGGCGTTTTTCTTCACGATTCCGATCAGCAGCACAATGCCGATGATCGAGATGATGTTCAGATCCTGTTTAAAGAGCATGAGTGCGAGCATCGCGCCAACGCTGGCCGAGGGCAGAGTCGAGATGATCGTCAACGGATGGACGAGGCTTTCGTACAAGATGCCGAGAACGATATAGACCGCAAACAGCGCCGTCATGATCAGCACGGGCTCTGTGCCTAAAGATTGCTGATACGCCTCGAGCGTGCCGGCATAAAAACCTTGCAGCGTGGATGGCGCGCCGAGCCGCTTTTGCATCTGGCTGATAGCTTGCGTGGCGTCGCTCATGGAGACGTTGGGCGCGAGGTTGAAGGATACGGTGACGGAAGGAAACAGGCCGGTGTGATTGATGGAAAGCGGCGTGGTGTTGGCCTGCCCTTTGGCTACGGTCAGTAGCGGGATGTTACGTCCCCTAGCGCTTTGCAGGTAGATGTCTTTCAGGCCTTCCGGGGTTTGCCAATACTGCGGCGCAACTTCCAGCACGACGTAGTACTGATTTAGCTGCGTGTAAATGATGGAGACTTCCGACTGGCCGAACGCGCTGTACAACGCCGAATCGAGCGACTGCGCGGTAAATCCGAGCTTCGCGGCGGTGATGCGATCGTAGTTCAAAAGCTCATCCAAGCCGCCATTTTGCTGGTCGGAGCTGACGTCTTGCAGGCCGGGCAGTTTCTGCATCGCGGCCAAAAGAATCGGCGCCCACTTGGAAAGCTCCTGAACGTTGTCCGATTGAATCGTGTACTGATAGAGTGCGTTGCTGGAGCGGCCGCCGATGCGCAGATCCTGCACCGCCTGCAGGAACGCGGAAGCGACGGGCAACGCGTTTAATTTGGGACGCAGGCGGTTAATGATGTCGGCGGCACTGACTTTGCGCTCCGCGAGCGGCTTGAGCGCGATAAACGAGGAGCCGGTGTTGGTCGCGCCACCGCCGCCAGTGAACGCAATTACGTTCGCCACGGCGGGATCATTTTTGATCACGGCGCCGATTTTCTGAATGGAAGTGTTCATCGCCGCGAAGGACGCATCCTGCGGCCCTCGTACCGATCCGGAGAGCGCCCCGGTATCCTGCTGCGGGAAAAAACCTTTGGGAATCTTGATGATCAGGACCACGTTGAGCGCGATGGTGATGAAGAGCACGATCATCGTGAGCGCCGGATTGTCCAGCACCCAAGTCAGCGTCCGGCGATACAAGGACAGGACCCAATCAAAGAACTTCTCACTGGCGTTATAGATGCGCCCGTGTTTTGCATGGCGTTCGTCCCGCAGCAGGTAGGCGCACATCATTGGCGTGGTGGTGAGCGAGATGATCATGGATACGACGATCGCCGTAGAAAGCGTGATCGCGAACTCCCGGAAGAGGCGGCCCACGATTCCGCCCATCATCAGCAGCGGAATAAAAACGGCGATGAGCGAAATGCTGATGGAGAGGACCGTAAATCCGATTTCCTCCGCGCCCTTTAGCGCCGCGGCAAAAGGTTGCAGGCCGTTTTCCAGGTGACGCGCGACGTTTTCCATCACCACGATGGCGTCGTCCACGACGAATCCGGTGGAAATGGTCAGAGCCATCAGCGAAAGATTGTCAATGCTGAATCCGAACAGATACATCACCGCGCAGGTGCCGATCAGCGAGACCGGGACAGCCACGGCGGGAATTAATATGGCGCGGACGTTGCGCAGAAAGACGAAGACGACGAGGATCACGAGAACGATCGAAATCAGCAACGTCCTTTCGACGTCGCCGACGGATGCGCGGATCGTGGTGGTGCGGTCGAGAACCATGGTGATATCAATGCCCAGCGGAATGGACGCCTTGATAAACGGAAGCTGCGTGACCACGCGATCCACGGTGGCGATGATGTTGGCGCCGGGCTGGCGAAAGATGATGACGGTGATGGCGCGCTTGCCGTTGAGATAGCCAGCCGCACGGACGTTTTGCACCGAGTCAATCACTTGCGCGACATCGGAAAGGTGCACGGCGGCGCCATTCTTATAGCCGACGATGAGCGGCTTGTAGTCGACTGCCTTGGAGATTTGGTCGTTGGCCAGAATGTCTGCAGTCACAACGCCATCAGATATTTGGCCCTTGGCCAGATCGGAATTTTGCAGGCTCAGCACGGATTGCAAATTCGAGAGGGTGAGCCCATAGCTGGCCAGCTGCGTGGGATTTGCCTCTACGCGCACGGAGGGCAACGCACCGCCTCCGACGCTGACCTGGCCTACGCCCTGTATCTGCGAGAGTTTTTGCATGATGACGGTGGAGGCCGTGTCATACACGCTCTCGGGACCGTATTTATCCGAGGTGAGGCCGAGGATCATGATCGGGGCGTCGGCGGGATTGACTTTGCGATAGGTGGGATTCGACGGCAGGTTCGCGGGCAAATACGTTCGCGCGGCATTGATGGCGGCCTCGACGTCGCGCGCCGCGCCGTCAATATCGCGACTGAGATCAAACTGAATGGTGATGGAGGTGCTGCCGAGCGTGCTGGTAGAAGTCATCTCCGTGACGCCCGCAATGTGGCCGAATTGACGTTCGAGCGGAGTGGCGACCGAGGAGGCCATGATCTCGGCGCTGCCTCCTGGCAAGCCTCCACTCACTGAAATAGTTGGAAAGTCAACTTCGGGCAGCGGCGAAACCGGGAGCACCTCGAATGCAACCGCTCCTGCTAGAGCAATGGCGAGGGTGAGCAGCGTTGTGGCGACCGGCCGGTGAATGAAGGGCGCGGAGATGTTCATGCGGGCCCTGGGGCTTCTGCGTTGGGCGCGCCTGCGCCTGCGGTTTCCTGGTTTTGCGATTTCGGAGAAAATCGCTGCGCCAGATTGTCAAAGAAGATGTAGATGACGGGCGTGGTGTACAGCGTGAGCGCCTGGCTAAGCAGCAGACCACCCACCATGGCGATGCCCAGCGGCCGACGCAGCTCAGAACCGAATCCGGTACCGAGAGCCAGTGGCAGTCCAGCAAGCAGCGCGGCCATGGTGGTCATCATAATGGGCCGGAAACGCAGCAGACAGGCTTCGTAAATCGCGTCCGTGGAATTCTTTCCGCCCTTGCGCTCGGCTTCCAGAGCGAAATCCACCATCATGATGCCGTTTTTTTTCACGATGCCGATCAGCAGGACGATGCCGATGATCGCAACAACGCTTAGATCCTGGTGAAAGAGAATCAGCGCGAGGAAAGCGCCGACGCCGGCTGAGGGCAGCGTGGAGAGAATCGTGATCGGATGCACGAAACTTTCGTACAGCACGCCCAGCACGATGTACACGGTAACGAGCGCGGCGAGAATCAGCAGCGGCTCATTGGCGAGCGAATTCGTGAACGAAGCCGCGGTGCCTTGAAAACCGGCTTGCATGCTGGGAGGCATGTGCATGTCTTTTTGCACTTTGTTGATCGCGGTGATGGCGTTGCCCAGCGCGGCATTCGGCGCGAGATTGAAAGACGCGGTGATGGCCGGAAATTGTCCCTGGTGCGTAATCACCAGCGGCTCCATGGTGTTCTCGAAGTGGGAGAAAGCGCTCAGAGGCACCGCGTTGCTCATCGCCGAGCTGGTGGCGCCTGCGGAGTTTGCTCCGCCGCTTGAAGAAGAAGAGGAAGTCGGAGAGAGCGCGTTTGCGGGAGGAGCGAGCGTATTCGCTGACGGAGTGTACAGCGCCGAGCCGGTTAGCGCGTTGGAACCCGCGGAGGACGAACCCGACGCCGCGAATGAGGTAGAAGCTCCGGCGCCGCTTGCGCCATTGGACGCGCTGGACTGGATATACATGTGGTTCAGCTTGTTGGGATCCTTCTGAAATTGCGGCTGGCTTTCCAGGACCACGTGGTATTGATTCACTTGCGTGTACATCGTGCTGATCTGCCGCTGGCCGAACGCGTCGTACAAAGTGTTATCAATCGTCGTAGGCGCAATGCCCAATCGTCCGGCAGTGATCCGGTCAATCACCAGTGTTACGGCGAGCCCACCCGGTTGCTGATCGGTTGCCAGGTCTTCCAGTTCCGGCAACTGTTTCAGCTTGTCCATGAATCGACTGGTCCAGAGGTTCAGTTCGTTGGCATCGGAATCTTCCAGCGTGTACTGGTATTGCGTGCGGCTGACGCGGTCATCTACGGTTATGTTCTGCACCGGCTCCATGAACAGCTCGATTCCCTGCACTTTGTCCAAGCGCGTCTTGAGCCTGCGAATCAGGTCTGACGCGCTAATCTTGCGCGCAGCGAGCGGTTTCAGATTGATGGACATACGGCCGCTGTTGGTGGTGACGTTCGTGCCGTCCGCGCCGATGAACGACGAAATGCTTTCAACGGCCGGATCTTCCATAACAGCCTTGGCAAGCTCCTGCTGTTTTTCGGCCATGGCTTGCGAGCTGATAGAAGCCGGCGCCTGGGAAATGCCCTGGATTACGCCCGTGTCTTGCACCGGGAAAAAGCCCTTGGGAATGATGATGTATAGAAAAATTGTCAGCAGGAGCGTAGCGACGGCGACCAGCAGCGTAATCGTCTGGTAGCGCAGAACGAACTTCAGAGTCCGCCCATAAAACGCGATCATGTTCTCGAAAACACGTTCCGATGCTTTGTAGAAGCGTCCTTGCTGGTCTTTCGGCGTGTGCCGCAGGATTCGTGCGCTCATCATCGGAGTAAGCGTGAGCGAGACCACTGCCGAAAGCACGATGGTGACGGCCAGCGTCACCGCAAATTCGCGGAACAGCCGGCCAACGACGTCGCCCATGAATAACAGCGGAATCAGTACGGCGATTAGCGAGACGGTCAGCGAGAGAATGGTGAATCCAATTTGTTCCGCGCCCTTGAGCGCTGCTTCCATGGGTGGATCGCCCGCTTCAATGTAGCGCGAGATGTTTTCGATCATCACGATGGCATCGTCCACCACGAAACCGGTGGAGATGGTCAGCGCCATCAGCGATAAGTTATCCAAGCTGTAACCCAGCAGGTACATCACCGCTAAAGTTCCCACCAGCGAGAGCGGCACAGCCACCGCCGGGATAATGGTGGCGTAAAGACTGCGCAAAAAGAGAAAGATGACCAGCACGACAAGACCGATGGTCAAAAGCAATTCGAACTCGACGTCGGAGACCGATGCCTCGATAGCGGTCGTAAGATCTGTAAGCGTGGTCACCTGAATGCCCGTAGGCAAGTTGGCTTCCAGCTGCGGAATCAGTGCCTTGATGCTTTTGACCACACTGATGGTGTTCGCGCCGGGCTGGCGTTGCACATTCAGGATCACCGCGGGCGTCTGATTCATCCAAGCGGCCTGAGCGTTATTCTCGACGCCATTCACGATGCCGGCTACGTCGGTGAGCATCACCGGCGCGCCGTTACGGTATGCGACCACGACATTCTTGTAATCCGCGTTGGTGACCAGCTGATCGTTGGCGTCGATCTGGTAGTCCTGCCTGGGACCGTCGAAGTTCCCTTTGGCGGCGTTCACGCTGGCGGCCGTCAGCGCAGTGCGCAAGTCTTCGAGGTTGATGCCGTAAGACGAAAGCGCCGTGGGGTTTGCTTGGATGCGCACTGCGGGTTTTTGTCCGCCGCTGATGGTCACCAGGCCCACGCCATTGAGCTGCGAAATTTTCGGCGCCAGGCGTGTGTCCACCAAGTCTTCCACTTGAGGAAGCGGCATCGAGCTGGAGGTGATCGCGAGCGTCAGCACAGGAGCGTCGGCTGGATTCGTCTTACTGTAGGTAGGCGGCGCGGGCAGGATGGATGGCAGCAGGCTTTGCGCCGCGTTGATCGCGGACTGCACTTCTTCTTCGGCAATATCAATGCCCAACGTGAGATTAAATTGCAGGACGATCACCGAAGTGCCGCCGGAGCTTGAGGAAGTCATCTGGCTCAAACCCTGCAGCTCGCCGAATTGACGCTCGAGCGGCGCCGTCACCGTCGTCGCCACCACCGTCGGGCTCGCGCCAGGATAAAACGTGAGGATCTGAATTGTGGGGTAGTCAACTTCGGGCAATGCGGAAATCGGCAGTTGTGTATAGCCGACAATTCCAACCAGCAGGATTGCGGCCATCAACAAAGAGGTAGCCACCGGCCGCAAGATGAACGGACGAGAGGGACTCACGGGGCGCTGCTCCCGGTTGTGCCGTTCGTGCTGGCGGCGTTCGTACTGGCGGGGGGCGGCGGGTTCGAAACGACCACCGCAATTTTGTCCTGCAACTTATCGAAGCTGCTGTTCGCGACCACGTCTCCGGGATTGACACCGTCCACCTGCGTTACACCGCCGTTGGTCACTCCCGGCTTGATGCTGCGCATATGCGCGACATTGTTTTGAATCACGTACACGAACGATGCCTGGCCGTTTTGTTGAATCGCTGATGACGGAAGCAGCGTCACGCCCTGCAGGGTATTCACCAGCAGCCGCGTGTTCACAAACTGGTTGGGGAAGAGCGCATCATTTGTATTGGCGAAGAGCGCGCGCCCTTTCACCGTGCCGGTGGTGGTGTCAATCTGGTTGTCGAGCGTCAAGAGTTGGCCGCTCGCAATTTTTGTTTGCGCGGTGCGATCGAAAGCATCCACGCTGAGCTTCGCCTTCGCGCGCAGGCGAGCTTGCACCGGGTCCAGGCTGTCCTCCGGTATCGTGAAAATTACGGTGATGGGCTCCAGCTGAGTGATCACTGCGAGAGTAAGCGTCCCGGCGGACTGCACTACGTTGCCGGGATCCACCAGCCGCAAACCCACGCGGCCAGCAATCGGAGCGATGATGTGGCAGAAATCGACCTGCACCTGATCGAATTGCACCGTTCCTTCGTCGATCTTTACAATGCCCTCGTCCTGCAGCACCAATTTTTCCTGGTCGTCCAGGATTTGTTTGGCGATCGAGTTGCGCGCCCAGGCCTCCTGATAGCGCGTCAGATCCATCTGCGCCTGCGCGAGTAGATTCTGGTCCCGCTCGAGCGCGCCTTGGGCTTGTAAGAGCGTTGCCCGGAACGGACGCGAGTCTATGTCAATCAGCGAGTCGCCCTTCGCAACGCGCTGACCCTCCGTATAGTGCACGCCAACAATTATCCCTGTCACCTCGGCGGTAATCGAAGAGGTGTATACCGGAGTGACCGTGCCGATGGAGTCCAGGTAAACGCCGATATCCCCTTTTTGCGCCGTGGTAGTGGTAATGGTGATGCCGGCGGGGCGAACCTTCGCGGCCGCCGCTTTCTTGGCGTCTTCGTGATGGCGATAGATCAGGAAGAGCACAATCGCCAGCGCCAGCAGTGACAGAACCCACCAAACGAACCGCGGGCCTTTGTGCCGGGGAGGTGGCGGAGTGGGAGCCGGAGCCGGTGGAGTTTGATATTCAGGGATGGATGAGGGGGTGTTTTTTATCTCGGCAATAAAGAGCTCCTGTTTGCTGTCTACGCCTGAAAGCGCCTCCATGGTACTGCCCCGGAGCGGCTCTCCAAAATACAATTAATCTGGTAGCGGTGAGGCTCGTTCAATTGATGTCTGTGGATCGGCAGGGCGTTTTGACTACGATACTGAGAGATTTTGGCGCCGCATATGTGACGTCGAGATTAGGCGCGTTTTAGGCCCGAATTGAGCGCTCACTTCTCAACTCGCACCCGCAACTTGTCGTTCGCGAAGGCGACTGGCCCTGGATAGGACGCACGAATCGATTTGCGCACGGCATCCTCCTGGCCTTCCACGTCGGGCGCAAGATGGCTCAGCAGCAAACTCTTTACTCCGCTGTCGCGCGCGGCTTCGCCAATTTTTTTCGGCGGCGTATGCAGATCGTAGAGTTGCGAGGGTGACCCCGGAGGGTCCAACACGGCGCAATTGAAAACCAGCAAGTCCGCATTCTTCGCCAGCTGCACCAAGTTCGGCAGCGCGGATGCGTCCATGTCTCCGGAGAAAACCAGCACCGCCCCTTTATAGGAAATCCGGTACGCCACCGCGGGACAGTCGCCGTGGTGCGTCGCAATTTCTTCCACGACCAAGCCATTTTCATCCACGATTTCGGTGCGCGGAGAATCCAGGCTGATCGCCAGATCGCGCACCTTAAACGATTCGTCCGCGCCAAATGTCTTTTGATATGCAAACGCGCCGGCGTTACCCACCAGCAAGTCCACGAAGCGCGAGGTCTTGGGAAATTGCCCGGAGCCATCAGGACCGAAAATCCGATAGACGATTGGTCCGTCGGCGCTAAGCGCTCGCGCGTTGAAGAAAGCAGCCAGGTCCCCACTGTGATCAATATGCAGATGCGTCAGCAAAACCGTATCTACGTTGTCCAGGTCCAGATCCAACTCTCCAATCCGCAGGAATGCTCCCGGCCCGGCATCCACCAAAATCCGGGGAGTGCCATCGAGCAACACGATAAAGCTGGACCCTCCCCTGCCGAACGGCCGTGGCCCGCCCGAACCGAGCACCACCACTTCCACTGCAGGCTTTGCCGGAGCGCAGCGCGCGCAAGTGGGGAATAAAGTTGAAACGAAGAGAGTGATTCCAAGCAGCAGCGTCTTCATGGTTTTCAATTTACTCCTCGCGAGCCGCCCCCGGGCGCGATTCGCTCGGACCAGATTAATACTCAGCGCGTGCTGCTTACCACCGTAAACGACAAATAGACCTGACACGAGCTAGCCCCGGCGGCTGCACAAATTCGCGCGGTCCCCGCAAAATCAACAGCAACAGGGGAGCGAGTGAACTGAGACGGAGAATTTGTGAGCGAATGAAAAGCGTGGCGCACCCAAGGGGACGATTTTAGAACTTTTCTCCGCGGTTTTGTGGCATGTTTGCCACAGCTTGAGTTGCATTGTTGGATTGCACGTATTGCATGATTTGGCGGCCTTCCTAGCAGGGGTGCGGCGGCGTATTCCCTCGGGCTAGTGAAATTAGCGGACTTCCGTTCGGCGCTTATTAGAAATAGATTCAATCTGACCTTTCCGAATTTTGGTGAATTGACGAATTTGCACTCTCCCATTCGGCATGTTTGCGATGATCTGGAGTTCTCCACCCATTGCTTCAATGATTTTGCTCAAGGTGCTGATGTACATGTCCGAGCGTCTTTCCATTTTGGAGATGGAAGCTTGTCGGACGTGAAGAGTGTCTGCCAGGGATTCCTGAGTCAGGTCCATGGCCTCGCGGAGCTCAGCAAGGCCCATTTCTGAGATCATTTTCTTGGCGGCTTCTTCGCTGCGAACGCGCGCTTCGCGAGGCATTTTTGCTTGAAGTTCTTTGAAGTTTTTTGCCATTGCTATTTGTCCTCGCTTTTGAGCGTTTCAAGATGCTCGTCGTAAAGCGCATCCGCCATCGGAACAAAGACATCATACCAACGATCATTTCCAGTCTTATCGCCGCCGAGCAACAGGATTGCGCATCGGCGCGGGTCAAAAGCAAAGAGCACCCGATACGGATTACCCGAATGTTGTATCCGAAGCTCTTTCATGTTCGGATGACGAGAAGAGTGAATAAGATCGGCATGAGGACGAGGAAGACTGGGGCCAATCTTCTGAAGCAGGATCACCTTGGCGTTCACGTCCACCTGTTCGGCTTCGCTCAGACCATCCCACCAGTTAGAAAACTCGTCCGTAAATTCGACCTCCCATTCCATAGAGTGAATATAGCTCAGAGGCTATGTTTCGTCAAGGTTAATCAGCTTTGCGATGGATGAAGTTGCTCGGGGTCGTGAAAAGTAGGTAGTTTGTTGAGAACGGATTGCAGATTGCTGACAGAATCGATGGAGGGAGACTAGAAGCTATTGCACAACCCTCCGCAAGACGATCATGAAGCAGGCGATATGAAAAAAAGCACCATAGATCGTGAGCGAACGGTCGTAGCGCACGACCAAGCGTCGGAAGTTTCCCAGCCAGGCATTG
>JABCZK010000029.1 GCA_013289695.1 Acidobacteriota bacterium
AGTGCAGGCCATCGCTCTGGGCTCGCGTTGCCGGGTGGCGCCGAACGAAGAACGAATTCGCGAAATCCTGAAGTCTTTTGGAGGCTGATCTTCACATGGCTCATCTCAAGGATGCACCAGATAGCCAGTTTGCCTACGTCGTAGTCGTCGCGCGCCGCGCCCGGCAATTGTTGATTGGCGGCCGCCCCATGGTGGATAACCCCCGGTCGCGCAAAACCACGCGCATCGCCGAAGAAGAATTACAGAAGGGCCTGCTCGAATACGATGCCCCCCACCTGAACGAACAAGCCGAAGACATCAACGAGAAAAAGAAGAAGTGAGCGCAGCACCAGGTGTTGAATTTGTAGCGGCCACCTGTTTTCTAGGCGGGCGGCTTTGACGTTGGTTTTGATTCTGTAGCGGCCGGTTCAGGTTCATCGAACCGGGCCGCCTCTGGCGTCGGTGTTGAATTCGTAGCGGCGCCCTTCACCGGGCACGAGTGCTGTACACAGGCAACCTTTTGCATTTCGTGCGCGACAAGCGCATGATGAATCGGTGAAAATGTCGAACCAAAGCCGGAGCCGATCCAGTGCCTCTGACGGTGCGGCCAGCACCGTCATCCTGCCTGCCCTGAGCGTTTTTTGCGCAGGGAGGCCTGCGCCTTTGCTTCCTGCCGGTCGCAGGATCTCTCCCGCCTTTCTCCGCGCCGCCTGCCTGCAGAAACGCCAATTTCCATGCGATACAAATGAACTGGTTTCTCGCGCCCTCAATTGTGCAACTCAAACAAAACAAAGCACTTCATTTTTCCTGTGCGATGCCAATGGACGCCTTTCTCCCACCCCCTATCCTGCAATTCACACAAAGCAAGTTAGTTCATCACAAATCACTTCACTTTTTCTATTCGATACAAATGAACGGCGACAAACCACTACTCACCCATCACTCATCACCACTCACCACTCACTTCGGCAGGCGAAAACTCCATGAAACTCGCCCTAGGCGTAACCGGCGGCGTAGCGGCCTACAAAGCCGCCGAACTCGTTCGCCGCCTGCAACAAGAAAAACTAGACGTCCAGGTCGTAATGACTCGTGCCGCCCAGGAATTCATCACTCCGCTGACCTTCGCCGCGTTGACCGGACAAAAGGTAATCACCGACATTTTCGCCGCCGCTGGCTCCGCCCCCGCGAACGTCGAAAGCGCCATTGAACACATAGCCGTCGCCCAGCGAATTGACCTGCTGCTGGTCGCGCCAGCCACCGCCGACATCCTCGGAAAATTCGCCCACGGGATAGCCGAAGATTTTCTTTCCACTCTCTATCTCGCCACGAAAGCTCCCGTAGTCGTCGCGCCCGCCATGAACGTAAACATGTGGGAGCATCCCGCGACGCAACAAAATCTCGCCGCCCTGCGCGCCCGCGGCGTTCACGTGGTCGATCCCGATGAAGGCTATCTAGCCTGCGGCATGACCGGCGCCGGCCGCCTGGCCGCCAGCGAATCCATCTTCAAAAAAGTTTGCGAAGTCCTCGGCCTGCGCCACGATTTCGCCGGACAGACGGTGCTCGTCACCGCCGGTCCCACCTGCGAGGACCTCGATCCGGTTCGCTTCCTCACCAATCGCTCTTCGGGTAAAATGGGCTACGCTCTCGCCGAAGCCGCGCAGCGTCGCGGCGCGCGAGTTATCCTCGTCAGCGGCCCCACCGATCTGAAAATTCCTGAAGGCGTGGATTGGGTTCCGGTCCGCTCGACAGAACAGATGCAGCGCTCCGTCGTCGAACGCGCCCGCGAAGCGAGCGTAGCCATCATGGCCGCGGCCGTTTCCGACTACCGTCCCGCCGCCGCGCAAGATAAAAAAATCAAACGCGGCGATGGTACCTTCACACTCGAGCTCGAACCAACGCCCGACATTCTCGCCGAACTGGGCCGCGAAAAAGCGAATCGCATTCTCGTAGGCTTCGCCGCCGAAACCAACCACGTCGCCGAAAATGCCCGCGGCAAGCTCCAGCGCAAAGCCGCCGACATGATTGTCGCCAACGACGTCACCCAAGCCGGCGCCGGCTTCGATGCCGACACCAATATCGTCACCCTCTTCTTCCGCGACGGCCGCGAACTGGCGCTCCCTCAGCTCCATAAATTCGACGTAGCCAATCGCATCCTCGATCAGGTACTGGATATTCAGAAACAATCCAAGTAGATTCTCAAGCGGTACATTTTCAAGTGGAGGATTCATGGATCCGGCCAAGCGCGCAAGTGTGGGCGCCCGCAGCGAAACGCAACTTGAAGAACAAGTGAAGGACTGGCTGCGCTACGGCGAAGATCTAGGCCTCGGCCCCTACTACCGCGATCGGCCGCCGTTGCACGCGATCGCCGAATCCGCAGCCGCGCCGCAGACTGTCGCAACATCAAGCGCCATCCCTACCGCCGTTCCCGCCGCGATGACCGCTGCAGCCGCGGGCCGCGCCCCAGCCTCTTCGATAAATGTCGCGGCATCCGCCTCGCAGAAATCGCCCGCAGCCACCATCCTGCCCGCCACAGCGCCATCGCTCTTTGAATCCATCGAACGCATCGCGGGCGACACTCTCCCGCGCATCCGCGAAGACATCGGCGATTGCGCTCGCTGCAAACTGCACAAAGGCCGCACCAAAATCGTCTTCGGCACAGGCAATCCCAGCGCCGACCTGATGTTTGTAGGCGAAGGCCCCGGTCGCGACGAAGATCTCAGTGGCGAACCCTTCGTAGGCCGCGCCGGAAAACTACTCACCGACATGATCAAAGCCATGGGTCTGCAGCGCGAGGACGTCTACATCGCCAACGTAGTGAAATGCCGCCCCCCAGAAAATCGCCTCCCTGAAAAAGACGAAATCACCACATGCTCGCCATTCCTGATGCGCCAGATTGACGCCATCAAACCCAAAGTGATCTGCACGCTAGGAAGCTGCTCCGCCCAAACTCTCCTGCAAACCGCGCAAGGCATTTCCAAACTCCGCGGCGAGTGGTTCGATTTTCGCGGCGCAAAACTAATGCCCACCTATCATCCCGCCTACCTGCTCCGCAACCCCGGCGCCAAGCCCGAAGTCTGGAAAGACCTGCAAAAAGTAATGGCCGTCCTCGGCTTGCAACCCAAAAAACGCTAGCCGTTCCGTGCCATGAATGTTTCGCTAGCTATAATCCTCGGCCTAACCGGCGCCATCTGTTGGGGCGCCGCGGATTTCGCCGCCCGCTTCGCCTCGCGCCAAGTCGGCGCTTACCGCACGCTCTTCTTCATGCAGTTTTTCGGTTTCCTCGCACTCAGCGCATACCTGAAATTTATCGGCGGCTTCTCACACGGGATCGCGCCCGGCTGGCAACCCTGGGCCATGGCCGTTGCCGCAGGCCTGCTGAACATGCTCGCATCCCTAGCTCTCTACCACTCCTTCGAACATGGCATCATGAGCATCGTCGGTCCAGTCTCCTCCAGCTATCCAGCCTTAACGCTAGCGCTCTCGCTGCTAAGCGGCGAACGCATCCACGCAGTCCGCGCCACAGGACTAGCAGTCACGCTGCTGGGCGTGATCCTTGCCGCAACTTCCTTCGCGCAAACTGAAACCACGGCAGCAGAAAATACTCCGACACGCGCAAGCGAAGCACCCAATCCAGAAACTCCGCGCGCGCATTTATCAACAGGCGTAGGTTGGGCCATCTGCGCCGCGCTGGGCTTTGGCGTCCTCTTCTGGTTTCTGGGATTTCACGTAGTCCCAGCAGTAGGCAGCGCCGTCTCCGTCTGGGTCATGCGCCTAACAGCTCTGGTAGCGCTCTCGCTCGCCGCCGCACCAGCACGCCAAACTCTCCACCTCCCCCGCGGCAGCGTTTGGTGGCTGCTTCTGGCCGTAGGCGTCCTCGATACCGCCGCATTCGTCGCCAACAATGCCGGCCTGAGCACCGGCCAGGTATCAGTCGTCAGCGTCCTAGCGTCCCTCTACGGTGCCATCACGGTTCTGCTGGCCTGGATTTTCCTCCGCGAACGCCTCGAGCGTTCCCAATGGCTAGGCATAGTCATAATCTTCATCGGCATCGTCCTCATTAGCCTTTGAAGCATCCGATTTCAGTATCATGGGGAACGCGGAGCGAATCAGAAATGCAACAGGCCGAAGTTGAGACGCAAGGTTTCGCAATCCTTCCCGAGGTCCTCAGCGGCAGCGACGTCGCGGAACTTGATGAGAGCCTCGATCGTAATCCGCTGCCGCGTAGCCGCGCCGGAATGCGCCACGCGCTCAAACATCCCACTGTCCTCGCCGTCGCGCGCGAGCCGCGGCTTTTGGCCATCGCTCAACAAATTCTTGGGTCTTGCGCATTTCCATTCAAAGTCACACGATTCGACAAGTCTCCCATCTCAAATTGGCTCGTAGCATGGCACCAAGACCGAGCGCTGCCGCTGAGCGAACGTCGCGAACTCCCCGAGTGGGGGCCGTGGTCAGTAAAGGATGGAGTCATCTATGCGAACGCGTCCGCTAGGGCACTGTCTCGCGTGGTAGCCCTACGCTTACATCTCGATGACTCTACTTCAGAAAATGGTCCGCTCCGCATCCTTCCCGGAACGCACACGATGGGCATACTGAGCGACGACGCAATTCACGACCTGAGTACTCGAACGACCGCCGTAGATTGCCTGGTCCCGCGTGGCGGCATCCTAGCCATGAGGCCTCTGATCGTGCACGCCTCAGCAAAGTCGCGCTCCGCGATGCGCAGACGCGTGCTACACATCGAGTATGCAGCCTCCGCAAGCGTTGCCGACGCACTCGAACTCGCCATAGATTAGCTCGCGCGTCGCTAGGTGATCGCCGCTCGCGCACGCTGTTATACTACCCTACTGATCCAATGAGCCAACGTTATCTGGAAGTCGCGCTGCCGGTTCCATTGCGCTCGGCGTTTACCTACGCTGTGCCTGCGTCGTGCAATGGTGAAGAACTCGTGGGCCGCCGCGTCCTGGTGCCATTCCGCAATCGCGCCATGATCGGCGTCGGACTGGCAGTTTCCACGCGCGCCCCGGAAACCAAACGCATCAGAGAAATCGCCGAGCTGCTCGACCGCGTTCCCGCGCTTCCTCCCAAGCTCATCGAGCTCGGCCAGTGGATCAGCCGCTATTATCTCGCGCCCATCGGCGAAACATTTCGCGCCATGCTGCCGCCGGAAATCGAATTGCGCCAGCATCACGAATACTGGCTCACCAGCGAAGGCCGCGCGTATCTGCAAGATCTCGCCGCGAACGAAGAAAACACGGACGTAGAAGCCGCCGAGCTCGCCTTCCTGCGCGTCTTCGAAAAACACCAAGCCGATGCGCCCGAACGCACGCTCACTGAAACCCGCGTAGCCCGGATGCCTGGCGGCGCCGCTGCCGCTGAAAAATTTGTCCGCCGCGGCCATCTCGCCACCCGCAAAAGCATTCGCCGTCGCAAGACGCGCAGGCAAAAAATTGTAAGCTGGTGCCCGAACCCGGATGAACGTCCCATCGGCCAGCCCGAGAAGCGCGTGCGCGAAGTTCTCATGGATGCAGGGGTTCCTCTTCCACTGGAAATTCTGCTCGAGAGAGCCGCCGTCACTGCTCTCGTCATCAAGCGCCTGGAAAGCGCCGGCCTGCTGCTCACCTGGGAAGAGCCGCTCACTGCGGAAGAAGATCCGTGGGACACCGATTTCACCCCACCCACAAACGTCCTCAACTCCGAACAAAAACACGCGCTGGCAGAAATCTGGCGCTGGCTAGTAGCAGAAAAATTCACAGCAGCTCTGCTCCACGGCGTCACCGGTAGCGGGAAAACCGAAGTCTATCTCGGCGCGATCGAAGCCGCTCTCTCTCGCGGCAAGACGGCCATCGTCCTAGTCCCCGAAATCGCGCTCACTCTATGGGTCGGCCGCCTCGTCCGCGCGCGCTTCGGGGAACAGGTCGCCATTCTGCACAGCGCTCTACCCGATAGCGAACGTGCCCGCGAATGGTGGCGCGCCCGCCACGGCGAAGCTCGCGTAGTCGTTGGCACGCGCTCCGCCGTTTTCGCACCTCTCGAAAATCTCGGCCTCATTATCGTGGACGAAGAGCAGGAAACCAGCTACAAGCAGGAAGAAACACCGCGCTATCACGGCCGCGACACTGCCGTATATCGCGCCCGCCTCGAAGGAGCAGTCGCGCTGCTAGGCTCGGCCACTCCCTCACTCGAGACCTTTCATAACGCGCGCGACCGAAAATATCACTTACTCGAACTCACCGCACGCGTAGCCGATCGTCCGCTGGCCGAAGTCCGCATCGTTGATCTGCGCGAAGAATTCCGTCGCGCCCACAAGGCCGCGCCCGTTTCCGAATCGCTACGCGCCGCGATCGCTATGCGTCTCGAGGAAAAAACCCAAGCGATGGTGCTGATCAATCGCCGTGGCTACTCCTGGTCGTCTCTGTGCCGCAGCTGTGGCGCCTTCGTGCAATGTCAGAATTGCAGTATCGCGCTCACCTATCACAAAGATCGCCAGCGGCTCGAATGCCATTACTGCGGCTACTCGCTGCGGCCGCCGAAGCAATGCCCGAAATGCCACGCTGCATACATGTACTTTGTCGGCGATGGCGCCGAACGCGTCGAAGAATATCTGCGCGAAACTTTTCCCGCCGCAAAAATCGCAAGGCTCGATCGCGACACCGTCCGCACCAAACGCGAATTCCAGCAAGTCCTCGGCGCCTTCGCAAAAGGAGAACTGGATGTCCTGGTAGGCACGCAAATGGTCGCCAAAGGCCACGATTTTCAACGCGTCACGCTGGTCGGAGTCGTCGCGGCCGATCTTGCCCTAGGTCGCCCCGATTTTCGCGCCGCCGAACGCACTTTCCAATTACTCACTCAAGTGGCCGGCCGCGCCGGCCGCGGCGAACTCTCCGGCGAAGTCCTGGTAGAAACGCACTATCCCGAGCACTACGCAATTCAGCACGCCGCGAAACAAGACTATCTCTCGTTCTACGAAAAGGAAGCCCATTTCCGCCGCATGCTGCATTACCCGCCCTTCAGCGCGCTAGCCAGCGTCCTGGTCCGCGATAAAAAAATCGAAAACGCCATCCGCTGGTCGCGCGCCCTAGCCGGCTATTTTGCGCCCTACGAAAATCGCGGCGTAAAAGTCCTGGGTCCCGCCGCCGCCCCCTTGGCCCGCCTGCGCCAGGAATACCGTTTTCAATTTCTCCTGAAGTCGCCGCAACGCTCCGCGCTCTCGCAGGCCTTAAGCGGCGCCCTGGATTTCTGCGCGCAAAAAGAAATCCCCGAAACCGCCGTAATCGTGGACGTAGACCCCGCCAGCCTTTTCTAATTTTGGAGTTGCATTACCAGAGGTTATTCGTAGGCCACAACGTAAAACACAAAAGAAAAATAATCAGCGCCACGCAAGCCAGCAATTTCCGCGAAGCGTCCAGCGCCTCCCAGCGGTCAAACGGCGGCGGATGCGGAAATCGCAACGACAATATCAGCAGCACAATCCCCCAGAACGCCCACACGTGCCAGTAGCCGACTCCCATAAACACCAGCGCCACCGCCGCAGTGAGCGAGAAGCGCTGGTGCCGCTGCGGCGCCAGACTATAAAGGATGTGCCCGCCATCCAGTTGCCACAGCGGCAGCAGATTCAAGGCCGTCGCCAGCAGCCCGATCCACGCAGCCAGCGCCACCGGGTGAAACAACACCGATTTGGCCTCGGTCCCGGGATGAAACATCGCCATAAAAATTTTCATCAGCCCCGGAAATCCAAAAATGAGTCCGCCATCCTCTTGCACGCCGGGAATCACTTTCGACATCGCAATTCCATATGCGGTCAAAGGCAACGCCACAATGAATCCCAGAATCGGCCCCGCGACGCCAATATCAAAAAGCGCCCGCCGCGTGGTTATCGGCGCGCGAATTCGTATCACCGCGCCAAACGTGCCGAAAGGGAAGGGGGAAGGCAGGAAAAACGGATAGCTGCAGTCAATTCCGTAATACCTGCACGCGAGATAATGCCCCATCTCGTGCGCCATAAAAAATCCCAGCAGCGTCAGCGAAAACGGAATCCCCAGCAGCAACATCTCCGGATGTTGCAAGGGCAGCAGTGGTATCGCGAAAAGGCTCTCATTCCCCGAAAACGGCTCGACGTTCTGCACGAACGAAGTCGCAATCAGCGCCCCGGCCGAGAGCGTCATCAACAAAGTTAAACTGAAAAAAGCGATCGCAGGCCACAGCGGCCGCGGACGCGCGCGCATCCTCGGCGGCGGCAAATCGATAATCTCCGGATAATTTCGGTCGAGAATTTCCAGTGGGACGCGGCCATGCCCGTTGCCGGTGCTATTGCCCATGAAGGTTGGATGCCCCAGCGCGAAAAACGGGTTCGGCGCCGCATGCGGCTCGCAAGCCACCAGGCGGTTCAGGGCTTCGGCGCCGCGGCCGTCGCCGGCAGCGACTGCAATTCTTTGCCGGGCTTGAAGCGAACCGCCTTGCCGGGAGGGATGCTCACTTGTTGTCCGGTGCGCGGATTGCGGCCGATGCCCGTCTTGCGCGGCTTCACATTAAACACGCCGAATCTGCGCAGCTCGATGCGTTCTCCGCGGCCCAGCGCATTCTTCATCGCCTCGAAGACGGTTTCCACCGCCTGTTCAGCCTTCGTTCGGGTAATATTCGTCTTCTGTACGATTGCGTTAACGATGTCGAGCTTTATCACAGGTTCCTCCCGCAGGCTGGAAGCCTATGCTAGACAGGGGGTTGCAGGTTGTCAAGCGCCGTCCCGTGTAATACACTGCCCGACTCCTTTACAGCGCCAGCTCAATCAGGTCGCACAACGATGAGTGCAGCACAATCATCCAGAGTTCCCGGAGGCCCGAATGTCGGTGAAGTCCGATAAATGGATTCGCAAGATGGCGCAAGAACACAAAATGATCGAGCCTTATGAAGACCGCCAGGTCCGCGACGGCGTCATCAGCTACGGCGTCTCGTCCTACGGCTACGACATGCGCGTCGCCGATGAATTCCGCATCTTCACCAACGTGAATTCTTCGATCGTGGATCCCAAGCATTTCGATTCGAAGTCATTCGTCGAATTCAAGGGCGACGTCTGCATCGTGCCACCCAATTCCTTCGCCTTGGGCCGCTCCGTAGAATATTTCCGCATTCCGCGCAACGTGCTCACGCTCTGCGTGGGAAAATCCACCTACGCCCGCTGCGGCATCATCGTCAACGTCACGCCCTTCGAGCCCGAGTGGGAAGGCTTCGTCACACTGGAGATCAGTAACACCACGCCTCTACCAGCCAAAATCTACGGCAATGAAGGCCTGTGCCAGGTAATTTTCTTCGAATCCGACGAGCAGTGCGAAGTCTCCTACAAGGACAAAAAAGGCAAATACCAATCCCAGCAGGGCATCGTCCTGCCAAAGATCTAGCCGTAAACAAACGGCTCGCGACCGGCCAGTGGAATTCGTAGCGCCGGCTTGGTTGCTTTTGTCTTTAATTTTGTAGCGGCAGCCTGGTCTTCACGCGGGCGTAGTCGAATTTGCTTTTGACTTGCAGTTGCCTGCACTGCGATCCTCCGCGCTCGCATCCAACGTCGACGCCCAGCCCAACATGGAGTGCCGCGGCTTGCCGCCGGTTTCGCCGAAAGTCAATGTCGTGCAACAAAACGAGCCAGGCGAGGCTTTCCGGCTGCCCGTTTACGCATCCGACGCGGCTGGGGCGCCGCTCACGCCCCAGCTTGCCCGGGCGTCAACCTCTAGAGCTTCTCGCTCCCACAACACTCGGTTACGCCTTACCACCCACAATCGGCAAAACTTTCCCCCACTTACCTGTGAACACGAACGAGTCGAGCGCCTTGCGTTCCCGCGGCGCCACTTCCGGTGCCTTTAAGTGATCCGGCAAAGTATGCGCCTCGCCCGGATAACCAATCGCAATACCCGCGACCGCCTCGTACCCTTCCGGAATCCCGAAAATCTCCCGCGCCTTCTCCGGCAAAATTCCCCCCATCTGGTGTACCGCCAAACCCAACTCCTCCGCCTGTATCGTCAATGTCGCCGAAGCCGCCCCCACGTCGTGAAACGCATGACGATTCAACTCGCCGTTGTGCTCGAATTTCAATTTAGCCACGCTCAACGCCACCACCGGAGCACTCTTAGCCCAGCTCTGGTTGAACTCGACAAAGCAATCCAGCACCTTCCTGTAATTTTCCGGATCACTCTTGGTCGCCACAATAAAATTCCACGGCTGCCCGTTGTAGGAGGAAGCCGCCCAGCGCGCCGCCTCAAACAAACTGCGCAATTTCTCCGCTTCCACTGGCCGGTCCGCAAACGCCCGCGGACTCCACCGTTCTCGAATCAAACTGTGAATCGGTGCGCTCGTAATCGCCGTCTTTTTCAGTGCACTCATAATTCCTCCTTTAAGATGTCCGAACTGGCGGTGGGCGCGGCGTGCCGTGCCCGCCGCCGCTCATAGCCTCTCCACACTTTTCCCGCAAGCTCAGCCTTTCTTCGCCAACTTCCCATCCGCCGAATAAGTCCCAGCTCCGTTCACGGACAGCACCAGCAACCCGCCCATGATCGCCACATTCTTCAAGAAGTTGACCATCTGGATCTGCTGCTCCTGCCCCTGCACCGCCCAGAAATTGTGAAAAAAATAAGTGACCGGGATCAGGTACAGAAACAGCAGCCACGCCGCAAACCGCGTCTTGAAACCCGCCAGAATCGCCAAGCCGCAAGCCAGTTCCACCGCCGCCGCAGCTGCGATTGCCACGCCCGGCGCGGGCAGGTGCACGACGGCAGCGTAACCGACCATCTGCGCATAACCTCCCACTTTAAAGAATCCGCTGATCAGAAATATCACACTGATCAGAATTCGCCCGGCCAACGTGGTTATATCGTGCGCTGAATTCATCTGCATATCTCCTGTGCAAATTTTATTTTTACGCCAGATCAAACAACAACACTTCCGATGGTTCCTGCGCTTCCACACGCAGCTCGTCTTCCCTGGTAATGGCCGCGCCGTCGCCCGCTTTCAGCTCCACTCCGTTCAACTTCACTGCTCCGCGCGCCAGTTGCACCCATGCATGGCGCCCAGCCTTCAACGCATGCTTGGTTTCCTGGCCCTTATCGAGCCTCGTGATAAAAAGGTCCGCGTCCTGGTGAATCGTAACCGGAGCTTGCGGCCCAGCCACATGATGAAACTTGCCGCGCAAATCCTTGTCTGGGAACGCCAGTTGCTCGTACTCCGGCTTCAGGTTCTTGCGTTCCGGCGTGATCCATATCTGCAGCAGGTGCGTCGGATCTTTCGGCGAAGGATTGAATTCACTGTGCATCACTCCCGTCCCTGCCGTCATATGCTGCAATTCTCCAGGGCGTAGCACCGCGCCCGCGCCCATGCTGTCGCGATGCTCAATCGTTCCGTCCAGAATCCAAGTCAGGATTTCCATGTCGCGATGCGGATGCATCCCGAATCCCTGACCCGGCGCCACCACGTCCTCATTCAATACGCGCAGCGAACGGAACTGCATGTATTGCGGATCGTAGTATTGGTCAAACGAAAATGTGAATCGTGTATCCAGCCAGGAAAGTTGATTGTGGCCGCGTTCCTTACTCGGTCTGATCGTTATCATGTTCCTTCTCCCTCTTCATTCTTTCCGTGCACAATTCCTCCGCGCCCCGGCCCAGCTTGCGCGCAATCTTGCGCAATTGTTCTTGCTCCGCGGCGCTCAGTTTACTCATCACCTTCACCACCATTTTTGCGTGCTCTGGAAACACGCGCGTGATCAGCCGTCGCCCTTTCGGCGTCAGATGGATTTGAATCATCCGCCGATCATTCACCTGTCGTTCCCGCCGCACCCATCCGTGCCGTTCCAGGTTATCTACTACCAGCGTCACATTGCCGCCGCTGCGCAAAAGCTTCTCGCCCAGCGTATGCTGGCACATCGGGCCCAGGTGCAGCAACGCTTCCAGTACCGCAAACTGCCCAGGGGTCACGCCCAGCTCTTCCAGATGCGCGGTAGTTTTTGTAATTGTTGAATCGGACGCGCGTATCAAGTTGATGAAAGCACTGAGCGCCCGAACCGTCTGTAAATCGCCCTGAAAGTGTGTCGGCATATTTGCTTCAAGCTCAAATGGTTCAAGCTTGAACGATTGGATGCGGCTCCGCTTCGCAGGATTCACGTCCAGCCTAAACCTCTCAAAACACAAATGTTGTCGTTGATTTGGTAGCGGCCGGTCCCGCCACGCGGCACCCGGGCATAATTGGTTTGCTCTGACCTTGTTCTTCTAGGATCGGCTCAACAATCTGTCCCTACGGCTTCTGCGTCGGGCGCAACAAAACCTCGCTAATAAAACTCTGCGGCGCCTGCGTCACAATCATCTCCACGGCGTGCGCTATATCCTCTGCCTGCAACATCTTGCTGATATCTTTCTTCCCATGCGGTGAAAAATCCGTCGCTACGCTCCCCGGACAAATCGCGCTCACCCGAATCCCATAACCCCGTAAATCTTCAGCCATGCACTCGGTCAAACCCAGCAGCCCCCATTTCGACGCGCAATAAATCCCCCCTCCCGCGAACGCGTTCTTTCCCGCCAGCGAGGCGATATTGATGATATGCCCGCCCCTCCGCTGGATCATTCCCGGCGCCACCGCCTGGCTCGCCAGGAACACCGATTTCAAATTGGTGTCTAACACACTGTCCCAATTCGCTTCCGTGGCCTCGTGCGTGGGTCCGAAATATCCGATTCCCGCGTTGTTCACCAGAATCTCCACGGGGCCCAGCGTTTTCTCGGTCTTTTGCACAAACGCCACGATTTGCTCGCCACGCCTAACATCGACCGCGGCGGCAAACACGCCAGCCGCCATACCACCGCCGAGCTCACGCGCCGCGCTCTCCAGCCGTTTCGCATCCCGCGCGCACAAACTCAGTTTCGCGCCCAGTGTTCCCAAGCGGTGCGCCACGGCCAGACCGATCCCGCGGCTTGCTCCCGTGATGATCGCTACTTTTCCTTCCAGCGGTTTTCCATTATTCATATACAGTTCTCCGGCGAGGCGACAATTTCCTTCCATTTGCCATCTTATCATTCACGTGAGAACATTCACCCAGCTGGAACTGGGACGCGAATTGGCTGCGCAAGGTGGATTCACCTTGCACGCGTGCGTGGGTTTCCCTATAATCCCGGTTTCGTTTAGCTCGCTATCCTTCAGGGGCTGTGACTCTAGGCGATACTGTTCATCCGTACCAATACTGGTCCAGGAGGCAGGGAAGAGATGATACGAATGCGCTTTGCTACGAAGGGAATTCTATTCACTGCGCTCATTCTATTTTGTATTGCCGCGCGACCGGCGGCAGTGCGAGGACAGCAAGCGGACCAGGGCAAGACCACCTACACGATTCCGGAGTACAACGCTTTCCAGGCCGCTAATGCGGAGAAGGACCTTACGGCAAGGCTCAAGTTGCTCGATGACTTCGCTGCAAAATTCCCGAACTCGACGCTGAACCAGTACGTCTTCGCACTCTATTACCAGACGTATTTTGATGCGAAGAATTATCCCAAGACGATCGAATACATCGACAAACTCACCGGCTTGGGTGATGCAGCCGATCTGGGCGCGCGACTGTCGGCATATTCCCGTCGCGTCCAGGTGTTTCCGGTCGTGTTTAACCCCAAGGCGCCCGACGCACACGATCAGCTCGTCAAGGAGCGAGACGCGGCAAAGCAAGGCGCGGAACTCCTCCAAAAATATCCTAAACCCGCGGATTCAAAATTAACGGACGACCAGTTCGCAGAACAGAAAAAGCCCGGAATCGCGCTTTTTGATGCCGCCGCGGGGTTTGCCGATTTGCAGTTGAAGGACTTCCCTCCGGCAATCGAGGCGTTCAAAACTGCGCTTGCCGACGATCCTAAGGATGCCGTTAGCGCCTATCGTCTCGGCGTTGCTTACCTATCCGAGACACCAGCGCAATCGCTGGACGGTTTTTGGTATTTGGCGAGATCGATCAATCTAAAAATACAAGGTGATGCGCAGATCAAGGATTATTTGCGGAAGCAGATCATAAACTATGAACAGCCCCAGTGCGAAAGTCTGGCCGATCAGCAACTGAACGAGTTGCTTACCCTGGCGGGCACCACCGGCGATCGGCCATCGACCTATACGATTCCCTCGGTGACCGATCTGCAGAAAATCGCTGGGGCCAGCACGATTCTCACTGTTTTCAACGATCTCACTGCGGGCGGCGACAAGGCGAAGCTCACTTGGCTAGCCCTCTGTGGCGCGCAATTTCCCAACGTGGCCGGCAAGATTATCGAGGTCAAGCAGGGTGCTGGATTTCTCGACTTCATGGTCTTCTTCAGCGCGAGCGAGGAAGAATTGCAAAAAGCAACCACCGCCAATATGGACGTGAAAGTCTGGACCGCCGCTCCTCCCGCCGGAACCCCCAATGCCGCACAGGTAATTCCCCAGCCCGACGTCGCTCGTTTGGCCAAGGATGACGGGATACTATTTTCCGGTGCCATCGTCAGTTACGATCCCTCACCCCTCTTGCTCCATTGGGATCAGGTGAAGGTAGACCCTACGGCGATACCTGAAAAGGCCGAGCCCGGCAAGCACCACAAAGTGCCAGCCAAACAGTAACAAGCCGCATCAAGTATCAAAAAAAAATGGCCGGGCCAGAAATGGCCCGGCCATTTTTTGCACGCATGCCTTGCGGCTGCGCGCGTAGTCAACGCTCAAGCAACAGCCGCGCCTTTCGTAGCGCCGGCGTCCCGCCGGCTCTTCGCCTTAGCCGTTGCTCTGAATTTGCCGCTGAATTCGTAGCGGCCATCCCGACGACGCGGGACGGGCGCCTTCGGCTCTTCGCCGCCCACATTTCGATCTTCCGCGCTCGGACCTCGCATCCATGCCTCGCCCATCGGGGAGTGCGGCGGCTTGCCGCCGCTTTGGCTGACGCGAGGCTTGCCTGGCGTGCCTTTGCTGTGAATTTTGCGTCTAGGAGACCGGCTGCTGCAGGGCTGCGCCGGGTTTTGACTTGGCTTTACGTGGTCATCCCGAGCGGAGCGAGGAATCTGCCTTTTCTTTAAGGCGTGGAAAATTATCAAAGAAGCTTCGAATCGACCGACTACCCCCGCTTATGCCCCGCATGATCGAGCTTATACTCCCCCACCTTACGGCTCAAAGTATTGCGATGAATTCCCAGCACCTTCGCAGCACGCGATTGATTCCCATCCTGCCGCTCCAGCACGCGCTTGATGAATTTCTTCTCGAACTCCGTAACCGCCTCTTCCAGCAAAATCCCCCGCTCCACCATCATCCCAATCAAAGATTCCAGTTGTTCTTTCACGATGACACGCTCCGCATGAGCACTGGGAGAATCGCCGCAGAAAAATGCCACGCAACAGCATCCGCAACAAACGAATCGTTGCGTGCACTGAGCGCTGCAATTGCTTTTAGTCTAATTCGTGGCCGGTAATTCGCTGGTAGGCTTCCCGGTATTTCCCCTGTGTACCAGCCACCACGTCCGCGGGAAGCGCCGGACCTGGAGCTTGTTTGTTCCATCCAATCTTTTCCAGATAGTCGCGCACATACTGCTTATCAAAAGAAGGCTGCGTGCGCCCCGGCGCATACTCGTCGGCCGGCCAGAAGCGCGAAGAATCCGGCGTCAGCGCCTCGTCAATCCAGATCAATTCGTCGCCAACCATCCCAAATTCGAATTTCGTGTCCGCGATAATAATCCCGCGGCTCGCGACGTGTTCCACAGCGCTGCGATAAATCGCCAAACTCGTATCGCGCAGTTTCTCGGCGAGCGGCCGTCCCACGGTCGCCACCGTTTCATCGAACGAAATGTTTTCGTCGTGTCCCGTCGTGGCTTTCGTCGAGGGCGTAAAGATTGGCTCCGGCAACCGGTCGGACTCGCGCAATCCAGCAGGCAGCACAATCCCGCAAATCGCTCCCGTCTTCTGATAATCCTTCCAGCCCGACCCCGAAATGTATCCGCGCACCACGCATTCGATCGGCGCCGGCTCGGCCTTGCGCACCAGCATCGCGCGGCCCGCGAGCGCCTCGGCGTAAGGCGCCAGCTCCCCGCTGAAATCCTTCGCGGAAATAATATGATTGGGCACCAGGCCAGCCAGCTTTTCAAACCAGTAAAGCGAAAGCTGCGTCAGCACCTTGCCCTTATCCGGAATCGGCGTCGGCAACACCACGTCAAACGCCGACAGCCGGTCCGTCGCCACAATCAGCAACTTGTCGCCGACTTCATAAATATCGCGCACCTTACCGCGTCCGCGAAGCTTCAATCCGGGGAAATTCGTCTGCGATATGACTGGACTCATTTGTGGGGATGCCAAGTGTCGGGTCCTCGATGCAGCGCCGCACATTCTAGCGCAGCGCCAATCTATGTCAACCGTTAAGAAATCCTCGCGGCAAGTTGGTCTCCGGTACGTTGTTCCCGCGTCGAGTTCATGGCGCTGTTTGCGCGCGGTGCAGCCTCACTTGCCGACGACGAGCTACGCCCATCGAATCCGCTCATATATTGCGCGGAGGCGTTTTCCTCTGGCAGGGTTAATCATCTCTACAAACGCAACCTGGCCCTCGAGTTGTGACTGAAACCGGGGGTGACCAGCGCGATTCTGGTTTTCGGGGCCGAGCCGGACGCAATTCGTGAGCGTGGCCTTGAGTCGGTCATAGTCACTGCGCATGACATTCAAGTGCCGGTTCGCGACCACGCCTGCCAGATGTTGCCGTACGCCCTGCCGCATGATTCGCGTCTTCCGGTGATTTACACCGAAACCTTCCTCAATCAGAATTGCAGCGGCGTGCGTTCGAAATCGCTCGATGATTTTCTCGAAAGCTTCGCTTCCGGAAAACGCAAGATCGTCAGCATATCGCGTGTAGGCGGCGCCGGCAGCCCTCGCCAATCCAGCCAAACGACAGTCCGCACGATACGAACATAGATTGGCCAGTGCCGGTGACGTCGGGGCGCCTTGAGGCAAACGCGGTTGTGAATACAACGCGTGCGCTTCGCGCAGACGAGCACGATCAATGTCGGGCCCTGCCCCCGTCCACGCGTCACGCGGCACGGCGTTCGTGCAGATTCCGCCAAGCAAATCCGCAACCGCCTCGGGATATCCCAACGTACGAAAAAATGCCTGAATTCTCGCGCCCGCCACGGCCGGGAAGAAATCCCGCAAGTCCATGCGCAACACGAGGCGTTGCGCCACGTGCGGAGCGACGAACGTCTTGATGGACCGGCCCTTCAGGAATCCGTGCGCGGCGGGATGAGGCGGGATTTTTTCCAGAATCTCGCTCAGGATCTGCCGTTGCAGCTCCTTCAGCCGCGGCTTTGGCGCTTCGATCAACCGAATATTGCCCGATTGTTTCGCTAGGACACGGTAGTGATAGTGTGACAGTCGAGGGACGGGTCGCTGCTATCCGAGTGCTTTAAGGTCGGCGAACCACTCTAGCTCACCAATCTTCAGCGCAAGCCACTCAGCCAGGGCTCCGACTGATTCGATGGGCGGAAGGTCCCACTTGGCCGCCGCGGCGACGGGTTGCAGTTGCTGCGGTTCAGTCAGCCACCGCGCGACCGCCAATTCGTGGAGGTACTTTGACCACGCTTGTCTGAACCCCGGATCGTCTCGAAGAAACTGAACCGCATCCCGCTGCCGAGGCCGCGTACGGCCCGCAAACGCCTTGACGTATCGCTTGGCCAAGGGCCGCAGCCAAGGCCAGGAACGGCCGAGAAGCTGTTCGCCGCGAGCAACGATTCCTTCGACCGAAGATTGGCCAGCGAGAAAGGACGCGGCGAGCATCCCTAAGAGCGACGGATTCGGCATGGTGGGCGAGGGCAGAATACTCCAACGAGTCTCACTCTGCGTGAGCATCCCTGCGCAGTCGCGCAGCGCAGCTCACGCGACGAAATCCCAGTTATTCACGTTCCCCTGGGGTAACCCCAGAGAGGCTCAAACCGAGCCGAAAGGCCCGATCAAAGCCGGCTTGGAGCATTCCGCCGTCGAATATAATTGTAGCAGTCCTGGCGATGTCCGGGGCGAGTGAGTCAGTTCGCAATGTGTCGCAACACAAAATCTATGCGGGCCAGATTTTTTTGCGTGAGAGTTCAATAATCTTTGTAGGTCGTGTTTTCAGCTACGACATAAATAAATGAGCGGCCGCCTGAATTGTAGGCGGGCGCGTTCGATTTGGCGCTACCCGCAACCTGATCGCTGATAATCGCACCTAGCATCCACGCCCATCCCATTTTGGAGTGCGGCGGCTTGCCGCCGCTTTGCTTCACGCGAGGCTTGTCTCGCGTGCTTTTCCACACCACTGCTAAGCGTGAGCTCTGATAGGGACGCTGCTCGTGAATCGCACTACCACGCGACCGCGGCCGCAAATGAGGAAATGCTATGGAAGTAACCGCTTCAAGAAATTTCGCGCGCCGGCCTCAAGCTGCATTGCTCGCGCTTTTCGGCGCCACCGCCGCCGCGCTCTCTTCCCACTTCACCGAAACCAGCTTCGAAACGCCCGGCTCCTGCATCGTCACGCCGTACATCACCGACCCCATCTCCATCGTCTTGCGATTGTGCGTGACCACGATGAACTGCGTCTGCCCGCACATATCCGCCAGCATCTTGTTGAATCGCCCGACGTTCGCCTCATCCAGCGGCGCGTCCACCTCGTCCAAAATGCAGAACGGGCTGGGCTGATACTTGAACACCGCAATCAAAAGCGCCAACGCCGTCAGCGCTTTCTCTCCGCCCGAAAGCAGCAGAATATTCTGCAGACGCTTGCCGGGAGGCTGCGCCACGATATCAATCCCCGCCTCACCCGAACTGTCCGGCTCGCCCAGCCGCATCTCACCGTGCCCGCCGCCAAAGAGCGACTGGAACGCAATCGCGAAATGCGCATTAATAAAATTAAACGCCTCCTCGAATTTCTGTCGCGACACTTGATCCAGCTCATTAATCGTCAGTTGCGTGTTCTGGATGGACGCCACCAGATCATCCCGCTCCCGTCGCAAGAAAGTGTCGCGCTCCTCACACTCCTTGAATTCTTCCAGCGCCATCATGTTCACCGGGCCCATCGCATCCACGCGCGCCTTCATCTCGTTGTAATTTGTTTCCGCCGCGATCAGTTCTTCCCCAGCGAGCAATTGCGCTTCCTGCGCCATCAATTCTTCCGGCTGCGCGTTCAATTCCGCCACGCATGTCTGCCGCAGATAATCGCGATCCGCGTCGTTGCGCGCCTTCTCGATTTGACGCTGATTGCGTTCCGCCCGCAATTCATCCAGCGATTGCCGTTTGCCGCGCACCGTCTCGTCAAGTTGCGCAGCCCGCGTGCGCGCCCCTTCCCACTCCGTTTCCAGCGCCGCCTTCAATTCCTCCAGTCGCGCCTTCTCCTTGCGCAGCTCCTCGACCTGCATCCCAAGCTGCTCGCAGGAACTCTCCAATTCCGTCTTTTCCAGCACCATCCCCGCTTGCTGTTGTTGCAATGAAGCCATCCGCTCGCCCGCCGCGGTCAACTCCGCAATCAAATGCTGCTCGGCCGATTCCGCGCTCGAAAGCCGTTCGGACATCGTCGCCAATTCTTCGCGCCGCGCCACCACCTGCTCCTGCAACGCCTGAAAATCCTGGCGCAAGCGCAGCAGCCGTCCGGAAACTTCCGCGCTCTCGGCTTCCGCCGACTCGCGCGCTCGCACCGCCAGCGCATGTTCCCGTCGTGCATCCGCCGCGCGCTGCCGCGCCGCTTCTGCATCCGCATGTAGCCGCGCAATTTCCGCGCGTTCGCTCGCAAATTGCTGCTCAATCCTCCGCAATTCAGCGCGCGCCTGATCCCGCTGGTGTGTCGCCGCCACCAAAGACTTCTCCGCTTCCATCTGCCGCGCAATCGCAGACGCCACCTGTTCCTCACCGCTCGCAATGGCCAGCTCGATTCGCGTCATCTCCGCCTGCTGCTCGTTCACCGCACGCTCCAGCCGCATCGCTTCCGCTTCGTGCTGCCGCAATTCGCGCTTCAATGCCAAAGGCCCAGCCTCACCCGCCCTCCCACCGGAAACCATCCGTCCGTGATAACAGGTTCCTTCCGGAGTCAGAAAATAACTGTGCGGATTCTCATTCGCCATCTGCTCGGCCAGCGCCGCGCTCTCCACCACGTAAGCCGTGCGCAGTTTCGTCAGAAAATATTTGGCCGCCGGCCCCAGCGGCTCGCGGAATTCCACCAGGCGATCCAGCCGCCCCAGCACTCCGTCCGGCGTGGGCAGGGAAGCGTCCGCTTCCGGCGCAGCGAGATTCAATTTGTTCAGCGAGTCCACAAAAAATGTCGCGCGTCCGCCCATTTCGTCGCGCAGCAGTGAAACCCCCGCGCGCGCTTGGTCGAACGATTCCACCACCACATATTCCAATTCGTCGCGCAAAAATTGTTCGATCGCGCCCTCGTATTTTTCCTGTACCTCGGCGTAATCCGCCAGTAATCCCACCGCGCGAAACGCTCCGCCGGAAGTGTCGGCACTGCGCTCGCCGCTCACGTTGAATAGTTTCTGCACAGCGTCCGCGGTATAAGCTCGCTCGCTCAAAATCTGCTCGATCGAAACGTGCCGCGCGCGCTCGGCGGAAAGCCCTTCGCGCATGCGCTCCAGTTGCTGCCCGGTTTCCTGCTGCTCCCGGCGCAATTCCAGCAACCGCGCTTGCGTCTCGCGCACCATCGCGCCCAATTCCAGCGCGCTCGCTTCCGCCAACGTAAACGTCTCCTCTGCCGCCGCAACTTTCCCAGTAAGCGCGCTGCATTCGTTTTCGACCGCACGCATCGCCGCCGTCCGCTGCTCCTCAGCCGCCGTGTGCCGCGCCGCCGCCTCTTCCGCCTGCACCGATTCAGCCTGCTCCCGCGCCGATTCCTCGACCAGCCGACCAGCAATCTGCCGCAATTCCTCCATACGCGCTTCGAGCTGTAGTTGCTCGCTCACGCTGGACGATGATTGCTCCGTAGTCTCGCGTAACGAGGTTTCCAGCGTCGCCGTCTGCTCACGCAGCGCGAAAACCGCCGCGCGATGCGCCGTCATCCGCGTGGTCATGTCACCCACTTGCCGCTCGGCCACTTCAGTTTCCAGCACGAGCCGCGCCGCCCGTGCATCAATCTGCGCGGTCTGCTCGCGGTGGAACGTGATGCGGTTTTCCGCACGATCCAGATCCAGCGCCGTCTGACCCAGCAGGTTCTGAATTTGCCGCAACTCCGCGTCCAGCTCGTAAGTGCGCGCGCTCAATCTTTCCTGTGCGGTTTCCAGTTCGTGTACCGAACGCGCCTCGCCCTCTTCCGCCGCATCCATCTCCCGCAACAATTTTTCCAGCCGCACCGCTTCCTGATCCAGATGCTCGGCTTTGCTCGCCAGCACGCGGCGCAACAAGCCGCGCATCTGGTCGCGCAGCTCCGCGTAACGCCGCGCCTTCGATGCCTGCCGCTTCAACGAAGCCAGCTGCTTTTCTACTTCCACCAAGATGTCGTGTACCCGTGAGAGATTTACCTTCGACGCCTCCAGCTTCGCTTCCGCCAATCGCCGCTTCGTCTTGTACATCGTGATTCCCGCGGCTTCTTCAATAATCGCTCGCCGGTCCATCGGCTTTGAATTCAGAATCTGCCCGATGCGTCCCTGCTCGATGATCGCGTAGCTGTCCGGACCCAGCCCCATGCCCATGAAAAGTTCCTGCACGTCGCGCAGCCGTGCCACGCGCCCATTGATCAAATATTCGCTTTGTCCGGAACGATACAACCGCCGGCCCACCACGATTTCGCCCGCCTTCATCGTAATCGCAGGCTTTTCCGCGCCGCGTTTTTTCCAGGGCTTGCCCTTCTCATCCGACACGGGCGCAGGCTCCATAGAAACTGTTCCTGGGGCAGCCGTCTCCGCGCCAGCCATCTCAATAAATCCATCCACAATTTTTGTTTCCGGCTGCGGCTGGCTCTCCACAATCACTGGCCCAGCCGCTTCCACCGTCGCTGGTGTTTCCGCTTCCGGCGCGTCCATCACCGCCGCCACCGCGTTCGCGAGCTCCGGGTCCACGAGGGTCAGCATCACCTCGGACAGCCCCATCGGCGGCCGCTTCGCAGTACCGTTGAAGATGCAGTCGGACATGCGCTCGGCGCGCAGCATCCGGTGGCTCTGCTCTCCCAGCACCCAGGAGATCGCGTCCACCACATTCGACTTTCCGCACCCGTTCGGCCCGACGATGCAAGTAATCCCCGTGCCGCTAAAAGTGATCGGAGTCTTCTCGCAGAAGGACTTAAACCCAAACAGCTCGACTTTGCGTAGTTTCAGCACCAGTTTCCTCGCACAGTTTACTCCCTCCACCTCGATGGCTGAAGGAGCTTCAATTGATCAATCTTATTTCGGAGGTATTTCGAGACAAAAACGCTGGAGGGTCAATAATCAAAGGCCCTTCCGCCTGGCGCTTCCGGGACGGCGGTTACGGGTGTAAAAAGTAGCACGCGCCGCCACCCGTGTAAAGCCCGCTTTTCCAATCTCTACACATCCCCTAGTGCCCAATTGCCAACCGCACCCAGCCAGCAGTACGCCCAATCTGGACGCCGTCCTAGCCACTAACCACTGCTCACCAGCCACTGCCTTTCCCCCAAGACGCAGCCGGCCACGCGGCCGACCAGCGCTCCCCAAGCCGCTCATCTCTCCTCACTTATCACTCATCGCTTGCCCCCATCACTTTCTTCTTCATTGACTTACAACCATCCTCATCCTAGCATCCAGCCAGCAGGAGGCACGCTTGCCTGGGGATCCCGGAGCAAATTCCAATCACGCGCTCGCCGTACTAGTCATACTCGCAGCTGCCTTTTTCCTTTCATTCGAAGGCTTGCGCCCTCCGACAGCCAAGCCCGCGAGCGCTCCCCCGACCGAATTTTCCGCCGCGCGCGCCCGTGAAATCTTGAACCGGCTTGTCGGCGACGGCGTCCCGCATCCCACCGGCAGCCCGCAAAATGACGTGGTCCGCGGCCGCGTCCTCGACGAATTCTCCAGCGCCGGTTACCTGCCCACAGTGCAAACCGGTTTCGCCTGCGATGAACAAGGCGACTGTGGCACGGTCCAAAACGTCCTCGCGCGTCTCGAAGGCACAGAGCGAGGTCCCGCAGTGCTGCTCGCCGCGCATTACGATTCCGTGCCCGCCGGTCCAGGCGCTTTCGACGACGGCGCCGGCGCCGCCAGCGTCCTTGAAATCGCGCGCATCGTCAAATCGCTCCCGCAGCCACACCACTCCATCATCTTCCTGATTGATGACGGCGAAGAAGCCGGCCTACTCGGCGCTCGCGTTTTCGTCAATCAGCATCCCTGGGCCAAAGATGTTCGCGCCGTCGTCAACCTTGACAGTCGTGGCACCTCCGGCCCCAGCCTGATGTTCGAAACCGGTGACGCCAACGAATGGGCCGTGCGTCTGTTCGCGCAACACGCCGCGCATCCCGTCACCAGCTCCATTTTCTACACCGCGTACAAGCAATTCCCGAACGATACTGATTTCACGGTTTTCAAGGCCGCCGGATATCAAGGCCTCAACTTCGCCAACATTCACGACGTCGTCCATTACCACACGCCCCGCGACAATTTCGGAAATGCCGATCCCGCCACGCTGCAACATCACGGCGACGACGCTTTCAGTTCTCTGCAAACCTTCGCCAATGCCGATATTTCCAATCCTCCCAAATCCGACGCGGTCTATTTCGATTCCCTCGGCAGTTGGACTGTCCTTTGGCCCGCCACTCGCACCGTCGCGATCGCTTTGTCCGCCGCATTTCTCCTACTGCTGGAAATCGCCTGGCTGTTTTACCAGAAGCGCCTCACAGGCCCGGAATTTCTCTGGGGATTTCTCGCATGGCCTGCCTCCATTCTGGCCGTTGCCGCTTTCGCATTTCTTCTAAGTTTCATTTTGCGCAAAGCCGGCGCGATGCCCGTGCCTTGGACCGCTCATCCCTATCCCGCGCAAATCGCTTTCTGGTCTCTCGCGATTGCGCTGCTGGATTTCACCGCACTGCGCTTTGCCTCGCGAGCTGGATTTTTCGGACTGTGGTCGGGGACGTGGATTTGGTGGGCGTTGCTCTCCGTAACCCTCGCCGCGCGAATTCCCGGCCTCAGCTACGTCTTGCTTGTCGCCACCTGCAGCGCAGCGCTCGCCGGATTGCTGCTCTTGTTTCGTCCGAAGTCCTCGTCCCTTGCGGCAATTCTCCCCTTGGCCGTTTCCGCAATTGTGGGCTTTCCGCTCGCGCTGTTGCTCTATCCGGGCTTCGGCGGCCGCGCGCTGCCCTTGATCGCCGTGCTCGTCGGCTTGCTCCTCAGCCCGCTCGCGCCCCTCTGCGCCGATTTGCAACGTGCCCGCGGCCTATCTCTTCTCGCGCTGCCTTGGTTTGCCGGCGCCACCATGTTGCTTGCGTCTTTCGCCGCCATCGTCGTCCCCGCGTTTTCCGCCAAAGCGCCCGAGCACGTCAACCTGCATTACGTTCAGGAAGCCGACTCCGGCAATTCGCAATGGGTTGTCTATCCCGCTTCCGGCCATTTGCCCGAACCGATTCGCCTCGCCACCAATTTCCGCGCCCAAGAATCCGGTGCTTTCCCGTGGATCCCAGACCCCGCATTTTTCGCGGCCGCCCCGCACGTCGAAGTCGCGCCACCCACCTTCACGATCCTGGAATCCTCCGAGCTTCCCGCAAGACGGCGTTATCGCACCCTGCTTCGTTCGGAGCGCGGCGCCCCCGAAGCCCTCGTCATGTTTCCTCCCGAGTCGCGCATCGATTCAGTTCGCGCCGCGGACGAGCCGGTGCAACCGCAAACCGACAGAGTTCGCCAATCTCAGAACGGCTGGTATTCCTACGATTTTTACGCGATGCCCGCGAAGGGCGTGGAAGTCAGCTTCACTCTGCCGGTGGGAAAGCCCGTGGAAGTTTATGTGCTCGACGTAACCTACGCACTCCCTCTCGAGGGCATGTTCCTGCTAAAGTCTCGCCCGCTAACTGCAACTCCCTTCGGCGAAGGCGACTGCACCATCGCCAGCCGCCGCGTCCAACTGCTCCCCTAGCGCCTGGCGCAAAATAAATGCGCAGTCTGTGCCCACAGACCCAACTGGAAAAAAACGATTTTGCAGCGGCCAGTATGGCGCAGCTAGACCACGCACTTCCTCGGCTCGTCGCTCGTCGCAGGCACTAGCCCATTTCTCTACTTACATTTCTGCAATCGCATTTCCATTCCGGCCTTTGCCCCAAACCCGCCCCTCAGCTACAATCGTCCTCTTGCCAATGTCCTGAAAATGACCGACATACACCTCCACAACACGCTCTCAAACCGCCTCGAGTCGCTCCAGCCCCTTCATAAGGGCGAAGTCCGCATCTACAGCTGCGGCCCCACGGTCTACGACTATGCACATATCGGCAACTTCCGTACTTTCGTCTTCCAGGACGTACTGCGCCGCTTCCTGCTCTCCCGCGGTCTCCGCGTTCTGCAAGTCATGAACCTCACGGACGTCGACGATCGCATCATCCAAAACGCCGCAGCCGCCGGCGTCTCCATCCGCGAATACACCGAAAAATACGTGCAGGCCTTCTTCGAAGACATGAACGCGCTGCACCTTCAACCGCCCGAGGAAACGGTTCGCGCCACAGACCATATCGAAGACATGGTTGCGCTCATCTCCCGCCTGCAGGAAAAAGACCTCACCTATCCGAGTGAAGGTTCCATCTACTACCGCATCGCCAAATTTCCGGATTACGGCAAACTTTCCAAAATTGATCTCGGCGGAATGAAAGCCGGCGCCCGCGTGGACAACGATCGCTACGAAAAAGACGACGCTCGCGATTTCGCTCTCTGGAAAGCCCCGAAACCAGGCGAGCATTTCTGGGAGACGAGCATCGGCCCTGGCCGTCCCGGCTGGCACATCGAATGCGCCGCCATGGCCATGAAATATCTCGGCGAAACCCTGGACATTCACACCGGCGGCATCGATCTGGCTTTCCCGCATCACGAAAACGAAATCGCCGAAAGCGAGCCTGCCACCGGCAAGCCCTTCGTGAAAATCTGGCTGCATGCCGAGCACTTAATCGTTGACGGCGAGAAAATGTCGAAATCGCTCGGCAATTTCTTCACGCTGCGCGATCTCTTCGCCAAGGGCAGCAAGCCCTCGTCGATCCGCTACCTGCTTCTCTCCGTGCCCTATCGCCGCCAGCTGAATTTCACGGCCGATAGCTTGACGCAGGCCGCCAACTCCGTCGAACGCCTGCGCAATTTCGCCTCGCGCCTGAAAACCGAACAGTTCGCCGCCGGCTCCCATCCGCAAATCGCCAAGCGCGCCGCAAAGGCCCTCGCCGATTTTGATGCTGGTCTCGCCGATGATCTGAATACCGCCTTCTCGCTCGCCGCCATCTTCGATCTGGTGCGCGATATAAACACCGCCATGGATCGCGGCGAATTCCTGCAGCAGGACGCGCCCATCGTCGTCTCGGCCCTGGAAAAATTTGATGCGATTCTCGCTGTCCTTGCCGATGACGACGACGAAAAACTTCGCGACCTCGGCTTCGGCCCCCAGCAATCCCGCTGGACTCCGGAAAAAATCGAGCAGCTCATCGCCGAACGCAACGCCGCCAAAAAACGCCGCGATTTCAAACGTTCCGATGAAATACGCCAGGAACTCCTGAACTCTGGTATCATCGTGGAGGACACGCGTGACGGCTCTGTCCGCTGGAAGTACAAATGACCATCTCCGCAAAACACGACCTCTCGCTGCGTAGCCAGCCCTCTCACGAGCGCCCGAATCTCTACGGCGTTGATTAAGTAAGCCCCTCCAACTTTCGTTTTCAGCACGCTCCCGGAAGGAACCGGTCTGCGCGCTGATTGCAAAATTCTTTTCTGGAGGATGTAATGCATGTGACAGATACGAAAGCTGATTCGAAGTTGCCGCACCTCATTACCGAAGTGCCCGGTCCCAAAGCCAGAAAACTCGTTGAGCGGGACCATCACGTCGTTTCGCCGTCCTACACTCGCGATTACCCGCTGGTCGCGAAATTCGGCCGGTTCGCCACGGTCGAAGATGTGGACGGCAACACCTTCCTCGATTTCGCCGCCGGCATCGCCGTCGTCGCCACCGGACATTGCCATCCGGAAGTGGTCGCCGCCATCCAGAAGCAGGCCGCCGAGTTGATTCACATGTCCGGCACGGATTTCTACTATCCCAGCATGGTTGAACTCGCCGAAAAATTGGCTTCGATCGCGCCAGGCAAGGAAGCCAAGCGCGTTTACTTCGGCAATTCCGGCGCCGAGGCCATCGAAGCAGCCATCAAGCTGGTGAAATTTCACACCAAGCGCGACAAATTGATAGCTTTTCACGGCGCTTTCCACGGCCGCACCATGGGCGCGCTTTCGCTCACCGCCAGCCGCGCCGTCCAGCGCAAGGGATTTGGCACGCTTCTCTCCGGCGTCTTCCACATGCCTTTTCCAGACACCTATCGGGGCACTTACGGAATTCGCGCCGAACATGCTTCCGGCGATTGCCTCTCCTACCTCGAAAACGAGCTATTCCGCCGTCGCGTGGATCCCGACGAAGTCGCCGGAATTTTCATCGAACCGATTCAGGGTGAAGGCGGCTATCTACCCGCACCCGCGGAATTCTTGCAAGGCCTGCAACGCATCTGCCGCAAGCACGGCATCCTGCTCGTCGCCGATGAAGTGCAATCCGGCATGGGACGCACCGGCAAGTGGTGGGCTTGCGATCACGCCGGTATCGAGCCCGATATCATCTGCACCGCGAAGGGTATCGCCTCCGGCATGCCACTCAGCGCCATCATCGCCCGCGCCAGCGTCATGAATTGGACTCCCGGCGCGCACGCTTCCACCTTCGGCGGCAATCCCGTTTGCATCGCTGCGTCGCTCGCTACCATCGGCCTGCTTGAGCGCAATTACATCGCGAACGCTGCGCAAATGGGAGAGTTCATCCGCGGCTTGACCGCCGATTGGACCACGCGCCACAAAATTGTTGGCGAAGTCCGCGGCAAGGGCCTGATGATCGGCATCGAAATCGTGCGCGATCAAAAAACCAAAGAACGCGCTCCCGACCTGCGCAACCGCATCGTGCAGATGGCCTTCCACAGAGGCTTGCTCATCTTGGGCTCGGGCGACACCACGCTGCGTTTCTGCCCCCCGCTCCTGATAGACGAAGAGCAGGCCGAGTTCGCCGTCCGCACCGTGGATGCCTGCCTCACTGAAATCGAACGCTCCATGTAAGCACGCGACGTCGCACCGTCGCTCAACCGTCTCGCAAATAGCGCAGGCCCACACCCGCGAGCTTGTGCTATTTTGTTTCCCGCATGCTTTGTTGTATTCGTGAGAAACTGAAAATTGGCTGTAAAATCTTCCGCAGGAGCTGCTTTGCCGCGCATTCTCGACGTAGGCTGCGGGCCAACAAAATACCCCGGCTCCATCGGCCTCGATATGAATCCATCCACCGCCGCCGATGTCCTCTGCCATCTGGACCGCGGCGGCTTGCCCTTCCGCGACAATTCTTTCGACCACCTCCGCGCCGAGCACATCATCGAACACGTCGCGGACATCATCGCCACCATGGAGGAATTTCACCGCGTCACCAAACCCGGCGGCACTATTTTCATCGCCACTCCGCATTACACGGATTTCAGCTCGTTCCGCGACCCCACCCATCGCTGGCACCTGAATACGTATTCGTTTCTCTATTTTTATCCCGGCGGAATGCATGGCCGCGATATGTGGTACACCAGGGTCCGCATGCGCGAGGTCAAACTCAACCTGCGCCTGCTGAATCTCTGGCGCGCTCTGGGCTTCGAATTCCTGGTGAACCGCAGCCGCTTCTTCCGCCAATTCTGGGAGCATTATCTAAGCTTCGTGATCCGCGGAAAATTGATGGAGTTCACTTTCGAGGTCATCAAGTGAGTGCGCGGGTGCTCATCCTCGATGTCGGCTGTGGCAGAAAAAAATACCCCGGCTCGATCGGCATCGATATGAGTCCGGCAGGCCAGGCCGACGTGCTTTGCGATTGGACGCGCACGCCCTTCCCCGACAGCACCTTCGACGAAGTCCGCTTAATCCACATGATTGAAGAAGTAGATGACATTTTCCGCGTGCTCGCGGAAGCGCATCGCGTCGCGAAACCCAACGCGCGCGTGGTGATCATGACGCCACACTACACCGATCACGCCTCTTACTGCAGCCCGGCGCACCGCTGGCATCTCTCCAGTTTTTCGCTCTGGTTTTTCAGCGAGAAGCCCGCTGAATACGATTACTACGCCCCCGCGCAATTCCGCGAGCGCCGCGTGCATGTCACGTTATTGCGTATCTGGCGTGCGCTCGGTTTTCAAATCCTGGTGAATCATTTCCGCTGGTTCCGCAAATTCTGGGAGCATTATTTGTGCTTCGTCATTCGCGGCAAGACAGTCGAATGGGAACTCGAAGTCGTGAAGTAGGTTTTTCCACCAGTGCTGGCGCGTTTCATGTTCGCGATAATTGATTGCGCCGCCCGCAAGGGCCTGGGCGCGCCCCCGTCCGCGCATTTGCCGTCCGGCGCCGCTGGCGATTCCGCCAAACATCGCGCGCGCCAAACCGGCGTTCGCGGCGAAACCCACGCTTATTGGTACCTGCGCCGTCACGGCTACATTCTCGTCGCGCGCAATTTCACCTCGCCCGGCATCGACGGCGAAATTGCTATGGTGGGCTACGACGGCGCGACGCTCGCGTTTGTGGAAGTGAAGAGGCGCACCATCGGCGATCCTGCGCCTTCGGCTCAGCCCGCACGGCCAACGCCAGAGGAAGCGGTCAACTGGGAAAGGCGCCGCAACCTGTCGCGCATGGCCCGCCAGTATCTGCGCGCGCGCCACATCGAGAAAGCCGCCTGCCGCTGCGACGTGCTGGCCATCGAAACGCGTCCCGGCCAGAAGCCCGTGGTGCGACTGCACCAAGGCGCGTGCAACGCCCAGCAGCACCCGCATTCGCCTGGCGGATGATTTGCGCGCAACGGCTGCGCCTTTGCTGTTGCTTTTGAATTGCTAGCGACCGCCTGCTTTTTTGGCGGGCGCCGTGGACTTGGCCTTCGTCTTTGCCTTGGTTCGTAGCGCCGCGACGCGCAACAGCCGTAGTAGAATAATCGGGCGACGTAACAAGGAGGAAAATTTTGCCGGAGCTTCGCAAGGATCCCATCACGGGACGCTGGGTCATCATCTCCACTGATCGCGGAAAGCGCCCCATGGATTTCGTTCGGGAGAGCGTGCACATAAAAGGTAACCCCGCCGTCTGTCCTTTCTGCCCGGGCAACGAAGGCAAGACGCCCAAGGAAATCCTCGCCTACGGACGCAACGGTGGCGGCAAAGACACTCCCGGATGGACGGTCCGCGTGGTTCCCAATAAATTCCCCGCGCTCGGGATCGAAGGCGGACTCGACCGTGAAGGCGAAGGCCTTTTCGATCGCATGAATGGAGTCGGCGCGCACGAAGTGATCATCGAATCGCCGGATCATCAGAAGACGCTCGCGATGATCAGCGAAAAGGGCGTGGAAGAGGTTCTGTGGGCCTACCGCGACCGCATGCTCGATCTAAAAAACGATCGCCGCTTCCGCTACATTTTAATTTTCAAAAATCACGGCGAACCGGCCGGCGCCACCGTCGAACATACTCACTCGCAATTGATCGCGCTGCCCATCGTTCCCAACCGCGTGCGCGACGAAGTGGCCAGCTCCAAGCGCTACTACGAGCAAAAAGAGCGCTGCATCTTCTGCGACATGGTCCGCCAGGAAATCGAAACCGGTTCGCGCATGATTATCGAGAGCGATCATTTCGTCGCGCTCGCGCCCTACGCTCCGCGTTTTCCTTTCGAGACCTGGATTCTTCCACGCCAGCACAGTTCTTCGTTCGAAAATATGCCCGCGCCCTACTACGCGCATCTGGCCCGCGTGCTGCACGATTTTCTGGGACGCCTGGACGCCGCGCTCGCGTTTCCTTCGTACAATTACGTCATCCATACTTCGCCTATCGGCGAAGAAATCAACGACCACTACCACTGGCACATTGAAATGATGCCCAAGCTAACCAAAGTCGCCGGCTTCGAATGGGGCACCGGCTTCTACATCAATCCCACGCCGCCCGAAGAAGCCGCCCGCTTCCTGCGCGAAGCCAAAGTCCCCGCGTAGCCCGCGGCGGCGCGAGTACCACCGAAAAGGCAGATTCCTCACCCGCGTTCGCGGCTTCGGAATGACCGCGCCATTTAGCTTTGCAAAGACTACTTTGCTGGTTCGACCTTTGGCTGAATCGAAAGCAGCTCCACCTCAAAAATCAGCGTCGCATTCGGCCCGATCGGATCCTTGGCTTGCGGGCCGTACGCCAGATCCGGCGGAATAAATAATTGCCACTTCGATCCCACCGGCATCAATTGCAGCGCTTCGGTCCAGCCTTTGATCACGCCGCCCACCGGGATCGTCAGCGGCCGCTTGCGCGAATACGAGCTGTCGAATTCGGTGTTGTCCAGCAGCGTGCCCTTGTAATTGCACACCACCGTATCAGTCGCCGTGGGTTTGGGGCCGGTGCCTTCGGTCAGAATCTTGTATTGCAGACCGCTGGGCAGCGTCACCACGCCTTCCTTGGTCTTATTCTCCGCCAAAAACGCGTCGCCTGCTGCCTTGTTGGCATCACCAACTTTCTTGGCGGCTTCCGCTGCGAGCTGAGCTTTCGCCGCCTGTTGTTTGTTTAATCTGGCCCGTAAACTTGTCATTACGGCCTTGGCTTCGTCGTCCGTCAACACCGTCTTGCCGCCGGCGAGAGCATCCTTCAGACCCCGCGATAAAATATCGGGATTCACGTCCACGCCATCTCTGTGGATGCTATTGCCGATGTTCATCCCAATGGCATAGCTTTCTTTATCCTTATCGGTCTTGAGCAGCAAAGGACTTGCTGCCGCGTGATGCTGCGTTGCAGCGCCCGCTGGATTCTTCGCCCCTGTGCCACTTTGCGTTTTCGCCGCCCCAGCAGTTTGCGACGACGCGCCGTTCGGTGACGAAGTCGCACTCTGCGTTTTCGTCGCCGAAGTCGCGGCAGGTTTTGCAGCCGGCTTCGCGGGCGTCGCAGGCTTTTTTGCAGCCGGAGTCGAACTGTCCGTAGCAGCGGGAGCGCTCGCTGGTGGAGGTGTCGTTGCTGGATTTGTCGCCGAGGTCTGCTGCGCTGCCGCAGTCCCAGCGAAGATGAGGGCCGTCGCCATTAGGCTGATTGCGATGTTGGGTAGTTTTCGCATGGACCTAGTTTCGCAGAGGTTCGCCGCATGCGCAAACCGCCTCGCACAGTCATTGCCGAAGGTCCTGCCATTGAAGTTCTAGCGGCCGCCGTTGACGTTGGTACCCGTCCGTATTTCTACGAATATCTCCAAAAAGCTAATTGTGTCAGCGTGAGTCGGGACAGTCTTTAAGCCCCCCCCAAGGAGGCAACCTACTCGGGTCTGGCGCGAACTCAGATCTCCACCTCCGCACAGCGCCTGTTCGCGCCCTGGCCCGCGTCTCATCGCTCATCACTGGTCATTCATCACTGCCCAAATCGATCGTTAGCGAAACAAAATTGAAAGCCATTGCAACTTACTGAAAACAATCATCAGCAACCCAAATCAATCGCTCGTTTTTGTCGTGTTTTTCTCGATTACACGGCTACGGGGACTAGCCGCCTACGGCCTGTCGGGTTTGGGCGCGGCATTTTGCGCGTTGGTGTCGGAATTTGCCGGTTTCTCCGCGACGACGGTGTAGGTCAGCATTTTTTGATCACCGTCGGCGACTCGCAGATACATGCGGTCCTTCTTGATCTTGAAGACGATTTCTTTACCGACCGGCAAAACGATCGGATGCTTGGTGTCCGTGGGGCGGATGTGGTACTCCATTTCGTCGCTAACCACTTCGTACTGCGGGCAAAGCTTCTCATCGGAGTTCACGTGGGTGATGCCCGCCGATGCCCAGACGGTGCCCAGGCCCGTGACGCCTTTTTCTTTCGCGCCGCAAGGAACCGCTTCCATTTTTTCGAGCATGGCCCTTTCGGGCGGATTTTTCTTATTGCCGCCGGCGCTCAGGGGAATTGCGGCCACCAGGATGATCGTAAGAAACAGTGCAGTTTTGGCACTCATAATTCCTCCTTAAAAAAACACTCGCCGCGTAATACGAACTCGTTGGCCGTTCGCCAGCCAGCTGGAGCCAGCGCGCCCACACGGAAAAAAAACGGCTCGCGAACGGGAAGGCCGGTTGCGCGGCCTTCCCATCCTCGAGGCGTCGTTGCTTACTGCTTCGGTTTGGCGGGATCCGGCACCGGAGTCTTCATAGCCGGCGCAGTGTTGCTGAACTGCTGCGCGGACTTGACGAAGCTCTGAGGATTCGCCATCAGATCCTGCTTCACATCGGGATGAGCGTCCAGATACTCGCGGAGTTCAGGATGATTTTCCAGGTACTCCTGATTCTTCACGAGAGAAGGATCCTCGGCGAGCCGTTGCGAGATTTCTGAATGGCCACCGAGGAATTCGCCGAAGCTGGCAGACCGCCGATGGCTGGTGGAGTCGCGATCCATGTCATTTTCGCGGCGATCATAACGAGCTTCCTGCTGCATAAAGGCATTCGGATCTTGCTTAAGCTGCTCGCGAAGTTCCGGATGCTCCCGCAAATAAGCCTGCAGCGCGGGATGGTTCCGCACGAACTCCTCGTTGTCTACCAACGACGGATCTCTGCGAAGCTGCTCGGCGGTTTCGCGGTGGCTATCCAAGAACTGATCGAAGCGCGCGAGCTCCTGGCGGTTGATATCGCGGCCGCGATCGTCGTCACGGCGATCATAACGAGCTTCCTGCTGCATAAAGGCATTCGGATCTTGCTTAAGCTGCTCGCGAAGCTCCGGATGCTCCCGCAAATAAGCCTGCAGCGCGGGATGGTTCCGCACGAACTCCTCGTTGTCTACCAACGACGGATCTCTGCGAAGCTGCTCGGCGGTTTCGCGGTGGCTGTCGAGAAACTGATCGAAGCGCGCGAGCTCCTGGCGGTTGATATCGCGGCCGCGATCGTCGTCACGGCGATCGTAACGAGACTCCTGTCGCATGAAGGCGTTCGGGTCTTGTCTTATCTGGTCGCGAATTGCCGGATGCTCGTGCAAATAGGCCTGGAGAGAAGGATGCTGCTTCACAAAGTCGTCGTCGTTTACGAGGGAGGGATCTTTGCGAAGTTGTCCGGCGAGCTCGGGATGGCCATCCAGGAATTGATCGAAGCGCGCGAGCTCCTGGCGATTGATATCGCGGTCGCGATCATCCTCACGCCGATCGTAACGATATTCCTGCCGCATGAAGGCGTTGGGATTTTCCTTTATCTCCTCGCGAACTTGCGGATGCTCTTGCAGGTAATTCTGGAGAGAAGGATGCTGCTTCACGAAGTCAGCGTTGTTTACGAGCGAAGGATCTTTGCGAAGCTGTCCGGCAAGTTCGGGATGGCTGTCCAGAAATTGATCGAAGCTCGCCAGTTCCTGGCGCGTGGTGTCGTTGTCTTGGACAGGCGCAGTATTCTGGGCGGGTGCAGATTGCGCGTTTGCGGGGGTCCCGAGCCAGAAAAAAGTCGTGAGTGCCGGCAATGCCAGCAAGTTTGTGAAGCGTGAATGTCGCTGTCTCATACCACTGCCCTCCTGCGGTGAATGTGTCACCCGCTATCACAGGTGCAACCCCCGTGCCAAACGGCCTGAAAAAAAACGAAAGTGGATACGATTCAATGGGTTGAGGGATATGCAAGAAAGCTCTGCAGCGCGCATGGAATGGAAATTCGACATGCTGCGGGGAAAATCGCTGTACAGGGATAACCCTAAGAGATTCGTTGCGGCAACTTCTGCTCGAATGGAATTTCACTCGCGCTGCTACACCGCGGACGAAGCGATTCGATAGATGTGGACCCTGTGAACGACCGGGCGAGCTGGAGCACAGCCTGCCTGCAGCAGGCCGCGCACCTGCCAACCATTTGCGAGGTTGCGCCGTTCACTGGTGCACTTTCGAAAGATTTGTCACGCCCGGGCGTTTTCCTTACCGCTCGCCGTAATAAGCTTGCTGATCGCCGTCGCAATACGCTGCCCTGTAGAACGGTTGGAGGTGGTTTGGGTCACCCATCTCTGTTGAATCGAGACGTTCTGCGTTTTTGTAATTTTCCGTGGCGCTGACTCGGAAAGGCATGGACTGCTGACGGTCTTTGCGCCCATCGGCTATTCCGTCAAGATAGCCGGAGTGCTGATCTGGCAGCGAGGAGAGAAACCCATCGGAAGCCGCCTGTCCGTACATGTCACGACAGCCCTGCAGATATCCAGATACGAAAAGACGGCGCTCGGCGTCGCCGCTCCAACCTCCGCTGCTCAAGTGGCGTCGTCCGCCACCGTCAGCGTCGCGGCGGCCCAGAAACAATCCGTCACGGTAGGCCGCGTCCATACGGACGTCGGGTTGACCGCCGACAATCTGTGAGCGATGAACTGTACTTGCGGCGAGCAACACTGTGGCTCCACAGGCGAGAGCTATAGTGCATGCGTATATGGAGATTCTTTTCAGGTGATTTCTGCGCGTTGCTGCATTTTTCAAAATTGGCGCCGGCACTACATTCCTGGCCGCAGCTTGAAAACGAAATCGACGGCCTTGGTTTCGTTGGTGCCAACGGTGATCCTCTGGGTTGAGGTGCCTAATTTTTCGTGCCAAGCCTCGATGGTGTAGGTGCCCGGTGGCAGGTTGCTCAAATCGAAGCTGCCATCCTTGCCGGTGACCGTGAAATAAGGGTGTTTGAAGACGGCAACGTAGCTGCGCATCCAGGGATGGATATTGCACCGCACCGGAATCGCGATTTCTTCGCGCGCAAAAGCCTCATCGATCTTGGTTCCCGGCGGCTCAGCCTTGTTCCATTCGCGATTGTTGGTTGGGATGACGTGGATATTGTGACTGGTGGGATCGTCGTTGATTACCTCGAGAGGCTGGTTCGCACGTACAGCCAGCACGTGCGGCTGATAGATGCAGCCCTTCTGCTCGATGACTGCCGGCTGAGTGGGCGGGTCAAACGTGCGGTCGCCCAAACCATCCGCAACGAAAACGATTACGTTTTGCAATTCGCCTTCCGCATCGGCTACGACCTCCTGATTTGCCACCGGACTGGTGTGTTGTTTGGAACAGCTGGGGTCCGCTGCCATGCTGATCGCCGCAGACTTGGGCAATTTGCCGTCGTATTTGATTTTGCCTTTGACGGCGGCGGTGCCGGCTGCGGCATCCGCTGCATTCGGAGGATTTCCTGCCTTCACTGCTTGCCGGCCGCAAATGCAGATCGTCGCCGTCAAGACGCCGATCAGGGTCAAACTTTTGGTTTTCATATCAACTAAGCTCCCCCTGCTTGTGGTCCGACGCATTCTCGCGTCGCTGTCGGTTGTCTTTTTTTTTGCTGGGCGAGCTAACGTAAGGCATGCGCAATAGGGAGTTGTCATGCGGTCGTCAACGCGACGTCATTCTTACGTCTTTATTTTGTCTGCGACGCGTGGCGACTACGGACCCGGGGTTTTTGCTTGAAGATTTATGGCAATGTGTTCGATTTCAATTACGTTTGCTTTGCGCTGAAAACCAATCCGGGAAAATCAGCTCGATGAGGCCGGGGACCCAGTAGGAATAGAATTGCTCGTCGCAGATTTTGTATTTTCCGTATTTCCTTTTGGCGTAGTTGCCCCAGTGGGGTTGGGTGCCGTCGAGATCGGTGAAGCCATACTCGCGGGCGAGCGCCCAGGAACTGAAGACGCGGCCGGTTTTCTTTTTCACTTGCGGATCCGCGGCGAGCGCTAGCACGGCGCGGCCGATGAAGCGCGGGGATTCGGAAACCATGAAATCGCCGGCGGAGTCGTTCTGGTCCTTGGAATTCTGGTTCGGACTTTTCGTTTGAGCAACGGCTTTCCAGTTGGCTTCGCGGACTCCGAAGTGTTCGAGCACTGCTTCCGAACGCAAAAAACCCGGAGTGAGCGCTACAGAAACGATGTTGCGATTGCGCAGTTCGCGGGCCATGGCGAAGGCCAGCCGTATTGCGGAAATTTTCACCAAGTCGTAGAAAATGTTGCCGCGATAGTAGAAGGCATCGCCATCGGTGATTTCAAAAATGATCGCGCTGCGGCGGCTGAACATCAGTGGAACTGCGAAGTGGGAAGTGATGATGTGCGAATGGATGGCTTGCTGCAACATGCGCAGGCCGTTATCCAGGTTCACTTTCCAGAAGGGCTTGCCGAACTCGGTGAGCGCGTCGCCGCCCCACACGTCGTTCACCAGAATATCGAGGTGCTTGTGCCGCCGTTTGATTCGTCGAACGAGCTCGCGCACTTGGGCAGGCTCGGTGTGATCGACGCGTACGGCGATGCCGTGGCCGCCTGCGGCGGTGACTAGTTCGGCGGTTTCTTCGATCGTTTCTGGGCGGCCGGGTGTAGGAGGCTTGCCCCGCGCGTTTTTTCTGGAACTGCGTCCGGTGCAGTAAACCGTTGCGCCGGCCTCGCCCAGTGCGATTGCAATTCCGCGGCCGGCGCCGCGAGTGGCTCCGGCGACGAGCGCGATCTTGCCCGTTAATTTTATCTTCGGGGTTTTCTCCGACACCTGCTTATGCGGTCCAGCCATATACGATCACCACCGCCGCAAAACTCGTTGCGGAAGAATACTGCAAACTATTTCCTCTGGGGCTAAAGCCCGCTGCAAGCCAAGCATTCATTGTCGCAGCGAAAGCTCCGACCGCCTAAAAGCCGATTTTTCGCGCAATTTGAAAATGTACAGCGCGGCTCAACCCTTGGCAGCCGCGGGCAGCAGCGCTTCGACCAGGGCCGTCCACTCAGCCTCGAGCGAGGGCCGCTGAAAACTGCGACCGGCGCGTTGATACCAGTAATCGGCGTTCGAGGCGGAGCCTTCCTTGCGGTGCAGGTAGGCGTGGACGGCCATGCCATCCACGGTTTCCAGTTCGTCAACCAGGACGTGGGCCTGGGTCCAATCGCCTTTGGCTTCCCACCACAGCGCTGCGAGCGGGGCAGGCAAGCCAGCGCGCGGCGCTTCATCCGCAAGCGATGCTCTGAATTGTTCGGCGTTCATTTTCTGCTCCATTTTTCGCTGGCCTGGGCACAGCCACGACGAAGGCGCCGCTGCGGCAACATCTCAATAGTAAACGGTCATTCAGTAATGTCAAGTGGATAATAAATGGCTATTCAGATAATCTGGTGGCGGCCGTGCGCCATGCGGCTCGACCGCAAATGACACCTCGCCCACGTGAAACTTCCGACGCAGAAATCCTGGCTGGCCTCGCGCGGGTGATGCAGCGCCGCAGCCCGGTAGAACTCACTCTAGCCGACGTCGCCAAGGAGGCCGGAGTGGTTCCGGCCACGATCATTCAGCGCTTTGGCACGAAGCGCGGGTTGCTGCTGGCCAACTGCAAAGCATGGACCGCGGATGTATCGCGGCAATTTGCGGCGGCGCGCGCGAAATATGGCTCGCCGCTCAACACACTCGTGGAGCTATTTGTCGGGTTCAGCGGCTTCGCCGCAACTCCCGAGTCCATGGCCAACTTTCTGGCGTACCTGCAAATTGATCTGAGCGATCCGGAGTTCCGCGCGGTGCTCCTGCGACAGTTCGAGACCATGCGCGACGAAACCAAGAAACTACTCGACGCAGCCGTGGCCGCGCGCGAACTAAAGCCCTGCGACACCGCGGCGCTCGCCCGCTTGGTCGAGCAAGTGAACGCCGGCGCGATGCTCGACTGGGCCATTTATCGCAAAGGAGGGCTCGCCGCGTGGATTCGTCGCGCGCTCGAAGCCCTGCTCGCGCCCTATCGATTCGGCAAGCTTTGGAAATCGGGAGGCATGCGGCGCGGTCGCGCCCGTTAAGGCGCGTCAGCGCACGGTAACGACTGCGCTGCGCGGTTGCGGCACTCACCGAACGCGGCTGCATCAGGGGGGAGGGCCGCCCCCGGGGGTGGCGGCCCTTCGCGCGGCTGGTTGTTACCGACCGGTTTTCGCTACTTCGCGTTAATCACGCCGAACAATCCGGCGAAATTATTGTCCGGACCGGCGGTGAAAAAGAGCTGATTGGTGGCACCATCTGCGCCGGTTCCGTCACCAAATTGAATGCCCCAGAGCTGGTCAATGTGGATTACGACGCCATTCTCATCCTTCAACGTGCCGACGAACTGGCCGGTGATGGCGTTGAAGGCGTTGATGGTGCCGCTATTGGTGTTGTTTGAGACCAGCAGAGTGTTACTGAATTCTCCGAAATTTTTCGGAGCTACGGCGAAACCCCAAGGCTGATTCAACGCACCGCCGCTAATGAGCTGCTTCAAGCGCGTTCCGTCTTCGCCGAAGATATCAACGAAGCCACCACTAGCGCCGGAGTTGGCGGCAAACGAGACGTAGACGAGGCCGCCGAAGTCCTGAATGCCGAAGGCTGAGAAGCCGGCGGGAAGCGTGGTGTCGGTAACGGACTTTAGGAGCTTGAAGGCGCCGTCGTAGATATCAATCTTGTTGTTGGCATTGTCCACGGCAAGCAGAACATTACCGGATGGATTGGTGGAGATTGCCAAACCGGTGTAGGAGGCCCCCGGAGTGCTTACGGCAACCATGGCGGCGTTGCGATTCACCGAAGGGACCCAACCGCTGATCGTGCCGTCGAGCGTGGCGAACAGGAAGACCGCCTGCCCACCTTTAATCTTAAACTCTGAGGAATTCCCGTTGAAAACGGTGCCCGTGGGCAAACCGGGACCATCACCCCCTGCGGTGGGAATCAATACGTCCAAGGCCACCTTGGCGCCGTTGCTATCGTAGAGGGTGGACCAGCCGGAGTTGTTGTCGCTGACCCACCAAGGGCCGCCCGGCGGGTGAGTGATGCCCCAGGCGTTCACCAGGAGCGGATCCGTCGTTTTTGCGGTTTTTTCCTGGTTCGAGACCAAATTGGTGACTTGATACTGTGCGCGGGCCAAGCCGGGAACGATCAGCTGTGCGACGGCGAGACACGCAGTGAGAGCGATGGTGCGGACTTGCATTCGAGATTCTCCTTTGTAGCGGGCCAGTGCGCGATGTTCTACATCGTCTAAGAAGAAATGCTGACCTGCCCGCCGCGAATGTTGCCAGCTGGCCAGGAGCGGGTTGCAACAAGTGCGTCTGTTTTTTGTAAAATTCTTGTGAAGAGTTGTAAGAACAGAATGCGCGGACTGAAATTAAATTGGTTCGGCTCAGCGGGATCTGCGCCCAACTCCCGTTTTCAACGGGCGCGATTGGAAGCGGAATCAAGCGGCGATTCATGCATGCTGAGGATGTACCAGTGATCATCGGATTTGCGGCAGAGCATCATGCCGCGGCCGGAGGTGTGAATGTTTGCGGATTCGATGGTGTAGTCGTACAGGCTCCAAACCACGTTGCCGACGGCGCGCTGATCCTTCGTGGTCATGGAAAAATGGACGCGCGGAGTCAGGCCAAAATACGTTTGGCGAAAATGATTGGTGGCCTGCTCGCGTCCGCGCAACTCTCCGGCGGGGGAGCTGAAGACGAAATCGGGATCGAAGCAGGCGGCGAGCTTGGCGGCATCCGCGTCGTTGAACGCTTCGGAGCAGGAGTGCATGGCTTGCTCCATTTCCGCGATGACAGTAACTTCGGAAGAACTGGGCGCGGCGATGCCGAGGCGCGCGACGCTGCGTTGCAGATCAATGGTTACGCCTAGCTGCTCGAGCAGGTCCACGCCGAGGACTCCGTCGAGCGGGGCGCCGCAGGCTTTGGCTAACGCGGTTAAGTCAATCGCGGGGAGCGTGACGCCGCGCAGAACGTGGCTGCCGAGCTTTAGCTCGCCGATGGAGACGACGCGGGCGCTGAGCGCGGTGGTTTGATTCCAGGATTGGACGCGGATTTCTTTGGCGTGTCCCGAGACGAATGATTTTTCGTTGAGCATGGACGTGGCTGCGGTGTCGATCAGGAAGCGCTTGTCGGCGTCGTTGACCTGGACGATTACGACGGGCAGGCGGTCGCAGCGTTGCAGCGGGATCTCGGTGGAATTGGTGTTTGCCGTGGTATGCGCGGTCTGGGCGTTGGCGCGTTGCGGCTGCACCGCGAACGAGAGCAGCAAGCTCGCGAAAGTGCCCAGGAGCCAACCGGAACTGATCCGCATCACTTCCTCGATTGCGCAGGTGTAGCGACCTGATCAATGCGTTGCAGAATCGCAGCTCTGGCCGAACGGAAAGCATTTTGATCGCGGAAAAGGCGCGAGCTCCAATTGCCACCCATGGCGAGCGCCTGAATTTCAAATGCGAGTTGGCGCACGTCCACATCCTTGCGGATTTCGCCGGCGGATTGCGCGTCGCGCGCGGCGTGTTCAAGATTTCCCAGCCATTTTTTCATCAGGCCGACGATGCGCTCGCGGACGCGGCCTGGCCGATCATCAAATTCCAGCGACGCGGCGGAAAAGAAGCAGCCGCCAGGGAAGGTCTTCTGTTCGCCATAGCAGAGCCAATTTTCGCAAAGTGCGCGCAGCAGGGGGAGCCCGCGAAGTTGCGCGGCGGGGCGGATGACTTTCTCGACGAAGATGTCGCGCGCTTGGTCCACGACAGCGCATTGCAGATCTTCCTTCGAGCCGAAGTGCGCGAAGAGGCCGCTCTTGCTGATGCGCAGGGTAGCGGCGAGTTTGCCGATGCTAAGACCTTCGAGCCCTTCGAGGGAAGCGATATTGACGGCCTGGCGCAGGATGGCGCGGCGGGTTTTCAGGCCACGCGGGCGGCGCGACGGAAGATTCGTGGCTCGAGCGGCGGGGCGCTGCGCGGGCTGCGAAGCTGCAGGGCGTGGGGAGGCGTTTTTCATGGCGACTGCGAGATAATAGCACGACCGTTCGTTCTATTACAATGCCCATGTGAAGCGGATATATCCGGGCAGGCATCGGCGCTCGAGCCCCTTGGGTCGAGAGCTCCTGGTGCGGGAGCGAAGCTTACGAGTTGGGATACGGGAGAATTGTTTAGCTTGCTACAGCGTTTCACTGATGGTTCATTCCGCCGCACTAATCTAAATTTCATCGTGCAAGCGTATCCGGCTGCTGTGAGAAAGCCCCGGCGGTCAAGGCGCAGGGCTGAGACAGCAGAGGTTGTGTGGTCACCGCAGAATCGGTGCTGCGGTGGCCGAACAGTCCGCGGACGAAGGCGCGAGGTCTTGGTAGCGGGGTCTCCCGCTGAGCGGGACCGCTATCGGCGATGGTCGCCTCACCAGTGGCGCACTACAGTGCGGCGCTACCCTTCGATCCGGCGCCGTCCGATCTCCGGGTGAATCGCCCCGCAGGGCGCTTCCCCACAGCAAAATCAAAGGCGCCCAGCTAAAACTGGCCGCTATATAGCCAAAATCGTGGGACTTAATCACAGGAGAGAAAAATGAACAGGGCCATGGGTCTAATTTTGGCAGTCTTGGCGTTCGCGGTGGTCGCTCATGCTGACAGAATCGGATACGACGGCGTGGGGCAATTTGTGGGGCGCACGGGGGAGCACTCTTGGCCTCTAGGGTCAACCGCAGCCGCGCTGCAAAGCTCGCAGCTGCTGGTCGAACCAGGCAAGATCGCGATTCCTGCGGGCACGCGCTTCAGTGGATCGGAAGATTCCGTACGATTGAGTGATGCTGTTTTTTACTCTCACTTTGCTGACTTCGCGAGTACTGCCGAAGATCGGACTGACCGTGATTCTATCCGGCGCCACCTGGACGGCTTCAGTGACGCGCGAGACGATGGGCGTGGGAAGCACTTAGGGACCGGGGATCCGGACCCGCCCCACCATACTCTTGGGGTGCAAGAGGTCTCCGAGCCTGGGACGCTCCCGCTGCTGGGGGCGGCCTTCATGGCGCTAGCGGTTTGGAAACGGCGCAGTGCCTTTGTACGCGGATGATTCTGAACGCGTTCGTTAGGGGACTTGACAAGTAAGAGTGAGCCGCCGCAGCGCGCCGCCCGGCCAACCCTCACTGGACAGATGAGTGAAGTAAACGTAGAAAGTGCTGCCGAGAACGTGCGGATCTTCGCCGAGTCCCACGGCGGTGGGATAGGCTGCGATGGGGCCAAAAATTCCCAGCGACACAGGCAAAGTCCAAGCCAGACTATTCACGGATTCGGAATACCCGAATGTGGTGTCGTTGGAGATGATCATTATGTAGCGCTGGATTGCGTCGCTGTAATGGATATCGAGATACCCCTGGTACGCGGATTTCGGGTTGAGGTCGGTGGACGCACCGCCGATTGCGGGTTGCAGACGCCAATCGCCCTGATAGAACTTTTGGAAGGGGATGGAGTGCGGGTGGGGTGAGGCGAAGGCGGCGTCGAGAACCGAAGATACCAGCGCGCGCGCAACCGAGACGTTGGTGGTGGTCGAGGCACCGGCGGGCGTGGTGGTGTGCAGCGTGCCGTTGGCAAGCCAATCTGGAAAATACAGATAGAAATACTTGCGATCGGCCGAGAGCACGAGCGGGCCATCACCGATTTCGAAGCCGTCGAGACCCACCGCGTAGGCCTGATTAAGGCGAATGATCTCGCCCAAGTCCGTCCAGTGCAGGCCGTTATCCGTGGACTCGGCCAGGCCAAGAGCAGCGTAGAGCGCGTCATTGGGTAGCTCGGCGTGATAGACGACTAACAGATTACCCGCGCCGGGCATGTCTGCCGGAACGCGAAACACCGGCCCGCCGCCCATGTAGCCATAGCTGGGGTAATTAGGGTTAACGGCGGGATCGGGATTTCGAGAGATGCTCACGTTCTGGGGATCGCCCGAGCCGAGTGGGTTCGCAAGCGTGCCGAACGTGGTGACGACGGATCCGGACTTGTTGTTGCCGACCCACTCACCCCGCCACATCTGCCGTGCGTGCGAGCCACCATCGCTGGCGAAAAACTCGTAGCCATTTTCCGTTTTGAGCACGCCCAGGGGCGTGTCGGGCCACGCGAAACCGTTATAAGTGTCGGTAATCGGAGGCTGGGAACGCTGGCCGGCGTCGTAGCGCTGTTGTGGAGATGCGACGACGATATTTGCGGTGATTTTGGGCGTGCAGAGCCTGGTAATGGCGGGCTCCGCGGCTTGCGCTGCAACCGGTTTGGGCCAGAAGGCAAGAGCGCTGCACAAAATGAAAAGCGGGGCAGCGAGCTGGGGCTTTCGCGACATGGGGCCACCTCTGGTCCGGTAATAACACAGGGCTGGAGCGGAAGTCGCGCGGGCAATACTGTTTCCGGCTCCAGAGTTCGAGTTATGTCAGAGTAACTTTACGTGTGGCCGAACAAAAGCGGCTCACCGAGTTTCGAGGTGTAATTGGGCCTGTAGCGATCGCTGTTGTAGAGCGCTGCCACGTCGAGCTTGCGCGCTCCGGACGCGGGGCCGGGGAGGGGCGCGGAGGCGTAGCAACCGTTCTGCACGCCGACCATGCGGCCGGTGACGCCGTCGCGAATTAAATCGAGCGCGATATTTGCGTAGGTGATCGCGACGATCTGGTCAATGGCGTCGGGCTCGCCGCTGCGCAAATCGTAAGTCAGGTCACTCTCGATCGTTTCCTCGCCCGTGCGACGATGCAGCTCGTCGGCGAGAGCGTGGCCGATGTCCACTTTTTTGCGATGGCCGTAGGCGTCGGCTTCGCCGTACTCGTCCACGACGCGGTTGGTCCAGGTGGCGCCTTCGGAAACGATCACCAGCGAATAATTGCTGGAATTATTGTGCTTATCTTCCATCAGGAGTTTGGAGACGCGGTCCAGATCGAAAGGAACCTCGGGGATCAGGCAGCGCGCCGACGTGATGTACGCGGTGTAGAGCGCGGTGAAACCGGCATCGCGGCCGAAAATGCGGAAGACGCCGATGCGCTCGTGGGAACCGAGCGTGGTTCGCTGGCGGTTGATGGCATCTTTGGCGCGCGTAATGGCCGTGGAAAATCCGATGCAGTATTCGGTGCCGTGCACGTCGTTGTCCATCGTTTTGGGAATGCCAATCACCGGAAAGCCGTGGCCGGAAAGAACCGAGGCAAAACTGAGCGTGTCGTCACCACCGATGGCGATAAGGCAGCCAATGCCCAGGCGCTCGAGATTTTCGATGACGATGGGAGTGAAGTCGTAGAATTTTCCGTCGAAGGCAAGTTTCTTCAATTGGTCGGTGGAGATGTGCGCGGGAACCTTGTTGGAGGCGACCTTGCGCGGGTTGGTGCGGGAAGTGTGCAGCGCGGTGCCGCCGCTGCGGTCAATGGTGCGCGTATTTTCGCGGGTGAGTTGACGATCGAGCCGGGCTTCGCCGGTATCCGCGTGATTCATGTTGGTGAGGCCTTTCCAGCCTTTGCGAATGCCGGTGACGGTGCGACCCATTTCGGTGGCGCGATACACCACGGACTTTATTACAGAGTTCAGACCGGGGACGTCGCCGCCGCCTGTCAAAATGCCGATGTTGTCGCCTTGCGCCATCGAATGATTGCTCCTTGGGATGCCGGCGCGGCCGCTGGGCCTGGATCCGTACGGTTGTTCAGCGTTCGCACGGATGCAGGGACCGGGCGCCGGATGATGTCCTAGTGTCACGACTCCGCTTTAAATTATGTTTGCAATTCTACTAGTACACTAAAATCGCAAAAAGATGAATGGAGAAAGGGAAGGGATGTCGCGGAAGCGATAGGCGAGTGGTGTGGCGAGTGGGGGTGCGGGCGAGATCCCCGCCAGCGGCGGGCAGGCTTCGCCCGGCTTGAAACCAAGGCGCCGGACTCAGGATGACGATGCTTTTCGCATCGTCAGAGACGCAGGTGCGAGGGGCAAAGGCAAACGCGAGTGGGCGATGTGGATGACATCGCGCCAAGCGAGGGCGCAGCCCTTCGAACCGGCGCTGCCGGCTCTCAGGATGAATCGCGCTGCCGTGCGATCGACAAGCAGCGCCGCTACCGATATAGCTCAGGCGGGAGGCGGGTTATTAGTTTGCGCTTGCGCATAATTCACATAATTATCCGGACAGGTGAGAGGGAGGTTGATAGCATCCGGGCCGAGCGTCGAATCTCAGTTTGAGGGATAGGAAGGGCGTTCGAGGAGGTAATTGAATGCTGACACTCGGCGCGAAGCCACACGCGAAAGTGCGGGTGATCCGATGAGCCAAACGAAGTATCGAATATTCAGACGGGTGATTCGTTGGGTACTGCTGATCGTTGGGGCTGTCATTATCGGCGGCGTCATCGTGGACACCTACTGGTTGCATTTATATTCCACGCGCTTCGCCGGCGCCAAGCCAGTCTTTCGCGAGAAAGTGGCGTCGATTCCGGAAAAATGGCGTTTCACGAAGTCAGGGCCTATCGGTGCGGCGTTGGCGCTCGGCGATGACGGCACGGTGTACGCTGCGAGTGAAGATGGGTTCCTGTACGCCATCGACGCGTCGGGCAATCTGCGCTGGAAATTCAACGCGGGACCGATGCAGGTGGCGCCCGTGCTTGGCGCGGACGACACGATCTACGTCACGAATGAAGATCAATTTATTTTCGGCATCAATCACAACGGCACGCAGCAATGGGTGGCCGGAGGCGGGCCCTACGCAGATAAACGAATGGGCTCCTTCACCGCCGCCATTGACCAGACCTTTCTGTACACGCCGTGGCGCGGGCTGATGCGCGCGGTGCGCTTGACGTACGGAACTTTCGCTTGGCCTGCAGGCTACGGCTATCAGAACGGCGGTTCGGTGAGCAAGCTTGCGAACGGGCTGATCGTCTATACCGGCGCTGGAAGACTGGATGCGGTGGATTCGACGGGAAGAATCCAGTGGCAATATCCGGTGATGAATCCGCCATTGACAGTGGACATGATTACGAAAAACGGCGGACACATTCCCGTGGGAAATTTCTGGCTGGATTCAGCGATGGCGGTGGGAGACGACGGTACGCTTTACATCTGCGCGGTTGATTCGCGCTTGATGGCGCTCACCTCGGATGGGCACCTGAAATGGGAATTCAAAACGAAGACCCATTCCGTGAATCGCGCTTCGCCGGTGATTGCCGTGGACGGCACGATCTATTTTGCCAGCGGCGATGGCTTTCTGTACGCAGTGCGGCCGGACGGCACGCAGAAATGGGCGTTCGATTCCGAGAGCCGTACTTTTTCGGCAACTCCAGTGCTTGCCGCAGACGAAACGATTTACGCGGTGAACGACGCGGGACTCTTCGCCGTATCTTCTGAGGGCAAAATACTGGCACACGCTATTGTCGGCGGAAGCGTTGCATCCTCGCCGACCATTGCACCTGATGGGACCGTCTACGTTGCCGGGCGCGCAGGCAAGATCGTGGCCTTCGCTGGAACGCACGGCGGATTGCTGAACAGCGCGTGGCCGAAATTTCAGGCCGGCCCGGCCAACAGCGGACGCGCGCGCGGGTTCTGAGCGGGACTGGGCTCGGAACGAGGGCGGCTAGAACCTGACGACGATTCCGGCCTGAGCGCGGAGATTGTTCTGGATGCTGTTGCCGATTACGAGGCTATCGCCGAAGCCGGTGCGAACGTAATCAACCTGGGCCAAGCGGAAAGAAATATGTTCGCGGAAGGGAAGGTCCAGGCCTCCGCCGATGACGAAGTCGAAGGCATTGTTGTTCGGCAATTTGCTGAGGTTGATGCATTCTCCCTGGGCGGCGCAGGCGTTGAAGATGTTCCGGTAAATATTGTTGTGTGCCCCTCCGAACATAATTTCCGCAAAGGGTTCGAAGTGCTTCACGTGGAAGCGCAGGACCGGGCCGATCGTGTAGGTAAACACGCTGCCGCTGGCGGATAGCTGGCAATCCGAGAGGCTGTTGCAGCCTTGGGTGCTGGCGGGCACGGAAATGTTCTGCGCGTAGCTGCCGTAGTCCTGAAATTCGGCTTTGAGGCCGACCCGTTTGAAGAAGTAATAGACAACAGACGCGCCGCCGCCGTTGAAAGAGGAGCTCGGGACGAAGCCGCCTTGTGGGGCGCGAAAATAGGAATAATCCGCGGCGACTTCTACTTTCGGCGCGTCCTGCGCGAAGGCTGCGGTACCAAAAATCATGGCCAGCGCGAGCAAAAGCGATTTCTTCATTTCAAAGGCTCCCGGAATTCCAGTCAAGGGACGGCTGCGGCGCCCGGGCGGTTACACGACGTAAAGGATTGCGCATGCCGCCGCGACTCGCGCCACCATTTTAACTGCAATTCGGTTGCTGAGAACTTAATATCGAGTGACTATTTTGGGGCGTTTCCGGTAGAAGCGACGTTTAAATCAAGTGAAGCTGCGATTTGGGAGGCGGCCCCTGTTTTCGCAATCCAAACACGCGATGGAACAAACGCTGTATTACATCTGCGTAGCTGGGTTGGCGGTTTACCTGGTGAATCAGGTGCGCAAGCCGACAAAATGGGTGGGCAGGCTTTTTCTGTGGATGATGAACATGTCCCATTCGGGCGTCACCGACTGGGGGGTGAAGCACGTGTCGATCGCAGAGCGGTTCACGATTCTGGATGTGGGGTGCGGGGGCGGGCGAACGATCGAAAAGTTGGCCGCATTGGCGACGACGGGCAGAGTTTATGGCGTGGACTACGCCGCGGGCAGCGTGGCTGCATCGAGCGCGAAGAATGCGCAATTGATTCAGGCAGGGCGGGTGGAGATCACGCGCGCTTCGGTGTCGAGACTGCCGTTTGCCGCGGAGAAATTTGATCTGGTGACCGCCGTAGAAACGCAATATTACTGGCCTGATTTGGTGAATGACATGCGGGAGATTCTGCGCGTGTTGAAACCGGGCGGGAGGCTGATCGTGATTGCGGAAAGTTACAAGAAAGGGGCGAACGATTGGCTGCATGGACCGGCGATGAAGCTGGTGCGATCTGCGAACTTGAGCGTTGAGGAACAGCGGGAATTGTTTACTGCGGCGGGATACACGGATATTCAGATTTCCGAGCAACGCGCGAAAGGCTGGATTTGCGGAGTGGGCAAGAAACCTTTGTAGTTTTTGGCGGACAGCGCGGCACAGGGACGCTTTACAAAAATTAGATTTCAGGCCGAGACGGCGGTTCTTACGGGCTTGGTTCTTTTTTCCAGCAGAGCCAGCCTTTGTTCGTGATCCATGGGTTCCCAGGGGACGAGCTTCTCGGCGAGGACGTTCATTCTGCGCAGGACAGTCAACTCGAAGAACAGCTCCATAAAATCCAAATCGCGGAAGACCACGGAGCCGGACTCTCTCATTTTGCCGCTGATGCGCTCGAGATGGGCGGGCATCTCGGTCCAGTGCAAGCCGGAGCGGTGATGATGACAGAGGTGGTAACCCTCGTTCATGAAGTTCACTTCATCATACACAGTGACGGTGTTCGCGAAATAATCCTCGGGCCGCTCCTCGTCGTAGAAAGCGTGCTGGACCCACGCGGTCATGGCCATGATGAAGTTCATGACGAGAAGAGGAACGAGCAGGTAGGCGATGCCGATTCTCCAGTCATAAATAAAAACCGCTGCAAAGAAAATGGCGTACAGCGTGATTCCCCATAACATTCGCCTGCGATTCTCGTCCTCGCCTCTGGCTTTGAAGTAGAGGTAGGGCGTAAGACCCACGACCGTCCAAATGTTGTCCGAAAGATACCAGAGGAAATCCAGTTTGCTGGTGCGATCGTAGCCGATGGTGGAGGTGGTGTCGTCAGGCCCGCTATTTTCCTTGTGGTGGAGGCGGACGTGGACCGTGCGATCCAGTTCTGGAACGTTGCCATACAAGAATCCGAGGAAGAATTCGACGTAACGACCGAAGATCTTGTCGTATTTCTCCGAAAAGTAGCCCTGGCGGCGGTGTGCTTCCAGGTGTTTGGCGCTGAACATTCTGACGAAGCGCTGAAACTTGAGACCGTAGAGAGAAAGATAGAAAGCCAGCGCGAGCCAGAGTCGGGGCTTCCCTATAACGAGCTGAACCAGGAAAATTGGCACGACGGTGAGCGTGAGGGAGACCATGAGCCGCAGCGCGGGAGTGTCTCGGGGGTCGCGCAGAACTTTTTGGCCGAGGTGATTGAGGAGCTGGTCATAAGTGCGCGAGAGAAATTGATAGGCGTCGCGCAGGGGACGGATCTTCCCGAGCAACGCGGCCGCGGCATAGAATCCGAGCGACGGCACGGCAACCAGCGCTACGGCAGCGACGCTTGCCAGAGCAACCGGGACCGAGAACCAGCGCAGCGCGAGTTTGGATTGCTCTCTCAGACTCTTTGCAGAGTCATCCGCACTCGAGCGCGCGTCTTTTGGCGCGTCGTGCAAATCCGATTCAATTAGCTTGCCTGCTGTGTGCATGTTCGTTGTTATACCTGTTGACGCGCTTCGCCCGGCGTCCTACGCAAGAGAAATTTACACCCACCGAGGGCAAAGTTCCAGCGGGGAACGGATGTGGTTGATATCGCGCGCCCAAGGCGACGGCCTTAGAACTCTTGTTGCCGATTTCAGCTCATGTCTGTCCGTACCTAGACTTCCTCACAAGTGTGCTGCAGATTGACTAAATGCGTTGGCACACTGCTCGAGTAAATATGCGATTTTGGCAAGTGCTGTAAAGTCTAGCAGTTAGAGACGTATCGGAACGCACCCAGCGTTTCCTGCGCCGCGTCTCATTGATAGGGACGAAACACTGTTCCGAGGCTGACGGAATCAAGGCGGCGACAAGAGCGACGCCAACGCCAGCTGAAACTCTCGGATTCCGAGAGAAGGGATGAAAAGAATGCGAAACCTAAAGATAGGCAACTTGATAAGAAAATCTTCTATAACTTTGGGAACGATGTTTGGACTAGTTCTCGGTGTGATCTCTGGACCCGCACCGGCGTCGGCGCAGCAAGCAAGCTCCTCAGGCGACGTGCCCGTGCACATGGTAGTGACGGTGAAATCGCACCACGGCGCACAAGTTCCGGCGGTGGCGCCAGATGACGTGAAGGTGTATCAGAAAGGCCAGCGGGATATGGTCTCAAGCTGGGTCCCGCTGCAGGGAGACCGGGCCGGACTGCAACTCTTCATCTTGATTGACGACACTTCCAGATCCAGCCTCGCCTTGCAGTTCAGCAGCATTGACAAATTCATCGAGGAGCAGCCGGCCACGACTGCGATTGGCGTCGGTTATATGCGCAACGGCACAGTATACACGGCACAAAACCTGACGACCGACCACGCCTTGGTAGAAAAATCTTTGCGGTTGCCGCTTGGGTTTGGCGCGGCATACACGAGCCCGTACCTGGCGCTGTCGGAGCTGATGAAGAAATGGCCGGAGACCCAGGATCGCCGCGAAATCTTGATGATCACCAGCGGAACCGATCCTCTCGGTGGCGGGTTTTCGAATGATCCCTTCACCAACCCTTACCTCGACGCGGCTTTCGCACAAGCGCAACGAGGAGGCTTTATCGTCTATTCAATTTACTCTCCGGGAGTGGGCCGCGCCGGCCGTGGTTTCTTCCGCACGGATCTGGCACAAACTGGCCTGGATCTGATGGCTCAAAAGACCGGCGGCGAGACTTACTACCTCGCTTTCGGTGCTCCAGTTGACATCACTCCGTATTTGCAGGATGTAAGCAGAAACCTGAAGAATCAATACGGACTCACGTTTCTGGCTAAGAGTGCAAAGAAGCCGGCTCTTGAGCCAGTGAAGGTGAAGACTGAAATGCCGAACACCGGCCTGGTCACTGCGGAAGATGGTTACGTCAAAAGCGGGATGTAAAACGAGCGTGCTGACCGGACATGTCGAGACTTGCCAAAACGACATGTCCGGTAGCGCGTGCCAGCTCAACCGGTCGATGCAACACCACTCAGCGGGTTGATTCGACAATGCTTCCGCGGGAGATTCATCTGTTTGGCCGTGCGGGGCCAAAACCTAACCAGGGCAGCGTCCCCGCTGGTCTAACCCTGGCTGGCGATTTTGACTTTTGTTTTCAGTGCCAGGTGGGTTCAAGCTTAGTGTTGCGTCGACCCATTGAGATCACCCGACTTGTCGGGAGTCAAAGCCGCTGTCGAAAGCCGAGATGAGCCCGGACGCACGGCGCACATGCGCCGATCGTCATTCCACGATGATTCGGTCTGCCCATTCTACGAGCGAGACAAATATCGCCGCATTACCGAATTTTGCTCCCCATTGATTCAAGTCTGTTTCCGTGACTCCACGGGCCCGGGAGCAGGCTCCTCAAGCAAAGATCGGAATGTGTTTTGCTACGACCTTGTCGAGCGTTTCGCTCAGCGGCGGCCAGCCGACCGGCAAAATCGCGTTCACCATGGACTTTCGCATCCGAGATGTGGCCTCCGCGAGGAGGAAGATTTGTACCTCGTGACCCGCTTCTGCGAGCGCGAGTCCGTGCGCGAACGGAAAAGCTGCCCGTGTTGGGTCGTCCGGCCCCCACGCGCTTTTCATCATAATTTTGAGAGATTTTTTTGACTCTTCGGCCTTCAGACCCAATGCCAGAAAAGGCAAACCCGCCAACTGAGTCAGGAACGTGCGTCGCGCCATATTTATAATCTCCTGAGATAGGAATCGCCCCTGGGGGAGAGATGCGGCAAGTCTACGCCCTTTTTCTTCGCCGGCTCTGCCAGCGCTCGCGAACCACCTTAACGATTGAGACCGCTGCAGGCAGACTTTGAGCAACGGTTGCGTCGACCCATTGAGACGACTCAACGAACCGTGAGTTGACCTGGCAAGCATTTTTGTTTGGTAGTATGAGAACAGATGAAGCTGGCCACGCTGCAAGAGACCAAGTCAACAATTCGCTTCAGTGCGAAATTGTTTCGGCCTAAGGCGACCGAAAAGATTGGATCGTGGACCGTTCTAACCCTGCCCAAGAGCGCGAGTGCGAGGCTTCCGTCACGAGGCAGGACGATGGTTGAGGGAACCATCAATGGCTTCGCTTTTCGAGCCGCTCTCAAACCAAACGGCAAAGGGAGTCACCGGCTCACGGTTAACAAAGCCATGCACGATGCTGCAGGTGCAGACGCTTGCGACACGGTAATGGTGGAGATCACGCGGGCCGGAGAAGAACCCGAGATCAGGGTGCCAGCGGATCTACGGAAAGCCCTCAAAGCCGCCCCGCTGGCGCAGGCAGGGTGGGCGGACATCACACCGATGGCGCGCCGGGACTGGATTTTCTCGATAAGCTCAGCCAAGCAGCCGGAAACGCGCAGGCGCCGGATCGAGAAAGCATGCGACATGCTCGCCTGTGGAAAGCGACGATTATGTTGCTTTCCCGGTATAAAGTGGCTTATGGAAAAAAACGCAAAATCATGCGGAATGTGGGTTCCGTTGCCGAACGCAAAGAATCGTATTTCGCCGAGATCGACAAGTCCTGGCTAACGCGCTCAACGCAGAAGCGCCGTGCTGGAACAAACTCGTCGGGTGACGCGACGCGTTGGTTTGGAAGCCACGCGAAGACACCCACCTGTGGGAGAAGTATTTTTTCCTTCGCTCCCTTATAGAACTAATCAGTAGTCAGGCTGCCGCTGTACCTAACTCAGATTTTCGTTCGGCGATGTCACGTCTCGTTACTCTGGTTTCTTGGCTGGTTGAGAATCATCGGGACCGACAAAATTAATCACAAACGGCGCGATCCCGTGCACCTGCAGAATCGTATCGCCCTTGCATTCCGCGAAGTGCCTCATGCGGGGCCCGGCCCAGAAAAACCCGCCCGTGGGCACGTCTTTCAGTGCCGCCTCGTCCCATTTCGATCCCATTCCCACGGCGGCAGCGCCACTGATCACCGTCACGTTCTCCGTCGTCGGGTGCCAGTGCGGTGCGATCTTCGCTCCATCGGAACACGAAAGGCGCAGAGTATATGTGTGCCCCGCGGTCATCGGATCGCCCTGCAGGACAGCAACGCGCAATTTACCGCCGACTTCAACCGACGGCGTACCGACCATCGCAGCCGCCGGGACGTCGCCCCACTTTTCAGAACCTGGCTCTACAATCATCGAGCTGCTTGATGGCCGTGCAGGCGTGTCTTTTGCAGGCTGCTTTGTCTGTGCGCCCGCGACTGCAGGAAGCAACGCGAAGCTGATCAATAAACCTGCTCGTACTATGAACATGCTTCCTCCTCGTTGAATTGATTTGCTGCGGAACCTCCAACCTGGAACCCTATGTCGCGAATCGTATGATTCTCCCGCACTCCAGTCAACGAATTTGCTCCCAGAGGAAGCCCTAACCGTGTCAGTACGCTTCCAAGCGCTGGCTCCTGATTGATTTATGCCGTCACCGAACATTTGAAGCAACGCTTTATTTGTCCTGTCATTAGTTCGATTCGAGCTAGGGGTACAGGCGGAAGTGATTGAAGAAAAACTACCGTGGAGACTGGCGCGCCCGGAGGGACGATTTTAGATCTTTCCTCGGGGAATTCGTGGCAAGCTTGCCACAGATCGAATTCCCTGCCGGATTGAGCCAGTAGCCGGTTTTGGAGCACCGGGGTGGCTATCATTGCGATTCGCCTGCTAACTTTAGAAAAATACCGCAGGAGAAACGTGAAAGCGGTGGCTTAGTTTTTCCATCTGCTGCCGGTTGAGTTGTCTTTTCTCTTGCAGGATCAGGGACACAATACTCTCGCCGCCCAAGTCGCCTGCCAAGTCTTTCTGCCGGAGGCCGTTGACCGCCATTAATTCTCGCAACACCTCGACGCCTGAGGACTTTTCGACCACGAAGTGCTTCGCTTCGTAGTCGGCGATCACCACCACGAGTAGTTTGGCAGTTTCTGTTTCTTCTGTACTGCGATGCGCTTTGCGTTGCAGCTCGAGAAGGCGGGAAATGTAGGCTTGGTGTTGCTCGGGCGAAGAAATGGTCCGAGGAGCCTCTTCTTTGACAAGATATTTAGCTGGCAGCCGTTCAGCAGTTGCAGGCATTTTTCCACCCTCCTTTGTCGTACTCCTTGTGGGTCAACACGGCCAATACCGTAACCGTTCCCATTTTGTAGTCTACGTAGGATATCAACCTGGCTTGATTGTTCTTGATATCGAACACCACGCAGTCTCCAACCGGGTCCGCATCTTTGCGCGTCCGCCTGACTGCGGGCAAGTTGCTCCAGGGCGGCTTCACCCCCTCCACGATCCTGACCCAAGAACCAAGAGAGCCTTTCCAGTTCGAATGCTTCTTTTGCGCAGCTTCTATCAAATGTTTGCCGATAATCTGCACATCAGGAACTTAGCAAATTGCTAAGACGCGTGTCAAGAAGATCTCTCTAGGAACGATAGGCGGCGGACTGGCGGTGATAGTCTCTGAGCTTACGCGAGTGCTGAAACCGGCGGAAAATCCACTGGGTGCAACAGTGTTGCCGGTGTCTTTGGTAGGTTGTGTTACCCGAGCGTCCGGGTCGGACCCAATAAAGGGTGGCGCGCCCAAGGGGACGATTTTAGAACTTTCCTCGGGGAATTCGTGGCAAGTTTGCCTCAAGTTGATTCCCCTGCTGGATTGAGCCTGTAGCATGATCGGGAGCCTTGAGGCCAGTTGTCCGGTCATCCGACTCGCGGGCAAGCGCAAATGACAGTGGCGAACCGTGCGCCGGGGAGTCCGGCTACTCACCCGGAGCCGCTACGCCGGGATCGTGAAGCACGATCACAGCGATCTTCCAGCCAGCGTCGGTCTTTTGCATGACGTAGGTCACGCCGGCACGATCCAGCGGCTGCCCGTCGGTCTTGTAGCGTTCGGCGACACCGATGACCAATGCCGCGGTCGCGCTGAGCAGGCTTAATTTTGGCTGGCTCAACTCGCTCCGGCCGTACCCTCTCGAGCGCAGGCCTTCCATTGTGGGCGTGAAGACCACGGCCAGTTCGGCGTGATTGGTCACGGCAAAAACGCCCTGTTGGCCAACCAGGAGGGAGGGCTGGTGGAAGAAGGGCAATATCTTCTGGAGATCGAGAGTACTGAAGGCGCGGTAATAATCTGCGAGGACCTGCATCACGGCCGCCGCTTCATTTTTGGAAATTCCCGTGGCACCCATCCAGCAATTATAACGCTGCCCGACCAGGCAGTCGATTGCGAAGGGTACATAATGATGAGAGGGGCGCGCCCAAGGGGACGATTATCGAACTTCCCTCTCCGATCTCATGTCGTCTTTGACACACGTTGGTTTCGCTGCTCGATTAGGGTGCGTCGCGTCATTTATCCCTTGGGAACCCATCCGCAGTATGTAACTCTTGACGTATAACGCACCACGTAGTACCCTGTACGTATGATTCAGAGCTTTGCTTGCAAGGAAACGGAGGAGCTTTTCCGTTATCAACACAGCAAGCGTTTCCGCGCTATCGAGCGGGTTGCCCTGCGGGAATTACTACAGCTTCATGCCGCCACTGAACTGCGCATTTTGGCTTCACCTCCTGGAAATCAACTGGAAGCACTGCGAGGTAATCGGAGGGGAATGCACTCGATTCGGGTCAATGAGCAGTGGCGAATCTGTTTTGTTTGGCGTGA